>JAYYSE010000141.1:0-34315 GCA_036126475.1 Pseudomonadota bacterium | reverse complement strand
ATTACTCACCCGTCCGCCGCTCGACGCCGTTATCGTTCCCCGAAGGTTCAGATAACTCGTTTCCGCTCGACTTGCATGTGTTAGGCCTGCCGCCAGCGTTCAATCTGAGCCATGATCAAACTCTTCAATTTAAGATTTTGTGACTCAACGAATACTGACTTCAAAACTACAAAAAGTAATTCTAAAGCTATTACCATTCCAACAGAATGATAATGAATTGACTGTGCCGATAATAAATTATCGATTGGTCACTCAGTTCATTGAAATCAAGTTGAAACCGAAGTTTCACTTTTGACATTCATCAACGAGTGCCCACACAGATTGATAGGTTTAAATTGTTAAAGAACTTCTCTTCATTGTGACTTACATCACTTCGGAAGAGGCGGCCATTCTAGCGACTTAATTTTCAGTGTCAAACACTTTTTAAAAATTAATTCCTACTTTCTAAAAGTAGAAGCGAATAATCGCTTGAAGCTAGTTGGCTAACCAACATTCTTCGCTGAAGCCTTATGGCGCCTGCCGTGTCAGTGAGGCGGCATTATAGAGATGTCGCACATATTGGCAAGTGTTTATTTAAGAAAAATGCAAAAATAAGACTTACATGATGGATAAACCACCAACGCCCTATTTGTGCAAGTTTAACTACAAAGTACCGACAAACTAACCACAGAGTTATCCACAGGAGTTGTTTTTTGCCCCCAGAAAAGCAAAAAAGCTGCCCTAAAGCAGCTTTTTAATCAGCAATACTCCTAAATACCAGAGCCATCCTGTTCGCCATCGTCTTCATGAAGCCCACATTCTCGCTTTAACCCGTTAAAGCGGGTTTCTTCTTCTGTCATACCTGGCTCCCACTTCTTAGTTGTATGTGTATCTCCAACTGAAAGGTAACCCTGTTCTCGAAGTGGGTGGTAACTCAAACCGTGCTCTTCTAAGTAGTAGTGAACATCTTTATTGGTCCAATCAATTATAGGTAAGAACTTAAACACACCATTTTGGATTGACAATATTGCTAAGTTTGCACGTGATTGGGATTGCTCTCTTCTCAACCCGGAGAACCAAGTACCAGCTTCAAGTTCATCTAACGCCCTTCTCATCGGTTCGACTTTATTTAGCTTGTTGTACTTCTCGATACCCTCTAATCCTTGCTCCCACAGTTTTCCATATTGCGCTTCTTGCCAATTAGGGCTTTGCTGAGCACGAAATACTTGTAGGTTTAAGGTGAGCTTCTGGCTTAACTCATCTATAAAGCGATAGGTCTCAGGAAATAGATACCCGGTATCGGTAAGGATAACTGGAATATCCGGCTTTGCCTGAGTGACCAAGTGCAGCATGAGTGCTGCTTGGATTCCGAAGCTTGAAGACACAACATGTGTCCCTTCTAAGTTTTCTAGTGCCCATTTCACTCTTTCTAGAGCAGTTAGCTGTTCTAACTCTGCATTAATCTGTCCAAGACGAAGTACCTGCTCTGTCTTGGTCAGTGCGAGCAGTTCTGCTAACTTCAATTTTGAAGCGACAGAATTATGCATGCAGATCCCTCTTTGAAATGATCACCTCTTGGATGATGCCAGCTCGAATTGTGAAATCACCGAACCCTTCGTTGCCTTCTCGTTCTGCAGCCCAACGCCCCACCAGCGAATCAATCTCTTCTAAGATTTGAGCTGATGTGATGTTCTCTTTATACATCTTAGGAATGCGAGTACCGGCTTTATTGCCACCTAAATGCATATTGTAACGACCTGGCGCTTTTCCTACTAAACCAAGCTCAGCCAACATTGCACGGCCACAGCCATTTGGACAACCGGTTACACGAAGGATAATGTTATCGTCTTCCGGTAATCCATGCTTCTTAAGAATCCCCTCAACATCAGTAACAAACTCAGGAAGAAAACGTTCGGCCTCTGCCATCGCTAGCGGACAAGTAGGAAATGCCACACACGCCATCGAGTTTTTACGCTGTTCACTTACCGCGTCATCCATCAAACCATATTGACGAGCTAGCTTCTCAATTTTTGCTTTCTGGCTCTTAGGGACACCAGCAACAATTAAGTTTTGGTTTGCAGTCATACGGAAATCGCCTTTGTGGATCTTAGCAATTTCTGCGACACCGGTTTTCAATGCTTTACCTGGGAAATCAAGCAAGCGACCATTTTCAATAAACAGCGCTAAGTGGTGCTTACCATCAATGCCTTCAACCCAGCCGATACGATCACCACGCTCTGTGAATTCATAAGGGCGACTTTCTGAGAACTTAACACCCGCACGCTTTTCAACTTCCGCTTTGAACACATCAATACCTACACGGTCTAGTGTGTACTTAGTTTTTGCATTTTTGCGGTTTGAGCGGTTACCCCAATCACGCTGTGTGGTAACAACCGCTGCCGCAACATCTAACGTATTTTCTAGTGGCACAAAACCAAAGTCGTCAGCTTTACGAGCATAAGTAGAGGTATCACCGTGTGTCATTGCTAAGCCGCCACCGACTAATACGTTGAAACCCACCAGCTTTCCACCTTCAGAGATGGCGACAAAGTTAAGGTCATTAGCGTGAACGTCAACGTCATTTTGTGGTGGAATCACAACTGTTGTCTTGAATTTACGCGGTAGATAATTATTACCTAAGATTGGCTCATCATCGGTTGTTTCTAATTTCTCGCCATCAAGCCAGATCTCAGCATAAGCACGAGTTTTAGGAAGTAGGTGTTCACTGATCTTCTTCGCCCACTCATAGGCTTCTTGGTGAAGTTCAGATTCAATAGGGTTTGTCGTACACAAAACGTTTCGGTTTACATCACCCGCTGTCGCAATTGAATCAATACCAATGCTATTTAGCGTTTGGTGCATCAGCTTGATATTTGGTTTTAGCACGCCGTGAAACTGAAACGTTTGACGGGTCGTTAAACGGATTGAACCATAAGACGTACTTTCATCAGCAAACTTATCTATTGCTAGCCACTGCTTAGGAGTAATGATGCCACCAGGCATACGCGCACGAAGCATAACATTATGTAGAGGCTCTAGCTTTTGCTTAGCGCGTTCGTTACGAATATCACGGTCATCTTGTTGGTACATGCCGTGGAAACGAATCAGTTGAAAGTTATCTGCTGTAAAGCCGCCAGTGATACGATCTTGTAAGTCCTGTTCTATCGTACCGCGCAGGTTATTACTCTCACGCTTTAGACGTTCATTGTCAGCCAATGGACCAAGTACCTGGCCTAGCACTTCTTGCTCTATTACTTGCTTGCTCATTAGTACACATCCTTTTGGTAACGTTTCGCTTTACGTAAATCATTAATATATTGCTCAGCCTGTTTGCGGCTTTGATTGCCCTGGTTTTCAGCAATCGTCACTAGCGCTTCATGTACGTCTTTCGCCATTCGAGTCGCGTCGCCACAAACATAGAAGTACGCACCTTCTTGTAGCCATTGCCATACTTGCTCTGCCTGCTCGATTAAGCGGTCTTGCACATACACTTTCTCTTTTTGGTCTCGGCTAAATGCAACATCTAGCTTAGTTAGCGCACCAGATTTGAGGTACTTCTGCCATTCAACTTGGTATAGGAAGTCTTGAGTAAAGGTACGGTCGCCAAAGAACAGCCAGCTCTTACCTTGAGCATCTGTGTTTTCGCGCTCTTGAACAAAGCTGCGGAATGGTGCGATGCCAGTACCCGGACCGACCATAATGATTGGAGTATTTTCGTCTTGTGGTAGCTTAAAGTTATTGTTGTTCTCTACGAACACCTTCACTTCACCACCTTCCTCTAAACGCTGAGCTAGGAAACTTGATGCTCCACCTAAACGAGACTCTTCACCTTTTTGGTATTCAACCAAGCCAACCGTTAGGTGAACTTCTTCATCCACTTCAGCTTGGCTAGATGCAATTGAGTAAAGACGTGGTGTAAGCTTACGCAACAGACCTAAAAGCTCATCAGCCGATAGTTTGGTTTTCTTCTCAGCTAATACATCAACAATTTGCGTGTTGCCCGCGTATTCACGAAGCTTGTCTTTATCTTCCACCAGCTTTAATAGTTTCTTACTGCCAGATAGCTCAGCAAACTTAGTGACCAGTTGAGGGTTTGAAGCCGTGATCTCGAACTTACTCACTAGAGCACTATGGATAGAAAGGTTTTCACCATCCACATCTACGCTCTCGATACCAGAGAGCCCAACCTTAGCAAGAATCTGATTCGCCAATTCTGAACTGTTTTCATACCACACACCCAGTGCGTCACCCGGTTGATAAGTAATACCGGACTCATCCAGATCAATCTCGATATGACGAACATCTTTACCCGAATCACGACCCGTGATCTTTTGGCATGTTAGCAATGTTGCGGTGTATGGGTTTTGTTTAGTGTACTGTGAATGGCCAGCAGCGGCTTGACCTACTGGTAATTGAACTACCTCGGCCTCAGCGCCCGTCGACAGTGTTTCTTGTACTTGTGATAGAGCTTTAGCACGCCACTCTGTTGCTGCCGCTTCGTAATCCACGTCACAGTCAAGACGGTCAATAAATGATTTAGCACCAAGCTTAGATAGGAAGTTATCGAAGTCTTTCGCCGTTTGACAGAAAAACTCGTAGCTTGAGTCGCCCAGACCAATCACGCCATATTGTAAGTTTGATAGCTTCGGCGCTTTCTTTGATTGTAGGAATTCGTGCAGCTCAATCGCGTTATCTGGCGCTTCACCCTCGCCATTAGTTGAAGCCACGAAAATGACGTGCGTCTCTTTAGCTAGGTTTTTGCCTTTGTAATCACTGGCATCGAAAAGCTCGACGGCGATGCCTAGGGCTTTTGCTTCTGCCTCAAGTGATTCAGCGACACCTTTCGCATTACCGGTTTGAGAAGCAAAGATAATGCTGAGCTTGCCAGCAGGTTTTGCAGCAACCGCCTCAGCTGCCTGAGTGATCGGTGCGGCTGCACCCACAGGTTGAGCTTGGCTCACACCCCATAGGTAACCACTGACCCATGCCAGTTGCTGAGAAGATAATTCGGAAACCGTTTGTTGAAGATGACCCAGTTGTTGGTCATTAAGCGGTGCAGCTAATCCAGGCAGCTCGTTCGCCCCAGACTGTGCATTATTATTTTGTGAAGACTCTTTCTTATTTAAAGACATGGTCACGAAATCCCTAATCATTGCGTGACGATAGATTAACCACTCCTTTTAATAACAAGAAAGAATAGAAAAGTATGTTTTATAACTTTTTGGAAGTAAAAAGCAATTGAATGGGTTAATGGGCTACTGGTTTTCAATACGAACTTGTTGAAAGCCCACCGCCATTGCCGACTTAGAGGCTAGGTCTAAATCTGCGTAATGACACTCCTCACCATGGGCATCAGTAAGCAGAACAAAGCCGCCGCCCATATGGCGAAACTCCACAACCCAAGCCCCTTCTTGTATTGAGGGCTCTATGATGGCTTCAACTAACACATTTTCTCGATATAAATTGCGTAATTCATTGAGTGTCATATTCCATCCCTTGTTCTGAACCAACAACATAGACCTTATAAGAATAGACGTTAATCAGCTTTCTGTATAAGGATGGTCGAAAGTGATGAATGTGCTAACTCATTCCAGAAAGATATATACCCAAGTAACCTCCAGATGCTTGGGTCTAACCAACAGATATAAAAAACGCCACTTAACAAAGCGGCGTTCTTAAATGGGTTTTAGATGTTCTTTAGGGTCGACTTAGAATCGCACCTCTGCACCAACAAACCAGCCATCTAACATGACAAACGATTTAGGTGGCCCCGGCTGTGGCTCATCCGAAGGGTCAGGTTCTTTGTCTGTATCGGAATGTCTATTCAGCTCTGAAGAGAAGAACTTGTCCGAATCAAGGTCAATCACACGATAGCCACCACGCAATGCTATTTTAGTCTCTGCCAGTGAAATACGGTACTGAACACCTGCCATCAAATCAGTACTCTTAATGCCATTGCTATCACCAAATTCCATGGTACCGATGATATCAAACTGAGTATTTGGGACATTCAATTCTGCGTTACCATAGAAGCTCCAGGTCAACTCATCAAAACTTGTCGTTTTCGAACTGTAAGGATCTTTATAGTGCGAGTTTGAATACTGCGTAAAAGTCACACCTGCATCGAAGTTCATCGACTTGTGCTCTAGCAACGTGTAGTAGAATGTGTAGTCGTACTTATCAAATGCTAACAATGTTGTATCGGCCGTAGAATATCGGAAGCTTGCATTTGGTAGGATTGGGGCATTATGCTCAAATGCGAAATACACAGAAGGAGAGTTAGAGTCTTCGTCTTGTCTCGCTTCGTTTAGCTTGGTACTTCCCCACCACATATCGGCACCGACTTTAGTCGTGTAAGAAAACTCTTCCTCAGCAGATACCGCTGAACTTAAAGATAGCATTCCCACTAAAGCAATTAATGGCATTTTATTCATTTGAGATAGCTCCAACTCCATATCGTTGTGCTAAGTGTATGCACATTCATAGATTATTGGGGAAAAGTCTACCACACATCCTAAAGGCTAAAACGATAAACCGACAGCAAGCCGATCTTTGACGGTGTCATGACTTCAGTAGCGTCTCTGATTCGAGCTATGTACATAGTTTTTGAAAAACCACACACCGATTGCAATCACAATCAACCAAGGCAGTAATTTAAACACCACACTCATCATACCAAGTAGCAACATTACGGCTAATGCGATTCCAGTTGCCACTAATACCGTCATAAAGGTAATACCTGTCACAAGTAGCGTAGCAACGAAAATAAGAACAAAGATTAATTCAAACATAATGGTCTCCCTAATGAGTTAATGACCTATCTTTCCTAATCCCTGACGTTGCAGCTTCTGTACCAAGTCACCAAAACCAATAAAAGCCCTATTTATCAAATAAATAAAAAGCCACACATTCTCATGCGTGGCTTTTCAAATAAATCAGAGTGGTAAATTTAGCCTTAAATGGCGAATTTAACCTATACGTTCAGCTCTTTAGGAATCTTAGCCAATGCTGTCTGCATGACTTCGATGCCCGCGCCTTTCTTATGCGCATTTTCGCTGATGTAACGACGCCATTGTCTTGCACCCGGCATGCTTTGGAACAGACCAAGCATATGACGAGAAATGTGTCCCAAGCTTGCACCCTTTGAAAGCTCACGTTCGATGTATGGGTACATCTCTTCGACAACTTGTGAGCGTTTCTTGATTGGCGTATCTAAGCCGAAGATCTGTTGGTCCACTTCCGCCAGAATAAATGGGCTATGGTAAGCCTCACGACCGATCATCACGCCATCAAGGTGCTGAAGGTGTTCTTTTGTCTGCTCTAATGTGGTGATACCGCCGTTTACTGCGATCACTAGATCTGAGAAGTCTTTCTTGATCTGATAAGCACGATCATAATCCAGAGGTGGGATCTCACGGTTCTCTTTCGGGCTCAGACCACTCAGCCACGCTTTACGTGCGTGAATGGTGAATTGCTCACAGCCCCCCTTTTCAGAAACCGTTGAGATGAACTTCGTCAGAAACTCATAAGAGTCTTGCTCATCGATACCAATGCGAGTTTTCACCGTGATTGGAATATCAGTGACTTCTTTCATTGCTGATACACAATCGGCTACTAGTTCTGGCTCCGCCATTAAGCACGCACCAAAGCGACCGTTTTGAACTCGGTCTGAAGGACAACCTACGTTAAGGTTTACTTCATCATAACCACGCTCAGCTGCAAGCTTGGCACAAGCCGCAAGATCGACTGGATTTGAACCACCAAGTTGAAGAGCCAGTGGGTGCTCTTGCTCACTGTATTCTAGGAAATCGCCCTTACCGTGTAAGATCGCGCCTGTTGTTACCATTTCCGTGTACAGAAGAGTCTGCTGAGAGAGCAAACGGTGAAAGTAACGACAATGGCGGTCAGTCCAATCGAGCATAGGTGCAACAGAAAGTCGGTTACTAGCGTATTTACTGGTTTTATTAGTGTTTGTCATGATTCAGCCTCAATTAACACTGTACAAAAATACAGCGAATTACCTAGAATTAATCGGAATTACTTCCTGTAGTACCCCTCATGTCCCCCTTTAAGAGCTGGACAATGGCAAGTTATACCATCGAGACCAGAAAGCTAAAAAGCGGTGAACAAAGGTTCAAGGTAACAATCATCGTTAAAAAGAATTCGCGCATTATACACAGGGAAAGCAAAACACTAAAAAGAAAGCACTCGCTAAAGCTTTAGGGAAAAAAGGAGCGCTGAACTAGAGGCAAAAGGGGTACTCAATCAGCCAAAATCAGTACCCCTTTAGGTACTCCTCGATTTATTCATGGCAGAACGTGACCTTTGGGATAATACAGGCCGCACAAACGCTATGTGATTAAGATACTCGGGGGATTGTGACATCGCCAAAGTTGAGAGTAATCAGCTAAGAACTAGCGACCTAATCGAACACTGCATAAATCGAAGGGGCGCAGGGGCAAAGCCTGCAGCGATTTATCATGACATTGCTTACCTACGTTCCGTCATGAAAAAATCTAAGCCTGTCTTCAACATTGCCGCTAACTTCCAGATATTTGATGAATCCGTTCCAGTACTCATTGATATGGGATTAATCGGCAAGAGCCAAAAACGAACGAGGCGCCCGACTTCTGAAGAACTGAAACTTCTAAAGCTTGGACTAGAACAACGCGAGTCTTTCCGACCAAACGGCAAAACTCAAATCCCATTCACCGACATTCTAGAGTTCAGCATTCTCACTTGTATGCTTTTCCCGTTCAACTTACGAAGTGTTAGTGCAGGCTTTCAGCGATACTCTGCCATTTACTTGAACTCATTACGTAGGGTTTCCCATAGGCCAAATACTATTGGATCACTTGCGCCAATAAGGCCACCGAATTGAACACCGTCTGCCGATACGCTCGCGGTGATAAGTTCAGGGTGACCAGCTACCAAAGCCGCTCCCGCACCAAGTAATGCTAAACACTTTCTAGTCGATAGTTAGTCAAATAAGAGGATGGGACGATGTCGATGTTGTAAGTCCGGAATGGTTGCCAATAAAGACTTTCGCTGTGATTCATTGCCAATAACTAGGAGTTAAGGGGAGAGAAATCGGAAGGCCGATTTCTCACATTAAAAATCATCGCCACCAGCGGCAAAAAATCTAGAATCGGTAGTCGAGTGTCAGATACAATTCATCGTTCATCGACTCATCCTCTTGCATACTGCCATTCAATACTCGATAACCTAATTCCGTAGATAAAGACTGTGTGAATAAGTAGTTCACCCCAACCTGCCCTCCGGCCACGTAAGCCCCCTTGCCGCTGAGCGTCTTGATGTTTTGGTGTTTATAACCCGCACTTAAGCCAATGAAAGTATTTAACCTACCACTCGCCCCTATACCATACATATAATCGTATGAGCCAAGATATTTCGATTACTTGCTCTCATTCGAATATGTATAGGTTCCTAAGAATCGGTGAGTATCGTTTGTGATAACCCCGCCTCTCAACACATAGGTTTCTTTACTTGACCCTAGTACATGATTGTTATCAGCACTTAACCCCGCACCTACAATATAGTCTGAATTTTTTGCATGCGATAAGCATGGTAGAAGCAATAAAGCAAAAAGTACCTTTTTCATAAAACCACAATAAAACGCTGTTCAATTGAGGCGCATGGTAAGGATAACCATGACGAAGTCAAACTGCAGGTGTTACAATTTGTGTAAGCCCTCTGGGTCTAGCGTCCTTTATCATACTAAAGCAATGTATTCCGTATTCTCAAAAATGAGAAGATTGTTAAAAAACATTCACCAGATCTCTAATTCAGCTTCACTAATCAGTTATGCCTTGAGTCACAATGTCATTTTGAGTTACCTTGTCTTATTCAAAATCGTGGGTCACAATACGCTCTGTACCTGACTTTAATAGAAATCAATGGCTCCTTAACCGAAATAACCTGAAAATAGGGTTTGTTTAAGGATGTCCGCTTGAATGGTGAAGAATTTGGACCACACATTAATAGAGCAAGTTGAAGGGATATGCGCATCGCGTGGTGTTAGATTAACGCCTCAAAGAAAGCGAGTGTTTGAGCTCATCCTCTCTAATAAGAAAGCCTCTAGTGCTTATGAATTATTAGAGCAATTGAAAGTCAGTGAGCCGCAAGCCAAGCCACCTACCGTATATCGCGCTTTGGATTTCTTGTTGGAGCAAGGTTTCATTCACAGAGTTGAGTCAACCAACAGCTTTATATGCTGCTGTTCTTGTAATGCCAACAAACATTTCTCCCAACTACTGATCTGCGATAAATGTGGCACAGTGATAGAACTACAAGACGATTCCCTTGTTACTCTGCTCGCGAGTAACGCTGAGAAGCATGGCTTTCTATTGACCAACCACGTCATTGAATCGCATGGCATTTGCCAGTCTTGCTCCTCCGATATGAAAGAATAAGATTATAGAAGAACATTATGCGCGCTGAATTTGTAAACCCGTTTTTAGCTTCTTTGATGAACGTTCTAAAAACGATGGCTTCGCTAGAATTGAAGCCACAAAAACCAAGAATTAAGAAAGATATAATCGCTCGTGGTGATGTCTCTGGTTTAATCGGTATGGTTGCTCCACAGTCACGTGGTTCAATGTCGATTACCTTTGATGAAGGTCTGGCTCTGCAAATCATGGAAAACATGCTTGGTGAGCGACCAAACGGTTTGAACGAAGAGGTAACCGACATGGTTGGTGAGATCACCAACATGGTAACGGGTGGTGCAAAACGTATTCTTGCGGAAAGCGGCTTCGACTTCGACATGGCAACACCTATGGTGGTTTCTGGTAAAGGCCACACTATTCGTCACAAATGCGAAGGCGCAATCATCATCATGCCTTTCTCATCTCAGTGGGGTAATGCCTTCATCGAGATCTGTTTCGAATAGAAGTAACTGCTGCAAAATATTTAGAAGGCTGGCATCGATACGTCAGCCTTTTTTATTACCTGCAATTCAACTATTGCTTACTCTACAGATACAAAAACGCCAACCCTGAGGTTGGCGTTTACTTTTATGCTATCAACTCAATTAAGCTTTAAGCGCTTTGAATGCGTTGATTAGACCGTTCGTTGAGCTGTCATGAGATGTCACTTCTGCGTCATCAGCAAGCTCTGGAAGAATTTGGTTTGCTAGTTGCTTACCAAGTTCTACCCCCCACTGATCGAAGCTGAAGATGTTCCAGATAACACCTTGAACGAAGATCTTGTGCTCGTACATCGCGATTAGGTTACCCAGAGAGCGAGGTGTCATTTGCTTAACAAGAATAGAGTTCGTTGGGCGGTTACCTTCAAACACTTTGAAAGGTACGAGTTCAGCGACTTCTTCTGCAGTTTTGCCAGCCGCTAGGAATTCAGCCTCTACCGTTTCTTTTGTCTTACCGAATGCTAGTGCTTCAGTTTGAGCAAAGAAGTTAGACATTAGCTTCTGGTGGTGATCAGATGCTGGGTTGTGACTGATAGCAGGCGCGATGAAGTCTGATGGGATCAGTTTAGTGCCTTGGTGAATCAGTTGGTAGAAAGCATGTTGCCCGTTTGTACCTGGTTCACCCCAGATGATAGGACCTGTTTGGTACTCTACTGGGTTACCTTCACGGTCTACAAACTTACCGTTTGATTCCATATTACCTTGCTGGAAGTAAGCCGCAAAACGGTGCATGTACTGGTCGTAAGGTAGAATCGCTTCTGACTCTGCGCCGTGGAAGTTATTGTACCAAATACCGATAAGCGCAAGGATTACTGGAATGTTGCTTTCAAACTCAGTTGAAGCAAAATGGTTATCCATCTCGTGAGCACCTTCTAGTAGCTCAACGAAGTTATCGAAGCCTACAGAAAGAGAAATAGAAAGACCGATCGCAGACCATAGTGAGTAACGACCACCAACCCAGTCCCAGAATTCGAACATGTTGTCAGTATCGATACCAAACTCAGCGACTGCAGTGGCGTTAGTCGATAGCGCAGCGAAGTGCTTAGCTACGTGCGCTTCATCACCGGCTTCTGCTAGGAACCAATCACGAGCAGAGTGTGCGTTCGTCATTGTTTCTTGAGTCGTGAATGTTTTTGATGCTACTAGGAATAGCGTTGTTTCTGGGTTCAGAGACTTAAGCGTCTCAACGATGTGCGTACCATCTACGTTCGAAACGAAGTGCATGTTTAGGCGAGTTTTGTATGGCGTTAGTGCTTCAGTCACCATGTATGGACCAAGATCTGAACCGCCGATACCGATGTTCACAACATCAGTGATCTCTTTACCTGTGTAACCTTTCCACTCACCAGAAACGATGCGGTGTGTGAACAGTTCCATTTTTGCTAGTACAGCGTTAACGGCTGGCATTACATCTTTGCCATCAACCATTACAGGCTTGTCGCTACGGTTACGCAGTGCAGTGTGAAGTACTGAACGGCCTTCAGTCTTGTTGATTGCCTCACCGCTGAACATCGCTTCAATTGCAGACTTAACTTCAGTCTCGTTTGCAAGAGCGAATAGGTGCTGCATCGTTTCTGCATCGATTAGGTTCTTAGAGTAATCGACTAAGATGTCTGAACCGAAACGAGTAGAAAAGCTCTCGAAACGTTTTGCATCTTGAGCAAAAAGCTCTTTCATATCCATATCTTGAGCAGACTCGAAATGAGCGGTTAGAGCTTTCCACGCTTGTGTTTGCGTTGGGTTGATATTTTTCAACATGGTATCTATCCCGATGTTACTGTAGGTTTTATTCTAAACGTCACCTGGGTGATGAATAGAACCCCCGATTAGGCGAAAGTTTATATTTTTCTGTGATGACCAAACCGCGTCACCACTGAAAGATTCTTTGTAATTTTTTTTCACGACGTATTATGCCGTATATGAAGAGCTGTACCTTGAGATAAATCAGGATTAGATTTCCTGAGATAGGAATCGGTACAGACTCTGGCTCTAAGATAATTAAATGTGAGCGAGACCTGATAAATTCAAGTTCAAAAGATAGCCTCAAACCATTTTTTTTCCAAATACATTATAAAGGATGGCGTATGTGGATTCAGAAGACCATACACCTAAACGCCCAAAAGCGTGGATTTCATCTCATTACTGATGAAATTGAACAACAGATACACGAGATAAACTCTCTATCTGTTGGTTTATTACATCTATTTATTCAGCATACTTCTTCCAGCTTAACGCTCAATGAAAACGCCGATCCGACCGTCCGTAGTGATATGGAGTCACACTTCAACAAGTTTGTGCCCGAACGAGCGCCCTACTACAAGCACACTTATGAAGGTGATGATGATATGCCTGCTCACATTAAAGCATCAACACTTGGCAACAGTGTGACAATCCCTATCACCAATGGTCGTTTAGCTTTAGGAACATGGCAGGGTATTTACTTAGGGGAGCACCGAGACTACGGTGGTAGCCGCACTGTGGTTGCTACGATTCAGGGGGAGTAGGCTGCTTAAAAGCTAGACCTTCTTGATAAAAGCAATGCCTTCTTAATAAAAAAAGAGTGGTGTATTTCCACAACCACTCTTATAAAAATAGTATTTGGCCTACCATAGGCAAAAAGCTTTAGAAGGGCTGGTTTATCATAACCCTAAAGGTCCCTTCATCACCGCCTCGCGCCAATTCAGCACGAACCACAATACCTTCGACTTGGAAGCGAACCGCGCCGCCCAAGCTCCACTTCATATCGGTATGCAGTGTTTTGATATCGTACTCATCGGCAACGCGCCCGACTTCGGCAAATGCAACCCACTGCCACCAAGGTAAGTCGTAGTAATTAATCAGTGGAATATCGTCCAGTGGTTGCCAATCTGGAATCACCCTATACTCCGCCGAGTAATGGACTGCAGAACGTCCATGATAACGTCCTCCGGTATAGCCTCTTAAGCGGTATAAGCCACCTAATCGAGCTTGTTCCGCCTCTGGAGGTCGAGCGCAATCCTGCCCTGTGCAGTTATCCCAAGTCGGTGTATCTGCAGTATAGAAATCAAATGCTAAGACTTGCTGATCAAACACATCACCCAACGGGCCTAAAGCAAAGTACTGACTGTTTTGAAATGTCCACTTCAGCCATAAGTCGTCGTTAGACCAACTTTCAGCGCCAGTAGTGAACTCAAGATTGGTATGAGAGCCTTTGGTTGGGTTGCGTGTGCTATCACGGTTCTCCCAGTCAAACGCTAAACTAAAGCCTGTCGCCTCTTCATTATTATTTAAACCTTCTAACTCTCGAGAAGTATAAAAAGGCGTAAAAATAATCGAGCTGACACCCGACTCGACTGGTGAGGCAAAGCTCACATCTTTGATAGGTTGAAACACACCCAACAAAACATGCTCAGCAACATTGCCCCATGGCAGCAGATACTTAAACTCAAACTGATAGTTTTCTTCTAAGCCATCGGCAATAGTCTTGTCATCAATCGATGAATCGTTATCGCCTTGAGAGCCAATGTAATAAGGGTTTTCGTTAAAGCGAGCTTGATACATCTGAGTACTGAACAGTAGGTTCTCAGACAGTGCAAAGTTAAAAGCGGATAGGAAACCGACGTAGCTGTCTTTATCTGAATACAGTGCCATACCAAATAGAGCGGCTTGAGGCTGCCAGACACCCTTTGCGACACCAGCAACCCCAAAGGTATTACCCATGGTTTCAGTGCTGAAGTAAAAAGGGACAAAGGCAGAGTCTTTTTCTTCACTCAGGGCAGAAGAAGAAAAGCTCACACCGAGTAATGCCATTGCTGACATCACTAAGTGTCGAGTGGTTCGCTTGAACATCATTTACTGTACTGAGTCCATAGCTACTTCACATATTCCATCGCTACTTCACATATTCCATCGCTACACGCGAGGTAAGCTTGGTAACCAACTCGTAAGCGATCGTGCCGATATGTTCTGCGACTTCCTCTGAAGGTAACTCTTTACCCCAAAGTGTGGCTTCATCACCGACTTTATCTTGAGCGTCCGGCCCAAGGTCGACCGTCAACATGTCCATAGAAACTCGGCCTGCAATAGGCACTTTTCGTCCATTTACAAACACAGGTGTACCGTTGGGTGCAGTTCGAGGATAGCCATCACCATAACCAATAGCGATAACACCCACTTTAGTGTCACGCTCACTGGTCCAGTTCGCTCCATAACCCACACTTTCACCAGCCTTCAAATCACGCACAGCAATTAGGTGCGATGTTAGGGTCATCACTGGTAAAAAACCAAGCTCTTGTGCTGTTTTATCAATAAACGGCGATACACCGTAAGAGATGATTCCCGGACGCACCCAATCCAGGTGGCTATTAGACCAAGCAAGTAAGCCTGCTGAATTCGCAAGCGAACGCTCACCCTCACAGCCTTCTGTTAGAGATAAGAATAATTCTATTTGCTGCTCAGTCGTTGTTTTATCTAACTCATCAGCACAGCCAAAGTGACTCATATAGCGTAAAGGTTTAGCCACATTTGGGCATTGATGCAGGCGCTCAACGAAATCGTGATATTGCTCCGAACGAACACCTAAGCGGTGCATACCACTATCGACTTTTAGCCATACCACAACCGGTGATTCTAGAGCCGAATTTTCCAGAGCACTAAGCTGTTCTTCACAATGCACCACCGTTTGAATGTTATTGGTGACGAGTATCGGTAAATCGCCGGAAGAATAAAAACCCTCAAGCAATAGAATAGGCTGAACAATACCACCAGCGCGCAGCTGCAGTGCTTCCTCAATACGCGCCACACCAAATGCATCTGAGCTCTTAGAGTGCTTAGCAATTTGCAGTAAGCCGTGACCATAGCCATTGGCTTTGACAACAGACATCACTTTGCACTGCGGGGCTTTCGATTTTATTTGGCTTAGATTGTGCTCAAGCGCATTTAAATCAATGCTCGCGGTCGCTGCTTTCATATACGTCATTAGCGATTACTCGTCATCAAATGCAGGACCTGCATAGTTATCGAAACGGGAGTGTTGCCCTTGGAATGTCAGACGAACCGAACCGATCGGGCCGTTACGTTGCTTACCGATAATGATTTCAGCGATGCCCTTCAGTGAGCTGTCTGGGTTATACACTTCGTCACGGTAGATAAACATGATTAAGTCGGCATCTTGCTCAATCGAGCCCGATTCACGCAAGTCCGAGTTAACAGGGCGCTTATCGGCACGTTGCTCTAGGGAACGGTTAAGCTGAGAAAGTGCCACAACTGGAACGTTCAACTCTTTTGCTAGCGCTTTAAGGGAGCGTGAAATCTCGGCGATCTCAAGGGTACGGTTATCAGACAGTGAAGGTACACGCATCAGTTGAAGGTAGTCGATCATGATCATTGAAAGACCATCATGTTCACGAGCAATACGACGCGCACGAGAACGAACTTCGGTTGGCGTTAGGCCTGAGCTGTCATCAATGTACATGTTCTTCTTATCCATGAGGATACCCATGGTCGAAGAGATACGAGCCCAGTCTTCGTCATCAAGTTGACCGGTACGAATTTTGGTTTGGTCCACGCGAGACAGGGATGCAAGCATACGCATCATCAGCTGTTCGCCTGGCATCTCTAGCGAGAAGATAAGCACTGGCTTGTCTTGTTTCATCGCCGCGTTTTCACACAAGTTCATCGCAAACGTGGTTTTACCCATCGATGGACGTGCCGCCACAATGATTAAATCAGAACCTTGTAGACCTGCTGTTTTCTTGTTGAGGTCATTAAAGCCAGTATCAACACCTGTCACACCGTCTTGCGGAGTTTTGTACAGGATTTCGATACGCTCTAACGTCTTCTCAAGAATACTATCTACGTTTTGCGGGCCTTCGTTTTCACTCGCACGACCTTCGGCAATCGCGAATACTTTACTCTCAGCAAGGTCGAGCAGGTCTTCTGATGTACGACCTTGTGGATCGTAACCAGAATCAGCAATCTCATTCGCCACACCAATCAGGCTACGAACTAATGCACGCTGAGCGACGATATCCGCATAAGCGTTAATGTTAGCCGCACTTGGCGTGTTCTTAGCTAGGTCAGCAAGGTAGGCAAAGCCACCCACTTCTTCAAGTTGCTCACGCAGCTCTAAGTGTTCAGAGAGTGTAATAAGATCCAGAGGAGAGCTTTCTTCAAGGATATCTTTTACCGCTTCAAAGATCAGACGGTGAGGACGGCTATAAAAGTCTTTGGCCACAACCTTTTCAGCAACCGTATCCCAGCGTTCGTTATCTAATAACAAACCGCCAATAACAGATTGCTCAGCTTCTAATGAATGTGGCGGGACCTTAATGGCGTCCACCTGATCTTTGGCTGATTTCTGACTTTTGGTATCCACTATGACTACACTCAATAACTAATAATGATCGTTCATTATACCCAAGAACACTCATTTGTAATCCGTTCCTATGAGTTTGTTTTATTATGTAGGAAGAATTTACTTATTGCTGACGAAATTAACCAAGGCTAGCATTACGATCTCGCCATTCATTCACGGTATAACTGAGGTATGCGTGTCCAAACTATTGGCTCTGAGCACTGGTCTTCTCAGCGCTGGTCTCCTGAGCGCTCCGATGGCTTTAGCTGATGATGCTAAAACCGATGTTGATGCAATCCTCGACTCGATAGTAGTACCAGAACCTACTGCTGAGCCGATCGTCGTTGCACCAGCACCAGAAGACAAAGATATGGATATCGCCCCAAGTGGTACGAGTGACACCGAGCTGCCAAGCCCACTAAAAACTGAAGTTGAGTTTGGATATCAGTCGCATACTGGTAATTCCGATTCACGCTCTCTAAACGCACGCCTAAACGGTGAATACACGGCTGGCCGCCACAGAACCAGTGGCGAATGGAAATACTACAACCTCTATAAAGATGGCGAAGAAGATAAAAGGCAATCGACTTACACGGCTCAGAGTGACTACAAGTTAAGCCCTAAAACCTATCTTTACGGCAGTTTCAAAGGCGTCGATTCACGCTACAGTGCTTACTTTAAGGACTACACCGTTTCGAGCGGTCTGGGTTACCAGTTTTCGAATACCGAAGAGTTTGTATTGGAAGTCGAAGTGGGCCCGGGTTTCCGTTACCAAGAGCCAAACCTCGATGAGATCGACGATGATGACATCATCTTTCCAGAGATCGTTGAAGAAGCGATTTTCCGAGGCAACGTGAAGACGTCATGGCAAGTTTTACCAAACTTACAACTCAAAGCCGATATAACATTGGTGTCTGGGCACAGTAACTTGAATTTTGATACCGATTTAGAAGTAATCAATAATATTACTGACAACATAGCACTGAAAATTGCTCATTCTCGTCAATACCACGACAAGGTTCCGGAAGGATTAAGCCAAGAGGACTCTGTCATGTCCATCAGCCTATTATTCACATTCTAACACTCTCAACAAAATAGCTTGAGGCAGGGGTTGTCAAAAACGTTTGCCAATAATGGCTCTTTAACAACTATGATTCGCAACACTCAATATCTGGGCTAATTATCTTCAGTCAGGAAAGTCAGACATAAAAAAACACCAGCCGAAGCTGGTGTTTAAAACTTTCATAAAGAAAGAATTCGTCTTGGTACTGAAATTACTCAGCTGCAACGATAGCGATTTTCGCAGTAGCAAACACTTCAGAGTGAAGTTGGATGCTTACTTCGAATTCGCCGATGTTACGTAGAGCGCCTTCAGGTAGGCGTACTTCGCTCTTAGCTACTTCAACGCCTGCCGCTGTGATAGCGTCAGCGATGTCACGAGTACCGATAGAACCGAATAGTTTACCTTCGTCACCCGCTTTAGAAGCGATAGAAACGCCTTCTAGAGCGTTAACTTTCTCTGCACGAGCTTCAGCAGCAGCTAGTTGCTCAGCAACTTTAGCTTCTAGTTCAGCACGACGAGCTTCGAACATCTCAACGTTACCTTTAGTTGCCATAACTGCTTTACCCTGTGGGATAAGGAAGTTACGAGCGTAACCAGATTTAACGTTTACTTGGTCGCCAAGGCCACCTAGGTTACCGATCTTATCAAGTAGAATAACTTGCATTATCTTAGTCCTCTTAAACTATTATTAACTATTACCGATTACTGATGCTTGTCAGTGTACGGTAGTAGAGCTAGGTAACGAGAACGCTTGATAGCGCGAGCTAGTTGACGCTGGTACTTAGCGCTTGTACCAGTGATACGGCTAGGTACGATTTTACCAGCTTCAGTGATGTAGTTTTTAAGAGTTGCTACGTCTTTGTAGTCAATCTCTTGTACGCCTTCTGCAGTGAAACGGCAGAATTTACGACGACGGAAGAAACGAGCCATGGGCTATCTCCTGATCTTAAATTTAATAATGCAGCCTTTCAAAACTTAGAAAGTGGTGAAAGACTTAAAACAAGTTGAGAATTTTTTAAGGCATTAAGCCAAAAAAATTACTCAGCAGCTGCTTCTGGTTTAGCTTCCGTACGCTCTTCGCGACGAGGAGCACGCTCTGCACGCTCTTCTTTTTGCTTAAGCATAATAGATTGCTCAGTCACAGCGCCTTTAGTGCGCATGATCATGTTACGTAGAACTGCATCGTTGAAACGGAAAGCAGTTTCTAGCTCGTCAATCACTTCTTGACCAGCTTCAACGTTCATAAGAACGTAGTGAGCTTTGTGAAGCTTGTTGATTGGGTAAGCCATTTGACGACGACCCCAGTCTTCTAGACGGTGGATAGTACCGCCAGCTTCAGTGATAGAACCAGTGTAACGCTCGATCATGCCAGCAACTTGCTCGCTTTGATCAGGGTGAACCATGAATACGATTTCGTAATGACGCATTTGGTTGCTCCTTACGGATTATTAGCTTCCACGAATGGCTCGGTCGTCCAGAGGAAGCAAGGAACTAAAGATAAATGACCGAGTTTTAAGGACGGCAAATATTATAGAAAGAACCCTGTATTGGCAAGTGGTATTTGGTGAATAATGAAACAGTTTTTCTTTCGCCATTTAGCCATCTGACAAACCAACTCGTTCTTTCATAGCAGCCTAAAAAAAAAAAACGCTCACCAGCAAGTGGGAGCGTTGATAAATTCATGGACTTAAGCCGATGTCTCTTTAAAGGTTACTGAGCTAGACGCTGACGTACCGCTTCAAACAGACAAATACCGGAAGCCACTGACACGTTCAGGCTTGATACGCTACCAGCCATCGGGATCTTGATGAGGTCATCACAGGTTTCACGCGTTAGACGACGCATACCGTCACCTTCTGCCCCCATTACCACTGCTAGAGGACCAGTTAGCTTCGCTTGGTAGATGTCGTGCGTCGCTTCACCCGCAGTACCGACAAACCATACACCTTGTTCTTGCAGAGCACGCATTGTACGAGCTAGGTTGGTTACACGTACTAGAGGAACGGTTTCAGCAGCACCACATGCCACCTTACTAACTGTTGCTGTTAATGGAGAAGAGCGGTCTTTAGGCACGATAACCGCAGCAACACCAGCCGCATCAGCATTACGCAGACAAGCACCTAAGTTATGAGGGTCTGTTACGCCATCTAGAACCAACAGTAATGGCTGTTCGTGCTGCGCTAGGATGTCGTCTAGGTGAGTTTCGTTAAGCTGCTTAGCAGGCTTCACCTTAGCGATAATGCCTTGGTGGTTTGCACCTTGTGCTTTGTCATCCAGCGGCTTACGGCCCATCTGTTGAATAGATACACCAAACTGCTGTAGCTGATTCAGTAGTGGCAAAAGGCGCTCGTCTTGACGACCTTTCAGCACATACGCTTCAATGAAGCGTGCTGGATCTTTTTCTAATACGGCTTTCACCGCGTGAATACCGTAAATAAATTCGTTACTCATTGTCTCAAATTACTCTTATTGCTCAGAGATGAATGTCACTAACTCCAATGCATTCAGCTCTGCGTTGTTTATTTCGAGAGTATGCGTTTCACGCCCGATACTCTCGCATTACATTCGTTGTTAACGCTTGGCGATGTCCTACGACTTGTCCGCCCTTGCCTTGCGCGTTGCTGAGCGCTTTTTCTTCGCTCGAGCTTTTGCTGCACCGGTCTTATTACGCGATTTTTTCTTTTTCTCAGAAGCTTCTGAACTGCCATCTGGTCGCTTAGTTGGCTCAACTAATGGTTTAGCTGCGACACCCGGTTTGTTGCTCTTCACTGCGGCGCGTTTCTTACTTTTCGCCTTTTTCATTGCTTCAGCAGCACGCTTCTTGGCTGTTTTACCTTTGCCACGAGGCTGACGAGCAGTGTCTTCCAAATCAAAATCAATTTGGCGAGTTTCTAGGTTAACCGCAGAAACCTTCACTTTAACTGAATCACCCAAGCGGTAGATGTTGCCAGAGCTTTCACCCACCAAGCGCTGACCAACAGCATCAAATTGGTAGTAATCGTTCGCTAACGCTGAGATGTGTACCAGACCATCAATGTGCAGTTCAGTGAGACGCACAAAGAAGCCAAAGCCCGTTACGTTGGCAATCACACCGTCCATCACTTCACCGACGTGGTCTTGCATGTATTCACATTTCAGCCAGTCGTTCACTTCACGAGTGGCGTCATCGGCACGACGCTCAGTCATTGAACACTGCTCGCCGTAGAAGTCCATTTCATCGAAAGTGTAGTGGTAACCGCCGGTTGGTGTCCAACGTTCGCTGTTACGACCCTCTTCTTTCGCAATAAGGTACTTAATCGCACGGTGCAGAAGCAAGTCAGGGTAACGACGAATCGGCGAGGTAAAGTGAGCATAGCGTTTTAGCGCCAGACCAAAGTGACCTACGTTATCTGCGTTGTATACCGCTTGCTTCATTGAGCGTAGCAGCATGGTTTGAATTAACTCGCGATCTTCACGCTCGTTAATTTGCTGCATTAGTTTTGCGTAATCCGTTGGTGACGGAGACAAACCGCCATCTAGCGATAAGCCAAGCTCACTTAGGAAATCTTTAAAGCCTGCTAAGCGCTCTTCACCTGGAGTTTCGTGAATACGGTACAACGATGGTTCTTTCGCTTTCTCCACCAACGATGCAGACGCGATGTTCGCCAGAATCATACACTCTTCGATGATCTTGTGCGCATCGTTACGAATCACGGGTTCAATACGGTCAATCTTACGATCCGCATTGAAGATAAACTTAGTCTCTACCGTTTCAAACTCAATCGCACCACGCTCGTCACGAGTCTGCTTCAGTACTTTGTACATTCTGTGTAGCTCTTCTAGATGCGGCACTTCTTGAACGTAACGCTCACGAAGTTCTTCGTTGCCATCTAGGATTGCACCTACTTTGTTATAAGTAAGACGAGCATGAGAGTTCATTACCGCTTCATAGTGCTTGTAACCAGACAGTTTACCTTTATCTGAAATAGTCATCTCACACACCATACACAAACGGTCTACTTGAGGGTTCAATGAACATAAGCCATTAGAAAGTACTTCTGGCAACATTGGTACAACTTGCGATGGGAAGTAAACCGAGTTACCACGATTGATCGCTTCTTTGTCTAACGCAGTATCAGGACGAACGTAATAGCTAACATCTGCAATCGCTACCCATAGGCGCCAGCCACCACCTTTCTCCGCTTCACAATAAACCGCATCATCGAAGTCACGTGCATCTTCACCATCGATTGTTACCAATGGCAATTTACGCAGGTCAACACGCCCCTCTTTCGCTTCTTCAGGTACATGCTCACCCAAATTAGCAATTTGTTTATCAACAGCTTCTGGCCACTCATTTGGGATCTGGTGGGTATGAATCGCAATCTTGGTTTCCATGCCCGGAGCCATGTTTTCACCAAGTACTTCAGTTACCTTACCCATCATGTTACGAGAGCGACCGCCACGGTCAGTTATTTCAATCACAACCACATTCCCCATTCGAGCTCCGCCTTTATGCTCGGTTGGGATGAGAATGTCATGACTGATACGTGAGTCGTCAGCAACCACATAAGAGTGACCATACTCTAAGAAGAAACGACCGACGATTGGCGTAGTACGTTCTTCAAGCACGCGAACTAAACGACCTTCACGACGGCCACGCTTGCTGTTGTCCGTTGGCTGAGCCAGAACGTAGTCACCGTGCATGATGGTTTTCATCTGATGATGCGGCAGTAGAATATCGTCATCCTTGCCTTTGCTGCCATCAGGACGAACCCAGCCATGACCGTCTTTGTGGCCAATCACATAGCCTTTCACTAGCTCCAGTTTTTCAGGTAGCGCGTAGCATTGGCGACGAGTGAAGACAAGCTGTCCATCACGCTCCATCGCACGTAAACGACGACGTAGCCCTTCATATTGTTCTTCTCCAGCAAGGCCAAGCGCTTCGAATAGGTCATTGCGGTTCATTGGAATATTCGCTTCCGTTAGAAACGATAAAATGAACTCTCGGCTTGGTACTGGATTGTCGTAATTCTTCGACTCTCGATCGGCAAAAGGATCAACGTTAGTGGTAGCTGTCGTGTTTTCTGACATCGGTGTGTTTTTTGACATAGGCGGGCCTGCTTAAGCAAGGAAGGTATATCCCTCTAGTATATCCGATGCTAGAGGTAAGCTACAGATATGCTTTAGAAAACCCGAAAATAACCTCAGATTGATACATATCTTCATTTTGTGAAACATCACGTCACAGTAACGGACAACTATCAGAATTTTACGCAAACGATAAAACAAACGTTTGCCTCATGCGTTAAATGCACTATTATCCAGACACTTTTACCAACTCCTGTTCTGAGTATTGATATGAAATTAAAACGCACCTTATTGGCTTCAGCAATGGCGGGCCTTGCGCTATTCCCATTCGTAAGTGCTGCGATGGAAAAAGCTGACCTTATGATTACCGATGCAATGGTTCTAACCATGAACCAAGACAAAACGGTTTATGAGAGCGGAACGGTTGTCGTCAAAGACAATAAAATCATTGCGGTTGGCGATGCTTCACTCAAAAAGCAATACAAGGCTGAGCAAGTGCTAGACGTCGATGGCGATATCGTAATGCCAGGCCTAATCAATACTCACACCCATGTATCAATGACGGTTTTCCGTTCACTGGCTGATGATGTGCCAGACCGGCTACACCGCTACATCTTCCCACTAGAGAAGAAGTTAGTTTCACGCGATATGGTGCGCATTGGTGCTAACCTAGGTAACGTTGAAATGGTCAAAGGCGGTGTGACAACTTACGCCGACATGTACTACTTCGAGGATGAAGTTGCAAAAACCGTCGATAAGATTGGTATGCGTGCCATCCTTGGTGAAACCGTTATTAAGTTCCCAGTTGCCGATGCCGCAAACGCTGAAGAAGGTATCAAGTACGCGTTGAATTTCATTGAAGAATATAAAGATCACCCACGTATTACTCCTGCATTTGCACCACATGCGCCTTACACCAACACCACAGAGAGCCTGCAGAAGATTTCTAAGTTATCACTAGAGCTAGATGTGCCAGTGATGATCCACCTTGCAGAATCGCACCGTGAAGTAGAGAAGATCGCAGAGCGTTCAGAAGGCTTATCGCCAGTTCAATACATGGATAGCATTGGCGCACTCAACAAAAACCTGGTTGGTGCACACATGATCTTAGTTGACGACCATGACATTGAGCTTGTTAAAAAGTCAGATATGGGTGTCGCTCATAACATGAGTGCAAACATCAAGTCGGCAAAAGGCGTATCACCAGCACTACAGATGTATGACGAGAATGTACGTATCGGTTTAGGCACAGATGGCCCAATGTCTGGCAACACTCTGAGCACCATTGATGAATTCAACCAAGTGGCTAAAGTTCATAAGCTAGTCAATAAAGATCGTGCAGCAATGCCGCCGATCAAAGTGATCGACATGGCAACAATGGGCGCTGCAAAAGCGCTACACATGGAAGATAAGATCGGCTCCCTTGAAGCCGGTAAGCTAGCAGACATCATAGTGATCGACACTAAAGCACCAAACATGGTTCCTGTTTACAACCCGTATTCAGCACTGGTTTATTCAGCTAACTCTGGCAATGTTCGTCACACGATCGTCGATGGCAAAATCATCATGCAAGATCGCGACATGCTAACGGTAGATGAAGATAAGATTCGTCAGGAGGCGCTCGATTTCACCAAGGTAGTTCGTGAAACCGTTATCGAATCAGGTGAAGTAGTTCAATAAGTTCGCTATCGAATAACATGACTATCTAAACGTAAAAAGCCCCGCACTAATTCAGTTAGGCGGGGCTTCTTTTCTCTTGTAAACTGTAACAATGAGTGCAGGAGTCATTACAGGTTTCTAGTTCTGTCTTACCAGAACGCGTTTCGGCGTTTTGCTCGAGCAATAATATTGTCTGGCATTCTCTTTTCCAGACCACTTCGCAATACAGTAATGCGCTTGTGTTGCCTTTGATCTGCCGTGACCGAGTTGTATAACCAGCGGTAAGCATCTTCGTAATCTAACGGGCTGCCATAGTCACGCAACAACAACTCTGCGAGATGAATACTGGCACTCAGGTTCCCCAAAGAGGCCGCTTCACGCAGGTATGGGATCGCACGCTCTTGGTCTTGTTGAACCAAGGTTCCACGAGCATAATAACGACCTAATTGCTCTAGTGCTGCAGGTAAACCTTGGTGTGCCGCGTTTTCCATATAGTAAAGACCCAGCTCTACATCTTGAGGAACGCATACACCCCACGCTAGCATATCGCCGTATAAAAACTCATAAGAAGGCAAGCTAATACGCGTTGCACGAGCAACGATATCTTCAACTAACTGGCACTTATCAGCTTTCACTCGCTCTAGGTGTTGATTATTCTCGATTAAATTAATCAGTTCAGCTTCTGTATATATTGGAACCGGCTCCCCGACATCAGCCAAATTTGCCTGACTCAAGGGTGAGCTCAGCGCCATTATCAATGAAGCTGCCACAATTCGTAGCTTCATACCTGCACTCTATTATCGGTTTTAAAAACGAATCGAGCCTTTGGGCAACCTAAACTCAATTACATTTCACTCACTATGATATCTGTATCGGCAACTCAGCGTATCGCTTTAGGCAAAATTTGCCGCAAATGGGCAATATTTTGCCAGGTGGTGTTCAAAAGTTCATCACAGAAAGCTATATACCAATCGTAGTAAATAACTGCTCACTCTAGCTTGTTAAAATACTCGATAACTTCGTTAGAATTTTTGATTGTAGAATAACTACTTATCGAAAAATTCTGCCTTGTTCTCAAGCATTTTTCCGGCGCTATTTTTGATCACTTACTTACTGTGATTGGTATCGTCCCTCAAATTACAAGTATAAAAAAGCCGACTTAAGAAAGTCGGCTTTTAGAAAACGATTTAATTATCAAAGCACTAAAGGTGCAGTAGTAATCACTCAATCAGGCATTATGCGCTGTATGGGTGAACCTTGATGATAGTTTCGTTACGGTCTGGACCAGTTGATACGATATCAATTGGCACACCTGTTAGGTCTTCGATACGTTTGATGTAATCAAGAGCAGCTTGTGGAAGCGCGTCGATTGACTTGGCACCAAATGTTGTTTCAGACCAACCTGGCATTGTTTCGTAGATTG
The DNA here is from genome assembly GCA_036126475.1 of Pseudomonadota bacterium. Lineage (GTDB taxonomy): Bacteria > Pseudomonadota > Gammaproteobacteria > Enterobacterales > Vibrionaceae > Vibrio. The sequence goes on along the minus strand of JAYYSE010000141.1, from coordinate 7,839 downwards.
GCGTTGCTTCTTCAAAAGATTCAGCAGCCATTGGAGAAACTTCTAGGATAGAACCATCAGCCATCTTGTAGCCAGTACAGATCTTGATCTCTTCTAGGCCGTCAAGAACGTCTAGTTTAGTCAGACACATACCAGTTAGAGAGTTGATTTGGATTGCACGACGCATAGCAACAGCATCGAACCAACCAGTACGACGTAGACGACCTGTCGTTGCGCCAAACTCGTGGCCAACATCACCTAGGTGCTTACCAATTGGGTCTTGCTTCTCAAGGCCATCGTATAACTCAGTTGGGAATGGACCAGAACCAACACGAGTACAGTAAGCCTTAGTAATACCAAGGATGTAACCGATGTGACGAGGACCAAAACCAGAACCTGCAGCAACACCACCAGCAGTCGTGTTAGAAGAAGTTACGTATGGGTATGTACCGTGGTCGATATCTAGTAAAGTACCTTGAGCGCCTTCGAACATGATCTTGTCGCCGCGCTTACGTGCTGTGTCTAGTTCGTCAGTTACGTCCATAACCATTGAAGTTAGTAGATCTGCGTAACCCATGCACTGCTCAAGTACATCTTCGTAGCTTACTGTTTCAGCTTTGTAGAAGTGCTCCAGTTGGAAGTTATGGAATTCCATTACTTCTTTTAGTTTTTCAGCGAACATTTCTTTATCGAAAAGATCACCAACGCGTAGACCGCGACGAGCAACTTTATCTTCGTAAGCTGGACCGATACCACGACCAGTTGTACCAATAGCTTTCGCGCCACGAGCGATTTCACGCGCGTTATCGATAGCGATGTGGTAAGGAAGAATTAGTGGACAAGCTTCAGAAACGAAAAGGCGCTCGCGAACTGGGATACCGCGCTCTTCAAGAGGCTTCATTTCTTTAAGAAGTGCTTCAGGCGAAAGTACAACACCGTTACCGATAACACATTTAACGTTATCGCGCAGGATGCCTGATGGAATTAAGTGAAGAACGGTTTTTTCACCGTCAATTACAAGTGTATGACCTGCATTGTGACCGCCTTGGTAGCGAACCACGTATTTTGCATCTTCAGTTAAAAGGTCAACAATTTTACCTTTACCTTCATCACCCCATTGGGTGCCTAGAACGACTACGTTATTTCCCATCTTTCCAATTTCTGTTGCTAATTAAAAATGGATTCTAGCACTGAATCACACTTCTTGCAGTCACTTTTTGTTCATAAACGTTAACGCTGTACAAAAATAAAACAGCGATTACGAAGGGCAGATCGCTAAAGATACTGATATCATTATATTTTTATAGATATAAGGCAGCATCATGTCTGATTCAATTTGGCTCGCAATTGGGCTTGTTCTCATCGTTGAAGGGCTTGGCCCATTAATCGCACCAAATGGCTGGAGAAATATGGTCGCTCAGCTAAGCGACCAGCCCGATACTCAATTACGCCGCATTGGTGGCTGCCTTGTTGTCGCTGGCGCCGTGATCGCTTTTATGACACACCACTAATTCACGTCATCACTTCTCAGAATAGCTTCTCTGTATAATTCCTTAGCATTGCTAGGTGAAAGATAGTTCGAGCAACCACTCTCTCATAGCAGCTCAAGACAAGATGAAATGCAGAATCCCAAAAAGAAAAAAGGCTCCCACAATGGGAGCCTTTTGAGTCTTAACATGTCTCGTTATTGAAGCACTGCGTTTGCTGCTTCAATAACTACTCAGCTTATTTCGTTGGAGCACCGCTCGCTTGATTCATGTACTGGAAGAATTCACTCTTTGGATCCAATACTAGAATATCACTCTTAGAGCTGAACGATTTCTTGTAGGCTTTGAGAGAGCGTAGCAAACTGAAAAACTCTGGGTCTTGATTGTACGCATCCGCATATATCTTAGCTGCCGTTGCGTCCGCCTCACCACGAGTCACACGAGCCGTTTTATCTGCCTCAGCAAGAATGGTTGCCACCTCAAGCTCAGCTTGAGCTCGGATAACTTCTGCTTTCTCACGACCTTGAGAGCGGAATTTACGAGCTACGGACTCACGCTCTGCACGCATACGACGGTAAATAGACTCACTAATTTCATCAGGTAAGTTGATCTTCTTAATACGGAAGTCAACAACTCTTACACCCAAATCTTTTAGTGCGCTCTTGCGAGTATCATCCAAAACCTCTTGCATGATTTGATCACGTTCGCCATCAATCTCTAACGCTTTCAATGCAGCTTCATTCGCTAATTCATCTTCAACGCCGTCTGCAAGCTCTTTGCTCTTGTCGTTAGGACCAGAAATGATTTGCTTGATTTCGCGAGAACCGATTTCAGAACGTAAAACATCGGTTACCTTGCGCTCAAGTAGTGCCTCTGCTTGCATTGCATTACCACCACCTGTCGCCAGATAGTAACGACCGAAGTCTTCAATACGCCATTTTACGTACGAATCAATGATTACGTCTTTTTTCTCCGAAGTTACGAAACGATCAGAGCGGCCATCCATGGTTTGAATTAGCGCGTCTAATCGCTGTACGCGATCAAACATCGGCATTTTGAAATGCAAACCCGGCTCATAGATGCGAGTGATTTCGTTATTGTCTTTCAGAACACGACCAAAACGAACAACAATGCCACGCTCACCTTCTGGAATCACAAACAGTGACATCAACATAAGAGCCAATGCAATCACTAATACAGGGATCATTAACTTACGCATTCTTAGTATCTCCCTTGACGTGATGTTGAACGAGTTTCAGAGTTAGATTTTGGTGCAACGTCTTTACGGTCAGACTCTAGTTGAATCTCATCATAAGCAGAACCTGTTCTCGATTTGCGAGCTTTAGCACTTTCGTTATCATGACCGGCTAACTTGTCAATCGGAAGGTACAGCAAGTTGCCGCTTGATTCTGAATCAATAAGAACCTTAGACGTATTGCTATATACTTCTTCCATTGTATCTAGATACAGACGATTACGTGTCACTTCAGGAGCAGCAGCGTATTCAGGAAGTAGTTTTTCAAACTGAGCTACCTGACCCTCTGCTTCATTAGTAATACGCTCTCTGTAACCTTGCGCTTCTTTCTTCAAACGCTCAGCGCGACCTGTCGCTTTTGGTAAGATTTCGTTTTTGTAAGCCTCAGCTTCACGAATGAAACGCTCTTCATCCTCACGAGCAGCAATGGCATCGTCAAACGCATCTTTAACTTGCTCAGGCGGACGTGCCGACTGGAAGTTTACGTCAACCAAGGTGATACCCATGTCATAGCTATCGATAATTTGGTTCAACGTCTCTTGCGTACTTTGACGAATCTGCTGACGACCGCTGGTTAGGATCGCGTCCATCAGAGAATCACCAATCACTGCTCTCAAAGCAGAGTCTGTCGCTTGATGTAAGCTATCGTCCGCATTCGTCACTCGGTAGAGATACTTGTATGGATCAGTTACACGATACTGAACATCCATTGATACATTCACTACATTTTCATCTTTCGTCAGCATTGTGCCCGATGCGCGCAGTGAGCGGATCGCTTGAACATTGACCAGCTGTCTATCGCTGATTTGATCGATGAAACGTGGATGCCAGTTAAGACCAGGCTCTTCAATACGATCAAACTGACCTAATCGAAGTACAACCGCTCTCTCTGCTTCGCCAACGGTATAGAAACCAGCGAAGAACCAGATAGCGATAGCAATAACAGCAATGACACCAAAGCCAATTGCACCGCCACCACCAATAGATGATCCGTTTCCGTTGCCACCTTTTTTACCAAACTTGCCACCCAACTTTTGACTCAGCTTGTTAAACACTTCGTCTAGGTCTGGCGGTCCTTGATCTCGGCCACCGCGATTATTTTTATTGCCCCAAGGGTCATTATCGCGGCCGTTATCGCCGTTGTTATTTCCAGGCTCATTCCACGCCATTAGAAAGCTCCATCATTTGATATGACGTTATACTGTAGCAGTCTCTGAGGTAACGATAAAGTCACCCAAGAGCGCCCCTTCTCTTTTTTCAAGTTTAGACCAATCTATCTGTTGCATTCGGATATCTATCAACAAGTTACCATTTTCATCATACTCTTCCTGTTGAATACATTTCAGCTGGAAAAATAAACTACGAATTCGGCCTTGATGTTGATGCGGAATACACAGTCGGTATTGAACCATTTGACTCGCTAAACGCTCAGTTAAAGCTTCAAACAGCAGTTCGATACCGTCGCCTTCCATTGCAGAAACCCAAACAGCGCGTGGCGCGCCCTCTTCGTCTCTATCAATGCGAGGTTTTTGGTCTTCCATGCAGTCAATCTTGTTCATGACTACAAGGGTTGGCACTTCATGAGCATCGATTTCTTCCAATACATCATGAACAGCCTGAATGTTCTCACGAAAGCGGTCATCACTGGCATCAACAACATGTAACAAAATGTCAGCTTCCTGCGTCTCTTGTAACGTAGCCTTGAACGCAGCGACCAAGTCGTGTGGTAGATGACGGATAAAACCTACAGTGTCTGCGAGAATCGCAGGCCCGACATCTGGCAAATCAATCTTACGTAGTGTTGGGTCTAGTGTTGCAAACAGTTGGTCTGCCGCATAAACACCGGCACTAGTGATTCGATTGAAAAGCGTTGATTTCCCCGCGTTGGTATAACCAACTAATGAAACGGTTGGAATCTCAGCTCGATTACGAGCGCGTCGCCCTTGTTCACGTTGCTTAGCTACCTTAGCTAAACGACGTAATATTGCCTTTATACGGTCACGCAACAAACGTCGATCGGTTTCCAGTTGAGTTTCACCTGGACCACGAAGACCAATACCACCTTTCTGCCTTTCAAGGTGAGTCCAACCACGAATCAATCGGGTAGAGATGTGACGAAGCTGAGCGAGCTCAACTTGTAGCTTACCTTCATGAGTTCGCGCACGTTGTGCAAAGATATCTAAGATCAAACCCGTGCGATCAATCACACGACATTTACACAATTGCTCGAGGTTTCGCTCTTGGGCAGGAGAGAGGGAGTGGTTAAAAATCACAATTTCAGCACCGGTCAGCTGAACAGCTTGTGCGATTTCTAGGGCTTTACCTTCTCCGACATAGTATTTAGGGAGTGGGGATTGGCGGCTACCAGTAATCACTTGTAGCGTTTCTACCCCCGCAGAAGAGACCAGCATTTCGCATTCGCTTAAGTCTTCCCATTCTCCCTCATGCGTGAAGTTGATATGAACAAGTACGGCTCGCTCACCGGATTCATAACGGTCAAACAAGCAACCAACTCCTTATCACAGCATTTGCTGTGTTAATTGAACGATTAATCTTCTGTCTTCTCAGCACGATCAGATGGAGCACGTTGCTCGCCGCTGTGGTGACTCACTGCACGAGCAGGAACCACAGTAGAAATCGCATGCTTGTAAACCATTTGGTTTACCGTGTTCTTCAGCAAGATCACGAATTGATCGAAAGACTCGATCTGACCCTGCAGCTTAATACCGTTTACAAGATAGATTGAGACTGGAATGCGCTCACGGCGGAGTGCATTTAGGAATGGGTCTTGTAGCGATTGCCCCTTAGCCATTTTATTTTCCTTATTTTGTATTTTGTTGTAATTATTTAGCTAGTGGTGCACAAAAAGGTGCGGCCTTTGCATCTGAGCTAAATGAATAAAAAAACTCCGTTGTTATTGAAAGGCTGTGATTTTAAAAAGCCTCAATAACGGATCCTTTCCAGAGTATATTCACGCAAAAGCGATAACATTATACACAGCAATACTAATCAGATGCTATTGCATCTGAAAGAGTTTCTAACGCTTGATCAATGTTTTCGCTATCCAACCAAGTTAAATCATCCCAACTGCGCAACCAGGTGATCTGTCGCTTGGCCAACTGACGGGTTGCACAGACACCACGGAAAACCGCTTCGTCTAAATCACAATTACCATCTAAGTAATCCCACATCTGCCTATAACCAACGCATCGGATCGATGGCAATTCAGGATGAAGATCTTCTCTGGCGTACAGCGCCTTCATTTCTTCTTCAAACCCTGCTTCGATCATCTTCTCGAAACGCAGCTCAATGCGGCGATGGAGTTCTTTCCTTTCCTTGGGAGCTATTGCAAATTGTTTTACACGAAATGGCAGGCTATCGCCTTTCGTTTGAGTTAGCTCTGTTAATGTTTTACCCGAAATTCGATAAACTTCCAATGCCCTTGAAAGCCTTTGTGGATCATTTGGGTGTATTCTTTCAGCGGATACGGGATCTATCTCTCTTAATTGAGCATGCAATGCTTGCCAACCTTGCTCAATAGATTCCGCTTCAATCTGCTTGCGAATTTCAGGATCCGCAGCCGGTAGTGGCGATAAACCTTCCAACAACGCTTTGTAGTAAAGCATGGTGCCGCCCACTAAAAGAGGGATCTTGCCTTGGGCAACGATCTCGTTCATCTCTTTCAGAGCATCACGACGAAAATCTGCCGCAGAGTACGCTTCGCTTGGGTCAAGAATATCAATCAAGCGATGAGGCGCGAGCGCAAGCTCTTCTGCATCCGGTTTAGCGGTGCCGATATCCATGTCTTTGTAGATAAGTGCCGAATCGACACTGATGATCTCTACTGGGTATTTCTGACGTAAGCGGATAGCTAAATCTGTTTTTCCTGATGCCGTTGGGCCCATTAAAAACAACGCTAAAGGTAATTTTTCAGTCATGATATTTAGTATTTGTTTCTCAGTTATAGCACTTTTTAGCAAAGGGCTTTTGTCACGAGGGATTCGCGTTCAAAAAAAGCGTCCCATCGTAAAAATAAAATCATACACAGCCTAAGCCGTAAAATAGCTTAATTTACCAATAAACTAAGCCATAAATGCCGCAATAGTCGCCGAAAAGTCGATAGGGTTAACAAACTCAGGATCATCTAATGGGAGTAGACCATGCCAAAGTTGTTCAAGTTCCCCAACTAATTGAACCGCTTCAGATAAAGTGTAGTCGCTTTTTACTTGTGCGGTTTGAACCCCGATCCAGTTAACCAAAGCTGGCAACATGTCATTAGGTTGCTTCACTGTACTCTGGGCATTTATTGAAGCCGCGTACGATAACAGATCTGGGATCAGAATTTGTAAGTTTTGCTGCCTTAATGGAGAAGGAACCCCCATCACCATAACCGCTTCACTATTTCGAACTTTAAGCGCAATACCAAGACGAGTCAGTGGTTGGCTCAATGCCTTTACTTCCTCAACCAATTCACTGCCAATTTTAAGCGATAAAGGCACCAGTAATGGCTGGCTTTTTAATACCCCGCTTCTCGTGTCTAGCTGGCCAATAACGCGCAGTAACTCAGCTTTAGCTAAAGAGACCAACACGCAACAATTTTTATTGCCCATCATCAGGTACTGACGCTCGACAATCGAGACCGCTTTACCTAATTCAGTTACTGGTGTTCTTGGCTTCGGCTGAGACAGCTTCTGTTGAGGCAACTCAGCTTCGCTTGACGCTGTTTGCGTCACCGGCTGTTGGGCATCTGATGGCTCCACCGTTTGGCGCTCAAAATCTGGTGTTTTCAACAGCTCTTTGTAAGCGCTAACCTCACGCTTCGAAGGTGCAGGTTCGGCGTGATGTTGATGTGACTCTTTCTTTGGAGCCGGTCGTGATTCTGTCCACTCTTGACGAGGTGAACCGGTAAAACTAGTTTCACGAGCAGACGAATTACGGTTAGCAGGTGAAGCTAAGTTACTTGAAGAGCCGCAGCTTGAAGAACCTCTATTAGACGCTGAGCCATAGTGCTGACCACCGTCATGAACACTGTGTTGAGGCCGGTTATAAGCTTGCTCGGATTCTGCTTTTCTCGGATAGGCTGGAGTCTGCTCAATGGCATGTCGCACTCTTTCAGAA
>JAYYSE010000140.1:0-43208 GCA_036126475.1 Pseudomonadota bacterium | reverse complement strand
CGCTTGTATACACGTTCGGTTAATCCGTTAAGTCAGGAACTTGGTCTAGAAAGCACGACGCCGAAAAGGATTCAAAACATCAACATAGAAGCATTATCACAATACATAGGACAAGAGGTGTTGCCGTTCATTTTTCAACCTCAGAGCTTAGATTCATGGCCTTATGAAATGTTATGGCGTCCAACGGCAATGAAGTCTGAGAAGCACTTTGGTTACTCATTTCAATGGTTTGTGATGGCTGCAGTATTGCTCTCGCTGATGTTGTTGATTGGGTTCAGATACTTTAAGAAACATAGTCACATGAATAAGAATTAAATGCTTGCAACCGCATAAACACCGTTAGCGATCGGCAGCGGCTAATACAGGGAGTCAAAATGGATAAGTTTCAAACACAATCTAGAAAGGAAAGTATCGATGCTAATCTTGCTGCGTTTAAACAGCGCCGATCACGTGGTCGACTTGTACTCATCGGATTGATTATGGTCTTCGCCTTACCTGCCATTATCGCTAAAACGGTATTAGATCAAAATTGGTACACATCTGGTGTGACAAACTCTGGGAAGTTAGTTGAGCCAAGATTGACTCTACAAGATTTTGGACTGACGGCGCCGATGGGGGAAGAAGGTTGGTTGGTGGGTTACATTGCTCCAACGGACTGCGACAGCTTATGCGAACAACAACTCCACTACTTGAATCAAAGCTACTTAGCGCTGGGGAAGAATAAAGAACGAGTGACCGCTGTGGTGTTTGTCTCTGAAGGGGATGCATTACCAGGAGCATTTAACAAACCTGATTTGTCATTTCTGTATGGGGGAGAGCAATTGAGCACCAAGTTCGCGCCGGCTTCGATTGTTATCATTGATCCCCTTGGTCAACTCGTTATGGAATACAAAAGTGTCTCTGAACCGTCGCAGTTAGTCGGGCAGTCCCAAGGCATGATTCATGATTTAAGAAAGCTTCTTAAACTGTCGCGTGTTGGGTAGCTGATAAGCAAATCGGTTTGACTGTGGTGACTGAACTCTGGCAGCGAAAGGGAATAAGTATAGGGAGATAAACGATGCAGAACAAAGCCCCTAATTTACTCATGCTCGTTATGCGAGTGACTATCTTACTGACGCTAACAGTGATTGTACTCGGTGCTTATACGCGATTATCGGACGCAGGACTTGGGTGCCCAGATTGGCCTGGATGTTATGGAAAGCTCACAGTACCGTCTGATGCAATAGCGGTAAACCAAGCCAACCTCCAATTCCCTGAACGTGCTCTTGAGGCTGATAAAGCTTGGATAGAGATGATACATCGCTACTTTGCAGGTTCCTTAGGGCTTCTAATCTTTGTTGTGGTCATTTGGTGTATTAAGAAGAACATCATCTCTGCTGGGCTACCGTTACTTATTGCGGCAACGGTCATCTTTCAAGCTTTGTTAGGGATGTGGACCGTAACCCTCAAGCTGATGCCAGTTGTGGTGATGGCACATTTGATGGGAGGTTTCACTCTGCTGTCTTTGCTCTGCCTGCTCTATTGCCGCCTCTGTAACTTCCAGACTCGCTTCGGTGAAACGACGCACTCGGCGACTATCAAGTTTGCTGCACTTTTGGGCTTGGTAATTGTAATTGGACAGATCTTACTTGGCGGCTGGACGTCTTCAAATTATGCCGCGCTGGTATGTACTCAACTTCCGATCTGTGAAGGTAACTGGACAAGTTACCTAGATTTTAAGAATGCGTTCGACTTTGCGCAGCATGGTCATGATAACTATGAGTTTGGTGTACTCGAGTATCCAGCAAGGCTCACCATACATGTCATGCATAGGTTTGGCGCTATTGTGGCAACGATAATGGTGCTAATGGTCGTATATCAGTTGTGGAAGTTTGGTCAAACAGCGCACCAAAAACTGGGTGTCATTGTGGCATTGTTATTAGCAGTGCAAGTCAGTCTAGGGATCAGTAACGTGTGGTTTCATCTACCGATTTCAATGGCAGTGCTGCATAACTTAGTTGCGGCGATACTGCTTGTCAGTTTGGTTGTAACAAACTTTGTAGTGTGGCACCGAAAACCAAGTGAGAGCTTGGTAAAGAACAGTGTATGACAAGGAGGTAATCATGGTCAGTAGAACTTCAACACAGCATCAAATGGTGGTTCAAGATACCGCTTTAAGTGATGAAGGCGCTGCTCAAAACAAAGCAGCTTGGAAGGTCTATTTAACACTGACCAAGCCTAAAGTGGTCGCTTTGATGTTGTTAACGGCATTAGTAGGTATGTGTTTAGCTGTGCCTAATGGATTGCCATTACAGCAAGCATTATTTGGCATGATAGGGATAGGGTTGATGGCGGGTTCAGCCGCTGCATTTAATCATCTGATCGACAAGAAAATTGATGGGCAAATGTCTCGTACTAATAGTCGTCCTTTACCATCGGGTGAGCTCAGCAGCGTACGAGTATTCGCCTTTGCAGCAGGTATCGGCTTACTTGGCTTTGTGACTTTAGCCTTGTTAGTTAATCCGCTTACGGCTTGGCTAACCTTTGCGAGCCTATTAGGTTATGCGGTTATATATACAATGTATTTAAAAAGAGCGACGCCACAGAACATTGTCATTGCAGGGATCGCAGGGGCAATGCCACCTTTATTGGGCTGGACAGCTGTGACGAACGAGCTGCATTCTAATGCCTGGCTGCTGGTGATGATCATCTTCATCTGGACTCCTCCTCACTTTTGGGCGCTTGCGATCCATCGTCGTGACGAATATGCCAAGGTGGATATTCCGATGTTGCCTGTGACACATGGGATAGCTTACACCAAAACTTCAATTCTGCTGTATACACTACTGCTAAGTATCGTGTGTGTGCTGCCAGTATTAGTTGGAATGAGCAGTTGGATATACCTGAGCGCGTCTTTGGTGCTCAACGGTGGGTTTGTTTATCATGCCTGGGTATTAAAGTATCGTGATGAGCCTAACATGGCGATGAAGACATTCAAGTTCTCTATTTATCATCTCATGATTTTGTTTGTTGCTTTGCTGGCAGACCATTACCTACTATAAGATCATATTTGTAGATGAATACAGAACGAGAAAACGGATGCGCTTGGCATCCGTTTTTGTTTGGCTGATTGCTTAGCTTCACTCACATGAAAGTAAGTACAGAGCGATCAATTAGTCGACTTTGTTCCAAGCATCTTGCCAGTGTGAACCGACACCAGGTTCGTACTGAGTTGCCGTTGGTGCCCACTGAATACAGTAACCAGAGTATGGGAACTCTTTACACTGATAAACGCTACCATCGCTGCTTATTACTTTTGTACCTGCAGTGTAAGATTCAATGCTTTCAGGGAATACGAAATCGTAATCGTCTGCTGGTGGCGGTGTCTGTTCGTCCATAAGATGGAAATCAAGTGTGTTTTGGTCAACTAAGTTGTCTTGGTCATCCTTCGTTACAACCACAAGCATGTGGTGGCCAGCTTCAGATCTCGACAGAGTTAATTGAACATCTTCAACTTGTCCGTCTTTAAGTTGAGACTTCTGAGACGCAAGTGCTTCACGATGGTGGTTGTATACCGTGAGCTCTGCTTGAACATCGCCTGTTGCTGCTAGAGTAAGATCGAGTTGAGTCGGTTGATTCTCGTCGATTATGTACTCTGATTCCAAACCTGTTACTTCAACTTCATGTTCTGGCTTTGGAGTGTCAATCTTGTAGCCGATCTCTACGCTCTTAAAGCCAGAACCTGCTTTTAAGTAAACCGGGTTTGAGCCGTATACAGGAGCGAAATCACCTTGGTCGTTCAATTGACCGGCTTTGATTTGTGTCTGCTCTTGGTTGATCTTTGATGCCAATGCATAAGACCAGTTGTTCGCTTTACCTTGCTCGTTGCTTTCAATCACTAGCTCTGTACTGTATGAAGCGTTCTCACCAGACTGGTCAAAGACACGAGTGTAAACTGCATCGCCAATATTTAAGTCGAGAGTTGGGTTGATTTGACCACCTTGCCTCCAATCAGGAATGATAGGTCCGTCGCCATCAAATTTCACATCAATAACGTTGTAGAAAGCCATTCGAGTATCACCCACATCCCAAACAGCCAGAATCACGTGATAGCCTTCTCTCTCCGGTACGTTACAAATGTGAGTAGCTGTATCTTGTGTCACCTCTCCATGACCATCAATTTCACAGAAAGGTGTAAGGTCAAACGAAGCACGTTCCAGTGGTGAGTTTTGGTCCCAACCTTCTTTAGTGATGTAATATTTGAAACTAGCCGCTACGTGGTTTGCTGTGAATGTCCACTCAAAGTATTGAGAACCAGATTGGATAGGGCGTTTAACCCAGCGATCTGAAGTTTGTTCGTCGAGCGCTGTCGCTAAAGAAGATTGTGCACTAGCGATTTTTCCATCAGCGGGCCCGACTTCAGGGAAGCCTTCAGGGCCTTCGACACTTTGTGGTTCCCATTGAATAGCACCACAGTTAGTGTTTTTCTCTTTTGTATCACTCGCAGGGAACTTACATAGAGCTACACGGCTTTCAGCAGCGCCATTATTGTATGCTGAGACATAACCGTGACCGAAGCTTGCTCCACTTACGCTAAGTAGCGATAGTGCGATGAGCGATTTTTTTGGGAGTTGTTTCATTATTTGTCCTTATTGTATTTGACCGACAAAAAAGGGAACACTCCAGCATGCATTGACACTTAAATCCTATTAAGTGGCGGCCCCGCTATCATAGACAGAATCTTTGTCGACAGACCGGTGGCTTTGCGTCCTATTTTTTCAAATAGTTTGCCAGAGGTGCGTTTAGACAAGTCAAACGTAGTCAACGCGTTTTCTAAAGGCGAATGAATAGATTGAAATGTGGAATCCTAATCTCGAACTTTTAATTCTTAATACAAATTAACTTGCTATATGTTTAGTTTTTAATTCGTAAGTCATTGATATAAATTAAGAAAGGGCTTGATCTGATCGCTTTTGTGAATGCTTTTCGATTGTGATGTTTTGTTCTGAAAGACAATTGTGCGCATATCAAAACCAAACCTTTGGTTTCCGCTAACCGAACCCTGACACGCTATGTATGAAGAACCGGACAATTAATTAGTATGAATTATATAAAGGAGTCAGTATGGAATTCACTGAACAAGATAGAGAGCGTTATACCAAACGTGGATGTCACAAAAATCACGAATGCGAATCACGCAGATCGAGTTTTCAAAGAAGCTTGGTATGAGTCAGCTTGATTTCTCAAATGTGTTGCGAGGGGAGTCACCGCTGACTATGTCATTTGTGAGTCATTTCTGTCGTCTACTTCATTTGGAGCCGAGAAACGTATTCCCGTCACTTAAAGAAGGAACTGACTCTGGTCCTAAAGTGGTCTATTTGAAAAGTAGAATGAGTGTGGATGGAGAGATCCAAAATGCCTACATCGAAGGAAATCAAGTTATCGTAGAGTATGCTCACACTGTTCAACACAACCAATTTTAGAGTTAGCTCTGAGTTATAGCCCCTTTTTCTGCAAACTCTCCATATATGGTGTGGCATACTTTGGTGTTTTTCTTCCAATCTAAGTGTGCTAAGAATCCTCTAAAACTACTTTTGCTTGTCGCAACCAGCATCATTTTGTTTGGTTGTGCAGGCGGCCCAATCAAGACTGCCACCAAATTCACTACTTATGAAGGTTTTCAGCCTGGTCCTGACGGGGGAGTGGAACTCGTTTGGGCAAGATTAGGGCTGCGTGACGCCGATCGTTTGAAGAGCAAGTTGGATGATAATGATTCTGTCGTCATTGACCAAATTTTTGTGCTCGCCAAATATGTAATCAACTATCGGGTTGATCGTTTAGGTGATACTCTACAGAACATGGATGACGCATAGAAAGACAGAACAATGTTAGAGAAAGAGAACCTGATTAAGTTGGCTCGAATGCAGATGCCATTTGGAAAGTATGCGGGTCGTAAGTTGATAGATTTACCCGAAGAATATTTGTTGTGGTTTGCCAATAAAAAACAATTCCCTTCGGGGGAGTTGGGTGATTTGATGCAGCTAAGTCTCGCCCTCAAGGTTGAAGGCTTAGATTCTATAGTAAAACCACTTAAGTATGATAAGAAGCCCTAAGACCCATAACTACGTTTGTGTTAGCCCCACCCAAATAACTGAAAGGTGAGAGTTTGAAACCCATTACCAGAGAAGCGTTCTGGAAGAAGTGCCTCATAAGTATGGACTTCTCATTCATGACGAAACTTTATGGATTAAGGGTTGAGCGCTTATCACGGCAGGCATAATGGTGGGAGTTTAGGGCGTTTGATCTCACTTGTAGATTCAGGGGAAATGCCCTCGGCCTCAATTCTTGTCTTTTTTCTCTCGACCGATTGAGCCGATAAACCTTTAATATCCAAATGGAACAGCTCCTAAGCAGCGGTTTGAAAAATTTAGTTAAGTGAATACAATCGCTAATGAGGTGAACTATGACGAGTTAGGAGAAACGTATTATCCTGCTCTCTTCTAAAATACGCTCTCATCTTAAAGGTATAAATATCAGACCTGATGATAGGCTTTTATGTCAATGATGCTTTTTAATAGTATTTAGAAGAAATGCCCTGTGCTTGAAAAATCAAGAAACAGAGCATTGATATTGAATTGAGTATGGTTAGTTGCTAATGAGTTGTCGTGTTGTTACTAAGCAAAAATTTGATAACTGCTCTGTAAGAAACGCTTGTTTCCCAGTAATCTTTTTGCTTTTAAGCACGTAGGTATGCTCGTTTAATTTCCCTTCGAAGTCCCATTTGCTAAAGGCTTCATGTCGAGCGTCAGCACATGAGGTTTGCAAAATATAGCTTTCAGTGACGGAGGTATCACATCCACCTTCGATATTTTTGACACCATGAAAGGTCACATGACTTTGACGGTCTCGATAAGTGGTGACAGCCAGCGCATTGAAAAGATGAATATCATCAGACTTACTAGCGTAGGGTAGCATTCTATGAGGATTTTCTTTCAAGGCGTTTGTTGCTAACTCCTGAAGCTCAGAAGAGCATGGGATAGCCTGGCCCTCAAAAAAACTGTCCATTGATGTTTTTGCATGAGCGATATTAAACAAGCATGATAAAGGGAGCAGCAAACCTACCACACCGGCAAATAACTTCATATCTATCCTCCGAATCAATACTCAGTCATAGGCATAACCGTAACTTGCACGTCAAAACTTCTACCAGTGTCGTCAACTAAAGTCGTTTGGATTTCTTGGCCAGGCTTTAAAGTCTCTGTTACACCCATAAACATTAGGTGGTAATCGTTTGGTTTTAGCTCAATAGAACCTTTTGCAGGTATCTCTAGTGCATCAACTTTACGCATTGCCATCTTACTATCACGCATAAACATACGATGGATCTCAGTGTGTTTTGCTATAGATGATTTAGCCTCTACAAGACGAATAGGTTTATCGGCATCGTTGGTTATCGTCATATAACCTGTGCTGACCTTTACCCCTGGTATTGTTGCTTTAGCACGGGCATTTTCAATCGTAAGTACGTCATTAATAGTTTGTACTTCATGATAAGTTTGAGAATCAGCCATTGCAGTATCATGAGCACTATGGTCGTGTGTACTATGGTCATGAGCAGAAGCTTGGAATGTAGCCAGTGCCAATGCAGCTGATAATATGGTCTTTTTCATAATTGTCCCTATAGTTTTAGTTATTAGCAAGGGCTCTGCTTCGAGCTCGATCAATACCTGCAGCTAGCTCCACAGGTGTTGTTGTGTGGCTCATTGCATCAACCAACTTCCCTTCTGGGTTAATAATATAGAAAAGAGATGCGTGGTCTACGGTGTAGCTAAGTTCAGAAGACTCCATATCAACTAAATCAAAGTAAACACCATACTGTTGTGTCAAGGCATCTATTTCCTTTTTAGTTCCTGTTAGTCCTTCAATGCGTTTATCAAAGTACTTTGCAAATTTATCAAGAGAATCAAGGTCATCACGACCAGGATCGACGCTGATAAAGATACCTTGTACGTTTGCATATTCTTCAGGTGGCAACATAGAAAAAGCAGCCGACATCACGCCCATTGAAGAGGGACAGACTTCAGCACAGTTTAGGAATCCAAAATAGAGAACGACAGTTTGCCCTTTAAATTGGTTAAGACTGACGGTGCCATCAAGGCTATTCAATTGAAACTCCCCGCCAAGATCTTTAAGCGCTTTTTGTTTTTCTCCGATCGGGACTGTGCTGTTGCTGATGTAAAGTGCGAATATACCAGCGATGGCAAGTGCTCCAAGAAGGAGCACAATTTTTACAGGGTTTTTCGTCATTAAATTTGCCCCAGAAGATTAAAAACTATGGTGTTATGAGCTTGAATATTTTCTGATAGTTCTCCCTCTGAAAAGTCGAGAGAAATAAGCAAACAAAACACCATGATGTTAGCGATTGAACACAGCAACATCTGCTTGCCCCATTGCGCATCTGGCACTTTTTGGTAGCCTACTTTGGCAATATATAGCCAGTGAAGACTGACTAAACCAACACCCAACGCATACCAGCTTCCCGCATAACCGAGATAGTTAAGTGCTAAGGCTGCAACAGCAAACGCAATAATGTAAGCAATGATGTGTAAACGAGTACGTGCTATTCCTACCTCTACAGGTAGAACTGGAATGGATGCTGCTTTGTAATCATCAAATCGGTAAATGGCAATGGCATAGGAATGCGGAAGCTGCCAGATACAGAAAGTAATGAATAAGATTGCAGCGCCTACATCAAAGTGGCCTGTTACTGCGCAATAACCGATAACCGGAGGACAGGCCCCTGAAAGTCCACCTATCAATGTGCCGTAAACGGATTTACGCTTGTAATAAAGGCTATATAAACCGACATAGACAACGAATCCGAGCACACCAAATTGCAACGCAACCGTAGTTGTAAATTGGCTTAACATATAAAAGCCAGACAAACCTAATACCGTAGCCCAAATAAGCGCGTGAGACACAGATATCACATTTTTAACGAGCTCCCTTTCACAAGTGCGTTTCATCAAGCGATCGATATCTTTATCGATCACATTGTTGAAAACACAGCCAGAGGCAACGATAAGGCTAGTACCCATACAAACAGCAAGCAGTAATAGCCAATCGATATTGCCTTGAGAAGCGAGAAGTACACCACCGATGGCGGCAACTAAGTTGCCGCCGATAATACCGGGTTTGGTAATTTTTAAATAAGGCCTATACATCCTGAAACCCTATTAATAACCCATCAGCATATTGTGATTTAAGTGTTCCATAATCCACAATGAACCGATGAGGATTATTGCAACAATCACCACAACAAAGACGGCAGAAGAGGTATTCCACATCTGCTTTGATGAAGTGTTCATATGTAAAAAGAACACAAGTTGAACAAAGATTTGTGCTACTGCGAAAACCATGATTACACCAATGATCAGCGGTTTAGAACCGATCCCGGCCATCACCATAGCAAAAGGCACGACAGTAAGAATTATGGATAGGATTAAACCATTCACATACTCTTTTACGCTACCGTGAGCCTGTCCGCCTTGACCGTGTTCAGATGAATTAGCCATTATAATACTCCCATCAAATAAACAACGCTGAATACACAGATCCAAATAACATCTAGGAAATGCCAAAATAAGCTCAGACAAGCTAGACGAGTTTTATTGTCTTCAGAAAAGCCATCGCGCTTAAAGTGCACGAATAGAACAATCATCCAAATTAGACCTGCAAATACATGAAGACCGTGCGTAGCAACAAGTGCATAGAAAGATGACCAGTATGCACTACTGTGGAAAGTGGCACCTTCATTACTGAAATGCCAGAACTCATAAAGCTCCATTACTAAGAAAGACAGGCCGAGCGCAAAGGTAATGCTTAGCCATTTTAGCATGCCTTTCATGTCTTCTTTATTCGCCTTTAGCATCGCCATGCCAAAAGTGAAACTACTAAGAAGAAGTAGTGCAGTTTCACCAGCAACAAAGGTTAAGTTGAACAGTTCCGTTGGCTCAATTTGCCCAGCAAAGCTGCTTGAGAAAACAGCAAACACCGCGAAAAGTGTGCCAAATAATAAACAGTCACTAAGGATATAAATCCAGAAACCAAAGATCGTATCGCCTGCGTAATCGTGATGGTCATGATCATCGTGATCATGACCTCCATGTGACTGAGCAGCGACGTTTGGTTCAAATGTATGTTTAACTTCTGTAGTCATAATTGCTTTCAGTCTCTATGCAGTAGCGGGTTTTAGGTCAGAAGAATCACTTTCGTCCTGATCTTCGTCTTTGTTCTCTTTGCTAGTCAATTTTTGTTTGTCATTAACATTTGCTAGATGTGCTCGCTCAATTGCTTCAACTTCTGCAACTTCAACGTAGTAGTCTTTGTTGCGCTCAAAGCTGTATGCAATCCATGACGCCAAAATACCAACACCGCTAGCGATTACCATCCACCAGATGTGCCATACAAATGCAAAACCGAGTGTTAATGCAAATGCGCTGATTACGACTCCTGCCCAAGTATTCTTAGGCATATGAATGCGTTTGTAACGTTCAGGCGCTATGTACGCTAAACCGTTCTCTTTTGCATAGTGGTGCTCATCACGATCGTGAATCTTAGGAAGCGTCGCAAAATTGTAGAACGCTGGTGGGGAAGAAGTTGCCCACTCAAGCGTACGCCCATCCCAAGGGTCACCAGTAAGATCAAGGTTCTTCTTACGATCACGAATACTTACGTAAACTTGGTAGAACTGAGTCGCAATGCCAGATGCGATGATGAATACACCAACTGCTGAAATCCAAAGTAACGGTGCCCACTCAGGGTTATCAGCAACATTCAAGCGGCGTGTCATACCACTGAAACCTAAAACGTAAATTGGCATGAAGGTTACGAAGAAACCTACAGTCCAAAGAACACAAGAAAGTTTGCCTAGTTTCTCGTCTAGCTTGAACCCCGTTGCTTTCGGGAACCAGTAAGTGAAGCCTGCAAAGTAACCAAATAGCGCACCACCGATAATCACGTTATGGAAGTGAGCGATAACGAATAAGCTGTTGTGAAGTACGAAGTTTGCTGCTGGAACGGCAAGCATAACACCCGTCATACCACCAATTGTGAAGGTAATTAGGAATGCAATTGTCCACCACATGCTTGCTGTAAACTCAACGCGACCCTTGTACATAGTAAATAGCCAGTTGAATATCTTAACCCCGGTCGGAATTGAAATAATCATCGTAGCAATACCGAAGAAAGCGTTAACACTTGCCCCAGCTCCCATGGTGAAGAAGTGGTGTAGCCATACCACGAATGAGAGAATCATGATAACAGCGGTTGCCCACACAAGTGAGGTATAGCCGAATAGACGTTTACGTGAGAATGTCGCTGTGATTTCTGAGAAGATACCGAAAGCAGGTAAAATCAGAATGTAAACTTCAGGGTGACCCCATGCCCAGATAAGGTTAACGTACATCATTACATTACCGCCCATATCTGTTGTAAAGAAATGGGTGTCAATGTAACGGTCAAGCGTTAGAAGCGTTAACGTTACTGTTAGGATTGGGAAAGCCAAAACAATCAGTGCGTTTGCACATAGTGATGTCCATGTAAACACAGGCATTTGCATCAGTTTCATACCTGGTGCACGCATACGAATAATGGTCACAACAAAGTTAACACCAGTCAGTAGGGTACCGATACCAGAGATCTGGAGCGCCCAAAGCCAGTAGTCGACACCTACCCAAGGGCTGTACTCCATACCAGATAACGGCGGGTATGCAAGCCAACCTGTTGCAGCAAATTCACCGATAAATAGTGACATGTTGATCAGAATTGCACCAACAACAAATAGCCAGAAGCTCAAAGAGTTCAAGAATGGGAAGGCTACGTCACGTGCACCAATTTGAAGTGGAACGATGATGTTCATGAGGCCAACCACGAATGGCATGGCAACGAAGAAAATCATGATTACACCATGGGCACTGAAGATTTGGTCGTAGTGCTCTGGAGGTAGATAACCGGTTCCATTGATGGTTGCTGCTGCTTGTTGAGTACGCATCATAAAGGCGTCAGCAAAACCACGGAAAAGCATCACTGCCGCGACAATGATGTACATGATACCGATTTTCTTGTGGTCGACGGAAGTAAACCATTGCTCCCACAAATACTTCCACTTACCGTAGTAAGTGATTGCAGCTACAAGTGCTAGTCCACCAAGAAGGGCGCCTAGCATAACGGGTAATATGACTGGGTCTGTAAATGGAATTACATCCCAATTTAGTTTGCCGAAGATAGGATCCGGATCGGCGTACACATCGCCTTTATAAGCCATTTTGGACTCCCGCGTGTTTTTCAATAATATCTTTGAATCGAAGAGGATCGACAGAAGCAAAATAAGTCACAGGATGAGCTGTTTTAATTTGCTCTTTAGCATTTGCTGTTAACACCTCGTAGCTGCTGTCGTTTAATACTTTGTCGGATGCTTTTACTTTTTGAACCCATTGGTCAAAGTCAGCATTGTCAACTGCGTGTGCTTTGAACTTCATGTTGGTAAAACCAAAGCCGCTATAGTTCGCAGAAATACCACGGTAAACGCCTTTTTCTTCTGCCATAAGGTGAAGTCTATTTTCCATACCAGCCATTGCATATACCTGACTACCAAGTTGTGGAATGAAGAATGAATTCATCGTAGTGTCAGATGTAACTAAGAATCTAACTGGGCGGTTAACAGGTAGTGCAATCTCATTAACTGTTGCGATTTGCTGTTCAGGGTAGATAAACAGCCACTTCCAATTCATTGCAACAACCTGGATGGTTAACGGTTTTTCTTCTGATGCAATCTCTTTACGCGGGTCGAGAGAGTATGAGGTTTGATAAGTGATCCAACCAAGCGCAAGAATGATTAAGCAAGGCACAGCCCACACAACCACTTCGATTTTTGTGGAGTGCTCCCAGTTTGGTTTGTATTCAGCATCTTTATTGCTGTGGCGGTATTTGTAAGGGAAATACACGGACATCAGCAAAACAGGAACTATAATTATTGCCATCAAAAGTACTGATGTAATGATCAGCGAAGACTGGGCTTGACCAATCGAACCTTTTGAATCGAATAGAACCATGTTACTGCTAGTAAACAGAAACGTTAAGAGTGCTATTGATAGTATTGCAAGGATCGTTATCTCAACTTTCCTGCTACGTGTTGTCTTCATTTTTCCTCCCTAATTTTGTACTGCTACTAATTAATCCAGTAACAAAATCAGAAGACTGCTTTAAAAAAGTGTCAAATATTTATAGTTTGTAACTATTTAACGTTATAGAAATTTATTAGATTCCCAAGTGCATTTACGTGATGTGTAGAGTTGCAACCCCTCGCGGAGTTGACCAGAGTCATTTTCACCCTGATGTCTAACGTGATGCGCTGTAACTTGTAAATTCACGCCTGCGCTACTAACGTCGACCAAATAGTGCTCTCTTCCCTGTCAACCTTATTGAGCCAGCGAAACGCTTAGGACGTGGTGCGGTGATTGGAGTGAGTGAACATCATTGTGTTAAGGTGGTTTTGAGCAATGCCTCCTGTCTTAGTCTTAATCCAACTGAATTTAGTCGTCTATCCGACACAACCTTTTTTATTCAATTACACATGACAAGATTAGGAGTTTTAGATGTTATCTCGTCACCAGCACTTACTCTCGGGGATTCTATTTGTTTCAATATCCACGACTAGGATTGTGATTTTATCTTGAAGTAAAACGCGCCCGACTTCCTACCCCTTCATTCTGTGAGTTTATGGTCGTAATTTGCAGGTAAAGTAAAGCCGTGTAAAGCGCCAGTTGTATTTCGTTACAAAATAACGATACTCGTTACAGATACTAATGCTTTTAACGTCACATTGATTAATTTTGCTCGTTATTACGTGTTCTTACTGGCTTTAATCTTATTGGTCGCTAAGTGGTCAACTAAAATTGATCATGGCTTTAAGATCTTTCCAATTCCGCCTTTCAGACTCATTGAGTGTGATACCACTATTATATTGACGCGGCCTGAATTGGCTTTAGTAGCCTGTGATATCTCGTGTTATGTGATCTCTTGCTTAGTCAAAACTCCGATATCACGAAATTGCTATCCACTCTGTTTTGTAGCTTCCGAAGAATCGCTCCATTGGACGACTCTTCCAAGCGATTATCTCGCCGGCATAAGCTATGTTTGATTTGACCAGAAAGGGGTCCCAAACGGTGAGCCAGGTGACCTGCTTTAACCGTGTCTAACGCCAAAAATAGAAGGGTTCAATAGTGTCATCAAACCACTGAAAATAAAGTAATTAATTTTAAATGTCACGTTAATATTGTGGGCTTTTTTGTTTCTGTTGATAGAAGAGTTTTGTTGACAAGTGATGAGTGAAAAACATTCAACGTTTTCCGATTGAAATTGCGCAATCGATAGTGCGTAAACAAATTTATACAGTGTGTTTTAAATATAAAACACAAAATAAATTGCGTTCTTTTTAAATTAGTGATTGAAACTGGCGTTTTTACTAGTTAAGTTACAAGGAGCAAGAAGATATGTGCTGATGGAAAGTTACGTGAGATAACGTAAATTCAGCTCAAGGATAGATATAGGAAGAAGTAAGCAATGTTCCAGACTGATGATGTAAGAATTAACAAAGTAAAAGAGTTATTACCCCCTGTTGCTGTTTTAGAAAAGTTTCCAGCGACAGAAGTTGCTTCTTCTACAACCTTTGAAAGCCGTAAAGCAATTCACAATATTCTAGAAGACAACGATGACCGCCTGCTGGTTATTGTTGGTCCATGTTCTATTCATGATCCAGAAGCGGCTCTTGAATACGGTAAGCGTTTGAAAGTAATACGTGACGAACTAGGCGATAAGCTTGAAATCGTAATGCGTGTTTACTTCGAAAAGCCACGTACTACCGTTGGCTGGAAAGGCCTGATCAATGACCCGTACATGGATGATACATTCAAGCTAAACGATGGTCTGCGTCTTGGACGTAAGCTATTACTTGATTTAACAGACATGGGTATGCCGACAGCAAGTGAATTCCTAGACATGATCACGCCTCAATACGTAGCAGACTTAATCAGCTGGGGTGCAATTGGCGCACGTACTACGGAATCTCAAGTCCACCGTGAGCTAGCATCTGGTCTTTCATGCCCTGTTGGTTTCAAGAATGGTACTGATGGAAACATCAAGATCGCAACAGACGCAATCCGCTCTGCAAGTGCTTCTCACCACTTCTTGTCTGTAACTAAATACGGCCATTCAGCTATCGTTGAAACGGCTGGTAACCCTGATTGTCATATCATCCTACGTGGTGGTAAAGAGCCAAACTACAGTGCAGAGCACGTTAGTAAGATCAAGCAAGAGCTTGAAGCTTCAGGCCTACCACAGAAAGTAATGATCGACTTCAGCCACGCAAACAGCTCTAAGCAATTCAAACGCCAACTGAACGTATCGGATGACGTGAGCGCACAGATCTCTGGTGGTGACAAAGCTATCTTTGGTGTGATGATCGAATCTCATCTAGTTGAAGGTCGCCAGGATTTGGTTGACGGCAAAGCTCCAACATACGGCCAGTCAATTACTGATGCTTGTATTGGTTGGGAAGATACTGAAACAGTACTTCGTCAACTGGCAGATGCAGTTGAAGCTCGTCGTAACAAGTAAGTTAGTGACTTTAACTTGTCTCTAGAACGACATAGACAATTAAATCCCTTATTCGCTTTCGTGAGTAAGGGTTTTTTTGATGTTCATAGGAAGCTGTTAGTATCTCTAAACAAGCAAAGATAATAGTTCGTCGACTTTACGTGACAATAGAGCTTTATCTCGCTTGGTTTCTACGTTAAGCCGGATTAGTGGCTCAGTATTTGACTTCCTTAAGTTAAAGCGCCAATTACCCATATCCATGCTAATACCGTCGGTATGATCTATGTTTACAGCACGCTGTTGATAGCATGAAAGTACACGAACGATAGCTTGTTCTGGCTCTGCCACCTTGCGATTGATCTCTCCAGAAGAGGGGAATCTTTCTACGCTAGATCCGATAAGTTGATGAAGAGATTGTTGAGTTTTACTAATCAATTCAACGACGAGTAGCCAAGGGATCATCCCTGAATCGCAATATCCAAAATCACGGAAGTAGTGATGTGCGCTCATTTCTCCACCGTAGACAGCGTTGAGCTTTCGCATTTTCTCTTTGATCAAAGCATGTCCAGCTTTTACGCCCACTGCATTTCCACCTAGTCTCTCGGCAACCTCTATTGTATTCCATGTCATGCGCATGTCGTGTAGTACAGTTGCATTGGATTCCTTTAGCAAGAAGGCTTCGGTTAGCAGACCGACGATGTAGTAACCCTCAATGTAATTACCTTTTTCATCAAAGAAAAAACAACGATCAAAATCACCATCCCAAGCAATACCAAGGTCTGCGGAGTGCTCTAAAACGGCATCGCGGGTAGCAGTTTGGTTTTCTTTTAGTAAAGGGTTAGGGATGCCATTTGGGTACATCCCATCAGGAATGTGATGAACCTTGATGAAGGAGATTGGAGCATTCAGTTCATTGAATTTGGTCTCTAAGGCATCAATGACATGCCCAGCAACGCCGTTTCCCGCGTTAACCACAATCTTCATCGATGAAAGATTTGATGGCCTTATGTAAGAGAGTAGGTGTTCCACATAAGGAGAGAGAATACTGGTCGTTCTAACGAAATTATCGGCTTGTTCATGGCTGATCGGTTGTTCGCTGATTCTCTCATGCTCTAGAGCTTCAATGCGCTGTTTAATTGCATCTAACCCATTGTTTTTACTGATTGGATTGGCGTCTAGACCGACTAACTTCATGCCGTTGTAATTGATTGGATTGTGGCTTGCCGTAATCTGGACTCCGCCAATGGTTTGTAGGTGGCGAGTTGCAAAGTAGACTTCTTCTGTGCCTGTCATACCGAGTTCTACCACGGTGATCCCTGATTCGATCAAACCCTTGGTCATCGCTTTCTGCAGTGCCAGTGAGGTTTGACGGTTATCACGGCCAATGACTACTTGAGCCAGCTCCCCCAATGATGTTTTAGATGCCTGTGCAAGGACATATTCGCCAAATGCACGACCAAGCAGGTAGGCAAGGCGCTCATCGATTTGCTCACCAATGATGCCGCGGATATCGTTATTTTTGAAGCAGCTGAGGTCTAAATTCGGTTTCATTCTATCGTCGCTACTTTAGTTCGGTTTGTTGAATTGAGGAGAGCTAGATTGTTTGCTCCGCCCGTAACTATCTTGGTATCGAATAATGTCGTCTTCACTCAAATGGCTACCAGTTTGTACTTCGATCATTTCGAGTGGAGTGTCACCTGGATTTTCTAGGCTGTGTATGTGTCCTTGCGGGATATAAGTGGATTGGTCTTCTTCAACGAGATAGGTTTTCTCATCATTGGTCACCTTCGCAACACCTGCTACAACAACCCAGTGCTCTGCTCTGTGGTGATGCATCTGCAGCGATAACTTGTGACCGGGTTTTACGGTGATACGTTTAACCTTGTCGCGTTTGCCTAGGTCAATTACATCGTATTTACCCCAAGGTCTAAACACTTCGCGGTGATGAACATATTCTGTTCGCTCGGCTTGATTCAGTTGGCTGACAATCGATTTCACGCCTTGCACTTTGTCTTTGTTCGCGACGAGTATGGCATCTTTTGTTTCGACAATAATAAGGTTCTCAACACCTACAGTCGCAACCAGCTTGTTTTCAGCGTGGATATAGTTGTATTGAGAATCGACAGTTAACACATCGCCTTCAATCACATTGTTGTGTTCATCTTTATCACTGACATCCCAGATTGCAGACCATGAACCAATATCATTCCAACCAACATCCATTGGAATCACCGCAGCATCCGACGTTTTTTCCATCACGGCATAGTCGATAGAGTCGCTTGGGCTGCTTTTGTATGCTTCTGCGTTAATACGGATAAAGTCGAGGTCGGTATTTTGTTTTTCGAGCGAGCGTCTACAGGCCTCAAGGATCTGTGGGTGATGTTTTGCCAGTTCTTGTAAGTAACGTGATGCTTTAAACATAAACATGCCGCTATTCCAGAGGTATTGCCCCGAATTAACGTATTGTTCTGCGATGGCTAGGTCGGGTTTTTCCACGAAACAATCAATGGCAAAAGCATGATGGGAGAGTGGTTCTCCTTGTTTTATATAACCATAACCAGTTTCTGGGGCGTTTGGAGTAATACCAAAAGTAACCAGTTTACCTTGTTTTGCGTATTCAACGCCTCTTGCCACCGTTTGCTGAAATTCAGCTGTTTTAGCGATGTGATGATCAGCGGGCAGTACCAATAATATTGGATCTGACTCATTTTTTTGGTTACAGCTTGTGTGATTTAAAGCCTGTAATGCAGCGAGTGCGATGGCGGGAGCTGTGTTTCTTCCGACTGGTTCTAGCAAAATACCACTGTGTGCTATGTTAGCCGATCGAGCTTGTTCTGCAGCAATGAAGCGGTGCTCTTCATTACAGATAATGAACGGAGCAGCGCATTCTGCGTTACTTAAGTTCGCTTCAAGACCTTGAAGGCGTATAAGGGTTTGCTGAAGCATCGATTGTTCGCCAGCAATATTGAGGAACTGCTTAGGATAAAGCTCGCGAGACAAGGGCCACAGGCGGCTACCAGAGCCGCCTGCTAGAATGACAGGTAAAATCATAGCGTGGTACAGGGTGCATTAAAATTCTGGCGCCATGTTACCACGCTTCATACTTTTTAATTATCGTTAAGCGACTTACTTGCCGATAAACAGTAGAGCCGTTGTGCTATCGAGGCCCTTCTGCGCTAGGAAGTGCCATATTCTGAAGTTCACTCAAACCTTGTGGATCGATTTTTAGTGTTTGTGTTGGGAAAGCGATATCTGCATTGTGCTTGTGAATGATGGCTAGCACCTGCAGTAGCACATCTTGTTTTACTTCATGATATCTCACCCAGTTGACGGTCTTAGTAAAGGTGTAGATAAAGAAGTTCAGCGTTGATGGGCCAAACTTATCGAAGTTCACGATGAGCGTCTGCTTAGCATCGATGTCTGGGTGCGTTTCAAGCATGGCTTTTACGTCATTCACGATAACAGCTAACTTGCTCGCGTCTTCGTAACGAAGCCCAAAGGTTTCATTAATTCGGCGGTTTAGCATTCGTGATGGGTTTTCCACCACAATGTTACTGAATACAGAGTTTGGCACGTATAGTGGACGCTTATCGAATGTGCGAATAATGGTCATACGCCAACCGATACGCTCGACGGTGCCTTCGATTTGACGATCAGGAGAGCGAATCCAATTACCGACTTTAAAAGGTCGGTCGAAGTAGATCATCATGCCACCAAAGAAGTTTGAGAGTAGATCTTTTGCTGCCAAACCAACAATCAACCCCCCCACACCACCAAAGGTCAGTAAGCCTGAGAGGCTAAGCCCAAACGCCTGCATGACCGTCATGCCGCCCATGGCCATAAAGAACAGACGAGCTACTTTTGCAACCGCCTGTACTGTAGTTTCATCCCTGTTTTTCTGCTCTAGAACGTACGTTTCAGTATTGGTGATCATTCGTAAGGTAAACCAAACGAAGGTACATATGATCAATATCTGCTTGAGTGTTTTTAACCAGTTGATTTCATCTCCGAATTGGTCTTGGAGAATCAATCCTACAGAGACCGTCGCCGGCCAACACCAAAGTAACGTACTGACTGGAGTTTTCAGTGCTTTTAGTAGCAGATCATCCCATTGAAAACGGGTTTTTAGTGCCAGAATTTCTAAGCGATTGTGGATAATTCGCCAAGCTACCCAAGCGAGAAAACTCGCAATAGTGATGAATAGGACACTGTTAGCCCAATCACTATGGCTCTGGTTAATGTAGGTTTGTACTTGGGTTAAGAATTCGTTCATTGTGTGTGCTGCCGCAGAAATTATGAATTGGAAATTAGCAGAAACTCGAGTTGTTATCTACCCTTATAAATCAAGCGATTATGACAATAGTATAACCTTATTATTGCAAAATTTGCTTTTTTGAGACAGAAACTAATTTGGGTTTGACTATCCCGTGTTACTAAAATATCTAAACAGGATTTCAAATGAGCGACAAACAATATGCAGTTATCGGTTTAGGGCGTTTTGGTTTATCTGTGTGTAAAGAACTTCAAAGTTCTGGTGCGCAGGTATGAGCCGTCGATATTGATGAAGAGTGAGTGAAAAAAGCCGCGGCCATGTTTCACAAGCGATTATTGCTAACTGTACGAGTCTTGGACATTCCTACGCTAGAAAAAGCATGTTGTGATGTTTAAATGTACTGTCACATCGCAGGCGGTAACCAAGTCATTAGCCATTATCGTGTTCAGTGGGGCGTTATTAACAACGGTAATGTTTTTGTTAATGCTTACCGAAAAAGCTGCATTTAACCGAGTCATGTTCGAGGTCATTTCTGCCTCGCAACGGTAGGATTGACGGCTGGGTTAACCGCAAATTGAACCGAACCTGGCAAATGCATTATGATTGTTGTGATGGTTATTGGCCGTATCGGGCCTTTAACGTTGGCGTATATGTTAGCTCGCCCAGAGCTTTCACTGCTCAAGTATCCAGAAAACACGGTTCTAACAGGCTAGCGCGCCTGTTAATGAATTAGAAAAAATTAAGCCAGCGTTATGCTGGCTTTGTTTTTATAGATGTAGCGTTAACTGCTGAGCGTTTAGCCCTCATACATCTCAACGTATTCTTCATATCCTTCTTCAACCAGTTTATCTGCTGGGATAAAGCGCATCGCCGCTGAGTTCATGCAGTAACGTAAGCCTGTTGGTTTAGGACCATCTTTGAAGACATGACCTAAGTGAGAATCACCAAATCGGCTACGAACTTCTGTGCGTGGGTACAGCAATTTGTAGTCTGTGGTTGTCACTACATAAGCTTCATTGATTGGCTGGGTAAAGCTCGGCCAGCCCGTACCAGATTTGTATTTGTCTTTTGACGAAAACAAAGGTTCACCGGTAACGATATCAACATAAATGCCTTCTTCTTTGTTATCCCAATATTTGTTGTCAAATGGGCGCTCAGTCGCGTCTTCTTGCGTTACATCGTATTGAAGTGCTGTAAGCTTCGCTTTGATCTCCGCATCAGACGGTTTTACGTATGTTTTAGCATTCGCTGTCGCATTTTTACTGTCGATGATATGACGTAGAGTTTTAGGGTTGTCCTTTCTATAGTCACCGAAGATGTCATCTAAATACTGATCACGACCTGAAGCGTAGCGGTAGTAGTTATAACGAACCTTACTCTTTTTGTAATAATCTTGATGGTAATCTTCTGCTGGCCAGAACTTCTCAAATTTGATCAGTTCTGTTTTTAGTGGTGCACCAAAGATTTGAGCCCTGTCGATCTCCATCATAAAGTTCTGAGCAACGTCCTTTTGCTCTTGGTTATGATAGAAAATGGCAGGTCTATATTGCGGACCACGGTCTACGAATGACCCTTTGTTATCGGTTGGATCGATATGTCGGAAGAATTGGTCAAGAACCTGTTCATAGCTAACAACATCAGGGTTATAGGTCACGTTGATCACTTCGATGTGACCAGACTTACCTGAAGAAACTTGTTTGTAGGTTGGGTTTGCTAGCTCGCCACCAGAATAGCCAGAGACAACGTCTGTTACGCCTTTTAGTTTCTCTAGATCAGACTCTGTACACCAAAAACACCCCCCCGCGAGTGTCGCGATTTCACTTTTCCCTGAACTAGCCGTTTTATCCATTGTATTGGCAGTGCCAGTTTGGCTGACAAACAACGAAATCAGTGGTAGTGCAACCACGAGTGATACCAATATTTTAGATAATTTATTCATAGATACCTCATCTTGACGTTCTTTTTCATTCGATTTTGAATGTACGAATAGAGACAGGTTTTAGATGGAAAAAATTGCACCATCCATAAAAAAATATGTGTTAGAGAAAATCTTGCTCATGAATGCCGCCAGTAGTAGGGTGTTGGTACCAACAATAAATAACAGACAAGTGATGACGGTTATCGGTCATCTAAGGATCAGCATGCAAGCAGAAGTTAAATGGGTCGAAGGTTTTAAATTCTTGGGTCAATCTCAATCAGGCCACTCTATTGTTATGGATGGCAGCGGTGGTGCAACGGCACCAAGCCCGATGGAAATGGTTCTCATGGCCGCTGGTGGTTGTAGCTCTGTTGATGTGGTAGATGGATTGAAATCTGCTGGTCAAAACATTACTGGTTGTAAAGCAAAGCTTGAAACTACACGTCGTGAAACCGCGCCAAAAATCTTTACTGCGATTAACATTCACTTTGAAGTTTCAGGTGACAACCTTGCTCCTGAGTTGATTGCAAAAGTATGCGCTGATTCATTGGAGAAGTACTGTTCAGTGTGCCTAATGCTAGGAACTGGTGTCGAAATGACGCACAGCTGGGAAATTATCTAGTCTTCTGATTGTAGAGCTTGAGGTTGGTTGTAGGGCGTTATTTTCGACTTACGGCTCAGAGCAAGCGACAGTTAAAGTAAAGGGCGGAGCACTTCGAGTACTTCGCCCTTGTTTATTTCGGATAATGTTGAGGGCTATTATTCAGCCGTCTCTACGACAGTTTCTTCAACTTGGATTTTTTCCTAGTACTCAAAACTTGGAATTGTCGCTTCAACACGACGGTTTTGCGCACGACCTTCAACCGTATCGTTTGATGCTATTGGGTTCTCTTCCCCTTCACCAGAAGCGGTAATACGGCTTGAATCAATGCCTTGATCTTCAATGTATGCTGCTACTGCTGCCGCACGTTTCTTAGAGATCATCATATTGTACTCAGCAGCACCTGTTGAATCGGTGTGACCAACAATGTTAACGGTAGACTGAGGATATGTTTGTAAGACCTCCACAATTGGTAGTATTGCTGCTTTACCTTCTTCAGAAAGCCCTGTGCTGTTAGTCGCAAATGTACCTTGAGAGAAGCTCTCAGTTTGTACTTTGGTAACTACAACCTCAGTTTCCTCTTCAATAACCACCGTTTCTGGCTCTGTGATTGGTTCAGATGGGGGTTGAGTTGCTGCTGCCGCTGTAGCAGTACCAGTGCCAAAACTGTAACTTATGCCTATAGATAGGAGATTTGAGTTTAGATTTTGTACAAATTTGTCGTCGAAATCATCAAAATATTGGTATTCAAGACGAAGCGCCCAATCAGGAGATAATTGCTTTTCTAGACCAATACCAGCCGATAAAACAACATCATCTTCACCACCGTGTGAAATATAAGCAGGGCCTGCTTTGAAAAACACGTCAAATTCTTGTTGTACTGGTAGGCGGTACATCGGTGTAAGTGATATTGCGATTACAGGGTCACTGAATGTGGCTGTTATTCCATTTTTTGAAAAGCTCGTCTTGTAGTTACCTAAGAAGTCGGTACTAAGTTCGATGCCAAGTCTCTCATTAAGTCTGTATCCAGAATAGATGCCTGCACCGATAGCATCATCATTACACTTTTCACCGCTAACGCACGCGCTGTCTAGCCACCCCATCCCGACTTTCGCACCAACATAAGTGGTTGCAGAGATTGACGGGGCAGCAGCAAAGCCTGAAGCTGCAATGACGGCGCACATAATCTTTGAGAGTTTTGTCATAATCTTATCCTTGGATTAACTCTTATTGTTATCTGAATCAGCCCTTTAAAACAATTTCTTACTGATAGGCACACTGCAAATTTAAATAAATCAAGGCGTTGATTCAGTTCGAATATATATTGGAACTGTTAATGTAGTGTTAGTATGATTGCTTATGGGAGTCAATAAAGTTGTTAAGATTTATATATTCAAAGTGCTATTTACAGGCGTTCTTGTCAATTAAATGCCGTCTCAAATATTGGAAATGAAGAAACCTCGCATCACTTTATGTAAAGGTAATACGAGGCTTTCGTTTTGTACTGAGGCTTGTATGAGTAGACAGGTGAGTGTCTTTATGGACGCTCACCAGCTAATAAGCGCTTTTCGATATCAGCAATGACTTCAGGTAACTCGGCGATGGTGTCGATTAGGTAGTGTGGGTTTGATTTGTTTAGCTTAACGCTCGCTTTTTCTCGTGCTTCTGTAAGCGTTGCTTCATCTGCTTTCAAGTATTCTTGGTAGGTTAATCCTGCTTCGTTGCCTGATAACACAAGGCCTACCGTCCACATGCCTGCGTTGTGACCCTCGTCAATACCTGGTGCGGCGTCATCCACTTTTACGCAGGCCGCAACGTTTGTTACGCCTAGGTCAATCACGTTTTTAAGCGCCATGAATGGTGCAGGGCGACCACCTTGAGGTAAATCATCGGTTGCAACCACGTTGTCTGGACGATAACCGTAATCTGCTGCTGCAGGAATTAGAACATCCATCACTGCACGTGGGTAACCGGAACAAGAGCCGATCTTTACGTTTTTCTCTTTTAGGTTATTCACCACTTCAATCGCGTTTAAAATTGGCGCTGCATGGTCGGCTACTTTGGCTTTTTGCAAAGGCATGAATGCCGCGTAGATTGCATCAACGTCTTCACTGGTCATCGAGCGCCCAAATTGAGCATTCCAACGCGCATCAACTGCAGGGATTCGACCCACGGCTTGGATGTGATCCCATTTGCCGATGCCCATAGGTTCACGAGCTTCTGCTAAGTCAATGTCAAAGTCGAAACCTTGTTTGAATGCTTCAACGAAGATGCTGGTTGGAGCAAACGATCCAAAATCAACGATAGTGCCGGCCCAGTCAAAGATAACTGCTTGGATAGGTGATGTTGTGTTCATAGTGGTGTCCTTTCTTGCCACTCCCATTTTAAAGTATGGGAGGGACGAATGATGTTTTAGGTTATTGATTAAATGTTGGTTTAAAGGTATTCAAAGTCTTTACAGACTTTTGCTATCGCATTTTCGAAGAGAGCCAGAGCGGCTTCTAGCTCGCTACGGCTGATAATCAATGGTGGGCTTAACTGAATCACATTACCTTGCGACACCTTAAAGCTCAGGCCATCGTTCAGACACTGATAAAGTACGGCTTCTGCTTCATCGAACGCTCGGGTTTTGGTGATATGGTCGGTGACCAAATCAATGCCCCAAAGCAGCCCGACGCCGCGAACGTCGCCAATGACTGGGTATTTCTCTTTCATTTTAAGTAGTTGCTCACGCATGAATGCACTGTCCGCTTGTACTTTTTCAAGCAAATTCTCTTGCTCAATCACTTCCATGGTTGCCAGTGCAGCTGCGCAGCCAATTGGGCTTTTCTCATGGGTGTAATGCCCAAGCGATACTTGTGCTGCCGTGTTGTATTTATCTTTGGTAACCATGGCGGCAATTGGCACTAAGCCACCGCCAAAACCTTTACCAATACATAGGATGTCAGGTTCGACATCAAACGCTTGGTGAGTAAACCACTCGCCGCTACGACCCATACCATTTGGAATATCATCAATGATTAGCATGACATTGTGCTTATCACAGATCTCCCGGATGCGCTTCCAGTAAGCTTTGCTTGGTACTTGAACATCGGTGTTACGCACAGCTTCTGCAATGAAGGCTCCAATACCACCCTCTTTTTCAATCACGTACTCAAGGTAATCGGCGTAGTGAACATCACATGCAGTCTCACTTTCACCGCCTGAGTTTTGCCCGCGACGCGATAAAGAGTCATTAAGGGGGAAAGCACCACGATACGAGACTGCCGGTGGGATGCGCTCTACGCCAGCCATTAACGGGCCCATGCCTTCGCGGAAACAAGCTTCGCCGCCGACAGAGATTGCATCCAGTGACGCGCCATGGAATGACTCCCACAATGAAACAACTTTGAAATTGTTGGTGACATGTCGAGCCAACTTGAGTGCCATGCCGATAACCGAAGTACCACCCGGTGCAAACAACACGCGGTTCAACTCACCACCGCAGATCTGTGTCAGCTTTTCAGCGCATTGCACGGCTGTTTCATTGGTAAAGCGACGTGGTGAAAACGGCAATGAGGCCATTTGTTGAGTCACTTTATTGATGATGTGCGGGTGGCCATAACCTAGTTGATGGACATTATTGCCATGAAAGTCCATATACTTTTTGCCCGTCGCATCTTGAATGTAAATGCCTTCTGCGGCTTCAAGTGTGTCTAGGCAAGGCGTTGACATCGCTTGATGGAGAAACACGTCAGAGTCGCGTTTTAACATCGCTTGAGTTGCCTCATCGTTTAGCGATTCATTCCAATTTTCACGTGCGGGTGTGGTGTTCACATCGCCTTCACTTCGAAAGTGCGTCGCCTTTAGTGCTGGCTCTTGGTTAGTTGTTGTCATTACTTAATGTCCCAGTACATAGCATTCTTAACAGCATCAATGAGGGCTTCAATATCAGATGGGTAAACTTCACCAATGTTACCGATACGGAAGCAGTCTGCGTTTGAAACCTTGCCCGGATAAATCACAAACCCTTGCTCTTTCAAACGGTCATAGAATTCCTTAAATTGGTAATCGCTATGAGTTGGAGAATAGAAAGAGGTGATGATAGGTGAATGAAGGTCATCATTTAACAGAGGCTCAAAACCAAGAGAGCGCATGCCAGCCACTAACGTGGTTTGGTTGGTGTGGTAACGATTATGACGAGCTTCGATGCCACCTTCTTGCTCAAGCTCAACCAGTGCTTGGTAGAAAGCACGCACCGTGTGAGTCGGGGAGGTGAAGCGCCATTTACCGTGATTGATTTCCATGCAGTACCATTGGTCAAACAGGTCGAGGCTTAGTGAGCGAGCTTGGCCTTGACACTTTTCCAGTTCCGATTGCTTAGCAATGACAAAGCCGAAGCCTGGTACACCTTGGATGCACTTGTTAGCTGAGCTGATCATGTAATCGATACCTAAGTCAGCAATATCCAGAGGGATGCCACCAAAGCTCGACATTGCATCAAGAATGACAGTCTTGTTGTGCAGTTTTGCCAATTTAGCAATGGCATCAATTGGATTCAGCATGCCAGTTGTGGTCTCACAATGCACAATCGCAACATGAGTGATGTCTGAATCCATGACCAATGCCGTTTCCATTTCGTTCAAGTCCGGCTGTGATGTTTCACCAGGAGAAACGACATGGCATGGAATGTTTAAATATTCTGAGATTTGAGCAATACGAGCGCCGTACGCACCGTTATCCACCACAAGAAGTTTTCCATTTTTTGAGATAACGCTACCAATTGTTGCTTCAACTGAAGCGGTGCCGCTACCTTGCATTAATACGCTCGTGTATCCCGTTTGTTTTGTCGCTAAATTCACTAGCTTGCTACGAATCACTTCAACGATGTCTTTGTTGTATTCATCATCCCAAGTACACCAATCTTTAAGCATCGCTTGGCGAACAGTTTCAGTCGTCGATAGTGGGCCCGGTGTCAGTAATAGGTAATCGTTTCTCATGTTCAATTTCTCGTCATTTGATTTGGACTATACCAGTTTACGTGGTTACCTTAACAACCAATTTAAACGGTCGTAAATAGTCCAAATACCATTTTCACAAAAGCTTCATATTGAAATTAATCCCTTACCCTGAGAAATTCACCGATCTTTAAACTGCCATTGTTTGTTCATTTAACCGTCATAAAAGCCACTTAGCTTAATAATCAAAATCTGGTTCATACCAATATGAAGGTGTGTCAACAACATAAATGAATTTATGGATATAGCCATCTCTTGATGGGACTTCTAATTTCTAACTTTGGCATCGGGCCTGACTGGAGAAAATGATGAAAAACCGTTTTATGAAAGGATCACTTGCAGCATTAGTCACTCTATTAGCTGGTAACGCTTATGCGGCACAGGAAGTGACGGTTTACACCGCTTTTGAAACCGACATCTTAGCGAAATACAAAAATGCTTTTGAAAGTGAAAACCCAGACATCAGCATTAAGTGGGTTCGTGATTCAACCGGGATCATGACGGCAAAACTATTGGCTGAGAAAAACAACCCTCGTGCAGAAGTGGTTTGGGGCCTTGCAGGTTCTTCAATGGCTCTACTGAAAGAAGAGGGCATTCTTAAGCCTTACACTCCTCAAGGTGTAGAAGCGCTACGTGCTAACCTTAATGATCCGCAATCTACTCAAGCTTGGTATGGCAATGATGCATTTTTTAATGCGGTTTGTTTCAATGAAGCGGTAGCAAAACAACTTAACCTACCAGCACCTAAATCTTGGGAAGATCTAACCAAGCCGATTTACAAAGGTCACATCGCGATGCCAAACCCAGCATCTTCTGGTACGGGGTACATGCAGGTTTCGGCTTGGCTACAAAACATGGGTGAAGACCAAGGTTGGAACTACATGCAGAAGCTAGACCAAAACATCGCTCACTACACGCACTCTGGTTCTAAGCCATGTGTTCAGGCGGGTATGGGAGAAGTCGCTATCGGTATCTCTATGGCGAGCCGCGGCGCTAAGCTGAAAACTCAAGGTGCACCGCTATCAGTGATTACACCTGAGGGTATCGGTTGGGAATCTGAAGCGGTTGGTCTTGTTAAGCCGTCTGATGCGGCGCAGCGCGTTGTTGACTGGTCTATCTCTAAAGCAGCAAATGAGCTCTATATCGAAATGTACCCGGTTGTTGGTCACCAAGATGTGAAGGCAACAATTGATAACTTCCCTAACGTTGAAAAGAACATGGCAAAAATGGACTTTGCACGCATGGGCAGCGAACGTGCAGATGTATTGAAAACATGGTCTGAAAAGTTCGACGCTAAATCAGAGCCAAAATCTTAATCTATCGATCTGCTCAGTCAATTAACGATTTAGTTCGTTAGAAGTTAGCAATCAGTAAAGGAAGGCTTCGGTCTTCCTTTTTTAGTTTTACGCCTTTAGGTTTTAAGTTAGGTACAACAAATGACAAAGCACTACTCATATTGGTTCAAACAAGCACTAGAAAAGGAGTTTGGCAACATCAACGCAGGGTTAGAATCAGCCAAGCCACTTCAAAAAGACATTAACTGCGACATCGCGATTGTTGGCGGTGGTTACACAGGGTTATGGTCGGCGACTTTAATTAAACAAAAGCGACCTCAAAAACATGTTGTAGTGATAGAAAAAGGCTTGTGTGGCAGTGGTGCTTCTGGCGCGAACGGTGGCTGTATGCTGACGTGGTCGACCAAGTATCCAACACTGAAAAAGCTCTACGGAAAAGAACAAGCAAAATGGCTAGTTAAAGAATCGGAAAAAGTCATTTACGAGATCGAAGCTTTCTGTAATGAGCACAATATAGACGCGCATTTGTATCGCAGCGGTACCTATTACACGGCAACCAATGAAGCACAAAAAGGTGGAATGCAGCCGGTTGTGAATGAGTTGGTCAAGCAAGGCATCAATAGTTGGAAGAAGTGTGATGAGTCTTTGCCTGATAAAGCGGGATCTGAGCGCCATATTGAGGGTTATTACTCAGAAGCCGCAGGTAGTGTGCAGCCAGCATTATTGGCGAGAGGTTTACGTCGAGTTGCCATTGAACTAGGTGTTGAGATTTACGAGAACACTGAGATGACTTCGCTTGATTATGGAGACCCCGCTCGAATCCAAACCAAGGGTGGATCGATATTTGCCGATAAAGTGATTTTGGCGCTCAACGCATGGATGCTCGAACACTTTAAAGAGTTTAAACGCAGTATTGTGGTTGTTTCGTCAGACATGGTCGTCACTAAGCCTATCCCTGAAAAGCTCCAGCAATTTGGTCCTGAGAAAGGAGCGGCTGTGGTGGATTCACGTATCTTTGTCCACTACTACCGAGACACCCAAGATGGGCGATTGATGCTGGGTAAAGGTGGCAATAAATTCTCGTTTGCCAATCAAGTTGAAAGTATGTTTAACCAAAAGACAAACTATCTGCCGATTCTTAATCAATCCTTCCAAAAACTCTTCCCCAAACTTGATCAGAATGAATTTGATTACAACTGGTCGGGGGGATCAGATCGTTCGGTCACAGGATTACCATTTTTCGGTAATATAACAGGCCAAAACAACATCTATTATGGGCTCGGTTATTCTGGCAATGGTGTTGCACAAACTCGTATGGGCGGAAAGATTTTATCGTCTATGGCACTTGGAACTGAAAACGCTTGGACCTGCTGCGGACTAACCAAAGGGCCGCTTGGCCATTTCCCGTCAGAGCCATTTCGTTGGATAGGGGCTATGACGGTACGCAATGCAGTACGCAGAAAAGAGAACGCAGAAGACTCAGGAAAAGCGCCATGGTGGCTAGATAAGCAATTGGCAAAGCTGGCTGGTGCAGCAGGCAAGGCCGATAAGGTGGAGTCATAGGTCAATCTTAATATCTAAACTAAGACTTAACTCAGCCCTCATGTCAGTTTTTATCGCTACAGAGGGCTTGTAATACTGTGTGGGCACACATCTTAAATGCTTATTATATCTGCAATATAACTGTCATTTAGCTTCTATAAATTTGTCACTCAACTGAAATATTCAAAGTTTAGATTTGGTATATACCATTTGAAGAGTGCTGTAGTATGAGCAACCAAACTTATTTGAATATTGAAAACGTTGTAAAGCAATTCGGTCAATTTACAGCGCTTAAAGACATCTCCTTATCTATTGAAAAAGGCGAGTTCGTCTGTTTCCTTGGCCCATCTGGCTGTGGAAAAACTACCTTATTACGTGCTATTGCGGGTCTAGATTTACCAACTTCAGGCTCAATTGAGCAAAATGGCAGCGACACGACCTTTTTACCACCAGAAAAGCGTGACTTTGGCATCGTGTTCCAATCTTACGCTCTTTTCCCTAACCTGACGGTGGAAGAAAACATTGCGATCGGCTTGAAAAACCAAGGCATGTCGACCAAAGAAGCACTAGAAACGGTGGAATCTTGGCTAGAAACCATCGGCTTACCAACATCCGGTCAAAAGTATCCGAATCAATTGTCCGGTGGCCAACAGCAGCGTGTGGCGCTGGCTCGCGCATTAGCACTGTCTCCTGGGTTACTTCTGCTTGATGAGCCGCTGTCTGCACTCGATGCGAAAGTAAGAACACACCTGCGTGATGAGATTTGCCAATTACAGCGCAAATTGGGCATCACCACGATCATGGTGACTCACGATCAAGACGAAGCTTTGACTATGGCCGACCGCATCGTAGTAATGAACCATGGGGTTATTGAGCAGGTGGGAGCGCCGCAAGAGATCTACCAAAAACCAGCGAGTCGTTTTGTTGCGGAGTTTGTCGGTAGCATGAACTTTATTCAAGCCTCTGTGGCGGTCCAGGGCAAGGTGCGTATTGCTGAGTCTATGTTGCCACTTCCTGGATTAGACAATCTGACTCCAAAGCAGGGGGATGTATTTGATATTGCAGTTCGCCCTGAGCAAATCCACTTCGTTGATCGTTTTAATGAGTCACTGCCGGTCAGAATCCTTTCGAGCGAATTTCTGGGCGCGTTTTATCGCGTCGAATGTCAATTGCAGCATGACTCTACGGCAAAAGAGATCATCGTTGATGTGCCAGTCAAAGAGTTTAATCGATTGAAACTGCGTCGCAGTGATATTCGTTACGTAGCGTTTGATCAAGAAGGCTTACGAGCTTATCCATCGAAAAGTGTTCAAGTGATGAAAGACGAGGCAGCGTAAACAATCATGGAATCGACTCAAATGGTGCAATCTAAGCTGCTAATTCAACGACGAGTAAAGCCTTTTCTGGCTCGATTAAGCACGGACAATGTGATTCTATTTGGGCTGTTGGCATTTTTGTCTGTAGTCATGACGCTGTTTATCCTGATGCCATTGTGGGCGATGCTGAAAAAAAGCGTTCAGAATACGAATGGCGAATTTGTAGGTTTACAGAACTTCGCTACGTATTTCGCTTCGCAAAGCCTTTGGCAATCCGTGGGTAACACATTTACGCTTGGCATACTGGTAACGGTTGTCGTTGGTGTTCTGGCGTTTGGTTATGCTTATGCCTTGACTCGCTCGTGTA
Organism: Pseudomonadota bacterium; assembly: GCA_036126475.1. Taxonomy (GTDB): domain Bacteria; phylum Pseudomonadota; class Gammaproteobacteria; order Enterobacterales; family Vibrionaceae; genus Vibrio. The sequence continues at coordinate 11,266 of JAYYSE010000140.1, read as the reverse complement.
TGCCTTTTAAGGGGCTATTTCAGGTGTTGGGCTCTGCACCTATCCTTGCTCCCTCGCTGCTTCCAGCCATCAGTTTGATTTTTCTGTTTGGTAACCAAGGCATCGTTAAAGAAGTTTTAGGTGGCAACTCGGTATATGGCTTGATTGGGATCTCACTAGGTTTGATATTCTGGACGTTTCCACACGCTCTAATGATTCTTACTACCTCATTAAGAACCTCGGATGCACGCTTGTATGAAGCGGCTCGCGCACTGAATACATCATCTTTCAAAACCTTCTTCATGGTGACCTTACCTGCAGCCAAGTATGGGCTGATCAGTACGCTTATCGTGGTCTTTACGCTGGTGGTTTGTGATTTTGGTGTGCCGAAGGTAATTGGTGGCAGCTACAACGTTCTATCGACGGATATTTTTAAGCAGGTAGTTGGTCAGCAAAACTTCTCGATGGGTGCGGTGACCAGTATTTTACTGCTATTGCCAGCATTGTTAGCCTTTACCGTTGATCGTTGGGTGCAAAAGAAGCAGAAGAGTTTGTTTGATACTCGCTCAGTCGCCTATCAGCCAGAGCCGAACGCCCTGCGTGACGGTGCATGTTTTCTGTACTGCGTATTGATATCCGCGGCTGTGGTTATTGTTCTCGGTATGGCGGTATACGGCTCCATGGTCACTTTTTGGCCTTGGAACAAAGTCCTTACACTGAATAACTATAACTTTGCAGAAATGAGCACCTATGGTTGGACTCCATTCTTCAACTCATTAACGTTAGGTGCATGGACTGCGATAATCGGTACCATCCTGATTTTCTTAGGCGCGTACAGTATTGAGAAGGGTAGAGCGTTTGGTCCTGTTCGTCAGGCCATGCAGATGCTCAGTGTTGTACCTATGGCGGTTCCGGGGATGGTACTGGGTTTGGGCTACATCTTTTACTTCAATGACTTGAGTAATCCACTTAACGTCTTGTACGGCACTATGGCGTTCTTGGTGATAAACACTGTGGTTCACTACTACACGGTAGGTCACATGACGGCGTTAACTGCGTTAAAGCAGCTTCCTGCGGAAATTGAAGCAACGGCGGCCTCGGTAAATCTTCCTCAGTACAAATTGTTCTTTAAAGTAACGGTACCTGTTTGCCTGCCTGCGATTTTAGATATTGCGACATACCTGTTTATTAATGCACTTACCACTACATCTGCGGTAGTATTCTTATATTCTAACGATACGATATCTGCGTCAGTTTCAGTACTGAATATGGACGATGCAGGGCAAACCGGTGCAGCAGCAGCCATGGCGGTAATGATCATGATATCCGCGGCGAGCGCGAAGTTGACTCATATACTGATCAACAAGTTATTTGAGAAGCGCACTCAAGCTTGGCGAAAGCGCTAGCGAACCATTTTATATTGCAGTTGGCCAAGGAGTGGCTGACGACAAGAATAAGAATGAAAGGAAATTAAGTGCAGTACGTAAAAATCAAAGATGTCATCGTAGAGCAGATTGAGTCAGGGTTGTTAACACCACGACAAAAACTGCCTGCAGAACGTAAGCTTGCTGAGTCGTTTGATACGACGAGAGTGACGTTGCGTGAAGCATTATCTTCACTTGAAGCGGAAGGACGCATTTATCGAGAAGATCGACGTGGTTGGTTTATCTCACCAGCGCCACTTCGCTACGACCCAACTCAAACGCTAAATTTCACTAATATGGCGTTGTCGCAGAATCGACAGCCGAAAACTGAGCTGATCGCAGCCAAAGGGATGTTAGCCACTAAGGAGGCGACTAAGCTCCTTGAACTGCCTCCTTTCTCAGACGTTTATCGCGTAGATAGAGTTCGTTATCTTGAAGATAGGCCAGTTGTGTATGTGACAAACTATATCCGACCAGAGCTTTTTCCTAACTTGCTTGAACATGATTTATCGAAATCACTGACGGACATTTACCGTGAGCATTTTGGTGTGATGTATCAGAAGATCCGTTATCGCGTGAGCACAACGTCGCTATTGGGCGAGACAGCACAAGCTCTCCGTGCGACTTCAGGTTCTCCGGCTATGGTGGTAGAGCGTATTAACTACAACCAAAACGGCGACTTGATTGATTGTGACATTGAGTATTGGCGCCACGATGCAATCAGCATTGAATCGATAGCTCAACTCGAGCGCTAATAACTCCCACGTAGTGCTAGTTGTGTAACGAGCTCCCTCTAATTCTGTAGGGGCGTCCGGTTTCAATGATTTAAGGTCTCTCATCCAGAGACCTTTTTTATTACTTCAATTAAGCTGTTGCTTTTATTTATCTATTTACCAATTTTATTAGGAAAGAAATGGAATTCTCTGCCATTGTTATCGTCATTATCTCCGCTTTACTACATGCGGGCTGGAATGTTCTCGGTAAATCTAACCAAGGAACTGGTTCATCGTTTTTCTTGGCGTCTGGGTTTGCGGCTGCAGCGATATTGACGCCTTATCTTATCTGGTATGTCGATAATGTTGGATTTTCAAATATCTCACTTCCATTTTGGCAATTGGTTTTGCTCAGTGGGATATGCCAAATCATTTATCTAATTGGATTGGGTGCTGCTTATAAACAAGCGGATATTGGTGTGATTTATCCAATGGCTCGAGCATTGCCTGTGTTGATGGTTGGTTTGGGGACCGTATTGATTGGCTATGATCTTTCGGTTAATCAATGGGTTGGTTTTGCACTGATCACATTAGGCTGCTTGTTTGTTCCATTGAAACAGTTCTCAGGGCTGAGGTTGAAAGCTTACCTGAACCTTGGCGTGCTTTGGGCGCTTGTCGCCGCTATCGGTACCACAGGCTATTCCATTATTGATAAAGAAGCGCTGCTGTTATTGGAGCCTTTGAGCACTAAGGTTATTACCAACAAACACACGGCGATTTTCTATTTAGGCATCCAGTTTTGGGCGATAGTGATTCCATTGAGTATTTGGTTGTTGGTAACTAACCAAAGTGTCGAATTTACGAATGCTTGGGTACTACGCAAGAAGGCCACGGTGGCCGGCATTATGATGGCATCGACTTATGGATTGGTGCTGTTTGCAATGACCATGACAGAGAACGTCAGCTTGGTGGTTGCACTTCGGCAGGTAAGCATTATCTTCGGTGTCGTGATGGGGATCTACTTTTTGAAGGAAAAGTGGCACATGACTCGCGGTATAGGCGTTGTTTTGATTCTTATTGGTCTGGTTACTTCACTGATTTAAAGCGACTTTTATATCTCATATCATCCTAAAGTGTGACTTGTTGGTCACATTTTCCTTATTGATAGTAAACGTTTTACTAATGTTAAAGATGTGATCCTCCTCATAGACAAGGTTGCAAGGTTACCGGTAACATCCATCTCAACGTTACCGGTAACATATAACAACAAGCCGGACTCTGTGAAACTCATAAGGATACTCAAATGAAAGCTCTGACTAGAACGCTGATTGCTGCTTCTCTCACTGGCCTATTTGCTACTTCAGCAATGGCTGCAGACTTTAAACTTAAGATTCAATCTTCAGATCCTTCTGGCGATTTGAACTTCAAAGTTCAGCAGAAGTGGGCTGAGCGTGTAGAAACGATGTCTAACGGACGCATCGACATCGACCTTCTGCCAGTTGGTGCTGTGGTTAAGCACACTGAAACACTAGGCGCTATTAAGATGGGTATCCTAGATGGTCATATCACAGCAACGGGTTACTTCTCAGGTAAAGATCCTGCTTTTGGCCTAATCGGTAACATGGTTGGTGCTTGGTCAGATACAACTCAGCTGCTTCAGTACATGAACTACGGCGGTGGTAACGAGCTAATGACTGAGCTTTACAAGCCTTACGGCGTTCAATTCGTAGGTGCATCAACAACAGGTGTTGAGTCTTTCATCTCTAAAAAGCCTATCGACGGTGTTGATGATCTCAAAGGTCTTAAACTGCGTGCGCCAGAAGGCCTAGTTCAACAAGTCTTTGCCGCTGCAGGTGCAACCCCTGTAAACCTGCCTGGCTCTGAAGTATTTACTGGCCTAAGCAAGGGCGTAATTGATGCTGCTGACTACACAGTATTTTCGACAAACCAAAAAGCGGGCATGAACGATATCGCGACTCACCCAGTTCAACCTGGTTTCCACTCACTACCGCTTATCGATATCTCTGTTTCTCAGAAAAAATGGGATAAGATGCCAGCGGATCTTCAAACCATCCTGCAAACATCAATTCGTGACTTCTCTTACGACATGACGACTCAGCTGAAAATGGCTGACCAAGCGGCAGTTAAAGAAGCACAAGCGAACCCAGAAATCACTATCCATGACTGGTCTCAAGAAGAGCGTAAAAAGTTCCGTGAAATTGCAAAAGGTCAATGGAAAGTATTTGCAGAGCGTTCTGAGAACGCACAGAAAGTTTATGATTCAGTAACTGTGTTCCTAGAAGACAACGGCTTACTGTAATTCAAACTTAGCTTATTGATGGGGGAGAGCATTGCTCTCCCGTTTTCTCCCAGGAAATTTGGCCCATGAAAGACAAAAACCCTCACGCACCAGCTGAAAACGATGAACAGCCTAGAAATATGCTTGATCGTCTTATCATAAAATTCAGTAATTTAGTTAGCTGGTTGTTCATCTTCACTGTATTGATTTCATTTTACGAAGTTGTGATGCGCTATGCATTTGATGCCCCAACCACATGGGTACATGAAACGGCTTCATTTATTGGTGGTTCCCTATTCCTTATCGGTGGCATTTACGCTTTCGCGGCTGATAAACATGTACGTGTTGTTCTTATCTACGATTCGGTTTCTAAACAAACACGTAAGTATCTTAATCTTGTTCACCACATTGTTGGTTTAGCTTTTGCTGGCATGCTTGCTTACGCAGCTTACTTTACAGCGCAAGAAGCGTGGTTTGCACCTTGGGGTGAATTTCGACTTGAAACATCAGGTTCGGTATTAAACGCTCCTTATCCAGCTTTGCTGAAAGGTCTAATTTTTGTCGTTTTATGTGTTCTTGTTGTCCAGTTTGTATTGCACCTAATCCAAGAGTTGATGGCTCTAAGGAAGAATGACAATGTTTGATTTATCTTCGATTGGTATCGCATGGGGCAGTTTGCTCATGCTAGTTATGATGATCGGTTTGCTATTAACGGGTATGCAGCTGGCTTTCGTAACAGGCTTTGTTGCCATTTTCTTCACGCTATGTTGGTTTGGCCCTGATGCATTACCTTTGATTGCGAGCCGAACTTACAGCTTTGCTTCTGGTTATGTATTCCTTGCAGTACCAATGTTTGTATTGATGGCGGCTCTCTTGGACCGTTCTGGTATCGCTCGTGACTTGTTCGATGCAATGAAGTCTGTTGGTCGTAAGGTTCGTGGTGGTGTTGCAGTACAAACCTTATTGGTAGCCGTTTTACTTGCTTCGATGTCTGGTGTAATCGGTGGTGAAACCGTACTGCTAGGCATTCTTGCTCTACCTCAAATGCTTCGCTTAGGTTACGACCGCAAACTTGCTATTGGTACAACCTGTGCAGGTGGTGCGCTTGGAACCATGCTGCCACCAAGTATCGTGTTGATCATCTACGGTATGACAGCCAGCGTTTCAATTGGTGACTTGTTTAAAGCATCGTTTTTACCAGCGTTTATCCTTGCAGGTTGTTACATCGGTTATGTACTAATTCGTTGTAAGTTAAACCCCTCTCTTGCTCCTATCCCTAGTGATGAAGAGTCAGAAGAAGATATCGCGAATCAGCCTAGTTACTTCAAAGCGCTGTTCTTCCCACTGCTTTCTGTTGCAACGGTTCTAGGTAGTATTTACACAGGTATCGCTTCGGTAACGGAAGCATCAGCATTGGGGGTAGTTGGTATTATGATCAGCGCGTTAATTCGTGGTGAGCTGAACTTCAACATGCTGAAAGAGAGTGCTATCGCAACCATGCGTACCTGCGGCATGATCATGTGGATTGGTATCGGCGCGAGTGCGCTGGTTGGTATCTACAACTTGATGGGCGGTATTGACTTTGTTGAAGAGACCATCCTTGCGCTAAGTGGCGGCAACGCAATGGTTACGCTGTTAATCATGATGGCAATCTTGCTAGTGCTTGGTATGTTCCTTGACTGGGTTGGTGTAGCACTTCTTACCATGCCAATCTTCGTTCCAATCATTACAGGCCTTGGTTTCGACCCTGTGTGGTTTGGTGTTGTGTTCTGTCTAAATATGCAGGTGTCTTTCTTGTCACCACCGTTTGGTCCAGCGGCATTCTACTTAAAATCGGTAGCGCCAAAAGACATTAGCTTGGGCGAGATATTCTCTTCACTACTGCCGTTCATTGGACTTCAAATATTCGTGTTGGCCATGGTTATTATCTTCCCTCAGCTTGCGCTTTGGTGGCAATAACGTGAAAGGTTCCTGACCAAATATAGGGTTAAGGAACCGAGCCTCAGCAAAACCAGTTTAAATAATAGATTCGATTGTCAGCCCCCATTTGGGTTGGGGCTTAGGGAAGGCTTGCCTTATGAAAAGCAAAAAAATACTCGTGATGGGCGTATCTGGATGCGGAAAAAGCCTGATTGGTCGCCGTATTGCAGAAGCATTAATGCTTCAGTTTTTCGATGGAGATGACTTCCATCCACAAAGTAACGTAGAAAAAATGCGTCAAGGTATCCCACTGACAGATGAAGATCGTCAAGGATGGCTAGAAACTCTGAACAAACAATTTATTGAGCAACCAAGTGCTGTCATCGCTTGTTCGGCATTGAAACCCCAGTACCGCGATATTTTGCGCAGCAATAATGAAGAATTGGTCATCGTATATCTGCAAGGTAGTTTCGATACCATTTGGAATCGTCACAAAGCACGTGAAAACCATTACTTTAACGGTCAAGAAATGTTGAAGAGCCAATTCGCAACCTTGGTTGAGCCAGAGCTTGATGAAGCATTGTTTGTCGATATCTCACAAGATGTTGAACAGGTCGTCGAAAGTGCACTGAAGAAAATTAAACAAATAGGCTAACCCATGACTCAGATAAAAAATGATATTGCGATGATTGGCTTAGGTGTCATGGGCAAGAGCCTAGCGCTTAACCTGCTTGATAATGGATTTAATGTTGCAGGCTTCGACCTTAATTCTGACAACATTGAACGCGCGAATTCTGAAGCTAAATTGCTCAACGAATCCTTTAAAGGAAAAGGAGAGTTCACCAAAGGCACTAGCCTCGAAGATATGTTGCAAGGATTAGCTAAACCAAGAGTTATTGCATTGTCGGTTCCTGCAGGAAAGCCGGTTGATATCGTCGTAAATAACCTGTTGGATGCGGGGTTGGAGAGTGACGATATTGTTATCGATACGGGCAACAGCCTGTGGACGGATACCGAGACTCGCGAGTTGAACTACAAGGGTAAGCTTCGCTTTTTCAGTACTGCTGTTTCTGGTGGTGAAGAAGGAGCTCGTGTCGGTCCTGCATTGATGGCAAGTGGTGAACAGTCGGCTTGGCAATATGTAAAACCAATGTGGGAAGCGATTGCTGCAAAAGTAGATGCGAACGGTTTGCCCGTCGCTCAATTTGAAGCAGGCGAAGCATGTGCTGCTTATGTCGGTCCTTCAGGTACAGGCCACTACGTTAAGATGGTTCACAACGGTATTGAATACGCCGATATGCAGCTTATTTGTGAGGTGTACCATTTCATGCGTGATGTTCTTAAAATGTCGGCTCAAGAGATTGGTCAAGTTTTCGAACAGTGGAACAATGGCGTACTTAACAGCTACCTGATGGAGATCAGTGCTGACATCCTTCAACAAGAAGATGTAGTCACTGGTAAGCCATTTGTGGAGGTTGTACTTGATAAAGCAGGCCAGAAAGGCACAGGGCTTTGGACCGCAGTCAACAGCCTTCAAGAAGGTTGCCCAACACCAACGATTGCACAGGCGGTTTATGCACGTGCGATGAGCGGTCAAAAATCACAGCGTATCCAAGGCAGCCAGCTGTTAAAAGGCAACATTGCTGATGCAAGTCAGCTGGATAAAGCAGAGGTCATCTCGGATCTACATGACGCACTTTACTGCGCTAAGCTGTCTGTTTATGCGCAAGGCTTTGACCTGTTGAAGACGGCATCTGACAAAGAAGGTTGGAATCTGGATTTCACTCAGATCGCTAAGATTTGGCGAGCAGGTTGTATAATCCGTGCTGCTTTCTTACAGAGTATCACTGCGGCGTATCAACAAAATGAAGAGTTAGCGAATCTGTTGTTTGATGCGGCTTTCATCAAACAGGTTGAAGAGCGTGAACTAGCTTGGCGTATTGCGGTTGCTAACTCTGCTCTATATGGAGTGCCGATGCCAGGAATTAGCTCTGCATTGAGCTACTTTGACTCTTTACGCTGTGAAGTGTTACCAGCGAATTTACTGCAAGCGCAACGGGACTACTTTGGTTCTCACACATACTCTAGAGTGGATAGAGATGAAGCGGAAAAGTTTCATGTGACTTGGAGTCAGCCTCCAAGAACGGAAGTAAAGGCCAACGCTTAAATCATATGTAACGCCCTCGCTATGAGGGCGTTTGTATTTGTGATGCTATATCAATCTTTTAATCGATTAGGCTTCAAATTCCACGTTAGTTGGATACACTGTTACCAGTAACATAACTCAAAAAATAATAATTACTAATTATGTCGAACAAGAAAAAACGTCCTACATTACAAGATGTTGCCAATCTAGTTGGCGTCACCAAGATGACGGTTAGTCGCTGCCTGCGAGACTCATCTCAAGTATCAAAAGCGCTGCGAGATAAGATCAATGCCGCTGTTGAGGAGCTGGGCTACATCCCAAACCGTGCCCCTGATATTCTTTCCAATGCAAAGAGTAATGCTATCGGTGTGTTGGTCCCTTCATTAACTAACCAAGTTTTTGCGGAAGTTATCCGTGGTATTGAGCAAGTCACCGCTCCAGCCGGCTATCAAACAATGATTGCCCACTATGGTTATAGCGCAGATTTGGAAGAGCAGGGTATTGCTTCACTGCTCTCATACAATGTGGATGCCATTATCCTTTCCGAGAATGTGCACACGGAAAGAGCACGTAAAATGCTTCGAACCGCTTCGATTCCTGTTATTGAAATTATGGATTCGGTATCGCCTCGGATTGAGCAAGCGGTTGGCTTTGATAACTTTGAAGCCGCTAGGGCGATGACAAAGACAATGCTAGAAAGAGGGTGTACCAATATTGCTTATTTGGCGGCTCGTATGGATGAACGTACTCGCTTGAAAATGGCGGGTTATGAACATGCTATGCAAGAGGCTGGTAAAGACCCTGTCACATTGCAAACTGAGGATGCATCTTCTTTTACTTTAGGTGCCAAGCTCATAGGAGACTTGATAGAGAAGCACCCGCAGGTCAATGGCATTTTCTGTACCAACGATGATTTGGCAATTGGTGCTTTCTATGAATGTATGCGACGTGGTATTCAAGTGCCTGAGCATATGGCGATTGCAGGTTTCCACGGACACGACATTACAGTAGCGATGACACCTCGTTTAGCCACTGTGGTCACACCTAGGGAGCAAATTGGTAAAGTCGCCGCAGAACAAGTTGTAGCGCGTTTAAAAGGCAATAAAGAGTGGGTTGTTAAGCTTGATCTAGGTTACGAGATTGAATTAGGCGAAAGCATCTAATCATAACGCTCTATCTCAGTTTTCATTAGAAATTAAAAACGCCATTAATGATGAATTTATCGTTAAGGGCGTTTTTTATTTGGTCTTGAGGCGGGCTATTTTGGTGATGGCCTAATCCGCTAGTGCTTGAGCATCTTGCTGTTTGATAACTTTATGCCCATCCTCACTGACGCCACGTTTCCAGTAGCTACTAATGTAGATGTTTTCTTTTGCGACTTCTTTTTCGTTTCTGAAGTACTGTCTGAGTTCGCGCATGCTTTCAAATTCACACGCTGTCCATACTGAAACCTGACCGTCCAACCACGTTAAGCTGCGGACTGTTTGTGACAACGTTTCTGACGTTTGATCTTCAATTAACCAAGTGATTTTAATGCCTTCAGGGGCTTCAAGTTCTTGCTTGTCTGCTGCTGAATTGATCTGAATAACAGCGTGACCTTTTGCGTTTTCTGGAAGTGTTTTTACTTTTGCTGAAAGCGCAGGGAGTGAAGTCATATCTGCCACTAAGAAGAACCAATCCGACTCAATATTTAACCCCTGGATTAACCCCGGACCTGCCACTGAAATAGTATCGCCAACTTGCGTGCTCATTGCCCATCTTGCAGCAAAGCCACATTGTAGATCTTTAGTGATATGTCGAACGAAATCGACCTCGATGAACTTCTCTACAGGGTTGTAGTGGCGAATCGTGTAGGTGCGCATGATTGGACGCTCACCTTCATCTAATTGACTCAAGTCAGTGGTGCCTAGTGGCGAGAATAGAAGCTTGATATAGCCACCTACACATTCAGCTGGGTACTTACTTAATCCCTCACCGCTAAACTTAATACGCTGCATGTTTGGAGTAATGGTTGAGGTTTGAGTAACGGTTAATATGATAGTGCTAGGCTTGCTCATATAAGGCTCTCTTAGATTTTGATGCCCACATAATAATCTCGAACCAGAAAACACTCAATATTAATAATTCTCATTTACTGTAATTTACACAAGGACAATTTAGTTAAGAGTGGTTTGCTTATATCGCTAACTTTTATCAACAAAAAAGCCCTTTAGTAAACTAAAGGGCTTGATAAATGGCTTGCTGAATAACAGCGTGATTAGCTGCTTGCTTCTTCTAGTTGAGTGGTTTCATCAGCGGCTTTTGCTGCTTTTAGCATCTTACGAATAATGATAGATGCAGCCATCGCAATACCTACCATTACTACCGCAAGAACAGTCAGCATTTGGAAGTAGTCGCCGTAAACCGTTTGAACGATCTCTTGTGTGATCTCTTGGCCTTTCTCTAGTGCAATTGACGTTGAAAATACTGCGCCAACGATACCTGATAGTGCGATTGCTACAGAGAATAAACTAACAGAGAAGTTTTCGATGTGCTTAGGTGCCACAGATAGGATGAATGCCACTACCATAGAACCCACAATCACTTCACCGAATGCTAGGAAGAAGTGGATGGCTAGGAATATTTCAGGGCGAATCAGAACGTCTTCACCAACGGTAGTCACTGCCATGGTCAGGATACCAAAAGCGATAGCCGTCAGGATGAAAGAGAAACCTACTTTCGTTGCTGTAGAGAAGTTGATGTTTTTCTTTTCTAGGCCAGAGAAGATACCGGCGATGATAGGACC
>JAYYSE010000139.1:0-6564 GCA_036126475.1 Pseudomonadota bacterium | reverse complement strand
CTTCTTCGAGGAATGTTTGTACCCATTTATTCACACTAGTTCTGCTTACCTTAAGGAACTTAGCAATTTGGGTTCGAGATTGACCATCTTTAAAATGAGCCAATGCGAGTAATCGCATCTTCATTTGAATAGATTTTTGTTTACTAGCAAGCTTTTTGAAATCAATGTTATCGAGACTGTCCATAGCGTCTTTTTTCAAGAAGAAGTAACAATCTTAATTAGATCATATTTTTACTTAGACTGGTATTATTCGTTAATTAACAAGTCTCACCCTATTTGGTTCAAGTTACCCCTGAACTATAGGAGCATCGTTATTTATCCAAATCGTTATCTGTTTAAAGCTAGGATTTGTTCGTTAATGTGGTCGGTAGAACCGCTTTGTTTCTTGTTGTGAAGCCTAACCTATGACTTGGCAGGATTAGGTTCATTACTATTACTGAGACCTATCCGGGTTGGTACGCCGCTAGTTTTTGTCCGATGACAAAGCAGTACGGAACCTTGATGGTTTCCTACCGAAGCCATGTGTAACTTAAGCTCTTCGGTGGTATTCAAAGACGCTACGTGTGTGAATATTGAATGAGCTATTTACCCACTATATTTGAGAGTACTTACTGAGAAGCGACTTATGGTAAGGGTATGCTGTCGATAGTCACGGTCTTACCGAATACGGCTATAGCTCTTCTGTCCCCAACCGTTATTTCCCCCAGACAGAAGATAGAGAGCCTGTTGAAGCTCCATTTATCACTGCTCTGTGACCTCAGTGGATAATCTAGTACCTATAAATACAAAAACGCCTAGCGTTTGCTAGGCGTTGGTAAATCATATCTTGCGTATGTTCACTAGAGTATTTGTTTAAGTACTCTGTCAGCTTTCACCCGCGTGATCTTGCGAATCAGCTTTTGAACTTCTTCTGGGTAGCTATCTACTTTGTCTAACTGCTTATAAGTACAAATAAGCTGAGTGTGTCGAAGAATGTTATCTACTTCAGCTTGGAACTTGTCAGTTAGGTGGTGATAGTTATCTTGGATAAAGATGCCGTTCTCTAGGTCTAATTTCCAGGCTCTTGGGTTTAGGTTATTACCGGTAAGTAGCATGTAGCGTTTATCGACCCAAATGCCTTTCAGGTGGAAGCTGTTAGAGTCGTGTCGCCAAAGTTGAATCGATAGATTACGGCTGGCTATATGAGCTTCATTCGCTTTAGCGAAGCGACGTAAGTTCATCTCGTAAAGATATGGCAAGCCACCAATCGTTTTAAACTCTTCTTCTGGAGAGATGAAGAAATCATTCGCCGTTTTGTCACCAACAACAATGCTGACCTTTACACCACGCTTAAGCGCCTTTTTTACTTCTTTAGCTAGGCTAGGAGGGAAGTTAAAGTAAGGGGTACAAATGAAGATTTCGTCTTTAGCCTGAGCGACCAGTTGATTAATGCCTTGGTTAAGACGATTACGTCGTTTGCCAATACCTACTAACGGTGTTACGGCAACTTGCTCTGGTGAAACTTCCTGACCATCAAATTGGTACTGAGATCTGGCTAGAGATGCACGAAACTGGCGGATTGCTGGCTTTAGCTCTTTAGTTGCTGGCTTATTTTTGTCTGCTAAGTCGTACACAGCGCTGTCAGAGATCATTTGCTCATGTACGTAGGCAAACATTGAGTCTGCCAGTGCTACGTTGTTTAAAACATGGTAGCGGTCAAAGCGGTAACGATCGTGATAGTTCAGGTAGATGTTGTTAAGGCTTGCACCACTGTAGATCACGCTGTCATCAACGATAAAGCCCTTTAAGTGCAATACACCGAAGACTTCTTTACCGCGAACAGGAATGCCATAGACAGGGACTGAGTGTTGATACTTTTCAGCAAACTCTTTGTACATGGCTGCATTGCCTTCAGAAGACTCTGCACCAATCAATCCGCGTTGAGCTCTATGCCAATCAACACAAACGCTCACATCTAGATCTGGATTCTTTTGTTTTGCGTCATATAAGGCAGTTAGGATCTCACGGCCAGCCTCATCATCTTCAAGATATAAAGCGACTAAGCTAATGCGGGTCGTTGCACGAGATATCTCATCAAGAAGGCGAGTTCGAAACTCTTGCGCTGATAGTAGTACTTCAAACTTGTCAGGATTCTGCGCTATGGTTGGCAACTGTATGAATGGATTCCTACTGGCAATCATATTGACTGTTTTACCTTAAAAATATGCAAAATTGCGAGCCTTTAATTTTACCAAAGGCACAGCCCCAAATACTAGAAAATCGAGGCATTCTCTAACAATTTTGCTGATATTGCATAGGAATGAGATCTTTCCCGCTATTTGAATAACGCTCATATAAACCCCGTAAGGCGTTCGGTAGCTGTTTCGGATCGATCTGGATAAATTGATGTCGACCGTAAAAGCTCGTGAGGTGCGCATAGGCAAAGCAGTAATCGTTCTCTGTGAGTGTATGTTTTGCACAGTAGTCCATTAGCTGAGAACCTAACTGTTTACCGCGATGTTGCTTCGAGATCGCCATACCTGTCAGTAAGCGCGAGTCTTCTATAGTACGGAAACGGACGACACCACAAAGTTCGTCATCAACTAAGAGAGAATAAATTAGCTCACTTTTATTAGCTTTCCCTGTTGGGTAATGTTCTTTATAGAAGCGTTTAACAAGGGGAACCTTTACTGGGTCTAATTGAGTAATGATGACATTGTTCATTCAGTCACTGCGCCACTGGTTTATCTGCTGTAGAATGAACGCAGTGTAAGTTAATTGAATATCGCCATGCAATTCCATCTCAATGCTAGTTTAAAAAACGTTCATACCTTTTCTATTGATCAAAGCTGTGATGCTTTGGTTGAAGTGACCACGATTGACGAGTTGGTGTCGGTTTATCAGGACCCTAAATGGCAATCTAAACCTAAGCTGATACTAGGAAAGGGCAGTAACATGCTTTTCACTGAGCATTTTGCAGGCCTTGTCATTATCAATAAGCTGTCTGGTATTGCCTTAACGGAGTCGGATAACAATCACTTACTCCATGTTAATGGTGGTGAGGATTGGCCTAGCTTAGTTAAATGGACCGTTGAGCAAGGTCTTGGTGGATTAGAAAATTTAGCCATGATTCCGGGTTGTTCCGGATCTGCTCCAATTCAAAACATCGGTGCTTATGGTGTCGAGTTACAGGACGTGTGCGAGTACGTCGATATTCTTTGTTTGGATACTTATACAGTTAAGCGATTAAGCAAAGAGGAGTGCCTCTTTGGTTACCGAGATTCGATTTTTAAACACATCCTTTACGGCAAAGCTATTGTGGTCGCGATTGGCTTAACGTTACCGAAAGTATGGCAGCCATGTAATCATTATGGTCCCTTAAAAAGCCTGCCTGAAGAGACCCTCTCTCCTCAAACGATATTTAATGAAGTATGCGCAATTCGCTCGAGCAAGTTGCCAGACCCAACTGTTCAGGGTAATGCAGGCAGCTTCTTTAAAAACCCAGTGATCAGTAAAGATCATTTTGATCGCTTGCAGTCTGAGTACCCAAAGATTGTGGGCTATGCGAGTGAGAATATGATCAAAGTCGCTGCTGGTTGGTTGATCGATCAATGTCAGTTTAAAGGTGTTAATCAAGGTGGTGCTCAAGTTCATCCAAATCAAGCACTTGTGATTATCAACTATGATAAGGCGACGGCGGTGGATGTGCTTAAGCTAGCAGACCAAGTTCGTCAGGCTGTGTTAGAGAAGTTCGATATCCTCCTTGAACATGAGGTTCGCTTTATGGGAAGAGATGGTGAAACAAACCTCGATAAGGCTTTGGAGGCGTTAGTATGAGAGAGCACAGCACCAAGCTAGCTCTGTTAAAATGCCTTGCAGATGGTGAATTTCATTCTGGTGAAGACCTTGGTGAAGTGATTGGCGTATCTCGAGCTGCCATAAGCAAACACATCAAAGGTATTCAAGAGTGGGGTCTGGATATCTACCGTGTGCAGGGGAAAGGCTACAAGCTAGCGAACCGATTAGACATGCTGGATCATGAGCAACTATCTGCTGCCAATAGCAAGGCGTCTCTTGAACTGATCCCTATTATAGGTTCAACCAATCAACACCTATTGGAGCGCACCAATGAGCTAGAATCTGGCTCGGTTTGTGTTGCTGAATATCAAGCCTCTGGTCGCGGTCGTCGTGGCAGGGAGTGGGTGTCACCATTTGGGGCCAACCTATACCTTTCGATGTACTGGAGACTCGACGCAGGGATGGCAGCCGCGATGGGCCTAAGCCTTGTTGTCGGTGTTGCGGTTGTTGAGGCTCTGGAAGAGTTGGGCGTTGAAGGCGTGAAACTAAAATGGCCTAATGACCTTTACCATGACGATAAGAAACTTGCGGGCATTTTAGTTGAGTTGTCGGGGCAATCTGGCGGTGCCGCTCATATTGTTATTGGTTTAGGACTTAATCTTTCAATGGACCCTGCAACCTCAGGGATTGGTCAACCGTGGACCTCGCTTAAAGAGGTATGTGATGGTCAGGTACCTGATCGTACTCAGCTTGCACAGTCCCTCATTAACGCTTGGGACAAAGCACTGGTTGATTATGAAATGAAAGGGATGTCGAACTTTGTTGAGCGTTGGAATCGCTTAGATAATTTCTTAGGTCGCAATGTGAAGCTGATAATTGGACCTAGAGAAATTGAAGGTGTCGTGCAAGGTATCGATGAGCAGGGCGCTGTGTTACTCAAAACCGAGAACGGCATCGAAAGTTATATCGGCGGTGAAATCTCACTGCGGAAGGGTAACTAAGACCTTCCTATTTTCTTAGTAATACTTCTTCAACCATGTGATCTGCACCTTTTCGTAGGATTAGGTGCGCTCGCTCTCTGGTTGGAAGGATGTTCTTCTCTAGGTTCAGCCCATTGATTGAACTCCAGATCCCTTCTGCTTTATCCAATGCCGCTTGGTTCGATAATTTAGTGTAATGACTAAAGTAAGAGCCTGGCTTGGTAAATGCCCCTTCTCTAAACTTCATAAAGCGGTTGATATACCACTCTTTGATTTGCTGGCTGTCTGCATCCACATAGAGTGAAAAGTCCAGGAAGTCAGAAATAAACACACGGTGTGGCTCGTGTGGGTAGTTCATTCCACTCTGCAATACGTTTAGGCCTTCAATGATCAACACGTCAGGTAGGTCAACACACTTAACATCATCAGTAATGTTGTAAGTTAGATGCGAGTAAACTGGTGCAGTGACGTTTCTTTTGCACGCCTTGACGTCTGAGACAAAATTAACTAGACGCTTAATATCGTAAGACTCAGGGAAGCCTTTCTTACTCATCAAGCCTTTCTCTTCCAATACTTCATTTGGATATAAGAAACCGTCAGTGGTGACTAGCTCAACTTTTGGGTGGTTTTCCCAACGAGAGAGTAGGGCCTTAAGTAGACGTGCAGTTGTACTTTTTCCCACTGCAACACTACCAGCAATACCAATAATGAATGGTGGCGCTTTCTCTTTTTTATCAAGAAATTGATGAAGTACTGAATTGCGATTTTGTCTGGCTGCCACATAGAGATTCAAGAGACGAGAAAGCGGCAGGTAGATCTCTACAGCTTCTTCCATGGTGAGCTTTTCATTGATGCCTTGAAGCTCTTTTAAGTCGCTTTCAGAAAGTGTCATCGGAACTAAATTCCTTAGTTCAGACCAGTGTGTACGGTCAAATGACATGAATGGGCTCATACAAAACTCTACAGTGGATAACAAAACAAGTGCATGGAAAATACATCAAGCGATAGATAAATAAAATATCTTCCTGTATTAGATGCGGGTTAAAGACGGAAACCTTGAGCTAAATAGTCGTATGTCGGAGTTTGGGCAGAGAATTTTGCACTTTTTTTCGATTTGCTATTGCAAGGTGGAAAATCATTCAATAAAATGCGCCCCACTTGTGCCGACTTAGCTCAGTAGGTAGAGCAACTGACTTGTAATCAGTAGGTCACCAGTTCGATTCCGGTAGTCGGCACCACTTTCTCCCTTCCTTTGAGGCAAGCGAGAGAAAGCTCAAAAATTTGGAGAGGTTCCCGAGTGGCCAAAGGGAGCAGACTGTAAATCTGTTGGCACTGCCTTCGATGGTTCGAATCCGTCCCTCTCCACCATATTCTAAAGGTTAAATAGCTCAAACAGAGTTACGTGTTGCGTGCATCGTATAATGGCTATTACCTCAGCCTTCCAAGCTGATGATGCGGGTTCGATTCCCGCTGCACGCTCCAACTCATTTTGTGTGCTGATATAGCTCAGTCGGTAGAGCGCACCCTTGGTAAGGGTGAGGTCCCCAGTTCGACTCTGGGTATTAGCACCAGTCTAAAGCTTCTTCTCCTTTAATAAAGAAAACCATTTTTTTTGGTTGCGTGGTCTTTTTTAAGCCACCTAATCCGTACCTAGAGGGACACCCCATGTCTAAAGAAAAATTTGAACGTACGAAACCGCACGTAAACGTTGGTACTATCGGCCACGTTGACCACGGTAAAACAACTCTAACTGCTGCTATCTGTACTACACTTTCTAAAGTGTACGGTGGTGAAGCAAAAGACTTCG
>JAYYSE010000138.1:0-9983 GCA_036126475.1 Pseudomonadota bacterium | reverse complement strand
TGGCAAAGATCAGACACAAATAGATTGGGTATAGCGGATGGAGAGTTGCGGTGAACGCCAGCACCGACGCGACTCCATAGCCAAGTGTGTGAGACATCGAAATGAAGCCTGCGGCAGCACCCGGGGCTTCATTTTGTTTTTCAGTCGCAAATACCGTGTATGCAGGAACAATCAGCGCAGCACCAATGGCCGTCAACATCATCGCACCACCAAACACCCAAATATTAGGTATCAGCAACACGATAAACCCAAGCACTAAACATAATGCGCCAAAGCGATACATAGTTGTGGGCGTCAATTTGCTTTTCTTAACCACCAAAACTTGAGTCGCAAAAGTACACGCTGCACTAATAGTTAATAATACGCCAATCGCATCACTAACTTTTTCAGTTGACCAACTAGTAACAGCATAAATGAATGGCGAGAAGCTATATTGCGTTAATGCCACTGTCGCACAAAGCAACAGCCCGCTCGACAAAAACACCCATAGCCCTTTTGGGGGCAGCCACGATGCGCTCTCTAGCTGGGCCTGCTTGGTACTTAGCATTGCCGGTTCAGGCAAGATAATAGCTAAGACTATCGCAACACACGGCAGTAGAATCATCAACATGAGCGGTGCGAAATAAGAAAATTTGAGTGCCACAATAGAGATGAGTGGGCCAATCAATCGACCAGCACTCAAACCGATACTCACCGATGTTATCGCCTGCAAACGGTTCTTCTCACCACACAACAATATTGCCCAGTGCTGACTTGCCGGTACCAAACCTGCGACCGTGCAGCCATATAGAATTCGCGCGATGACTAGCCCGATAAAACAGACAATGTACACGCGATCACTATGGCTATCCGATTGAAAATACAAGCTATTCATTGCAAACAGTGTCAATAACGCAAAGCTAACCGCCATTCCAGATAACGCCTGTAACACCACTTTCTTTGGGCCATGTTTATCACTGTACCTTCCCCAAAAAGGCGCGGAGGGCAAAAACAACAAACTTCCAATCGCGATAAATATTGACCACGTAGGTAAGCTGAACGCAGAGTGTTCAACCAGAAACGGTAAGGAGACAAGTAAGCCGTTTTGTCCTATGCCCATCAACACCGAAATCAGGCTAATTGCCACTAAATGAAATTTTTTGTTTTGTATAACGGACATAGTATCGAGATTGATTAAGCTATTTTTGAAAGCAAGTGAGTGGGAAACAACATGAATAGCAGTAAACCAATTGATTTAGAGAATGATTATCATTTGTTTTTCATTATGTTACATTAACGGCTAGTAGCCTATAACTCAACTTCATATTTCACTATGTACAAACTTACCAATACCTCGTTCGAAATCGACGGTAAGAAGATTCTCTCCCCAACCCAATTAACCTTTGAGCCTAAAAAGGTCACCACATTACTTGGCCATAATGGATGCGGTAAATCGACTCTCATGAAACTACTGAGTCGACAAAATGCCCCAACCCAGGGAGAAGTCTTCTTCAACGAACAACCACTGTCTTCATACAGTAACCTAGAGTTTGCACATCAAGTCGCTTACCTACCGCAGCATCCACCTATCACTGATGGTGTCACCGTTCGTGAGTTAGTTTGCTTTGGTCGCTACCCTTGGAAAGGCGCATTTGGAAGATACAGTAAAGAAGACTACCAAATTGTCGATGAAGCTATTGATAAAGTAGGCTTGAACGCTTTTTCAGATAGATTCGTTGCAACCCTATCGGGTGGTGAGCGACAAAGAGCTTGGGTCGCCATGCTACTTGCCCAACAAAGCCAATGTATTTTATTAGACGAACCAACATCGGCACTAGATGTTGCCCACCAACATGAGCTACTGGCTTTAATTAGAGAGCTTAACCAATCACTGGGTCTGACCGTGATTATGGTACTTCATGACGTCAATATGGCGGCAAAATTCAGTGACCATCTTATTGCTCTTCACTCCGGTGAAGTGATCGCTTCTGGCTCTCCGAAAGAATTGATGACACCGGAAACGCTGAACAAAATCTACGGCATGGAGCTGGCGCTATTCGACCACCCTGAAACAGGGCAACCAATCAGTTATATCCCTTAAATGACGAGGAATCTGTTATGAAAAAGTTCATGGCACTACTGTCTGTCTTATTCGTATTTAATGCTTACGCGCTAGAGAGCCCTCATGCATTAGAAATCACACACGAAATGGGAACCGCTTCTTTCGAAACAACCCCTAAAAAAGTTGTGGCGTTAGATTGGGTCCTTTCAGAAACGGTACTCAGTCTTGGTGTTGAGCTAGAAGGCATTGCCGATGCCAAAGGTTACCACCAGTGGGTTGTGAAGCCAGAACTGAACCAAGATGTCACCGATGTTGGCTCTCGACGTGAGCCTAACTTAGAACTATTAACTAAGTTGAAGCCTGATGTCATCCTAATTAGCGAACACATGGCTTCGGCTTATCACCAACTCAATAAAATTGCTCCGGTGTTAGTGTATAGCGTTTACAGCCAAAAGAAGCAGCCGATTGAATCTGCAACTGCGATTACGTTGTCGCTTGGTAAATTGTTCGACCAAGAACAAAGAGCTCAACAAATTATTGCGGACACAAAGCAGCGATTTCACGACAACGGTGAGAAAATACAAGCAGCAGGCAATTCGGATAAGCCATTAATCTTTGCACGTTTCATCAACGATAAAACTTTACGAATTCACAGCCAAGGTTCACTAGCGCAAGCGACCATTCAAGCGATGGGTCTAAAAAACGATTGGCAGGAACCGACCAACCTTTGGGGCTTTAGCACCACAGGTGTCGTAAGACTCGCGGAACATCAACAAGCAAACGTGATACTTTTTGGTCCTTTGACTGAAAACGAAAAAAATCAACTCACTCAATCTGCACTTTGGCAGGCTATGGAATTCACCAGAACAGATTCAGTGTATGAACTTCCGAGCATCTGGACCTTTGGAGGCCTTATCGCTGCGCAAAGATTTAGTGACCACATAACAGAACTTCTGACCCAAAAATGATAGCAACCACCAAGATTGAGGGTTCAGCAGTGGCAAGAACTCACGTTAAAACAGTCGCCCTATCGGTTACGGCTGTTCTCCTTATCAGCTCGCTACTTCAGATAACCGCACCTTACTCGAAAGGCATTGGGTTGATTTGGGATACGCTCTTTCATTTTGATTCAGCGAACTACCAACACCTGATCACCCATCTCACTTATTTACCGAGACTTGCAGTTGCACTCCTTTGTGGTTTTGCATTGGCAGTCGCCGGCTGTGTGATGCAGTTTGTATTACGTAACCCTATTGCTTCACCGACGACACTTGGTGTCGCTGCGGGAGCAGAGCTAGGTATGGTATTGGGTTTACTTTTAACCCCGACAAGTGTCGCTGTTCCTCTTTTTATCCCTGCTTTCATTTGTGGCTGCCTTGCTACGGGTTTAGTCTTTGCACTCAGCTCTTCACGTGGGTTTTCGCCACTACATATGGTTCTGGCGGGTATGGTCGTGAGCCTATTTTTAGGATCACTCAACACCATGCTACTGATGCTGCATGAGCAACAGCTCACCAGTGTATTCGTATGGGGCGCAGGTGTACTTAACCAAAATGATTGGTCTAGCGTTCAAGTTTTATTACCCCTGATTGCCATTCCAACTCTACTACTGCTCGTCCTGCAAAGGCCATTATCTGCATTGCAGTTTGGTGATAATGTTGCCACTTCTCTAGGCGTGAACATTAAGCAAATCAAACTTTTATGTCTATCACTTGCAATCTTTATCACCGCTGCGGTAGTCAGTGAGGTGGGCTTAATTGGCTTTGTGGGTATTGTTGCCCCGGCGATTGCAAGGCTACTAGGCGTTAGATCATTAGCTAAACAAATATTAACCACTGGCTTGATCGGTAGTTTAATCCTATTGATTGTCGATTTAGTGATTCAGCCATTCTCAGGTTTTGGTGGTGAGCTACTGCCAACGGGCGCAATGACGGCATTACTTGGCGCTCCATTTTTATTGTGGCTATTGCAACGTACTAAACTTCAATCGGACCTTAAGAGCCGTAACGAACATATTGAACAGTACAAGCGAGTTAGCACAGCCAAAACCTTGATTGCTATGTCTTTAGTATTGGCGGTTACATGTTTAATTGCGCTCACTGTGGGTAAAAATCAATTCGGCTGGAGTCTTGAGGTTCATGAGTCCTTATTTGAATTGCGCACGCCACGAGTACTGGTTGCACTGTTAGCCGGTATTGGCCTCGCTTTCGCGGGTACCATTATTCAACGTATTTCAAATAACCCGATGGCGAGCCCAGAAGTGTTGGGCATAAGTTCAGGCGCTGCCCTAGCGCTGGTTCTCGGCACACTCTGGGGCAACTCGATTGGACGCGAAGAACAAATGCTGCTCGGTACACTTGGAGCAACGTCTGTTACGGCTGTAGTTTGGTTGATGGGCAGAAAGCACAACTTCGCACCAACGCAAACTCTATTAACCGGTATCGCGCTAAGTGCAGGGCTAGATGCTTTGCTGCGCATTACTATGAGTTCAGGTAACGAAAATGCCACGGCGCTGCTGACTTGGTTATCAGGTTCAACGTATCTGGTTGCCACACAAGATGTCGTTTTACTTGCTGTTGGTGTGACAATTGTTGGTGCTATTTCCCTTTCACTTCATCGCTGGATTGAGCTTATAAACTTGGGTGAAGTGACAACCAGCGGTTTGGGGATGAACACAACCACAGTTCGCTTAGCTTTGCTGTTATTGGTCGCAGCACTGACTACGCTGTGCACCATCGTTATTGGTCCTCTGAGCTTCATCGGACTGTTAGCACCTCACATGGCCCGCTCGCTTCACCAATATAGAGCGATTCCGCAAATGCTGACAGGGGCATTGTTGGGTGCGATCATCATGGTCGCAGCTGACTGGATTGGTCGTACATTGTGGTTCCCTTGGCAGTTCCCTGCTGGGCTACTTGCCTCTCTACTTGGGGGCGGCTACTTCCTTTACCTAATGAAAAAGTAACCTTTCAACAAGCCTATCAATTCCTCCTACACTTCGCTGAACTCCGAAGTGTAGGCTTATTTCAATTCTATCTTTGTCTGTTCAATCCTTTTTTATCCCCTCAACCCTCGTTTATTCTCTCAACCGACATCGCTCATCCGCAATACTAGTAATTGTTTTTTGGTTGCAGAAACACAATAAATAGTATTCGAGCACTTTTATGTTTACCATGGTTCCAATAACAAACTGATTTGTAAGCCCTATGGACATAACGACAATTACAAAGCTCCAACAAGACTTGCTGTTTAAAGTCATTGCTAGCTTAAAAGCCGAAGACGCTAAAGCTGGTAGCAGCCTCAATGAATCTTCTTTGGCACAACAATTCGAAGTTTCAAGAAGCCCAATACGCGCCGTTTTAAAACATTTGTCGAGTCAGGGCATTACCAAAGTTGTTCCCTATAAAGGTTCAGTGCTTCAAATGGATGCGGCTGATATTAAGCTAGACGTACCGACAGACGATGAACAACCCCGCCAAGAACAACTGTACCTGAATATTTTAATGGACCTGTTTTTTGGGGAATTAAGCAGTTCCTTCTCGGAAAAAGATTTACAAGAAAGGTATGAGGCTAACCGTGGCGAAATTCAAAATGTCACCCGTCTACTGGAAAGCGATGGTATTTTCCGCCGCAGCCCCGGCTATAAATGGCAACTTGATGGTGTTCTAAACACACTTGAAAGGCATACCGAGAGCTATCGATGCCGCCTGATCTTTGAACCCGCAGGACTACTTGAGCCGACATGGAACTTGAAGCGTAGTGAACTCGAAGCATGCCGAGATCGCCATATCTACGCCATCAACAAGCCAAAATCGACTTCCGCTAGTCAACTCTTCGCACTAAGTGTCGACTTTCATGAACTGCTCGCAGCCAGCTCCGGAAACCGCTTTTTGTTAGGGATGATGCAACAACAAAATCGTCTGCGTAAGGCTACTGATTTGGTCTCTATGCATATCCAATCTTCCGTGGTCACGTCATGCCAGCGCCGCTTGGACATCATGGAGCTGGTTCTGGCAGGCGACAATCAAAGTGCCTCAGCAAAGCTAGCCCAACTGCTCGAAAACGATATACGAGTAATGAATCGCACCTACAACAATGTCATGAACGTATCGTGCGAACAACGAGAACAATTACTCAGCAGTATTTCAGGAAAAAACAACTAACCTAGGAACAGCATACTTTAATGCTGCTCTCTCTTCATTTACTTTCCGTAGCCTCTCGCTCCACGAAAAAAAATACAAATTTAATCATAAACTTAAGATGAGACCAGACATAAGAGCTGGGCTTCAACGATCCTATAAGTCAGACACTATTATTGCATTTGAAAATAAATTGCATTCTCATATTGTTTTTTCGCATCAGAAATACAATAATAATGATTCTTATTTAAACTAAGAGCTGAAGCGCAGTAATAACGACTCACCAATCCGATTAGTCATTACTCACCACTCTTTTGAGTCTGGATAAACACAATAAAAAATAGAGTCACCGCGCCAAAAGAAATGTGTGCAGCCTTTCATTGATAAATGCAGAGAAAAAAATGAAGACCGAAAAAGGAAGTTTCAAGCTTTCCACCGTCGCATTAGCAGTTGCGGCAGTAACCACAGTATTCACAGCCCAAGCTCAAGAACTAACAACTGAAGAAAAAATGGTAGTGGTTTCTAGCCGCACGCCTAAAGCCATCAGTGATATCCCTGGTACCGTTTGGTATATCGATGCTGAACAAATTGAACAAGAGTATCGAGGTGGTAAATCACTAGGTGAGATTCTATCGGCAACAATCCCATCTTTAGATGTTAGCAGTGGTGCCCGCACTAACTACGGTCAAAACTTACGTGGTCGTAAGATGCTAGTAATGATTGACGGCGTATCATTGCAGTCATCTCGTCCAATTAGCCGCCACCTAGATTCCATCGACCCGTTCAACATCGATCGTATTGAAGTGTTGTCGGGCGCAACCTCGATTTATGGTGCTGGCGCTTCAGGTGGTGTTATCAATATCATCACCAAAAAAGCACAAGGTGAAGAACTAGAATTCGAATCCTTTATTGGCGGTTCATCTGGCTTCAACTCGAATGAAGATTTCGATTACAAAATTGGTCAATCTATCTCTGGTGGCAACGAAACGGTTCAAGCTCGCTCTTCTGTGGTTTACACAGAGACACAAGGCTTCTTCGATGCAAATGGTGATATTGCTACACCTGATATTTCACAAGGTTCGCTGCAATTTAATAAGACGGTCGACTTCTTAACCACAGTGGGTGTCAACATCACTGAGACTCAGAAACTTAACTTCCTTGCTCAATACTACGATAGCCAACAAGATTCGCCTTACGGCCTATACATTGTCGGCAGAGACTTTGTTGATGTAAGAAAAGGGTTTGATTCAGACCGCGAACATGGCACAGAGCGCATCATGTTGAGTGCTTCCTATATCGATGAGCAGTTCCTTGGTCATCAGCTGATCGCAGAAGCGTCTTATCGAAAAGAAGATCAAACTTATACACCTTATTACCAATCTTCTGGTCAACAAATTACCGACGTTATCTCACTTAAAACAGCATTAGCGAAAAGCTTTAACAAATTCAACCTGGTTTACGGTATTGATGCTTATCAAGACAAACTGGATAGTAACCAAGCTCTGTATGATCCAACGATTGCTAATGATTCTGGCAATTTGATCAACAAAACTTATGCTAAAACAGGTCGCTATCCTGGTGTAAAAGTGAGCTCAATTGCTGGCTTTATCCAAACAGATTATGCGATAACCAATGATTGGATTGTCGAAGGTGGCTTCCGCTACCAATACATGTCTAACGAGATTGATGATTTTATCGGTTACAACCAACAAAAGAAAATTGCCTCTGGTACTGGCACGTCTGCCGATGCGGTACCAGGCGGTGAAACCAGCTACACCGTTGGTCTATTTAACTTGGGTACGATTTACCACCTAAACAACGAGTCTCAAGTATGGGCAAACTTCTCACAAGGCTTTGACCTTGCAGACCCTGCAAAATACTACGGACAAGGTGACTACACACTGGTTGGCGATCACTGGCAACTCGACGACAGTATCAATGTGAATGATTCAAAGATGTCTGGTATTAAAACCAACAGCTTCGAGCTAGGTTACCGTTTAGAAACCGGCGAGCTAAACCTACAAACGGCGGCATACTACTCGCAATCTGACAAGTCTGTGAGTTACAACAAGAACACATTACTTATCGAAGAAATTGATGATAGGAAGCGTGTTTACGGCCTAGAAGCGATGGCCTCTTACTGGGTACACGATAACATTCAGCTTGGCGCATCTGGCCACTATGTGATTTCTGAAGTAAAACGTGACGACGGTTGGGAGGACTTTACCGCGGGTGAAGCAAGCACATCGAAAGCGAACGCTTGGGCTGGTTGGTACGACACAGATCTATCTGTAAAACTACAAAGCCAAACTATGTTCGATTACGAAGATGCGGTTCAAAACAAGCTAGATGGTTACACCGTGTTTGATTTAGTCGGTACATATCAGCTTCCTGTTGGTAGCCTTGGCTTCGGTATTCAGAACTTATTGAACGAAGACTACACAACTATTTGGGGACAGCGTGCTCAAATTGTGTACTCAGCACACTACGCTCCAGCGGCATACGACTACAAAGGTCGTGGGCGTACTTATACTCTGAACTATCAGGTTAAGTTCTAAGGCTTGTAATAATTCAATTAATAATTAAAGGGTTGGTATTTAGTTCCAACCCTTTTTATTTGATACTAATTTAGAGTAATCAAGTAAATATGGAGTCAGATTGTTAATATAAAAATCTACTCAAACCTTTACACGATTAAATAGCATTAAATTTAACAAGTCGCTCACTATAACCAAAGTTAGCCGGTGTGTGATTAACTTCCACTGTAATACTACCAGACAATTCTCCATCTGTTTTATACACTGGACATGATGCAATATCGGATAAGTATGACTCTTCTGTTGGCGCTCTGAAGTAATAAATCTTTTGTAGATTACATTCACCAACCTTCATTCCCAACGCTTCAACTTCAGAACGCTGACGGTAGTAATGTGGACCGATATCAAGAAGATACTCAGGACTATGTGTATAGATCTCGCTAGTGTAGCGCTCGGTAAACTCACTCTCCGCAATAAAATGTTCATTTTCCATGCTGTAAAGCACATTCAGGTGCCAGTAGATCAACTCTGACTCATCACTGGTTGATGCGCCAGGCTTAGAGTAGACACACTGGATCTGACTATGAGGAACCTCTCGGCTCTGATTCGCTTGGATGTTATTACGAAGAGCCTTGATTCCACAGCGGTGCATCGTGAAACCCTCACTTTTCATCGACTCGGTAACTTGATTAATCGACTGATATTGAGCGTAAACCCCTTCCGGTGATTCGCCAGTGATAACATTAGTATTATCAGCATACGCAAACGAACTAAAAGAATAAATTACAGGCACTAAAGCTATTGTTTTTTTCATTGTTATTTGTCCTTTATGATTGGCGGCAGGAAAATAACTCAGAAATACAATATGCAACACAACACCCATCAACATTTGTGATCTTGGTTGAAGTAATGATTGCTTTTATGAATATTAAGGTTTGGTATCGGGTATATTTATAGTTAGAAGATTAAATTGCTTAGATTTAATATGGATATACAATCAGTTAGTGAGAGAAAATTAATAGAGACATGACGTTTACTATTAATAAATTTAACTTTGAAAAAATAAAATGTCTTAAACTATTACCAACTCTATTTATTAACTATTCTGTTTAATTATTAAATAGTATAAGGCGAGCCTAGTAGGTTCGCCTTTATTATTCATATCGTAAACTACTTTCACGACTGTTATTGAGACTCTGACAATAATAGAGATACACCAGAAAAACTTCGGAATGCATTGATCATGATGTAGAGATCCTCATCAGC
>JAYYSE010000137.1:0-22948 GCA_036126475.1 Pseudomonadota bacterium | reverse complement strand
ATGTTAGTACTCTCTACATCGCGATACTGGCTGATTTCGGTATAACCTGGATTCGTCATACCAATCTCTTCACCTTGATAGATATAAGGTGTGCCTTGCATCATGTGGACAGACGCCGCCAGCATTTTAGCCGACTCAACACGGTAGTTCTTATCATCACCTAAACGGCTCACCACTCGCGGTTGGTCATGGTTACACCAAAACAGCGCGCCCCAACCTTTTCCGTTTAAGCCCGTTTGCCAATGGTTGAAGATCGATTTGAGTTGCAAGAAATCAAATGGTGCATTGGTCCACTTCTCACCATTGGTGTAATCCACTTTAAGATGATGGAAGTTAAACACCATCGATAGCTCGCTGTTATCCATGTTGGAGTACTGCTGACAGTGCTCCAATGTAGTTGAGGACATCTCGCCTACTGTCACGCTGCCATATTTCTGGAATACCGCTTCGCTGATCTCTTTTAGATATTCATGCACACGTGGGCCGTCTGTGTAAAAACGGCGACCATCACCGATATCATCATTAGGAAAATCTTGCTGCTTTGAAATCAGATTAATCACGTCCAAGCGGAAGCCATCGACGCCCTTCTCAGCCCAGAAACTAATAACGTCTTTCACTTCTTCACGTACGACCGGATTCTCCCAGTTCAGGTCGGCCTGCTCCTTGGCAAACAGGTGAAGGTAATATTGACCAGTCGCTTCGTCTAACGCCCATGCATTACCGCCAAACTTGGATTGCCAGTTAGTTGGTGCTTCGCCGTTTACAGGATCTTTCCAAATGTAGTAATCACGATAAGGGCTGTTTTTGTCACCCAATGCGGATTGGAACCATGCATGCTCAGTGGAGGTATGGTTAACCACAATATCCATCACGATACGAATACCACGCTGATGCGCTTCAGCCAGCAACAGGTCGAAATCTTCCATGGTGCCAAATTGAGGGTTAATCGCGTAGTAATCTGAAATATCGTAGCCGTTGTCGACCATTGGTGATGCGTAAACTGGGGTTAACCAAATCGCATCAACACTCAAGTGTTTGAGGTAGTCCAGTTTAGAAATGATCCCTTTGATATCACCAGTACCTTTACTGCCGCTGTCACAAAAGCTCTTTGGGTAGATTTGATAGATGGTTGCGGTTTTCCACCAGCTTTCATCATGTTCAGTCATCGCCATCTCTAACACTCACTTACCAAAAAATAATAAATAAAAATCACCATGCTCACATGGTCAATAGAAGCCGTTTCTAAGGGAAAAAGCGATGACTGGGTTGAAGTCACCGCTTATAAGATGCGCTACGCGTTTGCTGTTTCGAGCTCACCTTTTGACTGCGCACGCTTGTAGAAGAACAGCGTTAACGTCACTGGCAATACAGTCGCTACCAACATCGCCACTAAATAAACAGACCAATATTGAGGTTGAATCGACAAGATACCTGGCAAGCCACCCACACCGATGCCGTTCGCCATCACACCTGCGCTACCACAAATAGCAGCCGCTGCGGCACTACCTATCATTGCGCTCAACATTGGGAATTTGTATCTCAAGTTGATGCCGTACATCGCAGGCTCTGTCACACCTAAGTAGGCAGAGATTGCAGCTGGAACCGAGATGTCTCGTTCACCTTCGCGTTTACTCAAGATAATGATGCCAACAACCGCTGAAGCTTGTGCAATGTTAGATAGCGCAATCAAAGGCCAAATTGGTGTGCCGCCTAAGTCTTGCATCAACTGCAAATCGACTGCGTTAGTCGTATGATGGATACCCGTGATAACCAAAGGTGCGTACAGGAAGCCAAATACCACTGAACCCAGAATCGCGAAGTCACCGGTCATGGCCGCTTTCGCTGCGAATGCGACGCCATCACCTAGCATACGGCCGAATGGACCAATAAAGGCGTGAGCCAGAATCACTGACAAAATGATCGATACAAATGGCACAACCACAAGGTACAAGTAAACAGGCACGATGCGCTTAAGATTGGTTTCAATGAAGGCTAATGCCACACCCGCGAGCATCGCAGGGATCACCTGTGCTTGATAGCCAACTTTCTCAATCACGAAAAAGCCAAAGTCCCACACTTCAGGAACGGCTTTACCTATCATGGAAGCGTTCATAAGCTGCGGCGACACTAAGGTCACACCGAGCGTGATACCCAAAATAGGGGTTCCGCCGAGCTTCTTAACCGTCGCCCAACACACACCAACCGGTAGGAAGAAGAAAATCGCTTCGCCAAACAGCCATAAGAAAGAGTGAACAGTTGCCCAGAATTGGCTGATTTCAACTAAGGTTTTGCCGTCGAACATGCGAATGTCGCCAATCACATTACGGAAACCAAGAATCAAACCACCAGTAATAATGGCAGGCAGCAGTGGCACAAAAATTTCAGCTAAATGGGAGATACCACGCTCAAGGAAGTTCATGTTCTGACGAGCTGCCAATTTCGCTTCATCTTTTGATGAGGCCTCTTTGCCTGTTTGCTCAATCAGCAGTGCATACACTTCGTCAACTTCGGTGCCAATCACCACTTGAAATTGGCCTGCGTTAGTAAAGCAGCCTTTTACTAGCTTGAGCTTTTCGAGTTCTGCTTTGTTCGCCAGCTCTGTCTCATTCAATACGAAACGTAGTCGAGTCAGGCAGTGGCTGACACTCGCTATATTCTCTTTACCACCAACTAACTCGATAAGACGCGCAATGTCTTGCTTCGCTATCTTACTCATACTACCCCACCCTAGTTTTATTCAATGACTCATCTAAATCATTGAGTAATAGCCACTCAGATTTAGATTAATGGGAACATTCCCAAAACTGGTTATTATAATGCCTAGCTGAATAAAAAATTAAAATGGGAACAGTCCCATTAATTGAAAGCGATCACAGTCTAATTTTAATCTAAGCGGTTCAGTTTCGCTTAGTTGAGAGGATTATTGAATCGGTGATTGGGTGTGATGAGAGATCTCTGTGTTACCTAAAAGTTGAGAGATCAATAGATTAGCGGCTAGTTTACCCGCTGATTGGTAGCCCGGATCAATACTAAAGACCCGAGGGAATAGGAAAGAAAGAAGATCATTACCACCGACGCCAGTCACCACCACATCTTCACGTTGTCGTTCTTGTAAACGCTTGATGACCCCAAGAGCAAGAGTATCACTGGCACAGACAATCGCTTGAGTCGTTGGAGTGAGTACCTCATCCACTAACTGATAAGCGCTTTCATGATGAAGTTGACCAGTACGATAGTTCGCTACGACTCCACTGTTCTCGCACCAATCGAGGTAAGCTTTTAGACGAAGTTCACCGGTTGATTTATCGCTAGGATCAACCCCGATGAAACCAACATCAGAGATCCCCTGATCCGACAGATGCGCTAACGCACTATTGATCACCTGTTGGTTGTCATAGTTAATAGAAGTAACGTTCTCGGTGTCCAGCGCAATGACGACCGCTTTATGTCCCCACGCTTCGATCGCAGGAATATCGCAATCCGTAAAACCAAACACAATGATTCCATCAACGTTACGGCGCTTTAGAACCTGCAGGTGCTCGTTGGCTTTTTCTCTGTCGAGCTGGCTTTCCATGATCACGACATCGTAGCCCGCTTGGTACAACTCAGCCAGCATGGTGCTGACGGCTTTGTTTTCAGAAGGAGAATCCAAACGAGAGATGATCACGCCAATCACTTTTTGGCTGCCACCACGCATCGACTGCGCAGACTTTGAAGGCGTATACCCAGATTCTTGAATTACTCTTTCTACCCTTTCACGGGTTTCAGGTTTCACTTTAGGATCATTGGTCAGAACGCGAGATACGGTCGACTTACCAACACCAGACAGCTTAGCAATATCAAGAATAGTGAGTTTTTTGCTCATAATAAGTCTAACGTCAAAGGAAGGAAAAGAAGCAGTGAGGGCATACTCCCTCACTTAACTGTTTGTAAATTTTTGCGATTAAAGATGGCTTACTTGCTGCAGTTTCGATACACCACACGACCAAGTTCTAGGCGTGCGTTATCACCTTTGGTACGTAAAGTAACGCTGTTGATTAACTCTCCAGTACCATCATCTAAGATGTACTTGGTTCCAGAACCAGCCGCTACTTGAGTCAGACGGTATTCATTTTCAGGTAAACGTAATACCGCTTTTTCATTATCAAGGTAAGCCACTTCAAATGAAACGTCAGACTCACATTGATAAGTCACGAATTGATTGTCCGATGTAGCACTGTCAGGCGCTGCTGATTTAGAGCAACCCATTAATGCTACCGTACATAGAGATGCTACCAACATAGCTTTCATACTTCGTTCCTCATCTTTATACCGTTGAAGGTAGTGAAATGTCTTAGCATTTTAGGAAAGCAGGCACGTCCGCAATGCTATCAAGGACAACACTTGCCAAGGCTTCACCCTTTTCAGTGATTGGTTTACCGGTTCTTACCAATACCTTAGTGCCAACACCTGCCGCTTCTGCAGCCATCATGTCTTCAGCTTTATCGCCGATCATTACAGAGTTAGCCATATCAATCTTGAGAAAGTCGCGCGCAGAAATGAACATACCAGGCTTTGGCTTACGACACTCACAATCTTGCTTGTAGTCACCAATACCATGTTCAGCATGGTGAGGGCAGTAGTAAATACCATCTAACTCAACGCCATTATCGACAAAGTTCCAATCCATCCACTGCGTTAAAGAGAGAAAACGGTCTTCACTAAACATGCCGCGAGCAATACCAGACTGGTTCGTCACAAGCACCAATAAATAACCCATATCTTTAAAAGCTTTCGCCGCTTCAAACACACCATCGATGTATTCAAAATCATGCTCATCATGTACGTAGCCGTGATCAACGTTAATCACACCATCACGATCTAAAAAAACAGCAGGTTTAGACAAAATTTTTTTCTCTATCAACTCTCTATTAATCATTAATTATTACACGCTTTATTTGCTTCATCACTATCTATTTAGTTTTGCGTTCGTTAACGATTGGTTTCCACCTCAGCAACACAACCTACGTTTAGCCATCTAGACGTAAAAATATCTATTGACTTAGATCACGGAACACCATAGCATCATCCGTAAATCGAGCGAGCTATCGACATATTATTCTGTTCTACCTGCACGGGTTTCTCTATGATTAAAGTGAATCAAGTCAATAAGGTTTTTTATCAAGGCACTAAAGAGATCAATGCCTTAATTGATATCAACCTCCACATTCCTCAAGGTCAAATCTTTGGAGTCATCGGCTCTTCAGGTGCAGGCAAAAGTACTCTAATCCGCTGTGTAAATATGTTGGAAGCCCCAACTTCAGGTGAAGTGATTGTTGACGGTATCGACCTAACAAAGCTCAGCAAATCAGAACTGAGCGAAGCACGCCGTAACATCGGCATGATTTTCCAGCACTTCAACCTGCTGTCTTCTCGTACTGTATTTAACAATGTAGCACTGCCTCTAGAGCTAGCAGGTAAAGATAAAGCGGTTATTGAAGCGAAAGTCAGTGAGCTCCTTGAACTGGTTGGCCTTGCAGACAAGCGTGATACTTACCCTGCAAATCTAAGTGGCGGTCAAAAGCAGCGTGTCGCGATTGCTCGTGCACTGGCATCAGACCCGAAAGTACTACTGTGTGATGAAGCGACCAGCGCTCTGGATCCTGCAACTACTCAATCGATTCTTGAACTACTGCGTGAAATCAACCGGAAGCTACACATTACTATTCTGCTTATTACGCATGAAATGGATGTGGTGAAGAGCATCTGTCACGAAGTGGCGATCATCGGTGGTGGTGAATTGGTTGAGAAAGGCACGGTTGGCGACATCTTTGCGCATCCTAAGACTGAGTTAGCGCATCAATTTATTCGTTCAACCTTAGATCTAACGATCCCTGAAGATTACCAAGCACGCTTGCAAGAAACTCGAGTAGATGGCAGTTACCCTCTGGTACGCCTTGAGTTCACAGGTGCAACCGTTGATGCTCCACTAATGACGCAAATCGCTCGTAAATTTAATATCGATGTCAGCATTCTAAGTTCTGACCTTGATTACGCTGGCGGCGTGAAGTTCGGCATGATGGTAGCTGAACTGTTCGGCAACGAAGCAGATGATAATGCTGCTATCCAATTCCTACGCGATAACAATGTAAAAGTAGAGGTGCTTGGTTATGTCCTTTAGTTTCAACGAGATTGCTGACTGGATCAGCCTTAACGGTAACCTTCTATTAGAAGCAACAGGCGAAACACTTTACATGGTAGCTGTAGCTGGCATTGTTGGCTTTGCTGTCGGCATTCCCCTAGGCGTGATTCTACACACCACCAAAAAAGGCGCCTTGCTAGAAAACACTAAGCTTAACCAAATTCTTGGTGCGGTAGTCAACGTAGGCCGTTCAGTACCTTTCTTGGTATTGATGGTTGCGATTATCCCATTGACTAAGATGCTGATTGGTACCTTTATCGGTACAACAGCGGCAATTGTTCCACTGACTATTGGCGCAATCCCATTTGTTGCTCGCCTTATCGAAAGTGCACTGCTTGAAGTACCAACAGGTTTAGTTGAAGCAGCGCAATCAATGGGCGCGACACCAACACAAATCATCAGCAAAGTTCTGCTTCCTGAAGCACTACCGACTATTATCAACTCAGTAACCATCACACTTGTTACCCTAGTGAGCTACTCAGCAATGGCTGGTACGGTTGGCGGTGGCGGCCTAGGCGATGTGGCTATTCGTTACGGATTCCACCGTTACGATGTGACCATCATGGCTGTAACTGTAGTGATGTTGATTGTGCTTGTACAAATTATTCAATCGATCGGTGATTCATTAGTTCGCCGTGTTGACCACAGATAAGACTCAGCGTTTAAACGCTAACAATCTAAGAACAGAGTCGTCTGAACCAAATTAAATAGATTTATTAAAAGGAGATTACCATGAAATTTAGCCTTAAAGGTTTACTAACTATCGCAGCGGCAGCTTCAGCGCTAGTTCTAGCAGGTTGTGGTGATAAAGAAGTCGACACTTCTAAAGTAAAAGTGGGCGTAATGGCAGGTGCTGAAGCTCAGGTTGCAGAAGTTGCAGCTAAAGTAGCGAAAGAGAAGTACGGCCTAGATGTTGAACTAGTAACGTTCACTGATTACGTAACACCAAACGCAGCACTAGATGACGGTTCTATCGACATCAACGCATTCCAACACGCACCGTACCTAGATCAGCAAGTGGCTGACCGTGGTTACAAACTGACAATCGCGGGTAACACGTTTGTTTACCCAATTGCTGGTTACTCGAAAGAAGTGAAATCGGTAGACGAAATCCAAGATGGCGCGCGCATCGCTGTACCAAACGATCCGACAAACTTAGGTCGTTCTCTACTGCTTCTTGAACAACAAGGTCTACTTGAACTTCGTGAAGGTGCAGGTCTTCTTGCAACAGTACGTGACATCGTTAAGAACCCTAAAAACCTAACGATTGTTGAGCTAGATGCAGCACAACTACCACGTTCTCTTGATGACGTAGCTCTGTCTATCATCAACACAACTTACGCGAGCTCTATCAACCTGACTCCACAAAAAGATGGCGTATTCGTTGAGGACAAAGAGTCTCCATACGTGAACCTCATTGTGTCTCGTGAAGAGAACCTAAACGCTGAGAACGTACAAAACTTCGTTAAAGCTTACCAAACTGAAGAAGTGTACAAAGCCGCTTCTGACATCTTCCAAGGTGGCGTAGTTAAAGGCTGGTAATCTGCCTCACTTAACTACCCTATAGATACCAAAAGGGGCTGACATTGTGTCAGCCCCTTTTCCGATCACTCGAAGCTCATTCATGAGCCTATCGTGCTAAGAACCCCGTTGTTACTTTAGCTGATCCCAAGAGATGTTTGATACCAGACGGCAATCATCGCACTTGAAATAGAAAATATCGTGGATCGGCGCATCTAGCAGCCATTCGCCACCACATTGCGGACATTTGCGCTCTTTTTCGTCTTTCAAACTAATGCCACCCACACGGTACAAGTAGTAGTAAGTAGGAATCTTAGTCAGGTATTCGATACGCCCTCGTAAGCCCCAACCGCGTTTGAACAGTACGCTTTTGGTATCGCTGATTTCCGTCAAGGTCGCGTGTTCAGCTCGACAACCACCACCCATTTGTACTTCATCACAGGCTTGCCATTCCGTCTGCCATTTCAGCACGGCTTTATGGTCGCCATTGAAGGTAGGTGGGTTACGGTATAGTGGGATCGGCAACAAGCTATCACCACTGCGTAGCGGTGAGCAGGTATGCACAAAGGTGGTGTACAGTACTTGCCAACTAGGCGCTTCATCTTCAGCCACTTCTTCTGAGTTCAAATCTCGACCCAGCAAGCGCATTTTAGGAGTAAGCAGGTTCGCATTAGACAGACGATCCAAGCACACTTTCACAAAATCTGAGTGATTACGAGGGTGTAAGCTATCTTGCTCCGGGCAGACAACGCGAACATAAAACTCGCCGTCACCCATCACGATAGGAAACTCACGACCTAGCACTTGCCCGTTATAACGCAGTGCATCCATTAAGCCATTCACCGCTTTATCGACAGCGCTTACCGTTGTGTTATCAAAACACTCAAATTGAAGTTCTAGTACGTACATCTATCTATACCGCTGGTTGTAACTTTTCTAAAAACTCTGCCAATGTCTCAGCGAGTACATCACGATTTTTAGTGCCTAAGCGCTCTAAAATCACGTTGCCAGTCAAGTTACAGATAGAGATGACATCCAGCTCTGCATCAGTTGCTGCGATGAAAACCGTCGGTTTCAGCTTTAGACGACGCTGCGTTACCAAGTGACCTAGAATGTTTTCTTGCAGGCATTCGAAGTCTTCATCACTCCAAATTTGCAAAAGAGTCAGCTCATTACCGTCAAATGTCGCATTCATATCTGCGCTGTATTGAGCGCCATAGAAGGTTTTGATGTCTTCATGCAGCGTTAGCTCGATGCCTGTTTCTACGTTGGTAAAATCAGCAAATTGCTCACGTGGATGGTGTTTCCATAACACAGCGTCACCGCTCTTTTCTTCTACGCATGGCGATACTATGTCCATCAACTCCTCATTGCGAGGTAAGCTTTGGTGTTGCTGTTGCCACGCGTCAACGTATCGCTGACTAAAAGAAACCAGTGCGTCTTGAGCACGTTGAGTCATGAAAATCTCCTAAACACATAATAATAAATAGAATCTGAGCCTTTCCTTGTCAAATAAGCTTGCCTAATGAGCGATGACGTAATGACAGGGTAAAGGGGATTCAGTAAAATCGACCCCATTCTAATCGAATTTGAAACGAAAGTATGAGCAAATATTCTGACGCAAAAGAACTAGCGGGCTTAACGCTGGGCCAAAAAACTGAGTACTCTAACCAATACGATGCAAGTTTGTTGCAACCAGTACCGCGTAGCCTGAATCGTGATGATCTCGCGCTAAACGGTGAGTTGCCTTTTGTTGGTCATGATATTTGGACCATGTACGAGCTTTCGTGGCTAAACACAAATGGCCTACCACAAGTGGCTGTGGGTGAAGTTTTCATCCCAGCAACGAGCCCAAATTTGATTGAATCAAAATCTTTCAAGCTGTATCTGAACAGCTACAACCAGACTCAATTCGAAAACTGGGAACAAGTGACTGAACGCTTAACTCAAGATCTGTCGGCATGTGCAGGAGAAGCTGTGAGCGTGAGTGTTAACTCGGTAACCGACTACACCAACCAACCTATCGTGACGATGGAAGGTGAATGTATCGATACTCAAGATATCCAAATCACTAGCTACGACTTTGAAGCATCTCTGCTTGAAGGTGCTGCTGGCGAACAAGAAGTCGAAGAAACACTGCACAGCCACCTATTGAAATCGAACTGCTTGATCACCAATCAACCGGATTGGGGCAGCGTTGAGATCGCATATTCAGGCAAGCAAATTGACCGTGAAGCCCTGCTGCGCTATTTAGTTTCTTTCCGTGAGCACAACGAATTCCACGAACAATGTGTTGAGCGTATCTTCACTGATATCATGAAATACTGCGCGCCTTCGAAGTTAACTGTGTTTGCACGTTACACGCGTCGTGGTGGTCTGGATATCAACCCATACCGTTCAACAGAGCAAGATAGACCAAGCCACAATAAGCGCATGGCTCGCCAATAATCGGCAAACCACATACTTATTTGGCACCTACCTAATCTTTAAAGGACACTGAAATGCGTTGGTTATACGTTGTTAGCCTATTTATTTTAAGCTTGAGCACCTCGGTGAATGCGTCGGTCTATTCTTCAGCGCTACTCAACGAAGCCAATAACTTGGTTGAGATAGAACCAAGCCAAGCAAAAAAAATGGCCAATAGCTACCTGACGCTGCGTGTCCTTTCTGATCTGCGCGAGAAAAGCCCTTCAGCGATTTCTCGCGAAGAGACAGACTCTTCGATCCGTACCCCAAACAGCAGTATTGATGCGTACAAGATCTTAGCGAAAGCAGAGTACAACCTTGGTAATATTCGTATTGCGATCAAGCACATCGAAAAAGCCTATGAACTCGCTAAAACCTACAAGCTCGACTATCTAAAGGTGGATCTTGAGATCTTAAAAGTTCGCTTAGTTTGGCTCAATGACAGAAAGTCAGCCAAAGCCAAAGCCGAACTCGAAACCATCGAAGCAAACCTAGAATCAGTCAGCAAAACCTTACGTTTAACGGAAGGCATTACCTACCGCTTAATCATGTTGAAAGCAGACATTGCTTCATACGACAACAAGATCGATGAAGCGGAGAAGTACTACCAAGAAGCTAAGAATTACCTCGACCAACGTTATTCAGAAAAAGTATCCATCGACTACCACATCGCAGTCGGTGAATTTTACCTGAACCACGAAGAGTACAATCACGCGCTGTCTGAATTGTTATATGGCTACTGGAAGTCAGTTGAAGGCAACCTAAGTGCACGCTTAGCAAAAGTTAACCGTCTACTTGCACAGCTATTCTTCGAGCGCCAAGTGTTAGACAAAGCACTAGAGCATCTATCTCAAGCCGCTGATTTCTATGATAACTTTGAAAACTCGCCAGTATTAGCTCAAGTGCTTAAGAAAATGGGTGATGTGTACTTCTACCAAGGAAAATACAACCTTGCCCTAGTCCATTTCTTCAATGTATTAGACCACGAAAGTACTGACCGAGATATCTACCAAGTCATCGATATTCGCTTAAGTTTATCAGCGACTTACCTGCGCCTTTATAATTACCCTCTTGCAGAACAGTACCTCACTCGTGCTCTTGAACTGCTCGAGTATACCGATATACCAAAACTAGAAGGCCGTGCCGCACTGCTATCAGCTGGGCTGGCTTACCACCTGCAAGAGAGCGAAGATGTGATCAAGCATGCGACACGCGCGCTTGAGATCTCACGCCAAATTGAGAACTCTCGCTTATCACAACGCTCATACTACTTGCTCTCTTTGGGATACGAACAAGCCGGTCGCCCGCAACAGGCTCTTGCCAACCTCAAGCAATACAACAGCCTAGTCTCTTTAGAGCAGCAAAAACTCAACCGTGTTGGTGAAGATGCATTCCGCCAACAGAAAGAGTTCGCCGAGCAGACCTTGCACTACGCAGGTCAAGCGCAAGAGCTAGAAAAGTACAAACTTGAGCATCGCAAGTTCCAGAAGATCGCCTTCGCGCTATTCCTATTCAGTATTGTGCTGTTCTTCTTCGTGCTACGCCGAGGCTACCTCATTCAAACCTTGGCCAAAGAAGTCGATTCACTGCGCACCGATCTCTTTACGCACTCACGTTCCAAGCTGCCTAACCTAAGAATGCTAAACGCCAAGCTGTCGAACTCTTTGGAGCAAACTAGCCAAACCTTTGAGCAATGGCAGATGGGTGAACTGATTCATGAACCACTGAACGACCGTTTGCGCTTCGTGATGATTGATCTGCCTTTTCTACGCAATATGTACACGCAGAATGGTTACAAAGCCGGCCTTGAGCTTGAAGATGCGTTCGGTGAGTACCTCAAATCGAAACTGGAAGGCCTTTCTCGCGTTTACCATTTTTCGGATGCCAACCTACTCTACATCGAACCGAATTCAGACCGAGACTCATCGCCTGAAGCCATGTTCAGAAAGGTTCAAGATTGGGTGAATGAGTTCGAGACCGAACGCAATATTAATCGTACCGTTCGCATGGGCATCGCTGACTACCCATTCTTACCACGCGCGTACACCGCGATAAACGATCAAGAACTATTAGATGTACTATTGATGTCAACAAACCTAGCGCGTGAGATAAGTCTCAAAGAGCGGAGCAGCCAATGGGTATACCTCAAAGCCATCGACAATGCACCCGCCGCTAGCTTTGCAACAGGTAACATAAGAGAAGCTTGTAAACATGCAATTAATCAAGGGCTAATAAAAATACAATCCTCGTACCAGAATGAGGACAACATCAAAAAAATGCTAAAAGATGACTGATTTGCGAGCGGTTAAAACTTGCAGCTCGTGACCTTATTTTCAGTTTTGTTATTATCGCTGTAACGGGATTTCATCAAAATGATCGAGTTCGATCTACGCGGCGCTATTTAATACATCTATGGGCATTCTTGAAAAAGACATTCAGGCGCAACTCCACCAGCTGAAATTTCAGTTGGAGCAAGTTCGTTTGACGCAAAGAGACACCTCGTTCAAATTTATTCGCGAACAGAAAGTTCTAAAGCGTATCGTCACATCGTTAAGCAACGCGTGCGTTGGCAGCAATAGCCATTTAGATGAAAACCTCATTGCCCTTAGGGAAGAGCTAGAAAAGAAAAAAGACATTAGCTCAATGATCCCAAAGCTGGCAGTACTTGAAAGGATGCTAAAGCAGAAAACGTTGGCTATGGATAAACAGAACGGATATCTGGACGATAGCATTAAGCACAGTGGGGAAACGCTGCAACGCATAACTGGTCTTCCAGCGCAGCTCAAACGAGACCTACGAAACTTACTTAGCTTCTCCGAATGCAATGGCAGTCAGAAAGTCGACCATGCGATAAAGCTACTCGGGATTTATGAGCGTGCCATAAAGATTATGGCGAACAACTCACGTTCGCAGTTTGCTGACGCTGCACACTCTCCGGAACAAGATCTCCTTTCCGACCTATCAAACGAATTACAACATCTGATTACTGAACTCGATTTTGAGGGAGAATCAGGTGACATGCTAACCGATATTCGCGCAAAGCTATTGCTTGGTGTTTCTACACAAAACCTGCTTGAGCTGACACTTCAGATCCTCAAACTGGCCATTGAAGGCACCACGCTAGAGCGTAAAAAGTCTGAACAGTTTATCGATCAACTCAACGCGTCACTCGCATCGAGCATCAAAACGGCAGACCAAAATACCGATCAAAGCCAAAGCTATTTTGAGCATCGCCAAGGTCTAAACTCAGAGCTAACAGAGCTAGTAAGTAAGAGCCAAAATTCTTTAGATAAAGCGAAGGATATTGATAGCTTAAAGCTGTCGATCAGTCCCCTGCTCAGTGAAATAGCCTCTCTAGCTAAAAGGTTGAATCACGCCGAGCAAAAAGAGCAAGCACTGATCGAACGAATGAGCTACGGAAAAACTCAGCTCGATTCACTGTATGAAGTGACTCAAGATTACCGCAAGCGTTTAGAAGATCAGGCTCAGCGTATGCTACTTGACTCTCTAACGAAGGTTTACAACCGTACCGCTTTTACTGATCGTTTAGAGCTTGAGTACCGCCGTTGGATTCGCGCACAACACTCGCTACGTGTAGTGCTGCTTGATATCGACAATTTCAAATCGATCAACGACAGCTTTGGTTACACGGCAGGCGATAAAGCTCTGAAAATAATCGCACGAACTATCACAAAAGAAACCAGCACCACTGATACTGTGGCTCGTTTTTCTGGTGAAGAGTTTGTCCTACTGATCCCAGAGCAGACCGATGAATATTGTCATCAGGTGATACAAAACATTCAGACTCAAGTAAGCCGTTTGCCATTTAAGTTCCGTGACCAACAAATCACGATAACCTTATGTGCTGCAAGTACTCAGTTCAAAGAGTCAGATACACCAGAAGAAGTATTAGAGCGACTCAATAAAACTTTAAGTAAGGCAAAACAGCGCGGTAGCAACCAACTTGTTTGGCACTAAACGGCCTTAAATTTAATTTATTTCATTTTTTCAAATACTTATCACATACCAATTTCCTCAATGTTTGCTAAGCTAATGATTAACATTCGCTTAACAAGCATTCTTGACAAGCAATGCCATATATTCGCTCTTGAGCAGTTTATATAATCCATTAAGCAACGCTGTCGTATTCGTTTCGTCTGGTTAACTCTCTCACCTTTAACCAAACACTTTCAACGTTTGCTTCTCACTCTCGAGCCAGAGGGTTACTTAACTGTCTCCCCTGCTCTTATCAACAAGGAGGCACTATGATCACTCATATCAGCCCTGCCGGTAGCATGGATTTACTCTCTCAACTTGAGGTTGAGCGTCTTAAGAAAACCGCGTCTAGTGATCTGTACCAACTGTATCGTAACTGTACGTTAGCGGTACTTAACTCGGGGAGTCATACCGACAACTCCAAGGAATTGCTCGATAAATACAAATCGTTCGATGTCGAAGTTGTACGCCGTGAGCGTGGCATTAAGCTCGAACTGAGTAACCCACCAGAGCATGCCTTTGTTGATGGTGAAATCATCAAGGGTATTCAAGAACACCTATTTTCAGTGCTGCGTGACATTGTGTACGTCAACATGCACCTAGCCGACAACCAAAGGCTTAACCTAACCAACGCCACTCATATTACTAACCTAGTGTTTGGTATTTTGAGAAACGCTGGAGCACTAACTCCGGGTATCGAACCGAACCTTATCGTGTGTTGGGGCGGTCACTCAATCAATGCCAGCGAATACCAATACACTCGTGAAGTGGGTAATGAGCTAGGTCTACGAGAACTCAACATCTGTACTGGTTGTGGACCTGGCGCGATGGAAGGCCCAATGAAGGGAGCAGCGATTGGTCACGCGAAGCAGCGTTACACCGATCACCGTTACCTAGGTCTAACTGAACCATCCATCATTGCGGCAGAGCCACCAAACCCTATCGTGAATGAGCTAGTGATCATGCCAGACATCGAGAAGCGTCTTGAAGCGTTTGTTCGTATGGCACATGGCATCATCATTTTCCCTGGTGGTCCAGGTACTGCCGAAGAGCTGTTGTACATCTTAGGTATTATGATGCACCCGAATAACGCCGATCAGCCAATGCCGATTGTGTTAACGGGCTCAAAAGAGAGCGAAGCTTACTTCCGCTCGATTGATAAGTTTATTGGCGAGACATTAGGTCCAGAAGCGCAAAAACATTATGAGATCGTGATTGGTGACCCAGCTCGCGCTGCGAAAATAATGAAGCAAGCTATGCCGGACGTACGTTCTCACCGTAAAGAGACCGGCGATGCCTACAGCTATAACTGGTCACTGCATATTGAACCTGAATTCCAACTGCCGTTCGATCCGACTCACGAATCAATGGCAGCACTCGACCTACATATGGACCAGAAAACAGAAAGCCTTGCGGCAAATCTGCGTAAAGCGTTCTCGGGTATTGTTGCGGGTAATGTCAAAGCTGAGGGTATTCTAGAGATAGAAAAACACGGCCCATTCATTATCGATGGTGACAAAGAGCTGATGACTAAAATGGATCAACTGCTGAATGACTTTGTTGAACAACATCGAATGAAGCTACCGGGCGATACCGACTACGTACCTTGCTACAAAATCGCTTCAAATGATTAAGGCGTTTACATTACCAACGTTTCAACTCACTAACTGATACGTTACTATAAGGGGCTAGCAGCCCCTTTTTATTGCCTCTTTAGTGGAAACTTATGTCTATCCATCTTGTTATTATCGATGCCTTAAACCTCATCCGACGCGTGCACTCGGTTCAGCCTGATCCAACCGATATAGCAAGAACCATCACCACTACAACTCGCACTTTGAATAAGATTATTTCCGAGTCCAAGCCGACGCATATCATCGCGGTGTTTGATCATCACCTGCAAGACCGAGGTTGGCGCGCGGAAGTACTGCCAGCTTACAAGCAGAACCGTAAACCTATGCCTGAGCCACTCATGCAAGGCCTTGATATGATACAACAAGCTTGGTGGGAATTAGGCATAGACTCGTTACTGTCCGATGGTGATGAAGCTGATGATTTAGTGGCAACGCTGGCTAAGAAAGTCGCAGACCATGGCGAGACCGTCACCATAATCTCTACAGACAAGGGCTACTGCCAACTACTGTCGCCAACCCTGCAGATCCGCGACTATTTCCAACATCGCTGGTTGGATAAGCCCTTTATCGAAGCGGAGTTTGGTGTAAAACCAGAGCAGCTTGCAGATTACTGGGGATTAACCGGTGTGAGTTCCAGCCAAGTGCCAGGCATCCCTGGCGTGGGGCCAAAAGCGGCAAAAGAGATATTAACTTCGTACCCCGATATTGAAACTGCATACCAAGCGGAAGACTTACCGAAGAAATATCGTAAGAAGTTTGATGAGCACATTGAGTCCGCTCGAGTGTGTAAGCAAGTCTCAGCTCTCAAAACAGACATAGATTTAGGTTTTAACCTGCAAGATATTCGTTACGAAGCGAGCGCTTAGCTCTATATAGAAACTGCCTGTTATACCAAGCTTCAGATACAGAAAAGCCTTAGTCGATACTAAGGCTTTTTGTTATTTTCGGCTGCCGCC
This sequence comes from Pseudomonadota bacterium, assembly GCA_036126475.1. Taxonomy (GTDB): domain Bacteria; phylum Pseudomonadota; class Gammaproteobacteria; order Enterobacterales; family Vibrionaceae; genus Vibrio. Next base: position 6,194 of record JAYYSE010000137.1, on the reverse strand, counting down.
TAACTGAACTTAATCGGATGATTAGAAGTTATAAGCGATAGAAGCTTTGAAGTTACGACCGGCTTCATAGCTGGTGTACTTGTCCGAGCCCCAAGAGATGCCAAAGCCAGTATGCTCTGCGTATTTCTTATCAAGAATGTTATCGACACCGATGTTCATCTCTAGGTCTTTAGCAAACGTAGGTGTGTACGCCGCCCAGATATTATGCGTAGCAAAACCAGCACGCTTCACTTGCTCACCATCTTCATCCGTGTATTCATTACCCGGAACGAAGCGAGAGTCCCAACCAAACACAAACTCACTGTTTAGGCTGTAGTTAAAGCCCGCTTTGAAGTTATGAATACCAGTTTTACTCATGTGGCTTGTTTTGCCATTATCTAGATCTTTCTGGTCACCATCCGAGTAAGAGTGGTTAGCGTATACGCTTAGAGAGTCTAGTGCGTAGCTCAGTACCGTTTCTACACCCCACACTTCAACATCGTACTGGTTAGCCAGTGTTGTGTTGTTCTTAGTTGGGTGCATTTGATTATCTAGATTGTAGGTGTAAGCAGTGAAACCCAGGAGAGCGTAGTCCGCTGCCAGTAGACGTGTCAGCTCGTAATCAAAACCAGCCTCATAGTTATTACCCGTCATCGCCTTAGTATCAGACTGTTTAACATCTGCAGCCGCTTTCATTGTCAGAGTCTCTGGCAATGACGCGCCTTTGAATAGACGACCGTAGCCTACACGAAGTTTTAGATTATCTGTGGTTTGATATTCACCTTTAAATTTAGGAGACAACTGGTCGAAGTCGCCATCGTAAACACCACCAAGCTTATGAACGTCGTAACGCAAACCTGTCGTTAAACGGAAGTCGCTAAACTCGTACATGTCTTGCAGGTAAAGACCGTAAGCTGTCACGGTACCGCCATCCATGCCGTACTTCTTAGTCTCGCCTTGCTTGGAACCGCTTTGGTAAACGCCGTCACCCGCGTCAATCCACTGCTCAGCCTTATAGCCATCAAGGCCGTAAGTCAGCTCATGATCACCAACCCAAGAGATATTGCGAATGTCACCACCAATGGTCGTCACGTTGTATTCACGATCAGGGATAGCAATTGTGCCATCTTTAATCCATTTTCCGTTCGCGTCTTTATCCCAAGCCGTATCCACAAGCGCATCGCGCTCCATGTATTGACGGTTGTAGTAAATGTTGGTTTTCAGGTGCACCAAGTCACTACCTGCATCGTATTCGTGTTGCAGAGTCACGGTATCACGGTTAAGCGAGTGGTAGTTGTGCTCTTCATCCGCATACAAAGCACCGGCCTTCTCACCAGAAAGCTGACGTTTACCGCCATCGTTGTATCGGTTAAAAGTCAGCTTAAATTCGTTAGCGTCATTCGGGATGAATACCACTTTCGCAATGCCAGATTTCAGTTCGCCTTGCTTAGATGTCACAGCTTCCTGATCCGGGATATGTAGGTCACCATCTTCAGAGTAGTTTGCAATCCCCATGAATTGCAGCTTGTCGTTTACTTTTGCATACACAGCAACGTTAGTTGCGAAACGCTCGTAAGCCGTTTGGTAGCTAGTTTTGACTCGAGCACCAATGCTTTCGCCTGGCTTAAGAAGATCGCTTGGATCTTTTGTCTCGTAGCTAAATGAGCCGTTAATCGCACCAGAACCGGACAGTGCAGAGTTACCGCCTAATTCAATTTCAGCACGCTTAAGCATCGCTGGGTCAATAGCCTGATCACCAGAGTGATGGAAGAGCTGGCCTTCTTGACGTGCACCATCAATAGTCACCACGGCAAACTTGTCTTCCATACCACGTACATACACTTTGCGAGAGTAACGTGCGTTTCCGTCTACTGTTACACTTGGCATGGTATTCAGAACATCTTTAATGTCTGATGCTTGTTTCTTTTCAAGTGTGTCAGAGTTGATTTCTGTCTGAACAAGTTGATCAAAAGCTGAGCCAATTACCACTACCGTTTCTTGTTCGTCGGCAGCTAGGGCTGTAAATGAAGTTAAGGCAGCCGTAACGGCTACTGAAAGTACTTTAAGTTTCATACTGTGTTTTTATATTTTATAGATTTAAGTCAGGGGACGTGAATATTACACAAATTGAATGATAATTCTTATCATTTACATTCTTTACTTACGTTCACTTACTTTTCGTAAAATAAATTTTGCTAAGATGCCCTCGCTGTAAAACTTACTTCGTTTTGCTGCTGAATCTTTGAATAAATCCTGCTTCGTATCACCCCTGAAGATAGGTAGCCGTAAGTCTCGTTCACTTACGGCTTTTTTAATATTCGAATACTGAAATAGTCGGTATTTCGACGATGGTGTGTTCATTAACATGCATAAATCCGAGTATTTCACGAATTTTAGATACAAAAATGCCCCTTAAAGGGGCATTTTTATCATTGACATATCAATGCTAATGTTAGTGCGGTGAGATGTTTGAAAGCGACTGAATATGAACGGTGATCTCTTCGCGGTCATGATATAGGTGCTTCGCCTGCATCTTGAACTTCACTTTGTTCTCAATCAGGAACAGTTTTAGGTTCTCAATATCTTGCAGAACCTCATCGTAACGGCCCTTCATTGGCAGTTTAAGGTTGAATAGTGCTTCTTTCGCCCAACCTTTGATAATCCACTCCCCCATTAGATGAGCAACACGAGCTGGCTTCTCAACCATGTCACAGATGATCCACGTAACGTTCTTACGGTCTGGTTCGAACTTAAAGCCATCCACCATGTGGTGTTTGATTTGACCGGTTTCCATCAGGCTGTCTGCCATCATGCCGTTATCGACACAGTGAACGAACATTGAGCGCTTAACCAATTGGTAAGTCCAACCGCCTGGACATGCACCCAAATCTACACCCCACATACCCGGAGCAAGACGCTCATCCCATTCATCACGAGGGATAAATACGTGGAACGCTTCTTCTAGCTTCAATGTAGAACGGCTTGGCGCATCTGAAGGGAACTTCAAACGAGGGATGCCCATAAAGAATTGTGAGTTGTTGGTTGGGTAAGAGTAACCAACAAAACAGTGACCTGGAGCGATGAAGCACAAGTGAAGCACTGGCTTCTTAGCATTGTCTTTCGCTGTCATCAGACCTTTGCCACGCATGGCTTGGCGCATTGGCACAGTAAACTTACGACAGAACTTCAGTAGCTCTTTTGCTTCGTTAGTATCTGGCGTTTCAATACGGATATCACCACAACGAGGGAAACCTTCTTTCTCAGAAAGCGCCTCAAGAATTGGAGATATACGGTCATCGGTTGGCAGGTCTTTGATTTCAAACGCTACAGCTAGCATTTGACGAGCAAAGATCAGTGATTGGAAATCGATCTCTTTGATCAACTTATCCGCTTCACCGGCTTGGTAACATTCAAACAATACGAAACCGGTATTGTTTTTTAAACGAGGAAAACCAAACACTTCCAGTTGTGTTGCCTTGTCTTGAATTTCGCCAGCACATTCTTTTTCAAAACCAGAGCGACAATAAAGTAGTACGTGTTTCACTGAGTTACCTCTTTTATATTCAAAGCAGCGAAGGAGAAGACTCCCCAACCAATGATAAATAGTAGACCACCAAACGGAGTTATTGGGCCAAACCATTTTATTCCTGTCAGTGCCAACGCATACAGACTGCCACTAAAACAAAGGATGCCGATGATAAAACAAATTGCCGCAATGAAAAAATATTTTTGTGATTTAGCGCCAAGTTTCATCTGTAGCAGAGCACCACACGCTAATATCGCTAACGTATGAATAAACTGATACTGAACACCCGTTTCGAATACACCTAACAGGTACTCAGGTAAAATAGCTTTTAAACCGTGCGCAGCAAACGCGCCAAGCATCACCGCAATAGAGCCTGATAGACCAGCAAAGGTAAGTAGGTACTTACTTTTCATTAAGCACCTCTTTAATAAATGCTGAGAGCTTTTCAACCGTTAATGCGATGTTCTGTTGCTCTGTATAACCAGAACTCTTGCGTGGTTTGAAGCTGTGATCACCATCAGGAATAAACTCAACTCGAATGGAATCCGACAGGTCGAAATCAGCAAACTCTTCACGCTTACCAAAGGTATCGCGTTCGCCTTGAAGAATCAGACACGGCTTTTGCAAAGAAGCGAGGTGTTCACCTTTATAATTCTCTGGCTTACCCGGAGGATGAAAAGGGAAACCTAAACAAGCCATCGCTGCCACTTTATCCAACTCAGATAAGTGACTCGCCATGCGGCCTCCCATCGACTTACCACCAATCACAAGTTTGTCCGCATCGGTTTGCTCAATGATCTCTTGATAGGCTTCAAGCAGCTTAGGCGCTCTGTCAGGCGGACGACGCTTCCCATCTTCAGCACGCTTGATCATATAAGGGAAATTGAAACGAACCACTCGTATCCCTGTAAAGGCTAACCCTTTGGCTACCGACTGCATGAATTCATGCTCCATACCAGCCCCCGCACCGTGCGCAAAGATAAAGGTGATCGGGTTATCTTCACCATCAATAATGAAGTTACTCATCAAGCAAATCCTCTTGTTCACTTTGTGCTTTAGCCAGCATCCAATCACGGAAAGTAGCGATACGGCCCATGTCGGCTTGTTTCTCATGACAAACCACATAGAAAGCATTCTTGCTTACTAATACTTCATCAAACGGTGCAATCAAGCGACCTGCTTCAATTTCAGGTTGTGCGAGAACGTTGTTGCCCAATGCTATACCTTGCCCGTGAGCTGCGGCTTGAAGCACCATGGTTGAGTGACTGAAGATCGGTCCATGGTTTACATTAACGCCATCAATGCCGTTTTGTTTCGCAAACTGTTTCCAATCTTTACGAGAGGTGTCATGCAGTAGCGTATGGCATGCCAAATCTTTTAGAGATTCTAATGGTTTTGTTGCCAATAACACAGATGGTGAACAGAGAGGAACCAAGTACTCTTGATACAATTTATCAGCTCTCAAGCCCGGCCAGTTTCCTCGACCATAGTAGATTGCGACGTCCACATCATCCGTCAACGAACCCTCATCCATATCAACGGCCTTAATTCGAACATCAATATCAGGTTCTTGTTGATTAAAGTCAGCAAGTCTTGGTACTAACCATTGAATCGCAAAACTTGGCGGCAAACTGATGGTTAACGCGCCCTTCTCACTTCTCTCAAGCACCTTATCAGTGGCCTCAGCCAATGATGTAAATATATCTTTGATATCTAAGAAGTAGCTTTGCCCCTCTTCAGTGAGCAGCAAAGAACGGTTTCTTCGGCGAAAAAGCTTCAAAGACAGAAACTCTTCTAAGGCTTTTATCTGGTGACTAACCGCAGCTTGAGTAACAAACAACTCTTCAGCGGCACGCGTAAAACTCAAGTGTCGAGCCGCAGCTTCAAACACTCTTAGCGAGTTTAATGGGGGTAATCGACGAGACATAGTTACTCTCTAAATAAGCATTAGTTTTTTTTATCTGAAACATTATAATTTGTCCGTTGCCTAGCGGCTAGAGAAATTCTATATTTCATTCCGCAGCAGCTAGCCTGAACGGCTTGATTCTCTTTAGAATCAATTGGCTTAGCTCCTGCGATGTTGTGTTTGCAAACTCGTACTTTTCGAGTTGGGTAGAGTTCTACCAAATGTTTTGTTGCAGCTACGCGCTGAAACGAGGCATCTACTTCCTGTATTTATTTTGACCTGTCTGTCAAATTGTTTACACCGCCTATTAGGCGGTGTTTTTTTATGTCCAAAGAAAAGTAACAACAAGTTTATCAATAGCTGTGCTAATTAATCCTTACTATTTCTTCACTCTACTCACAAAATCTAACCTTCGCTTACTTAAACAATCATACGCATACAAAAATAAGCATTTAATTGCATTTTTCAGTAATAATGCGAATGCTCACGCTACAACCTAAAAATAGATGTATAACATCAGCTTGTTTGTAAACAAAATACCATACGAGCTACGCGGTGAAATAACTGTACCGATTACAGAATAACAATCAACCGATAAATAAAAAGCCGCTTACTTTTCAGTAAGCGGCTTTCTGTATCTGTTTGTCTCGTCCTGAAATGTGTTTACACATTGAGGACGAATTATGACTACTTCAAATAATACCTACGTTAAGCGCACTCAGCGTGATTACACACTAGGCTTTAAATTACAGGTCGTCGCAGCTGTAGAAAGAGGCGATATGA
>JAYYSE010000136.1:0-30410 GCA_036126475.1 Pseudomonadota bacterium | reverse complement strand
GAATCTCACGCCGCAACCTCTCTGTAGCAAAACGACCTTTTTGAATTAATGAACTTCGCGCTTCAACATCAGAATATAGAGTAAGAGACAGACGGATCACTTCTCCAACAAATAACCCAACGATGCCCAGTAGCGTAATAGATAGCACCATTTCTATGAGGGTAAAACCTCGAACCTTATTCAAAAGTTCCCCTTAATCGCTGAGATTGGATACTCTTGACCTTGACGATCGGTAATGATGACATTGATACGCTTATAGTGCGTCGCGATAGCAGAGGTTTGCCCTAGCATGGTTCCAGAATCATCGACGTCGTAAAACACTTCAATCTTGACTGTGTAATCGGTGTAGCTTGTATGCATTCCTTGCAGCACATTATCAAGCACATCCGTCACATCCCCCGTCAAGCCATTAAAATCATCCACATCATTAAAAGCGGCTTTATCGGAAAAGTTTTCACCACTATCAGGCCCCAAATCTTTGGGTAAAGTGCACGACTCTTTATCATCAACCAATTTAGGGATACAGTTAGGTAAACCGCCGTAAGGGCCTGACTTATTGTCAAAATTACGACCCAGTATTTCGTCCATAACGGCGCGTCCTAGCTCTGTTGCTTTAACCGCAACGGCCTGGTCGGCACTTTGCTTGCCCAGAGGAAACAAGGAGGCCGTCACCCCCGTGATAGCGATGGCCAGAATCGTCATCACGATAACCATTTCAATTAACGTGAAGCCTCTGAGTTTAGCAATCATTAATGCCCCCTTGGGTATTAACACAAAGCGACAGCGACATACCCGACTGAGGTTGAACGGTTAATCGACATTGACCGCTACTGGTCGCGCATTGCTTTGGGCGGCCTAGGCTATCAAAGTCGATAAACGGAGAACCATCCGCTGACGTCAACAAGACCGTGGCATCATAATCTGACATATCGACAAAACTGCTGTCTGATTTATTTAGACCAGAACCGCACTTCCAGTCCTTATCTTTCACTTGACCTACTTGATTTTGCACGACACCCCATCGATTACACAGCCCGCTACGATGCATGGCACGCAACTGAGTCAGGCGAAGAGATGAGATGAGTTCACTTTTAATCACGTGAAGATCAAAAGAACGGGCACCAATGTAACGGCTAGCAGCGTATGTGGACAGAATTGCCAGTAAAAGCATGACAGTGATCAACTCTATCAGAGTAAAGCCTTTGGATGTGGGGCTGTTATCCATCATGATCCTCTAACGGTCTAGCGAATACTGATTACACAAGATAACGAAGTTTACGAACTTATGTATATGAATAGTTTTAGCACTTATGTGCTTTGGATAGAAAAAAGGCCAGCAGGAGCTGGCCTTTTTCAACAATCAAAAATTAACAGCCTTCCGTAACAGCATCAACGAATGCAGGCGTGTCTTTGTCAGCAGCTTCAACATAAATAACAAAACAACCTTTATTATTCGCTGGCGTAGTTAGGTTGTATATAAAACCATTTTTAGTTTTTTCTTTTTCTGTCCCTGAAAATGAGTAAGCGACTGAGGCCGGAGTAACACCAGTTGTTGCTACCTCTACAGGATCCCAGTCTGAGCCGGGTAAACCAGCAACAGCTATTTCAATACCTGGTAAAAGGTTAACAATTTTTGCTGAGGTAGGGTAACCAAAGTGAGTAGCAACACCATCATCTGTTTTAGGCGTTGTGTTTTCATCAGTAGTTTTTGGGTCAGTCTCTTGACCCTCCATTGCAGAGCCACCGTATGTAATACTCGCAGCGCTAGCTATAGCACCTTTTAAACCTTGAAGTGATGCTGAACGAGCATCATCTTGTAGGTTCAAGAAACGGGGTGCTGCTGTTACAGCAAGAATACCCAGAATAACAATTACCACCACGAGTTCAATTAGGGTGAAACCGCCTTGTCTTTTCATAGTTAAGCTCTCTCTATGTTTGATTTTACGCAGACTTACTGCAAAGTTACGGTCACACGACCAGTTTTAATTTCGTAAACAAATTGGTGCTTGGTACTGCCTTCTAACTGAACGTAGGTACAGGTTGCAGCACCTGAATTCGCTTGCGCTGAATATTTGTAGTTTGAGTTGTTCGCGACATCTGCAATAGGACCTACTTTCGGTGGGTTTTGCAGCAGATTTTCCATCAACTCAGAGCAAGTTTTATCTGAAGTCGCTTGTGGCGCGGCACCTGAATTATTATTCAGAGTCCATGGGTAGCCATCTCGGAAGCCAGTATCAAGATTGCTACTGCTCTTCGAACGGGTTAACCAAAAATCAACACCATCGTAATTCACGGTGTTGTTCCTTTCTGCACCGATCGTCTCTGAGGGCCTCGCTTGTGCTTCCCACTGTGCTCTCGCCGACAAAACTGCCGTTGCAAAACCACCAGCGACACCTTCAATACTGGATTTCTTGGCTTCATCCGTGACATCGAGAAAACGAGGCAACGCAGCAACCGCCAATAGACCCACCACTACGATCACGATCACTAACTCAACAAGGGAGAAACCCTTTTGATTTTTAAGCATTTCTACCTACTCACCTTATTATCATTTTGTATTATACATTGGTGCAATCTTAACACCACACAAAATGCGTCAAAATACTTACAAAGCCAAAATATTGGCTCTCACACTAAATCTTTCATTCTTTAGCAGGATATCTATATGATATTTATCGCCATAATGATAAACACAGTGAAACTGCATGTTATCACTTTGGTCTTCAACCCTTGGCGAGTCTAACCCCAGAATGCTCTTCGGTGGATATAATTGATCCAGCCAATAACGACAGTCTACCTTCGAACCCTGAATCGGCATTACCCACCCTGTTCTGCTGTAGCTTTTGGGAGATTCAGAGTCACTTGGTTGTTTTGCGCCTTTTAACAAATAGTGTTGTTTGAATAGATTTGCTTGCTCAAGGATACGCTTACTCGACACAATAAATGCCGTATTGGTCGCTTCTTCTTCGACGGATTCCCATGCAGAAAACAGCATCACAATCAAACAAAGAATCACCACTGTCCAAATAACAAAGCGTGAGCGTTGCAAATTCTTTAGCATTCCTTAACCTTTGATTGCATTCAGCATTCCCCACATCGGTAAGAAAATACCAAGAGCAAGAATCAACACCATGCCTGCCACTATGGTTAACAAGATCGGTTCAATTCTGGCGGTTAAAGTTTTCAGGTCATAGTCGACTTCTCGATCATAATAGTCCGCTACTTCAAGCAATAACTCATCGATACGCCCAGTCTCTTCACCCACCGAGATCATTTGAATGACCAAAGGTGTGAAAATTTCACTGTTAATTGCCGTCGATGAAATTGTGCTTCCTGCTTCGATAGCCGATTTCATGGCTAGCACCCGCAGCTCTAAGAAGCGGTTATCCAAGGCTTCAGCCGATAGCGCTAAAGATTGATTAAGCGGCACACCTGCTTTCAGCATCAACGCAAAGGTTCGCGAAAAACGTGACAGCAATGCTCGATTCACGACCCCACCAATGACAGGTATCTTTAAACGAACTCTGTCCCACTTCTCCAGCCCTTTATCCGTCTTTACCCAAGCTTTAAACGCAAAGATAAAACCAAAGATCACGCCGAGCATGATTTCCCAGTAATTCACAAAGAACTCAGACATACCAATTAAGACACGTGTCGCTAATGGCAAATCGACACCAAACCGTGCGAACATGCTAGAGAATTGTGGAATCACCTTGATGTTTAGTATGAACATCGCGATTAAGATAAAGCTAATCACGAAGGTTGGGTAACGCATCGCGGTCTTGATTCTCTTGCGGGTCTCGACTTCTTGTTCGTAGTAACCCGCTAATTGCAGCAAGGCCAGATCAAGACGACCGGTATTTTCACCAACCCCTATCATAGAGACAAACAGCGGGCTAAACACTTTAGGGTGCATCTGCATCGATGCCGCCAGTCCACGACCATTGGTTAACTCTGCAACCACCTCTTCAAGCGCAGCTTTCAACTGTTTATTCTCACAGTTTTGGGTCAGGCCTTTCATCGACCTTAATAGCGGAACCCCTGCTTTGGTTAAGCTGTATAACTGACGGCAGAACAGCACTAGGACCTCAAGTGGGACACTTGGTGAGAATAGAGCAGAGACATCCATATCCAAGACGGAACCACCACTTTTCCCAAGCTTAATCGAGGTTGGGATTATCCCCTTACTCATCAAACTTTCCGCGGCAAGATCTTCGTTATTCGCGTCTAATTGGCCACTGACTTGGCTGCCATCAGGGTTGCGACCTACATAACGATACGTTGGCATAACACTCTACCCCTACAAATAAATTGGATCGGTTGAGCCAGACGCCTCACCTTCGCCGAGGTTCATTATCTCGTCAAGGCTCACAACACCTTGCAAAGCCAACTCCATCGCTGAGGCCAGTAACGGTTTGTAATTTTCAGACTGTCTTGCGGTTTGAGCAAAACCTACCGCATCGTTGGCTCTTAAAGCATCCATCATGTTGTGCTCAAGCTCCAACATTTCGAATACACCGATACGCCCACGATAGCCGGTTAAGTTGCAGTTCTGACAACCACGGCCTTTCATGAAAGGCACGTCGACCTGATTAGGGAAACGAACACTCAACCATTGTTTGCGCGCTTCGTCCAACTCATCATCAACTTTACAGTCGGTACACACTTTACGAACCAATCGCTGTGCCACAACCGCACGAACCGCACTCGCGACTAAGTAACCCGGCGCGCCCATATCCATCATACGCAGTGCACTGTCTACCGCATCATTGGTGTGAAGAGTACTTAGCACTAAGTGACCGGTAAGAGCTGCTCTCAAACCAATCTCAACGGTTTCTTGGTCACGCATCTCACCAATAAGGATGATATCGGGGTCCTGTCGAAGGAAAGTTCTGAGGATAGTAGAGAAGTCGAGGTTGATCTTAGGGTTTACCTGAACTTGGTTCACACGAGGAAGACGATATTCCACCGGATCTTCCGCGGTAATGATCTTTTTAGCCGGCTCGTTTAATTCGCTTAACGCGCCATAAAGAGTGGTTGTTTTACCTGAGCCCGTAGGGCCAGTAACGAGTATCATTCCATGAGGGCGACGCAATTGTTTACGAAGGCGAACCAGCAGATCACTCGGTATACCCGACGCTTCCAATTTACGTAAGCCGGCAGATTGGTTGAGCAGACGCATAACCACAGATTCACCGTGCTGTACAGGCATGGTCGACATACGAATATCAACAGATTGACCTTTGGCTCTAATATTAAAGCGACCATCTTGAGGAAGACGTTTCTCTGATATATCCAGGTTTGCCATCAGCTTTAAACGCAATATCAACGCTGGTGCGATATTGACTTCGTTTAATAGAGTTTCATGCAGCACGCCATCAATACGTTGGCGAATACGCAAGACATTAGCCTCCGGCTCTATATGGATATCGGAAGCATCAACTTGAATCGCATCTTCAAACAATGAGTTAATCAGCTTCACCACTGTCACTTCATCACTGTCGTCCTCTGCGATATCAAAATCAAAGGCTTCACTAACTTGATGCTCAGCATGAAGCTGCTCAGCAAATGAAGCGATCTCTTTCGTCCTACGATAGTAGCGATCAAAACCATCGACCAGTTGCCTTTCAGGCGCGATAACAAACTCAAGTACGTAATCGCCTAATTGACCAAGCAGCGATTCTTGGGCAAACAGATCCGCAGGATCACTCATCGCAACACGTAGGGTCTCACCTTGACGACCAATGACTAAAGCTCGAAGACGGCGAGCATGTACTTCAGGTAAGAGCTGTACCGCTTCAATATCAACGTTCGCTCGGCTTAAATCAATAAGAGGAATAGCAAGCTGTTGCGATAGAAAGCTCAACATCTGCTGTTCAGATAAGAAACCCAGTTCGATCAATGTATCACCGAGCTTACGACCACTACTCTTTTGAGAGGCAAGTGCTTGATCAACATGGGCCTCGGTGATGATGCCTTCTTCAACAAGCAAATCACCAAGCCTTTTTCTTAATCTAATCTGCATGGCTGCTCTCCTCTAAAGCACTGATTATTTTCAATCGGTCACGCACAAAGCTTTGTGATTGAGATGAGATACCGACTCGAGTTAACGCACCTTGGTATGATTGTTTGGCTGCAGTAAAATCTAACTGTCGCTCCTGCTGTATCGCTAAACCTAGCCACCAGCGAGCGTTCTCAGAATCGATCTCGACTAGCTTTTGGTAACTCTCCAGAGCAATCTCTTCTTGCTGAGACTTTTGGCTCAACGCAGCACGCATTGCTAAGTATTCTTGGGTTGGGTGCGGAGGCATGTGTATCAGAGGGCTCAACGCTGCCTCTGCTTGGTCCGCTTTAACCAATAGTTTTGATAAGCCCAAACGTAGCTTTTCACTATTGGCGTTAAGCTTAATACCCGACTGAAAAAGCTCGTAAGCTTTACGAGTATCACCCTTGCCGAAATAGAGAATAGCGAGCTTTTGACGAACATCTTCATTTCTTGGCGTATAACGAAGTGCTTCGCTGTACCCCTTCAATGCACCTGTAAGATCATTGGCATCCAGCGCTTTCTGAGCTCGCCCTTGAGCATTTACAGAAAGTTGTTCTGGGGTCAGTTCGACTTGTTCAATCAGTATTCCACTGTTTTCTATGTCTTTAGGCTCATCAGAAATAGGATCAGAGCTGCTTTTCGCAACACTCGCAATCAAAGTCGGCTCAGGCACTTCTGTCGTATTTACATTTGTTGTTGCTATAGGTTTAGCTTGTACCTGCGGTTTTGTTATTCGTGGCGATTTAACCACTGAATCGACAACTTGCGCCTGATTTCGAGAGCTTGTCTCTGAGTTGACTTGAGTGAGATTGGAAGAATCGACCGTCACCAACTTCTTGGTCGGCGAAGACAGAGTTGAAGTCACCATCGCAGACGCTTCTGCCGAGCTATCAACAACAGAAACCTGAACTTGCCTCTCTCGAGTAGAGATTGAGTTATCGACCGTTGGCCCCTGTGAAATCGCCCAACCACCCATGGCCAAACTTAAGGTAAACCCACCCGCAACCCATACTAATGGCGAGCGCGTTTTGACTTTAGGCACAACAGCCGCTTCTATCGATGTTGTTGATTCTTTCTTGGCCAATTCAGACAAGGCGTTATTAATAGCGCTCATAGTTAATTCCAACCCCACAGTATTGGCATTTTAAATTTCGGCTTACATACATCGTATGTTTCGTGCATAGCAGCAAATAGGTGTTGATTTTCAACCGTTTTTTTATCTTCGCTAAATGAAAGCAATAAGGCTTTATGACACAACTGATTAATCAACCTTGGAACCCCTAGAGAAGAGCGCCAGATTGCTTTTTTATGATTCAAACTAAATAGATTTTGATTGCCACCCGATTTAGCTATTCGGTTCTCGATATAAGCCACCGCTTCGTCAAAGTTAAGCGGTCTTAGTTTTGAGCCAAACGTGATTCTTTGACGAAACTGCCTAAGATGATAAGCTTCTAAGCGGGTATCCAATTCGGGCTGTCCGAGTAACACTATCTGTAATAATTTCTTGTCTTCTGTCTCTAAATTACCAAACAGCCTCAATGTCTCTAACGCTTCGTCAGAGAGCGCTTGCGCCTCATCAAGTATCGCGACTACTTTTAACCCGGTGTTATGCAGTTCAATCAACTTATGTTGAATGTGGTCCACCAGCGAGGCTTCGTTCTCAACCGTTAAACCAAGCTCTTTTGCAACAGCATGACGTAAGTCAGTTCCGGACAGCACAGGGTTTGGCAAGTAAATTAATGCCGTACTCTCTTTTAGATGATTGACCAACATCCGACAAACCATTGTCTTACCAGTGCCAACTTCTCCAGTCACCTTGATGACGCCCTCTCCCATCTCTAACGCCGAGATGACCGTTTGAATCGCCTCAAAATGCGGGGCTAATCCATAAAAAAAATCGGTATTGGGCGTTAACGTAAAGGGCAGTTGTTCAAAACCAAAATGCGCTTGATACATAGGTTCATCCAGTTTGGTAAAGCGCTACAAGCTCAGGGAATGCACATTTACTCTTCATCAGGAAACCATTGTTGAAGCAGATCACGAGAACGTTCCAGCTCAGTTTGCCAAGTATTCACCCCCACAACGGTCGGTTTGAGCAAAATGACAAGCTCGGTCTTTTGCGTCAATTGATTGGTGTTGCGGAATAAGTGGCCCAAAGCTGGAATATCACCTAAGAATGGCACTTTAGACGTCGAATCAACATTGTTGGATTTCATCAAACCACCAATAACCACCACATCACCATCTTGTGCACGAATCACTGAATCAGACTCACGAATAGAACTTTTCGCTAATGGAAGTTGTACAACTCCCATTGTTGAACCAAAGTTGATATCTGTTACTTGCTTTTCCACCTCAATCACCGCAGGGTGAACATGCAGGAATACATTGCCATTATCGTCAATCTGAGGCGTGACATCTAAAGAGATACCCGAAAAGAATGGCGTGAGCTCCACTTCAGGAGCCACGTTTGCGTTGTCACCACTGCCCACCGCACTGGATAAGTCGGTGACGTAATACTCATCTTTGCCGACTTTGATCACCGCTTTTTGGTTATTTGCAGCCGTCACTCTTGGGCTAGAAAGCACATTGAGGTCGCCTTGAGTATCCATAAAACTCAATACTGCCTCGAAGCTACTGCCCGAGACAACGAGATTAGATTGACCACCCAGGGCATCGCCAATAGGGTCCATCCCAGGTAATGGGTCCGGAATAATGGCGCCTGTCGCATCCTTTATAATGGACCCCATGCCAATCGTGTAATTGGTTCCGTTTGACGAGAACATTTTCGTCCAGTTGATCCCCTGTTGGTAACCATCACTCAACGTCACTTCCATGATTTTGGCTTCAAGAATCACTTGGCGCTGCAAGCGTTGCTGAGAAACACCTAGGAACTCACGAACCTCGCGAATTTCATCAGGGAAAGCACGGACCGTAATCACACTCGCTTGAGGCGTTACAACAACACTTTGGCCATCACCAGAACCGATGAGGTGCGCAACCGCCGCCTCCAGTTGTGGCCAAAAGTCACTTTCTGAGGTGGTTTCAATCTCAGTGCCACCGCTCGAAGTTGAGTTGTTTGACGCGTTCGATGAATTTGAGTCCGAGTTTGAAGAGCTCGATGAACCGTTGTTTGAGTTAGAGATCGTCCCCGTCGTTATCGTCGTCAACGAGCGACCCGCGCGCTTAACTTGTAAGTAATCGACTGGAATCGTGACTGTGCGAAGGCCTGCAGGGTAGACTTGAATCACTTTACCGCGCTTTTCAATATCATAGCCATACATATCCTGAGCCACAGCCAGCACTTCATCTAGCGTCACATCCGTTAAGTTCAACGTAAGCTTTCCAGACACGCTTGGGTGAATCGCTGCGCTGTATTCTGTACCTTTCACTAAGCTAGCAAAGAAGGTTCTCGCGTCGACACCTTTTGCTTGAATACGAAAACGCTTTACGGTTTCCATTTCAGGAGACATAGCATCGGTATTAAGCTGAGGCATAAGGTCATCTTGTACAGACAAAGGCAGTTCATGAAGCGCCTTGCTGTTCGCTTCATTAATAGATTCGTTTAAAGACGCTTTTATCTCAACAGGATCACGATGCCCCATCGAACAACCGACCAAAGATGATACTAGGATTGCTACTACAAGTTTACGCATGTCTTCACTCAAACCTTAATTATTCTTAATATCTAAAGAGAACATCTCTAATTTCCACTGCTTAGCGCTTCTCTGCAGAGTGACGTATTCTGAATCTATTTTCTTAACTCTATACCCTTCTATCGTCTCTCCCGGAGCAACAATTTCACCATTGAGAATGGCGTAGCAAGGCGTATCCGCTTTACACACGATGCTTTCTAAAGACGGTAAACGATAATGAGTTGGCGCTTGCTTGGCCGGTGCTGTTTTTTGTTGAGGCGTCATCCACCCCAGAGGTGTCGTTGGATCTTGCTCTGCCGACACAAGTGGGCTGGCAAGCAGTAATGACAACAATAGAGTTCTAACCACCGATAAACTCCTGTCTGGTACCTAGTGTATAAACCTCGAATACAAGTCGAGCTGTCGGGTATTCTTCTACTGTATATTCAAATGTACGCCAGTAGTAATTCACAGGAAGAGACTCAAGCGCTTGAAGGTAAGCTGCAATGTCAAAGTAGCTACCGGTCAATTCCATTCTCACCGGGTGAAGAAAATAATCTGAATATTCACTGGTCTCTTTGTTGTTCGAAATCGCTTCTGGCTCAAGTGACTCTAGCGACACCAACTTCAAACCCTTACCTGCATTCAGTACTCTTTCTAGCAATTGCGACATTTGGGATGGTGATATGAGTCCATCGACCATTTCAGCAAGCTCAAGAGACAGGGCATCCCTCTCTCGCAACAACTTTTCGCGTTCGAGATCGAGCTCTTTATCAGGATCTTTGTTCAATTTGGCTTGCAGGACCAGTAACTCACCTTGCTGCCTCTGATTTGACTGAATCAGGCTCGTCATCTTGGCATTTTTAGCTTGCAACTCGAGGTATGCAGGCTCCACCAGCAAGGTAAAAAGCAACATGGAGAGACCAACGAAACCACACACGAAAAGCAACCACTTTTCTCTTGGATTTAACGCAAGAAACTTATCGCTAAGTTGATTCCACTGCGGCATTACTTGCTCTCCCTACGAGTACTTAACTCAAAAGTCACCACATCTTGATCATTACGACCTATTTTCAGTTTTTCAAAAGAACGACCAACAAGATTAAGCTCATTTTTAAATTGGCCAATCCAGTTAGGGACGACATTAGCATTACGAGCTAAGCCACTCATATCTAGCGTGTCATGGTTCATATAGATGTGCGAAAGAGAGATATCATTTCGGCCTAATTGAGCTAAGGAATTCATGACGCCAGAATACCCGACTTTCTGAGATTCGTCGTATTGCCCAATCGCCTTTAACGCCTCTTTTTTTGTTTCAATCTCACGTTTGAGACGCTCAACTGCTGCCACGTTACCAGAGGAGGGTTTATGTTGAGTTAATTTACTATTGAGTTGGTTAACCTGAATGTTGAACTGGTTAAAATCTTGTTGTAAAACTGTTAATTCAGTATCTAAATTGGAAGCTTGATAGTTGATGACAAAGTAACTGCCAAGCAACAATACACCAACCAATCCCCAACTCGCAGCGACATTCGCTAAAGTAAAATACTCTTTTTTAGGCTTTAAATGCTCAGGGTAAAGATTGACCTTGAACGTCTCTTTTTTAGTCGCAAGTTGAACCAATAAACTTTCAGAGTTTTCACGCTCACCTTCAACGAGCAAAGAGACCGTTGAACTGAGTGTATTATTTAACGCACTTTGTAATTCCGCTTCATCCTCTTCATCACAACAGAGCTTTAATTGATGAAGCTGCGTGCCTTTAATTTGAGAGGACAGATAATCAATAGAGCGTTGAAGCTCCAAGGCAAGACCATCTAATTGAAGAGCACTGGACGCCACTCCAGTTAAAGGGGGCAAAACGCTACGTATGGTTCTTTGGAAACAAACGGTATGTTCAACAAACGCCCCCAACTTAAAGTGCGAATTAGTACTTCGTTGTAAAAGGATAAAATTCGACAGCTCACCCGCACTATAACCCCAGATTTCATCTTCTGGCGTCACACCTTTTAGCTCAATTTGCACCGAACTCGTAATATTAACTAGCTTGTCTAATAGCTTTCTCGGCAATACATACACTTGTAGTTTATTAGAAGTAGGTAGAGCAACCGCACTCGCAGTAATCTCCGTAACTCTCTCAGCAACAAGGTCTTTGAGTAGAAATGGTAGGGCAACCGACCATTCGCTTTCTGGAATATCCGGCTTATCAATCTGATAGGTTTGGTAATAGTTGGTGCTAACAATAAGTTGAAGAGTATTGCTGGTAAACGCCTCACTATTTAACGACTTATTCAGCGCACTTTCCCAGTCTCCATTAACGAAAGGAATACTGGTTACTTGAGATTCTTGCCCTGTCGATGAAATATAGACAGCATCGTGACCCAGCATAACAACTCGAGTGTTGTCATTGCTTTTACTTGGCTTTAATTTGTCTACAACCGCTTTAAAATTCATATTTAGCCACTACTCTTACGCCATCGATTCCTTCGACCAATTTTTACTACCGATTCAGTTTTCACTGACTTTGAGTCTTTATTAGGCAAAGGGATAATTTGTTGTTCTTTATCGAAATATCTTCCCTGATAGCCGTTTATACCTATTTCTATCAAAGTGTTCTTTTCTTGTTTTGTCTCAACTCCCACCGCAATTACTTGAGTTGGGGCATCACCACACGCCCCGACTAAACTACGGACAAACAGCTGATTCTCATGCCGTTGATCGATTCTCTTAATCAAACTTCGATGAAGCTTTATATAATCAACCTTCAAGTCCTTGATGTAATGAGAACTGACAATAGTTCGCCCAGCTTGACCAACAATGATTTTGCACCCTAGTCCGCGCAGCATCTTCGCCACTGGCCTCATATAATCAAGATGGGCAATGAGATCCCCCTCAGAGAACTCAAAAGCGAGTTGTGAACGATGCTGTGCAGAGAGCTGCAGCAATTCACTCCTAAACCATTTAAAATGTTGCTTACTCGCAAATGGCGTGACATTGAGGTTCACTGAATAATAAATAGGTTGAGTTGATTCTTTTAATGACTTCAACAACACCTTCAAAACCGATTGATCCATTTGAGCTTGATAACCCACTTGCTCTACCGCAGGCATGAATCGAGAGGATTTCAATAAGCCTCTCTCTGGGTCCTGAATTCTAGTAAATATTTCTTGATGTAATTCATTAACTTGACCCAGCTCTGACATAAGATAACACCGCTGGGCAAAGATTACTAAATTATCAGGAAGCAACGCTGTATCAAGTAGCGTCCTCCAGCGAACGCTACCTCTATCTAGATCATTTTTGTTTTGTTTCGGGAAGCGGCTCCAGTTATTAATACGCTCCAATTGCGCACTTTTTAATGCCGTTTCTGTTTCACTCATGATTTGGCTGTGACGTTCACCTTCGGTGTACATGGTCACACCGATATGGCACCAATTATCTAACTCTAAAGGCTCTGGTGGTGTTAGCTTATCAAGTTGTCTTAAACACTGGGCTGCCAGCGTTGCAATATCTTTAGCACCTTGATGCGGAATGAATACAGCAAAGTCGGCTTCGTAATAGCGAGAAAAAATTACATCTGGGTATCTCTGAACGATATTCGATAAAACTTCACCAACCTCAATAATAAAGTTATCTGTAACTTGCTTATCATTATCATCACGTACCTGTTCCCACTCATCGATACGTATCAATAACACACCACCACGGGCGCCACTTTCATGCAATGTCGATTCGAGCTTGTTATCAAATAATACTCTGTTAGCAGTGCCTGTGAGTTTATCTAAAAAGGCATGGGTACGAATAAAGGTATCAAAGCGACTACGCTCTTGCCGAGCGTCTTTTAACTCATCAATAAGAACATCGAGAGCTTCACTCGCGGTAAAAGGCCACTCTCGCTCATCACCTTTTGCATGAGCTTCAACCTGACCAGCAAGGATCATCCTTCCACGCTCTTCCAGCATTTCAGAGCCCATTAACTGCTCTTTTAACCATCGAACGCCACGAGCTAAACAGAAAATGATCAAAGCGACCGCTAAGGTGATCGACCACATCGCCTCTAATGAGTAGCTGTATCCAATGTAAGGAGGCAGGGCCTTTAATTCAATTTGGTAACCGGTATTTCGCTCTAATACATAACTTTTTAGATACAAGCGGCTGGGATCAATCTGTGGGGAGGTGTCTTTGAAACGATAGACAATGCCGGTCTTATTCGTCAGCTTCATCTCAACAATGTTGCTTGCTTGCAACATCTTAGGCATCCAACGTTGCATTGAATATGCGGCATCAGGATCTTCCATTTCCTTATCTACGACGTCGACAATACCCTCCAAATAATGGTCTAAATATTCTTGCCCGATACGCTTAAATGAGAGGGTGCCGCCGATAAAAAGAATAAACATCGCACTGATCACTATCACGGTGACAAATGCGACCAATCGGGTGCTCAATTTTAGTGTGGGGGTATATCTCATGAATAACGAAATCCTTTTCAACTCACATTATACCGTATTGCTACTTATACTATAAATTGAGGTTGTTAATAAAGCGTTAAGAATTCTAGGTAACAAAAAGCCGCGATGATCGCGGCTTTTTCCAAATTAATACTGTCTTTATAATATATTAAAAACAGGGCTTAAAATGGGATATCATCATCAAAATCCATCGGTGGCTCATTATATTGAGGTTGAGCCTGCTGAGGAGCTTGTTGTTGAGGCGCTTTTTGCGGTTGAGCTGGAGCGCTATATTGTTGCTGTTGTGGTTGCTGAGGTTGACCCCAACCACCTTGCTGTTGTTGGCCACCCATGCCGCCTTGAGCTGGTGCGCCACCTTGAGCACGACCGCCTAGCATTTGCATTACGCCGTTAAAGCCTTGAACCACAACTTCCGTTGTGTAGCGATCTTGACCGCTTTGATCTTGCCATTTACGAGTTTGAAGTTGACCTTCAATGTAAACTTGAGAACCTTTACGTAGGTACTCACCAGCAACTTCAGCTAGCTTGCCAAACAGAGCAACACGGTGCCATTCTGTTTTTTCACGCTGTTCGCCAGTTGCTTTATCACGCCATGACTCTGACGTTGCAATGGTAATGTTCGCTACTGCGCCGCCATTTGGCATGTAACGAATTTCTGGGTC
The DNA here is from genome assembly GCA_036126475.1 of Pseudomonadota bacterium. Taxonomy (GTDB): domain Bacteria; phylum Pseudomonadota; class Gammaproteobacteria; order Enterobacterales; family Vibrionaceae; genus Vibrio. Next base: position 15,598 of record JAYYSE010000136.1, on the reverse strand, counting down.
ATTACCTAGGTTACCCACTAATATAACTTTGTTAACTCCACGGCTAGCCATGATTTGCTCCGTCTAAATTCATAGTCTCAGAAAATTTTTAGCTTTCTAGAATAACATGCTTTTCTGCTGTGATAAATCGCATTCCTATTCTCACTTCACGACAAAGAATAAAAACGTAACAAATCATGATATTCAGATCGATGTTGCTTTTTTCTCCACTGATAAACCACTCATTTACTTTAAGAGTTGATATTCAACGCAAGTCACAACAATGATGCTAGAGATGCCAAAGCCTGCATGACAACGTTAAATCTCATTCAATTTAGACATGGAGTTTCAATGAGAAAATCTCGACACGCTCGCACTTTACACTTTATATGCATCGACCCAAGTGATACTTACTTACATGTAAAAGAGATAGAAAAACACCTGTCTATTGTCTTACACAAGATGACGCCAGACGAATTAATGTTAGTAGACAGAAAGCAGAGTAATCGCATTCTTCTTGTCGACTATAAGCAAGTGCCAAAGCTATTAGCAACCTGCCCTAACTTGATCGTGATGTGGAAAAATAATGAGATCATTTTGTTTAATGTCCCCCAGCAACTGCCAACATCAGAGCTGTTGACTTATGGTGTGTTAAAAGGGCTGTTTTATAAAACCGATAAAAAAGACAAAATTGCTCATGGTTTACAAGAGATAATCAATGGCGAAAACTGGCTGCCAAGAAAGGTCACCAATCAACTGCTGTTTTACTATCGTAATATGGTCAATACCAACACAACGCCGACTAATGTTGATCTCACCATTCGCGAGATTCAGGTTATTCGTTGCCTCCAATCCGGCTCATCGAACACGCAAATAGCTGACGACCTATTTATCAGTGAGTTCACGGTGAAGTCCCACCTCTATCAAATATTCCGCAAACTGGCGGTAAAAAATAGAGTTCAAGCGATCGCATGGGCAAACCAAAACCTGCTTGCATAATTGATCGGCTTCTTAAAGTGACGATAATTTTGAGGGAAGCTCTAGGGCGGATTGTTGCTGAATTTTCGACAAAATTTGTGCTAGAGTTGCACTCAGAAATATCAACCACTCAGGTTGAATCAATAATTATTATAGATAAAGGGTCTTACGATGATCAAAAAGTGCCTTTTCCCGGCAGCAGGCTACGGTACACGCTTCTTACCAGCAACCAAATCAATGCCGAAAGAAATGATGCCAGTAGTTAACAAACCACTGATTGAGTACGGCGTTGAGGAAGCCATCGAAGCTGGTATGGACGGAATGTGTATCGTAACGGGTCGTGGCAAGCACTCGATCATGGATCACTTCGACAAGAACTACGAGCTTGAACACCAGATCAGTGGCACCAATAAAGAAGACCTTCTGGTTAATATTCGTGAAACAATTGAAGCTGCAAACTTTACCTATATTCGTCAACGTGAAATGAAAGGTTTAGGTCACGCTATCTTGACTGGTCGCGAACTTGTAGGTGACGAACCATTCGCAGTGGTACTTGCCGATGACCTATGTGTAAATGAGCAACAAGGCGTGTTGGCACAAATGGTTGCCCTATACAAACAGTTCCGCTGTTCTATCGTTGCGGTTCAAGAAGTACCTAAAGAAGAGACGCATAAGTACGGTGTTATCTCTGGTGAAATGATCAAAGACGATTTGTTCCGTGTTGATGACATGGTGGAAAAGCCTGAGCAAGGCACTGCACCAAGCAACCTAGCGATCATTGGCCGTTACATCTTGACTCCAGATATCTTCGAACTGATCGAGCAAACGGAACCAGGTAAAGGTGGCGAGATCCAAATCACCGATGCACTGCTTAAACAAGCAAAAGCAGGTTGTGTATTGGCGTACAAATTTAAAGGTCAGCGTTTTGACTGCGGTAGCGTAGAAGGCTATATCGAAGCAACAAACTACTGTTTTGAAAACTTATACAAGAAAGACCAGCAGCAAGTTGAGTTAGGCAAACACGCAACACAGAAAGAAGCATAACTACTGACTGGTAAGTAACATTTCATACGATGTAAAGGGCGGCTCTAGGAGTCGCCCTTTTTAATTACTGTTTTTTTATCCAGTAAAACTTTGCACAAATCTCACTCTATGTAATACTTTAGCCACTAAAAATTACATGGTCTGTTGAGATGGATAAAATAGAAATTAGAGGCGCTCGTACGCATAACCTCAAAGACGTAAACCTCACCATCCCTCGTGATAAGCTGATTGTTATCACAGGTCTTTCTGGTTCAGGTAAGTCATCACTTGCGTTTGATACACTCTACGCAGAAGGACAACGCCGTTATGTTGAGTCCCTGTCTGCCTATGCTCGTCAATTTCTATCCCTTATGGAAAAGCCTGATGTCGACCACATCGAAGGCTTGTCTCCCGCCATCTCAATAGAACAAAAATCGACATCTCATAACCCTCGCTCAACAGTCGGTACTATTACAGAAGTGTATGACTATCTGAGACTTCTTTATGCTCGAGTCGGCGAACCTCGCTGCCCAGAACACAATACACCGCTTGCTGCGCAAACTATCAGCCAAATGGTAGACAAAGTACTTGAGCTACCTGTTGGTTCCAAGATGATGCTCTTAGCACCAATCGTTAAAGAACGTAAAGGTGAGCACGTAAAAACACTAGAAAACTTAGCGGCTCAGGGCTTTATTCGCGCGCGTATTGATGGTGAGACATGCGACCTATCCGATCCACCAGCATTAGAACTACATAAGAAGCACACTATTGAAGTCGTCGTTGATCGATTTAAAGTACGCCCCGATCTACAACAGCGCTTAGCCGAATCTTTCGAGACCACATTAGAGCTCTCTGGTGGTATTGCCGTTGTCGGTTGGATGGACGAAATAGCTCAAGAAGAGATCGTGTTCTCTGCTAACTTCGCTTGTCCCAAGTGTGGTTACAGCATGCAAGAGCTTGAACCTCGCCTATTCTCATTCAACAACCCAGCTGGTGCATGTGGTACGTGTGATGGCCTTGGAGTTCAGCAGTATTTTGATCCGAGTCGAGTGATCTTAGATGAGAACCTTAGTATTGCAGATGGAGCCATTAAGGGCTGGGATCAAAAGAACTACTACTATTTCCAGATGCTAACATCGCTCTCGGAACACTATGGTTTCGACCTGTTTGCCCCCTTTAATTCTCTACCCAAGAAGACTCAAGAGATCATTCTCAAAGGTTCAGGCCGTACTGAAGTTGAATTCAAGTACATCAATGATCGTGGTGATATTCGAGTCAAACGTCACCCATTTGAAGGTATTTTGAACACGCTGGAGCGCCGTTACCGTGATACGGAATCAAATGCAGTCCGTGAAGACCTTGCTAAGTACATCTCAACGAAATCATGCTCGAGCTGTGACGGTACTCGTTTAAGGTTAGAGGCTCGTAATGTCTTCATTGGCGATATTACATTGCCTGAAATCGTTGAACTGAGCATTGCTGATGCATTGCAATTTTTCCAAGAGTTGAAGTTAGACGGTCAACGTGGACAAATCGCCGATAAAGTAATGAAAGAGATCAATGATCGCCTGCACTTCTTGGTTAATGTCGGCTTGAACTACCTCAACCTATCACGCAGTGCTGAAACCCTATCTGGTGGTGAAGCGCAACGAATTCGTCTCGCAAGTCAGATCGGTGCAGGCTTAGTGGGAGTTATGTATGTATTGGATGAACCATCGATTGGCCTCCACCAACGTGACAATGAACGACTGCTGCAAACCTTGGTTCACCTAAGAGACTTAGGCAATACAGTGCTTGTCGTTGAGCATGATGAAGACGCGATTCGCTGTGCAGACCATGTGATCGATATCGGCCCTGGTGCTGGTGTGCACGGCGGCCACGTCGTCGCTGAAGGCACCATGCAAGATATCATCGACAATCCAAATTCGTTGACAGGTCAGTACCTGAGTGGCGTAAAAGAGATTGAAGTACCAAAACAACGAACGCCGATCGACAAGAAGAAAGTCGTCGAGATCATTGGGGCTAACGGTAATAACCTGAAAAATGTCACCGCGACTATCCCGGTTGGCCTATTCAGTTGTATTACTGGTGTATCAGGATCAGGCAAGTCGACACTGATTAATGACACCTTCTTTAAGATTGCTCACACCCAACTCAACGGTGCAACGACAGCAGTACCTGCACCTCACAAGAAGATCAAAGGATTAGAGCATTTCGATAAGGTCATCGATATTGACCAAAGCCCTATCGGTCGAACGCCAAGATCAAACCCTGCAACCTACACAGGAATATTCACTCCTATTCGTGAGTTGTTCGCTGGAACACAAGAGTCACGTTCACGCGGTTACAAACCGGGACGCTTCAGCTTTAACGTGCGTGGCGGACGCTGTGAAGCCTGTCAGGGCGATGGTGTTATCAAGGTAGAAATGCACTTCCTACCGGACGTTTATGTGCCGTGTGATGTGTGTAAGGGCAAGCGCTACAACCGTGAAACACTAGAAGTTCGCTACAAGGGTAAAACCATTGATGAAGTACTGGAAATGACCGTAGAAGACGCACGTGAGTTCTTTAATCCGGTTCCAGTAATCGCACGTAAACTACAAACTCTCATGGATGTTGGTCTTTCTTACATCCGCCTAGGGCAAGCCGCCACGACCCTATCTGGTGGTGAAGCTCAACGTGTTAAATTGGCGCGTGAGTTGTCGAAGCGAGATACAGGAAAGACTTTATACATTCTCGATGAACCAACAACCGGCCTTCACTTCCACGATATCCAACAGTTATTGACCGTATTACATCGACTGCGTGATCACGGCAATACCGTTGTGGTAATTGAACACAACTTGGATGTCGTTAAAACCGCAGACTGGATACTCGATCTCGGCCCTGAAGGTGGTCAAGGTGGTGGTGAAATTGTTGCAGAGGGTACACCAGAAGATGTGGCACTAGTCGAAGGTTCACATACCGCACGCTTCCTTAAGCCTATGTTAAATTTGAACTAGGTGTAAAATAGCGTCCTGCGGGCAGACAGAAAAATGTTAAAGTAACGGAGCTTGTTTCAAAAGGAACAAGCTCCGTTTGTATAAGGTTAGGGATTTATGGCAACAATACACACTAGCGGAACCCAGCTAGAGCATCAGGTCACTCAGCTACCTCTCAACAAAGCATTCATTGCTTCACTAGCTGTTGTGTTCTTACTCGCCATGCACTTTTTCATGCCTAACCCAGGAGGTTCGGGGCTTGCTCTATCCTTTAATCCGACGACTTGGCTGGCTCTAAGCTTCACTTTAGCCATTGGTTTTTATCAACTAGCGACCAATCGAGCACTCAAGTATTCCAAGTTAACTATAGGTTTGCTGATAAGCTGCGTGATACTCACATTACCGATTCTATACAGCAATGCTTCACCGCAAGGGGCTTCAGCTCGATTACTTGGCTTATGGGCTGGCTTTGCCTTATTCGTGGTTCTTCAACAATTCAAATTCAGCAACAAATACAAACAGCGAATGCTGTGGTTCATCGTACTCGCTGTCGTCATACAAGCGCTTTTTGGTTATGCACAATATTTTTTGCTAGAGCCTGGTAACCTATTTGGCTACAACACTGATGCTAATCGCCCTTATGGGATCTTCCAACAGCCTAATGTGATGGCTAGCTTTTTAGCGACGGGGTTTGTCCTTTCTGCTTACCTATTAGCGAGGCAGCCAGCCAAGTACAACCATAAGATTAGCGAATCATTTTTACTCTACCTGACACCAACGTTAACGGTACCACTGCTACTCATCATCGCATCACGCACAGGTTGGTTAGCGGCACTCATTGGGTTGGTGTGTATTCTGCCTTACCTCTACAAGTTCTCGACCAAGAAACGTTTCTACGGATGGTGTGCATCCGTTGCTGTCGGTATCGTAGTTGCATTTTCAGTAATCAGCCTTAGCACTACAGATAGTATAGCGAGTAAAAAAGCGAACCTAGAGAGCCCTCGTGCTTACACCTTACCGCAAACATTAGACATGTTGGTGGAGAAGCCATTTACTGGTTACGGCTACGGAAAATTTGAATCAGAGTACACCCTGTATACCGCTCGTCAGCATCAACTCAATTCAAACTATCATCCGGGGCTTCCAGCAATGGATCATCCTCACAATGAGTTTCTATTCTGGGGAGTTGAGGGCGGTATTGTACCTATCATAGGAATATTGATTGCCGCAGTACTAGTATTGTCGCGTATCTCGAGCTCAGCGAAAGGAACACGCTTAGCTTTACTGGCGCTATTCATACCGATACTTTTACACTCTCAGCTAGAGTACCCGTTCTATCACTCAACGATACACTGGATAACCTTTATCATATTGATTTATTGGGTCGACCAGCGCTCTTCACGTCACTATCAACAGCCGTTTAGCATCATCAGTAAGACATTATTTAGAGTGATCAGCTTAGTGTTACCCATTCTGGTGAGTGTTTACATGTTGAGTGCACTGCATACCAACTATGTACTGACCAAATTTGAGCTATCTAAACCTAAAAACCCAGATATTCTCAAACAAGTCACCAACCCTGTGGTTTGGAAAGATCGCTACGATTGGGATATATACAGCACTTACCTCAACATTGGGCTTTATAAAGGCGATCCTAGCCTTATTCAGCCTTACGTTGATTGGTCACTAGAGATAATAAAGAGTAAACCAAGACCAGCGTTCTACAGTAACCTGATCCTTGCTTACCAAGGTTTAGGAAAAGAGAGTAAAGCGGAACAAATTCGGAGTGAAGCAAAGTTTTTATTTCCAAACAGAGACTTTTCACAGGTTCAGTACAAGAAAGTATCTCAAGCAGAAAACAACGTCTCATCGGCAGAGTAATTAGGCACTAGCGAGATATGACTTTCGCATCTCACCTTCAGAGTAAATACAAAAAAGCGCACGATCCTCGTGCGCTTTTCTTTAAAACTAATCTGATTTGACTATTTAAGTGCGTCTTGCAGCGCCTTAAGACACAGTGCGACATTCTCTTTGCGAGCACCGTAGCCCATCAAGCCAATACGCCATGCCTTCCCAGCCAAAGAACCAAGGCCAGCACCAATCTCAAGGTTATACTCTTCTAAAAGCTGCGATCTGACTTTCGCTTCATCGATTCCTTCAGGGAAGTAAAGAGCATTAAGTTGTGGTAAACGGCTCTCCTCCTCAACAACAAATTTCAGTCCTAATGCTTCCACGCCCTCTTTCAACTCTTGATGCATAGCGTGATGGCGAGACCAAGCATTATCTAAGCCTTCATTTTTCAATAGCACGAGAGACTCATGCAGCGCGTAAAGACTATTGACTGGTGCAGTATGGTGATAACTACGCTTACCTTCTCCGCTCCAGTAACCTAATACTAGGCTCTGATCCAAGAACCAGCTTTGTACCGGTGACTGACGCGCTTTCATTTTATCAACGGCACGCTGAGAGAAAGTCACTGGTGATAAACCAGGAACACAAGACAAGCACTTCTGACTGCCAGAATAAACCGCATCGAGCTGCCATTCGTCCACTAACAGTGGTACACCACCCAGTGAGGTCACAGCATCAACAATCGTCAATGCATCGAACTGTCGGGCAACCGCAGAGATAGCTTGAGCATCCGATAGCGCACCAGTAGAGGTCTCAGCATGCACAAACGCAACCGCGACAGCATCTGGGTTTTCTGATAATGCTTGCTGTACCTTTTCGACAGATACAGGCTTACCCCATTCGTCATCAACAAGAATTGCTTCGCCACCGCAGCGCACCACGTTTTCTCGCATACGTTCACCAAACACGCCATTGCGACAGACGATGACCTTTTCACCGGGCTCAATCAAGTTAACAAAACAAGTTTCCATACCAGCACTGCCTGGTGCTGATACAGCAATCGTAAACTCATTCTCTGTCTGAAAAGCATACTTAAGAAGCTGTTTAACCTCATCCATCATTGCAATAAAAAGTGGATCGAGGTGACCAATAGTTGGTCGACTCAATGCTTGAAGCACTTGAGGTGAGATATCAGAAGGCCCTGGCCCCATTAACGTTCGATGTGGTGGATAAAAGCTATCGATAGTAGAAGTATTTTTTAAGTTAGACATGTAAATCCCTTACGTTAATGGTGTTGATATGCCACCCTAAAGCAAATCGAACATGTCGGCAATTAGCCTTAGGTCTTGAGGTCAAACCACTGTCACATAATTGTTAAAATTATTTTTAAATTATCTCAAGTTACCAATTGACATTGTGAGCGCAAACACGTTCAATGAAATGGCTATCTAGCAGAAGAGGAGCACTGCCCAGGCAGGTGTTTTGTGGAACCGCATTTCCAATACAAAGCATTTATGGGGAGCAGTGCCGAGATAATAAAAGGATGCAGGACCTTTATTATCGGTTGAGCGGGCTGAATCCCGGCAACTGTCACCATTTCTATATGGTGAAGAGCTTCTGAGGTTACTATTCACATAATTCCTCTCTTTTTGCTCTAAAACTCTCTTCGAAAAACATTGGACGTTGGATTACCCAACCGTAATTTTAGTTTAGGAAGTCGTGGGAGATATATCGTGAGTGCATCTAATGTAGCTGGTTCTTTTAATGTCGCTAAGTTTGGTGGTACAAGTGTTGCCAACTTTGAAGCAATGAGCCGTTGTGCTGCCATTATTGAAAACAACTCAAATACCAAGTTAGTCGTAAGTTCTGCGTGTTCAGGTGTAACCAATTTACTTGTCGAACTGGCAAACGGTGTTCAAGACAAAACTCGCCGTCAAGCAGTGATGACCCAGTTGACGGACATCCACAATGCCATTCTTGATCAACTTACTGACCCAATCAGCATCGAAAAAGAAGTTCACTCCATTCTTGATGACATTGCGAGCGCTGCTGCGGCCGCATCACTTCAGACAAGCACTAAACTAACCGATCACTTAGTTGCGTGCGGTGAGCTAATGTCAACACACCTTCTTACTCAGATCCTTCGCGAACGTGGTGCCCCAGCAGTTCGTTTCGATATCAGAGAAGTCATGCGTACCAATGATGACTTCGGAAAAGCGGAACCTCAGCTTGAAGATATTTCAGTATTAGCAAAAGAGAAACTGATTCCACTGTGTCAACAACAAGTTGTAGTCACACAGGGTTTTATTGGTGCGGACAATGATGGCAATACAACAACCTTAGGCCGTGGTGGTAGTGATTACTCAGCAGCGCTTATTGCAGAGTCCGTACAAGCGATTGGCTTAGAAATTTGGACAGACGTTCCAGGTATCTACACCACAGACCCTCGCATAGCACCTCAAGCATCTCCAATCCCAGAAATCAGCTTCAGTGAAGCCTCTGAGATGGCAAACTTTGGTGCGAAGATCCTTCACCCATCCACGCTCGTACCTGCATTACGTCACCAAATTCCGGTATTTGTCGGCTCTTCAAAAGCACCAGAATTAGGTGGAACTTGGATTCGTCAGCAGGTGGAAAGCTCTCCACTATTCAGAGCCCTTACTCTTCGCTGCAACCAGACCATGGTTACATTGCGCAGTGCAAATATGTTTCATGCTTACGGCTTTCTTGCAAAAGTATTCGAGATCCTTGCTAAACATAAGATCTCCGTCGATCTGATCACTACCTCGGAGATCAGTGTGTCACTCACCCTAGATCAAACGGATACATCAGGTGGTGCACCTGAGTTACCAGAAGCAGCACGCCTTGAACTAGAAGAGCTTTGCTCAGTCGATGTTGAACACGATCTTTGTTTAGTGGCATTGATTGGTAATAACATGAGCGACAGCAAAGGCTATGCTAAGCAAGTATTCAGTACTCTGGAAGATTTCAACCTGCGTATGATTTGTTACGGCGCAAGCCCTCATAACTTATGTTTCCTACTCAATAAATCCGTATCTAAACAGGCGATTCAAAAGCTGCATCAAGAGCTATTCGAATAAGGCGATTGTGAATTAATAAGAGTTAAGCACTCAAAATATAGGTACAAAAAGGGTTGCGATTAAGCAACCCTTTCTCTTTCTAGTTTTACGAATAACTCGCTAATTTAATCACTAGTTAATATTTGGCCCTAGCCACTTTTCAGCTTCCAACATATCCCACCCCTTACGGTCAGCATAGCTGTCTACTTGGTCCTGTTGAATCTGAGCAATCGCAAAGTATCGAGAATCCGGGTGAGAAAAGTACATCCCAGACACTGAAGCACCTGGCCACATCGCGTAACTAGACGTCAGTGACATATCGATGGTTTTCTCAACATCCATTAACTCCCACAAACTGCCCTTCTCTGTGTGCTCTGGGCAAGCTGGATATCCAGGAGCAGGACGAATACCTTGGTATTTCTCTCTAATCAAATCATCGTTAGATAAATTTTCATCTGGGGCGTAACCCCAAATGTCCTTTCTTACCTCTTGGTGCAGGTACTCAGCAAACGCTTCTGCTAGTCGGTCAGCCACAGCCTGAATCATGATGGCATTGTAGTCGTCACCATTAGCCTTATATTCATCCGCTAGCTCTCGCTCACCAATACCACCTGTCACGGCAAAACCACCAATCCAGTCCGCTTTACCACTTTCTTTTGGAGCAATGTAGTCTGACAAACAGTAGTTAAAACCATTAGGCTTCTCAGTCTGTTGGCGAAGGTTATGCAGAACTTTTAGAACTTCGGTACGAGACTCGTCGGTATACACCTCAATGTCATCACCAACACTGTTGGCAGGGAACATCGCACACATGCCCCGGGCTTCGAGTAGCTTCTCTTTCTCTACACGATCAAGTAACTCGTTCGCATCTTTGAATAAACGTTTTGCCTCTTCGCCCACTTCTTCATGGTCAAGAATAGCTGGGTACTTACCGACTAATGACCATGTCATGAAAAATGGTGTCCAGTCGATGTAGTGACGCAGTGTTGCCACATCAAAATCATTGAATACATGCACACCCGGTTTGGCTGGTACTGGCGGAGTATATGCATCCCAATCAATCGCCACTTTATTTGCGCGAGCTTGCTCTAGAGTCACAGGCTTAGTACGAGGCTTCTTACGGTTATGCTGATCACGAACGCGCTCATAGTCTAAGTCCAACTTCTCAACGAAGGCAGGTTTTAGCTCTTCAGAAAGTAGTGAGGTACAGACGCCAACTGCACGAGAAGCGTTATTAACGTAGACCACAGGTTCTGAGTAATTCTGCTCAATTTTAACCGCAGTATGCGCCTTAGATGTCGTAGCGCCACCAATCAATAATGGCAGCTTAAAGCCTTGTCGTTCCATTTCTTTGGCAACATGTACCATTTCATCAAGAGATGGAGTAATCAGACCCGAAAGGCCAATAATATCGACATTTTCTTCTTTCGCGACTTTGAGAATCTTTTCACATGAAACCATTACACCTAGGTCGATGATGTCATAGTTATTGCACTGAAGAACAACGCCAACAATATTCTTACCAATATCATGAACGTCGCCCTTAACTGTCGCGAGAAGGATCTTACCGTTACTCGCGCCAACTTGTTTGGATGCGTTGATGAACGGCTCTAAATGGGCTACTGCTTGCTTCATTACACGAGCTGATTTAACAACTTGAGGGAGGAACATCTTACCTGCACCAAATAAGTCGCCAACCACGTTCATACCATCCATTAACGGGCCTTCAATCACCTCAATTGGACGAGCTGAATTAACACGCGCTTCTTCGGTATCTTCAACGATGAAGTCAGTAATACCTTTGACCAAAGAATGCTCTAAGCGCTTTTCTACAGGCCAAGTACGCCACTCTAGCGCTGATTTATCTTCAACTTTACCAACAGCTCGTTCTAGGTACTCGGTTGCCATATCGAGCAAGCGCTCCGTCGAATCATCACGGCGGTTTAGTACAACATCCTCAACAGCATCACGCAGATCTTCTGGCACGTTATCGTAAATTTCCAGCTGACCAGCGTTTACGATGCCCATATCCATACCATTTTTAAAACAGTGATATAGGAATACAGCGTGGATTGCCTCACGAACGTAGTTGTTACCTCGGAATGAGAATGACACGTTCGATACACCACCTGAGATCATCGCATGAGGTAGGTCACGCTTGATATCCTCTATCGCACCAATAAAATCAACTGCATAGTTGTTGTGCTCTTCAATACCCGTCGCAACCGCGAAGATGTTCGGGTCAAAAATAATGTCTTCAGGTGGGAAGCCAACCTCATCAACAAGAATGTTGTAAGCATGGGTACAGATCTCGACTTTACGTTCACGTGTGTCTGCCTGACCGACTTCATCGAACGCCATTACGATGACGGCAGCACCATAACGGCGAACCAATTTAGCTTGTTCGACGAACTTTTCTTTGCCTTCTTTTAGAGAGATGGAATTAACAATGCCTTTGCCCTGAATACACTTCAGGCCAGCTTCAATAACCTCCCACTTTGATGAATCGACCATCACTGGGACTTTTGAAATCTCTGGCTCAGAGGCACATAGATTAAGGAATTTAACCATGCACGCCTCAGCGTCTAGCATCCCTTCATCCATGTTGATATCGATGATCTGAGCGCCATTTTCGACTTGTTCACGAGCAACGCTCAGCGCTTCATCATAAAGCTCCTCTTTAATCAAACGTTTGAAGCGTGCAGAACCAGTAACGTTAGTACGCTCGCCTACGTTTATAAACAGAGACTCTTTAGCAATGGTCAGAGGTTCTAAACCGGATAAACGACATGACACAGGTAGATCTGGCAATTGGCGAGGAGTTATACCTTCAACCGCTTCTGCCATTTGGCGAATATGCTCTGGCTTAGTACCGCAACAGCCACCAATCAAGTTCAAGAAGCCACTTTCAGCCCACTCTTTAACGTGTTCAGCCATGTCTTCAGGAGAAAGGTCATACTCGCCAAACGCGTTAGGTAAACCTGCGTTAGGGTGAGCGGAGACATAGCTCTCTGAAATACGGGACATCTCACCAACATACTCACGCAACTCATCAGGCCCTAATGCACAGTTCAATCCAAACGAGATAGGTTTAACATGACGAAGTGCGTTATAGAAAGCCTCCGTTGTCTGGCCTGAAAGTGTACGACCTGATGCATCTGTAATGGTACCGGAGATCATGACAGGTAAAGTGACACCCACTTCTTCGAAGACAGATTCAACCGCAAAGGCACAAGCTTTAGCATTGAGTGTATCGAAGATAGTTTCGATAAGAATAAGGTCTGAGCCACCTTTAATCAGTGCACGAGTCGATTCAGAGTAAGCCACGACTAATTCATCAAAGCTCACATTACGATAGCCTGGATCATTAACATCTGGAGAGATAGAGCAAGTACGGTTTGTTGGACCTAATACGCCTGCAACAAAACGAGGTTTTTCAGGAGTCTTTGCTGTCCATTCGTCGGCGGCTTCACGTGCTAGCTTGGCTGCTGCAAAGTTAATTTCTTCACTAAGGCTTTCCATATCGTAGTCGGCCATAGCAATAGTTGTAGCGTTAAAAGTATTGGTTTCAAGGATATCAGCCCCAGCTTCCAGATATTGCGAATGAATACCTTTGATAAGCTTAGGTTGTGTCAGTACCAAAAGGTCATTGTTACCCTTTACATCACTATGCCAATCCGCAAAGCGTTCACCACGATAGTCTTGCTCTTCCAATTTATAGTCCTGAATCATGGTGCCCATACCACCATCAATCAGTAAAATTCGTTGCTTCAACAGAGCGTCAATCTTTTGCCTTACATTACTTCCCACGGTACAACCTCATTCCTTTAATTTTGCTTCCATCCTATCACACATTAAAAAGGAGTCTAGACGTCTAAATTGGGGAATTGATTACCAAGTCCTGACAAAAAGTGTTTGCTATTTGAGCATGAGACAACGAAAATTCATCTTCATACTTTGTTACATGTTGGTACCCCAATGTCGGTCTATTACACTTTATGCTTCTTGTCTGCTGCAGCCATGCTCATTGCCTTCGTTAATAGCAAAATTGGTAAAATGCAAACAACCATCGCCATCACAGCTGGCTCAATGATGCTCTCTCTTCTAATAATCATTGCGGGCCAAAACAACTGGTTTCAATTGGCCGAAATCGCCTCCGAAACGGTTGCCAGTATCAATTTTGAAGACTTCCTACTCAAAGGGATCTTGGGCTTCTTACTCTTTGCTGGCGGTTTAGGGATAAAGCTACCAAACCTAAAAGACCAAAAGTGGGAGATCACAGTACTTGCTCTCGGTGCTACTCTTTTCTCGACTTTCTTTATTGGTTTTGTTCTTTATGGATTTTGTCAATTCATTGGCATCCAATTCGGCCTTATTTACTGTTTACTGTTCGGTTCTCTTATCTCCCCTACCGACCCAATCGCCGTTTTAGCCATTGTAAAGAAACTCGACGCGCCAAAACGAATCTCTACTCAGATTGAAGGTGAGTCTCTATTTAACGATGGTTTTGGTTTAGTAATCTTCGTCACTCTGTTCACCATTGCGTTCGGAACAGAAGCACCGACAGTAGGCAGTGTAACCATGCTGTTTGTCCAAGAGGCCATTGGCGGCATAGTTTATGGCTTTGCTTTGGGGCTTATATTCCACTATTTAATCAGCAACACTAATGACCACTCAATGGAACTACTGTTAACAATAGGTGTGCCAACCGCAGGTTATGCTTTTGCAGAAGTACTTCATGTATCAGGACCATTAGCTATGGTGGTATCAGGTATCATGATTGGTAATTGGACTCGCTTTATCGGCTTCTCAAAAGAGAGTGAAGATCACCTAGACCACTTCTGGGAGCTAGTAGATGAGTTTTTAAATGGCGTATTATTCTTATTGATTGGTATGTCGATGCTGCTATTCAAATTCCACCAAGAAGACTGGATCTTAATGGCATTCGCCGTTCCTCTAGTATTGGGTGCACGCTACCTAAGTGTTTTTTTGTCATACATTGGATTTCAACGCTTTAGAACTTATAACCCGTGGTCGATTAAGATTTTAACTTGGGGTGGCTTACGTGGTGGCTTAGCGCTAGCAATGGCTCTATCAATCCCTTCAGGTATCTGGGTAATTGAAGACAAGGCGATAGATGTTAAAGAGATAATCCTTGTTATGACCTATGCCGTAGTAGTATTCTCGATTCTCGTTCAAGGCTCAACGATCACACCAATGATAGAAAAAGCCAAACAAGCTGAAAAAGAGTTAGATTAACAACCATATAATAAACAGAGGCCGCTTATATAAGCGGCCTTTTTTGTACCCGTTCTCTACCAACGTTCCTACCTTAGGTTGTCTCATATCCCATCAGCATGAGAAAGCCCAATACAACGGCTAAACTCCTAGGATTATCTAATCGAACTATAATGTCAGGTGAAAAGATTCAGTATCATACCTTTTCCGAAAGAATTAGATCTGGTTCGGAAAATACCGAAACTATGAGTAGTAATACCAATCTAAGTAAAAATATGATCTAATTAAGATTGTTACTTCTTCTTGAAAAAAGACGCTATGGATAGTCTCGATAACATTGATTTCAAAAAGCTTGCTAGTCAACAAAAATCTATTCAAATGAAGATGCGATTACTCGCATTGGCTCATTTTAAAGATGGTCAATCTCGAACCCAAATTGCTAAGTTCCTTAAGGTAAGCAGAACTAGT
>JAYYSE010000135.1:0-36377 GCA_036126475.1 Pseudomonadota bacterium | reverse complement strand
AGAGTCTATCAATATCTATAACAATATGAGGCCGCACCTCAGTCTCATGATGAAAACTCCAAATGAGGTGCATGAAAAAAGCCAACAGCTGGCGCTGTTGGCTTAGTAACAAACTGTCAACGTATTTTAGGACGAGACAGTTACAACCTAAGTCGTGCTCTAAGCTAGCAGACTATGGGCGGTACACTTTAACGTTCTTGAAGCCCTGCTCTTGCAGGTATAGCGCTTGCAGACGGCTCATAACACCACGGTCACAGTACAATAGGTACTCTTTACCTTGGTCTAGGTCACCAAACTGCGTCGCTAGCTTGTAGAAAGGTAGGTGTTTTACATCAACGCCATCGATTTCTAATGGGCTTTCGTCTTCTTCATCTGGGCTACGGATATCAAGAACGATAGCGTGCTCAGCAACAGCTTGAACCTGTTCCACTTCTGGAGCTTGCTCTTGGCTCTCTTTCTCAATATCACGGATATCCATAACACGAGCGTTCTCGATCACTTGCTCTAGCACTTCAAAGTTAAACTTAGCTTCTTCTGCTGCAAGTTTACCTTTCTTCGCTTTCACTGTTGGCTTCTTAGAGATAACACCACAGTATTCAGGCATTACTTTCGCGAAGTCTTCGGTGCCGATCTCGCGCGCAAGAGCGATGATGTCTTCTTTGTCCCAGTTGATAAGCGGACGAAGGATCAGCGTGTCTGTTACGTTATCGATATGACGCAGGTTAGTTAGAGTTTGGCTGGATACTTGACCTAGTGCTTCACCAGTAACCAATGCTTCGATCTTGAGCTTGTCTGCCACCATACCACCAGCACGCATGAACATACGCTTAAGCACAACTCCCATTTGGCCGTCTTCTACGTTCTCAAGGATTTCAGCAACAACCGGTTCGAAATCAACAGAGATGAACTTCACTTTTGCCGAAGAACCGTACTTGTTCCATAGGTAGTGAGCCACCTGCTTGACGCCAATCTCGTGCGCAGGACCGCCAAGGTTGAAGAAACAGTAGTGAACTTTAGAACCACGTTTGATGTGTAGGTAGCTTGATACGCCAGAGTCAAAACCACCAGAGATCAAACTCAGTAAGTCTTCTTGAGTACCTAGAGGGAAACCACCAAGGCCTTTGTGACGCGCTAGCACTTGGTTAAGTTTGTCATTAGCCACTTCAACTTTAACCGTCACTTCTGGATCTTTCAGCTTAACACTTGCCGACTCAACCGCTTGATTCAGACCGCCACCTACGTAGCGCTCAAGCTCGATAGACGTAAACTCATGCTTACCACGACGCTTAGCACGAACAGAGAACGTTTTACCTTCAATGTCAGCACGGCTGCGCTCTAGAACTTGCTCGTAAATATCGTGCAAGTCTTTGAAGTCTGACTGTTGTACTTCTAAAGAGTGGTGAATACCTGGAGTGTGAGTCAGAGCCTCTAACACTTCTGTGTAGTACTTATCACTCTCAGACGTCACTTCGATATGGTCACGACGATTAAATACCGCAACACCTTCACAGCGACGCTGAATAACGTTACGAATGTTGCACTCTAGAATCCTTGTGAAGCGCTTACGCACCGATTCACTTTTTACAAAAATTTCCGGATGGGGCTTAACAATAAATTTCATAGTACGTTCACAACATTAATGTTCAAAATTTTAAAAGGCTCTTGGCCAAGTAAATTGGAGAATTTACGCAGCACTGGAAGCAAGAGTAGATCATATCTAAATCTAAGGGCGCGAATTATACATGAGAAAGTGAAACAAGGAAAAGAGTGCTTGCTTTGGCACCAGTAATAAATACACACCCTATTAAAAATAGCATGCTTACTCACGATCGGCATTCTTATAGATAGATGGGTAGATAAACTAACACTCACCACGTAAATAAAAAACCCAACCTCATCATAAGGTTGGGCTTTCTGGTTGGTTTAATAAGTCAGCTTAACTCGTAGCTCGGTACTATTCAGAAATCACTGGGACTTCATCGCTGTAAAGTGGCTCACCTTGCATGATACTGATCTCGACGCGACGGTTCCGGCTACGCTGCCATTCAGTATCGTTCGGCTCTAAAGGCTCAGTATCCGCTATACCACGTACTCTCAAACGTTGATGAGAGAATCCGCGCACCTTTTCCATCTCTTGAGCAACAGATACAGCTCGCTGAGAGGACAGATCCCAATTCGAACGATACAGTTCAGAATCAAGACGTTGGTTATCAGTATGCCCAGAGATTCGAACAATGCCCGGAACATCTTTGACTAATTCAGCCACCTGTCTCACCAAAGGTCGGAACTTAGGCTGTAAGAAAGCAGAGCCCGATGGGAATGCACCCTTCTCACGAATTCTAATCACAATCTGCTGACCAAGGTTTTCTACCTCAATCGCGCCTTGATCGATTTCCCGTTCCAACGCCTTCTTGATGCTTTCCATCAAGGTTTCCATCTCTTGCGATTGAGCTTCGGCTTGCTGTTGGTCTGACTCAGAGTTTTGGTTATCGTGAGTCGATACCTCTGGCGATTTGCCTCCGGTCATCTTGCCTTGGTCACGCATGGTACCGCCAGCGCGCTCGGATTCACCTTCGTGAAATTCCAACGTCTGCTGAGTGATATCTATCGTTTGTTGCATGATCACATCAATCGGTGTTGGTTCTGGACGACCAGGGCGAAACTCTTGTGCAATGATGCTGGTCCCCTTCGGGATATCTTTTACTTCTAAACGGTTCTGTACACCAAATGCGAATTTCATCGAGCCAGCGATCTGCTTAAACTTCAGTACATCCATCTCAGAGAATGAGAGTAGAAGTACGAAGAAACACATCAGCAGTGACATCAAGTCAGCAAATGTTCCCATCCATTGAGGTAACCCCGGAGGAGGACATTTACATGGATTCTCTTCATCCATCTTCAACTCCTCTTACGCAGGTTCACCATCAATTGTACGCTTACCTTCATTCAGGTAGCTCTTCAGGTAACCATCAATAACTCTTGGGTTTTGACCATCTTGAATAGCCAACACACCGTCCATAACCAGGCGGCGGTTCAGTGTCTCTTGATCACGACGCAGCGCTAGTTTGTCTGCGATTGGGAAAAACACCATGTTCGATAGAATTGCGCCATACAGCGTAGTTAAGAGTGCAACCGCCATCGCAGGGCCGATCGCTTTAGGATCATCCATGTTCGAAAGCATAGCAACCAGACCAACCAAGGTACCGATCATCCCCATCGCAGGTGAAACATCGCCAAATGCAGAGAACACCTTCGCGCCCTGCTCGTGACGTTCTGTTGTTAGCGCAATGTCTTTTTGTAGTGCTGCTCGCACGACATCACCATCATGGCCATCAACCAACAGGTCGATGCCCTTTTGCATAAAGCTGTTGCTGATTTCCATCTCTTCCAGAGCTAAGAAACCACCTTTACGTGCTGCGTCCGCCATTTCAACAAGCTTAGCGATAAGATCTTCAGGCTCATCGGCTTTAAACATAAATGCTTTGCCGGCAATTTTAGCCGCACCAAAGAACTGTCCCATGGTGAATTTCATTAGAACAACAAACGTTGAACCACCAATCACGATCAAAATGGATGTCGTGTCATAGAACATCCCGAGGCTTCCACCTAGGATCATTGCCATGATTACAAAGGCAAATCCACCAATCAAACCTATTAGGGTTGCTAAATCCACTGAGCACTCCTCATGCTTTTTTGTAGCTCTATGTCGACGATAATCCTTTTATCGGCAAGACTATAATATCTTTTAGTAAATTCTTGGCCTAAGTATCACACTTTTGCTTTTTATATCACAACTATTACCCGCTTCCCCGTTCTCGAACAGTCATAAACTCGAGAAAGGTAGAGTTATTAAAGGAAAGTGGCTTCAAGCCTCTTAAAAACGAACTTTCTAGCAAAATTTATTGGTTACATTTGACCATCTGAACGCCCTAGGGTAACGTTCGTTCATCTTTCCAAACGCAGATTTATTATGGCTACTAAGAAACCTGAAAATATGAGCTTTGAAGCGGCAATCGAAGAGCTCGATGGCTTGGTTGATCAACTAGAAAACGGTGATCTAGCTTTAGATGATGCGCTGAAAAAATTCGAACGAGGCATCTCCCTCGCTCGTGCAGGTCAAAGTAAACTAAACGATGCAGAACAACGTGTTAGCATCCTACTGCAAAATGACGAAAATGCAGAACTGAGTGACTTTAACCCACAACCAGAATAACGAATTGTATGAGATCCCCTATGATCGAGACTTTATTGTCTTATCAAGCACGTAATAACGAGCAACTGAACCTTTGGCTTGACCGCCTGCCACACCAAAATCAGAACCTGATCAACGCAATGCGTTATGGGTTACTTTTAGGCGGCAAACGCGCGCGTCCATTTCTTGTCTATATTACAGGGGAAATGCTCGGTTGCACCGCGGAAGAACTCGATACTCCAGCTTCTGCAGTCGAATGTATTCATGCCTACTCTCTGATTCATGATGACCTTCCAGCAATGGACGACGACGAACTGCGTCGTGGCCACCAGACTTGTCACATCAAATTCGATGAGGCGACGGCTATTTTAACGGGCGATGCACTACAAACTCTCGCATTTACTATACTTGCAGAAGGCACATTAAGTGCTGATGGTGAAAGCAACCGCGTTCGAATGATTCAACGCCTAGCTGAAGCCTCTGGAGCTCAAGGTATGTGTATCGGCCAGGCACTTGATATCGAAGCTGAAAACCGCGCAGTGACGCTTGAAGAGCTGGAAGAAGTTCACCGCAATAAAACCGGTTCTCTTATGAAGAGTGCAATCCGTTTAGGTGCGCTAGCTGCAGGTGAAAAAGCGTTCGAGGTGCTGCCTCAATTAGATAAGTACGCAGATGCCATCGGATTAGCCTTCCAAGTCCAAGACGATATCTTGGATATCATTGGCGACACCGAAACTTTGGGTAAACCACAGGGTTCTGACCAAAATTTGAACAAGAGTACCTATCCTTCTTTGCTAGGTTTAGAGGGCGCTCAAGAAAAAGCGCAATCTCTGCTGCAGGAAGCGCTTCAAGCTTTGGCCGCGATCCCATACAATACCCAGTTACTCGAAGAGTTCGCCCGATACGTCATCGAGCGCAAGAACTAAGACAATAAGCGCGTATTACCTATGACTCTTGATATATCAAAGTACCCAACTCTTGCTTTGGCTGATAAGCCAGAGGATTTGCGTCTTCTCCCAAAAGAGACGCTAACACAGCTTTGTGATGAATTACGCACCTATCTTCTTAACTCAGTGAGCCAATCAAGTGGTCACTTAGCGTCAGGCTTAGGTACGGTAGAGCTCACTGTGGCTCTGCACTATGTGTACAACACGCCTTTTGACCAATTGGTTTGGGATGTTGGTCACCAAGCATACCCGCACAAAATTCTTACCGGTCGTCGTGACCGCTTGTCAACTATCCGCCAAAAAGACGGACTACACCCATTCCCATGGCGTGAAGAGAGCAAGTACGACACCCTTTCTGTTGGTCACTCTTCAACATCGATCAGTGCCGCACTCGGCATGGCGATCAGTGCCAAGAAAGAAGGCAAAAACCGCAAAGTTGTGAGTGTGATTGGTGACGGTGCGATCACTGCTGGTATGGCATTTGAAGCCATGAACCACGCAGGCGATGTTCACAATGACATGCTGGTTATCCTAAACGATAACGAGATGTCGATTTCTGAAAACGTAGGTGCGCTCAACAACCACCTAGCTCAAGTTCTTTCTGGCAGTCTTTACACGTCTATTCGTGAGGGCGGCAAGAAAGTGCTATCTGGCGTTCCGCCGATTAAAGAGCTAGTTCGTCGTACAGAAGAACACCTAAAAGGCATGGTTGTTCCTGGCACCATGTTTGAAGAGCTAGGCTTCAATTACATTGGTCCAGTAGACGGTCACGATGTAAATGAGCTGATTAAAACGCTTAAGAACATGAGAGACCTAAAAGGTCCTCAGTTCCTGCATATCATGACGAAAAAAGGTAAAGGCTACGAGCCAGCGGAGAAAGATCCAATTGGTTACCACGGTGTACCTAAGTTCGATCCTGCACACTCAAGCTTACCCAAGAGCACAAGCTCTAAGCCAACTTTCTCCAAGGTTTTTGGTGACTTCCTGTGTGATATGGCTGCGCAAGATCCTAAGCTAATGGCGATCACGCCAGCTATGCGTGAAGGTTCTGGCATGGTGCGTTTCTCGAAGGAATACCCAGATCAATACTTTGATGTAGCGATTGCTGAGCAACACGCCGTGACGCTAGCAACCGGTATGGCGATTGCGGGTGATAAGCCGATTGTAGCTATCTACTCGACATTCCTACAACGTGGCTACGATCAACTGATCCACGATGTGGCTATCATGGATCTACCGGTTATGTTCGCGATTGACCGCGCAGGTCTCGTGGGTGCAGATGGTCAGACACACCAAGGTGCGTTCGACTTAAGCTTCATGCGCTGCATTCCAAACATGGTGATCATGGCACCAAGTGACGAAAACGAATGTCGCCAAATGCTGTACACTGGCCACCAACACCGTGGACCGAGTGCAGTTCGTTACCCTCGTGGGAATGGCATGGGCACAGAAATCCAAAGTGAGTTCACTGCACTTGAGATTGGTAAAGGCCGCACCGTTCGTGAAAGCTCAAAAGTAAAAGATGGCACTAAGGTTGCTATCCTAAGCTTTGGTACTTTCCTAGAAAATGCACTTCAAGCTGCTGATGCAATGGATGCCACCGTTGCAGACATGCGCTTTGTTAAGCCGTTAGATGAAACTCTAATCAAACAACTTGCCGCTGAACACGATGTACTGGTGACTATCGAAGAAAATGCGATTGCCGGTGGTGCAGGTGCAGGTGTTATTGAGTTCTTGATGCAAGAGAAACAGCTAATGCCTGTGCTGAACCTTGGCCTACCAGACAAGTTCATTGCTCAAGGCACTCAAGGCGAACTGCATGAAGAGCTAGGCTTAGACACGCAAGGTATTGAGAAGTCTATCTCTGACTACCTTGCTAGATAGCTTTTACTTGCGAACTGCAAACGCAAAAAAACAAAAAAGGTTGGCCCTATGGTCAACCTTTTTAGTATGCGCTAACTCATTAGCTAGCCACTGTTTAAGTCAGTTGTTACAACAAATTAGCAACACGGTTTAAGAACAGGTGTATCGTAGTTCTCTGGCTCATCAGAGTAGATAGCAACATTAAAGTTCTCAACTAAACCTGTTTCATCAACGCACTGCTCTTGGAAGAACTGTTGAATTTCACGACGTTGGCAGTGCGCTTCAAACGCTTCGTTATCCGCCCAGATTTCATTGAAAGCAATCGGGAAGCTCTGACCTTCCGCAAATGGACTCTGGATGTGGCGAGTTACTGTGTATTGAATACAACCATCTTCACGCAGAGTGTTTGGCTCTAGTGCTTTTAAGACCTCAAACAGCTCGTTCAGTTTGCCTTCTTTCGGCTGAAATTGAGCAATACAGTAAACCTTCTTAGACATTGTAATTCCTTGTTTTATCTTTACTTAAACTAACCAACCTGCGAAATGAGCCACTGCATACAGCGAAATCGCCGCCATAATACCAGCCACAATATCATCAATCATGATGCCTAAACCGCCATGAACTCGGGCATCTAACCAGCCAATCGGCCACGGTTTTACCATGTCAAAGAAGCGGAATAGAACAAAGCCAGTCAGTAGCCATTTCCAATCATCGGCAGGAATGCTCAACATTGGTACTAGGCTCATGGTGATCCAAAAGCCCGCAAACTCATCCCATACGATAGAACCATGATCGTGAACACCCATATCATCAGACGTCACTTGGCAGATTTTGATACCAATAATGCAACTTACCACGACCACCGCTACATAAGCTAGGAAAGGTAACTGAACCAATAATAGATAAAGAGGAATCGATGCAAGTGTCCCCATGGTTCCAGGAATAATAGGCGATAAGCCACTGCCAAAACCCGTTGCTAGTATGTGCCAAGGGTTCTTAAAAGAGATTGCAGATAGTGGGTTTGTCATCAATTAACCTTAAAGTGATCGTAACCAGTTAAGCTCCAACTCAACGGTTCACCATTATTGTGTAGTTCAAAGTATTCTACAGGTCTTATTTGACCAATACAGGTGACTTTTGTTCCAGTGTGTGACAAAGCACTTTCCAATGAACCTTTATTCTCTTCTGGCACGGTAAAGCAAAGCTCATACTCCTCACCACTGGTCAGCGCATACTGCTGCGCCGTAGCGATATCAGGGGCAAACTGACGTAGTTCTGGGGAGATAGGTAAGGTACTCACGTCGATGCTTGCACCAACCTCAGAGCGCTTAAGGATATGTTTCAAATCCGAGATGACACCATCTGAGATATCAATAGCCGATGAAGCAAGATTGACAAGCGCTTGACCAGCTAACACTCGTGGAGAGCTGATATAGTGCCTCTCTTCAAGTTCATTAGCATACGGCTTAGCTTGGTTTACTGTTGGGTCCAATAGAACCTCTAAACCGGCTTTGCTGTCACCTAGGTTGCCTGTCACATAAATCCAATCTCCAACCTTAGCGCCGTCTCTACGCAGGGCTTTCCCTTCTGGTACAAAGCCTTGTACTGTCAATGTCAGGCTTAGTGGCCCTTTCGTGGTATCACCACCAATTAACTGAATACCAAAGTAATCGGCCAGTTTGAAAAAAGAGTCACAGAACGGCGCTAACCAAGCTTCATTCACTTCTGGCATGGTTAAGGCAAAAGAGACCCACGCCGGCGTTGCGCCCATAGCAGCCAGATCGCTGATGTTTGAGGCTAATGCTTTGTGCGCGACCCAAGCCGGGTTTGCTTCTGCTAGAAAGTGAGTGCCCGCGACTAAGGTATCGGTGCTGATCGCGATCTCAACATTACCTGGGGCTTTCACCAAAGCACAGTCATCACCGGCGGCGAGGTGTACGTCTTTACGTTGAGGCTGTCGGTTGACGAAATATTTATCGATTAGGTTGAATTCACCAGACATCACATGCCCTATCTTTGAAATTTCTTTACAAAAAAGGCCAGCATGAAAGCTGACCTTTAGATTCAATATACGTAGTGATTACTTCTTACGTACGTGTGGCGCTGCTTTATCAAGCACACCATTCACAAACTTATGGCTGTCTTCTGCTGCGAATACTTTCGCTAGCTCGATAGCTTCGTTGATAACCACTTTGTATGGTACATCTTCGCGACGAGTCATCTCGTACATAGCTAAACGTAGAAGAGCAAGTTCCATTAAGTCTAGATCTTGCATCGGACGAGATACGAATGGACGAAGCTTGCTATCAAGTTCCATGTGGCTAAGAGCAACACCAGTTAGTAAGTCGCGAAAGTATGCAACGTCTGTTTCTGGCATAGCAAGTGCAGGTTCTGCAGCATGATTTTCTTCTTCATCATACTTACCACCAGATAAGAACTGTTCTTCAACGGTAGCAATATTTTCTTTAGTAATTTGCCAAGAATAAATTGCTTGTAGAGCAAATTGACGTGCGTTACGACGTGCGGCTGGTTTCACACTGGCCCCCATTAGGAATCGATTTCAGAAAGAACGTTGATCATCTCAAGTGCGCTTAGTGCAGCTTCTGCACCTTTATTACCAGCCTTGGTTCCTGCGCGTTCAATAGCTTGATCGATCGTATCAACAGTTAGTACGCCGAATGCTACTGGAAGAGAGTATTCCAGAGACACTTGCGCCAAACCTTTATTACATTCACTACAAACATAGTCAAAATGAGGCGTACCGCCACGAATTACTGTACCAAGAGATACAATCGCGTCGAACTTACCCGTTTTTGCAACGCGCTGCGCTACAAGTGGAAGTTCTACTGCACCAGGACAACGAACAACAGTAATGTTGTCTTCGCTTACTTGTCCATGACGTTTTAAAGTATCGATTGCACCAGAAAGTAAACTTTCGTTAATAAAACTGTTGAAACGAGCAATAACGATAGCAATTTTTGCATTTGGCGCTGGGAAGCCACCCTCGATCACTTTCATAAGCCTTCCTTTAACTATTTTCATCAAGTGAGAATCGCCGGATTCTAGCATAAAACTGTGAGCAATATCTAATGCTAATTTAGAAGAACAGACTCCGGAGATGTAAAGATGATAACCAAGGCTCGCTCCCAACCATTTGGGAACAATAAGTCGCTAAGCGCCAACGTTTGACACGACAAAAGTCAGGCTCAGCGACTTGGCTCTTTTCTTCCTATTTCGAACCAAAAGAGCCACTCAAATCATCATAAATTATGTTGCTACAAACCAGTATGTAAGTAGTTACTCACAAACGTATTCAACAACGTTAAGACCAAAACCACCAAGAGCGTGGTAACGCTTGGTGCTTGAAGACAATAGACGCATATCATGAACGCCTAGGTCTTGTAGAATTTGAGAACCGACACCAACGCGACGAGAAGTACCTTGCTTCTTAGCCATGGTTGGTTGCTCGTTCTTGTCTTGAGCTTCGAATGTCTTCACTTTGTGAATCAAAGAATCAGACGACTCTTCGTTGCCCAGAATAACCAGCACACCACCTTCGTCACTAATGCGCTTCATCGCCTTATCTAGCGACCAGCTACGCTCAGTACCACGATCAGAATGAAGCAAATCGGTGAAGGTATCATGTAGGTGAACACGAACCAGTGGCGCTTCACCCGTTAGGTCACCTTTTTGCATGGCGTAGTGGATTTGATTATCGATAGTGTCACGGTAAGTCACGAGCTCAAAGTCACCGAACTCAGTCGGTAGGTGACACTGTGCAACGCGCTCAATCGTGGTTTCTGTGTTGTTACGGTATTCGATCAAGTCCGCAATCGTGCCTAGCTTGATGTCGTGCTTTTCAGCAAACACTTCAAGATCAGGGCGACGCGCCATGGTGCCGTCATCATTTAGGATCTCAACAATTACCGACGCAGGCTCACAGCCCGCTAAACGTGCTAAATCACAACCCGCTTCAGTGTGACCTGCGCGAGTTAGAACACCGCCCTCTTGTGCTGTTAGCGGGAAGATGTGACCAGGTTGAACAAGGTCAGCCGCTTTTGCATCTTTCGCAACGGCTGCTTGAACCGTCACTGCGCGATCAGAGGCAGAAATACCCGTGGTTACCCCCTCTGCCGCTTCAATCGAAACGGTAAAGTTAGTGGTGTACTGTGCGTTGTTGTCTTGAACCATAGGCGCTAACCCCATGCGGCTTGAACGCTCTTTAGTCAAGGTTAAGCAGATTAAGCCACGGCCGTACATTGCCATGAAATTAATCGCTTCTGGCGTCACATGTTCTGCTGCCATGATCAGATCACCTTCATTTTCGCGATCTTCATCATCCATCAGGATAACCATTTTTCCTAGGCGAATGTCTTCAACAATTTCTTGAGGAGTACTAATTGGCATTGTTCTATATCCTTTGAAATGGTTCTGCTTCCTAGAACCGACACTATTTAAACCTGATGATATTGCTTCTCTCTACAAAGTGACGCTCAGCGCACTTTGTCTGAACGATTAGGCAAAACCATTCTGTTGTAAGAATTCCATCGTCAATCGAGATTCAGGTTCAGAATCTTGTTGCTGACCTTGCAGTAGGCGCTCCATGTAGCGCGCTAACACGTCGACTTCTAGATTCACTTTACGACCAACATGGAATTGATCGATGGTGGTTTCTGAAGAGGTATGAGGGACAATCGTCAGCTTAAATGCATTCTTACGTAAATCGTTTACAGTAAGACTAATGCCATCGACAGTTATCGAGCCTTTTTGAGCAACGTACTTTGAGATTTCAGCGGGCATTTCGACCCAGAACTCAATCGCACGGCCTACTTGGTTACGCTCAACAATTTCGCCCACACCATCTACGTGACCCGATACGATATGACCACCGAAACGTGTCGTCGGTAGCATCGCTTTCTCTAGGTTCACTTTGTCACCCGCTTGGTAATCAACAAAACCCGTTTTTTTCAGGGTCTCAAGTGACAAGTCTGCACTGTAGCTGTGGTCGTTAAATTCGACGACCGTCAAACACACACCATTGGTAGCAATACTATCGCCTAACTGAACGTCGGCCATATCAAGCTTACCTACGTTAACCGTTACGGTAATGTCTTCTCCGCGGGGAGTAATTGCACTCAATGTGCCTACGGCTTCTACAATTCCTGTAAACATTTTAAAACTCTTTTTGTTGTCAACAACATGTATCTAGGTGCGGATTTATTTCCACTATCGTTTCGTTACTGTCGGTTTAGTAATACGGGTTTCGCTACGATGCGAATATCCACACCAACTTGTCGAACATCTTTAATTTCTAAATCAATAACATCAGACATCGAGGTGAGCCCTAACGCGCCCATCAAACCTCTTCCGTCACTGCCCATAATTTTAGGAGCTAAATAAAGGATTAGCTCATCCACCAACTGTGCTTCAACCAAGCTTTTTGCCAGTGTTGCACCCGCTTCGACCCAAATATGGTCGATATGATTAGCAGGTAATTGGCGCATCAGATCATGTAAATCTAGCTGACCTGTATCAGTAGTACCGACTTCAATGTCAGCAGACGCCTCTGCGACTCTTAATACGGCTGTTGGCAATTGGTATAACTTGAGCTCAGGGCGCAGTTGATTTTGACGATCAAGAATCACGCGAACAGGCTGACGTACGTCAGCTTCAGCGTAATGAGCCTGTGCGCTACTTGGTAATTCAGCCCAGCGAACATTAAGTGAAGCGTTATCATCAATCACCGTTTGGCTGGTTGATAATACTGCGCCCGCCTTTGCTCGATAATTTTGAACATCACGACGTGCTGCTGGCGATGTGATCCACTGGCTCTGACCATTTGCTAGTGCCGTTTGCCCATCGAGACTGGCTGCCATCTTAAGCTGAACAAAAGGCATTCCTGTTTGCATACGCTTAATAAATGCTGGGTTCAAGTCCAAAGCATCTTGCTCAAGTAAACCGATTTCAACCTCAATGCCTGCATCACGCAGCATTTTGATACCACGTCCAGCGACTTTCGGGTTTGGATCCTGCATCGCGCAAATGACTTTAGCCACTTGAGCTTTAATCAAGCCCTCGGCACACGGTGGTGTACGACCATAATGAGAACAAGGTTCTAGTGTGACATAAGCCGTCGCACCTTTTGCCTTATCACCCGCCATTCGCATGGCATGCACTTCAGCGTGAGGTTCACCCGCTTTGGCGTGAAAGCCTTCACCAACAATTTGTCCATCGGTTTGTACAATAACACAACCGACATTTGGGTTTGGCGCAGTGGTGTAAATGCCGCGTTTCGCTAAATGGATAGCACGCGACATCATTTGAAAATCTAGGGGAGAAAAGTTAGACATGACTGAGGGATTAATCCTCTAATTTAGCGATTTCTTCGCCAAACTCTCGAATGTCTTCAAAGCTGCGGTAAACAGAAGCAAAACGGATGTACGCGACTTTGTCTAACTCTTTTAATTGGCTCATGACTAGATTACCAATCATTTCGCTTGGAACTTCACGCTCACCTGTTGCACGGAGTTGTGACTTAATATTACTGATAGCAAGTTCGATCGCATCAGCACTCACAGGGCGTTTTTCCAGAGCTCGTTGCACACCACCAACCATTTTATCTTCGTTAAACGGTTCGCGGTTTCCATTCGACTTAATGACTTTCGGCATCACGAGTTCTGCCGATTCGAACGTAGTGAAACGCTCGCTACATGCAAGGCATTGACGGCGACGACGAACCTGATGGCCATCAGCAACCAGTCTTGAATCGATTACTTTAGTGTCGTTCTCTGAACAAAAAGGACAATGCATATCACCTCCAAATAATTGAATATCAGTGTAACGGAATTGCCAAACGTTAGGAAAGAAAAAGGGCCAAGTAAGGCCCTTTTGTGTGCTGATTCATTGATTATTGCTACGCGAAAGCAATTTTTAAAATGAGCTGCAGAGTAAAGTTAACGAGAAATATTAACCGCGAACAAGATAATTCGCTTTACCCACCCATTTGTAGCTGGTCAGCTCTTCTAAGCCCATAGGACCACGAGCGTGCAGTTTCTGAGTAGAGACTGCCACTTCTGCGCCTAAACCAAACTGTGCGCCATCAGTAAAGCGAGTTGATGCATTCACGTACACAGCTGCTGAACCTACCGAGTTAATGAAACGCTCAGAGCTTTCTAAACTATTAGTCATGATCGCATCTGAATGGCTCGCGTTATGCACGCGCATATGGTCAATCGCTTCTGCAACATCTGCAACCACTTTGACACCAAGTGTGTAGCTTAGCCATTCGGTGTCAAAGTCATCTTCACCTGCATCACGCACGTCAGTAAAATCAGCAATAAGTGCCTTCGCGCTTGAGTCAGCTACTAATGTCACTTTCTCCGCAAGACGTGTTTTAAGCTTGCCAAGGAACTCCTCAGCTACCGCTTCATGAACAAGCAAAGTATCTAGTGAGTTACATGCTGATGGGCGTTGTACTTTCGAGTTTTCAACCACATTAACAGACTTCTCAAGATCCGCGCTCTCATCAACGAAAATATGGCTGATACCGAAACCACCAATGATAACCGGAATAGTGCTGTTCTCTTTACACATCTTATGTAGACCAGCGCCACCACGAGGGATGATCATATCTACATAGTCATCTAGCTTAAGCAACTGAGAAACCAACTCACGATCTGGCTTTTCAATGTATTGAACAGAAGCAGCAGGAAGCTCCGCTTTCTCTAGTGCAGACTGGATAACTTTTACCAGCTCCATGTTCGAGAAAAAGGTCTCTTTACCACCACGCAAGATGCTTGCGTTCCCCGTTTTCAGACACAGCGCCGCAATATCAATCGTTACGTTCGGGCGTGCTTCATAGATAACACCAACAACACCAAGCGGTACACGACGACGAGACAGTGACATACCGTTTTCCAGTACTTTGCTGTCGATTTCGCTGCCCACAGGGTCGTTCAGGCTAATAACGTTACGAACGTCGTTAGCGATGCCAGTTAAGCGTTCTTCATTCAAAAGTAGGCGGTCAAGAAGTGCGTCCGGTAACCCCGCTTCGCGGCCCAGTTCGATGTCTTTCGCGTTCGCTTCTAAGATAGCGGCTGCATTTGCTTCTAACTCATCGGCGATGATCGCCAATGCCTTGTTCTTTTGCGCCGTTGATGCGGTCGCTAGGTGAAAAGCAGCTTCTTTTGCTGCGATACCCATGTTAGTTAAATCCACGTTTAACTCTCCCTAAATTCTGTCTGCTTTTGGATGAAAAAGGCGATGCTTACTACCTGCATCTAGTGCAAAAACCAGGTGCGCAGTTCATCGCATTGTCATCTCGAACTATTCTTGGATAACGACAAGATCGTCACGGTGAATGACTTCTGCCCCGTAATCGTAACCAAGGGTGTCGCCAATATCTTTACTGTGCTTGCCTGCTATTTTTGCAAGGTCTTGGCTTGAGTAGCTAGCGATACCACGCGCGACTACTTTGCCTTTGCTGTCTGTGACTTGGGTGACGTCACCACGAGAGAACTCGCCTTTAACTCGAACCACCCCTTTTGCCAACAAGCTACTGCCTTTGGTGTTAACGGCATTCACCGCACCATCGTCAACCACGATGTCACCAGCAGAAGCTGGGCCAGCTAAAATCCAACGCTTACGGTTTTCAAGCGACTCGGCTAACGGCAAGAAACGTGTGCCTTGAGGATTGTCACTCAAAGAGTCAAAAACCACATTTTCAGCACTGCCTGCTGCAATGATAACTTCAATACCAGCACGACGAGCAATGTCCGCCGCCTGCAGTTTTGTCGCCATACCACCGGTACCTAAAGTCGTGCCACTACCGCCTGCAATCTTACGCAGCGTGTCATCAATGGTTTTTACTTCTTTGATGAGCTCCGCATTTGGATCTTTGCGAGGGTCTGCAGTAAATAGACCTTTTTGGTCTGTCAGTAGCAAAAGCTTATCAGCGCCACATAAAATACCAACCAGTGCCGACAAGTTATCGTTGTCGCCTACTTTGATTTCGTTGGTCGCTACTGCATCGTTTTCATTCACGACAGGAATAATATCGTGTTCAACGAGTGCGTTGATCGTGTCACGAGCATTCAGAAAACGCTCACGGTCATCGAGATCAGCACGAGTCAGTAGCATCTGGCCGATTTTAAGACCATAGATAGCGAATAAAGACTCCCAAACTTGAATCAACTGGCTTTGCCCAACTGCAGCAAGCAACTGTTTGCTCGCCATTGAGTTAGGAAGTGCGGGGTAACCAAGGTGCTCTCGTCCTGCTGCAATTGCGCCAGACGAAACCATTACCACAGAGTGGCCTTGTTTTTTTAATTCAGCACATTGACGAACCAGCTCAACCATATGAGCACGGTCTAATGCCAATGTTCCACCAGTTAAGACACTGGTACCCAGTTTAACAACGACAGTTTTACGCTGCGCTGTTGTCCCGCTTTGATGATTTGTTGTCATGAAGTCTTTTATGGATAAAACAAATAAGAGGTGATGTTTTAGCAATCAACAGGGGAATTCACAAGCAGAAAAGGTGCGAAATCGCACCTTTTTACTTTATACGGAATGGTAACCTTTAAAATCAGACAAATTCGACAGACTCTTCGTCTAATTGGATGCTGATTTCAAACTTACTTTGAAGTTCATCAACCAGTTTTTGGTGGAAGGCTTCTTGAGTTTTAGTGACCTCAGCAACCGCCTTTTTAGGCAAAGGTAATGAATCCCACTTGCCTTCAATGTTGTATTTACCAATGTTGTACTTCGCCGAATACCCCTCTTCCGACTTGTCCAACTCCATCCACCAGCCCCAGAACTCACGCTCTTCTGGTGATTTTTTATCGTTCACACATACTGATAAGCAATCAAAAATATAGTGACCTTCTTCTGATTGCGGCTCCCTCAAATATGGCCCAATGGCCTTTAATACGTTTAACAAGCGATAATGTGTTGGTTCTTGTGTCACTTCTGACATATTGAATCTCCATTTTCAATGTTAAGAATGACGTTACTCAGACTGCAATACGTTAAAACCACGCAGTTGGATTTATAAATTTTCTCTGAGTATCAGGTACTTAATCTGTACACTTTTAATGCTTAACTAATTTAGGAGAAATGTCATCTAAATAATTCATCCTCAAGCCACTTTATCGCTAATTCGAGGGATTGCTCATAACCTTGCGTAATTGATTTCGATTTAATTTTCTTTGCCTTGCCGTAATCACTGTAAATAGCAACCAGTTGGTTATCCATTGGCGGTGACACAGGATCGCCTTCTAAGGCTAACGCTAAGATAGGAACATTGGTTTTGCTGTTCGACAACAGGCCTTGCACCTTCAAAGACCATGCCATCAACTGACCGGAAAGACTATTGATATCGACGGCACCTTTACCTAAGCGAGAAGCCAGCACATCTAGATGCATCTTTGGCATTTTCTTCAACTTATCGGCATGCACAAAGATGTCATGAATTGGCGCACCAAGAGAGATACACGCTTTGATCTTATGTTGCTCGATAAACGACAGCCTAACCATCGCATTGCCGCCAAAGCGGAAACCAAACAAGCCCACTTTATAGTGGTCAACCCATGGGATATTTGGCAGCTCATTCAATACTGCCTGATGCAGGCACGAAGAATCTTCGGTTAATGGCCAATGAGAGCTGTGCCCTACCGATGGCATATCAACAGTAAGCATAGCAATGTTCTTCGGTGCCAGATAATCCCTAAACAAACGCCACATGTCCGTTTGCAGGCTATCTAAACCTGCACTCACGATCACAACAGGTTGAGGTTTGTCGGTTTTCGCTAAGTGTAGGTTAGCTTTGATTTTCTTGTTCTGGTAAGGCACCTCAATCTGCTTAACAATCAGCTTAGTGTGCTTAATCGCTTCAGAGTAGGCTGCGTTTGCTAACACTTGGGCCTGGGCCGCCAAGTTATCATTCTTTAGGTGCGGATAACCTGCAATACTGAAACATAAAGAGGCTGAGAACAGCTCTTCAGCCACCTCTTCACCGCTTTTTTCATTGGAGCGGTTCTGATGCAACATGCCCAACTTGGTCCATTCATAAGCCCAGTTACCACTGCGGTATCCCATCACTGTGTCTAGCCACTCATCGGTAGTACGAGAGTTGTTTGAAGACGCGATTCGAGCCAGTACAGCTTCTTGCTCAATAGGATTCACGCCTTGCCATACCCACTGAAGACGTCTTAAGTTTCGGTACCATGATAAGTTTTGCTGTTCACGCTTCTCATCCAATAACGCTTCAGAGCTTGGCATGTATTGTGTCAGCATTGAGGTCTCTTTGGCCTGCTTGTGTTTTACAAACAAGGTTTCCGAAAGGTTCGAGCTCGTTTCTTCTGGTTCAGACATTAGGGTACTTAATAAGAAATGATTTCCACTAATAATATAAAAAAAAATGACCCTATAAAGGGTCATTTCTCAAAAAACTAAGTTTACACTTATTTTGACTTGCGATTTACTGGCTCAACGTAGCTTAGGCTAGTATCCCAAGGTTGCTCAATCCATGTGTCTTGAGCGATATCAACAATGTACTCGTCTAGTAGGTGAGCGCCTGAAGGCTTAGCACATACAGCGATCAGTTTTGCTTTAGGGTACATCTCGCGAAGCTTACGTGCAGTGTCACCACTATCAACAAGATCTTCAACGATTAGGAAACCCTCGCCGTCACCTTCAGGTGCTTTAACGACAGTCATATCACGTTGGTGATCGTGGTCGTAGCTAGAAATACAAATCGTATCTACGTGACGAATACCCAGTTCACGAGCCAAGATTGCACCAGGAACCAAACCACCACGGCTTACAGCCCAGATACCTTTCCACTGCTCTGCAGGCATTTGCTTTTCTGCTAGTTGACGGCAGTAAGTCTGCATGTTGTCCCAAGTGATAACGAATTTGTTGCTCATAGTATAAAACCTAATAATTTGTCATGTTATTAGAGGCTATGACGAATATAGCCTCTTCAGCGTTTAAGCAGAAATCTAGACGATTAAGCGAAAATATATTTAAGAATAAAGACTACCGACATGATCCACACAGCAGGTGAAACGTCGCGACCTTTACCACTTAGCAGCTTAATTGCAGCGTAAGCGATGAAACCTAGTGAGATACCCTCAGCAATAGAGTACGTAAGCGGCATAAGTAGACATGTTACCACGACTGGTGCTGCTTCCGTAAGATCACGCCAATCAATGCCAACTAGGCCTGACATCATCAGAATTGCTACATAGAAAAGTGCGCCTGATGTTGCATACGCCGGAATCATACCTGCAAGTGGCGAGAAGAAAAGAGCAAGAAGGAAAAGTACACCCACGACAACAGCCGTTAGACCCGTACGACCACCTTCAGCAACCCCTGAAACACTCTCTACATACGAAGTTGTGTTAGATGTACCTAGAAGTGCACCGATAGACGTTGCTGTTGAGTCAGCAAGCAGTGCTTTGTTCAGACGGGGTAGTTTGCCATCTTCTTTGATTAGATTTGCTTTTGTCGCAACGCCAACTAGGGTGCCCGCTGTATCGAATAAGTCGACGAATAGGAAAGCAAAGACAACAGAGATCATACCGATTTCAAATACTGCAGAGAAATCAAGCTGCATAAAAGTCGGAGCAAGGCTTGGTGGTGTAGACATGATGCCGCCGTACTGAACGTCACCAATGATAATGCCAAGAGCTGTA
This sequence comes from Pseudomonadota bacterium, assembly GCA_036126475.1. Classification (GTDB taxonomy): domain Bacteria; phylum Pseudomonadota; class Gammaproteobacteria; order Enterobacterales; family Vibrionaceae; genus Vibrio. The sequence continues at coordinate 16,677 of JAYYSE010000135.1, read as the reverse complement.
ATAGTTAGAATGGCAATCATTACTGCGCCTTTCACACCACGGTGTACAAGAGCAATAGTAAGGAAGAAACCAAGAGCACCAAGGATAGGAGCAATAGCAGTAATGTCACCAAGTGATACTTTAGTTGCAGGGTTAGAAACCACGATGCCCGCATTGCTAAGCGCGATAAATGCTAGGAAAAGACCGATACCCGCAGAGATACCTACACGCAAAGACATAGGAATCGAGTTGATAATCCATTCACGAATCTTAAAGATGCTCAAGAAAATGAAGATCACACCCGAAACAAACACTGCCGCTAGAGCAACTTGCCACGTGTAACCCATGCCCATCACAACCGCGTAGGTAAAGAAGGCATTCAGGCCCATACCTGGAGCTTGAGCAATTGGGTAGTTAGCAACAAAGCCCATGATGAAACAGCCAATAGCAGCCGCTAAACAGGTTGCTACAAATACAGCGCCGTGGTCCATACCAGCATCAGCTAGGATCATTGGGTTTACAAAAATGATGTAAGCCATTGTTAGGAAGGTTGTTAGACCTGCGATGATTTCAGTGCGCACATTGGTGCCGTTTTCACTGAGTTTGAATAGCTTTTCGAACATTATCGAATCCTATAAGGGTAAAAGTAAACGGTTGCGTAATCGATTGTCTTCGGATTATAAAGTTATCAAATAACAAATTCCAGATAGAATTAAGGCTCTAAATAATATTTGTCAGAATGACGTATGAAACCAAGCGATTAAAAATCACATCAAAAAATAAAAATACACATTAAAAACAATAGACTAAAAACAATTTAACGGTCGCATTTATTTGATTGCTTTTTCAACCATCAGTTATTTTCATTAAGAAACTGGCGCTAAATTTGCCAATTCAAACCTACAAGAGTTGTCCGATTTTCAACAGAATCTGTAATATGGCTCAAATTTATATTGATCTGTTTAAAAAACAACCGACCATAGTCGTAGATAGATGACGAATCACAGCTGGGGATAAAGTAGCAGGCAAAAAAAACGCCACTCAAAAATGAGTGGCGGTAGAATCTGTCAACCAAGAGGGTTGTAAGAGAATTCCAATATATAGGGGTGAACAAAACTGTTCGAGTTACATGCTTCCGGTATTAGTAGCCGAAGCTTGTAGGGTATGCAAAGTTGCTAGTGTAAACAGAGTTGTTAAGCCAGAACATTGCAGATGGTAAACCTTTCATAACTATCACCTTAATAAATCAATAAAAAACGAATTTGATTTCTCGGTTCCTTGGAGGCGATAAACGGACTCATCCTTTGAGCATTTACTCTTCACTTCAGAAGTTGGTTGTAAATATACCCCAAAGAAAAAATATTACAAGTATTTTTTGCTCCAGGTCACACTTTTAGTCGCCAGAGGTTATTTCATAAACCCAAAGATGTAACTAAATTACAGAGAATACCTAAGTAAACGTCTGCTTGTTCCTTTTGTAAGCATCAAGGCGCTTAATTAAGAGCAAATGAACAGGGTGGCGTTCAAAATTTGAAGGATTTAAGGTTTATAAGCGCTACTCGTGAAAACGGTCTAGTGGTATGCTGTCGGCATCAAAACAGACCCATATTTTAGGTTTTTTTCTATGTTTATACCCATAGAAACTCTAAATATATGGTTATCAAATAAAAAAGGAGTCATCCGTGTCTGAATTCCATTCTGAGATCAGTAAATTATCCCCTGCCCCTCTTTGGCAGTTCTTCGATAAGATTTGCTCAATCCCACACCCTTCAAAGCATGAAGAAGAGCTTGCTCAATACATTATTGCTTGGGCGACAGAGCAAGGCCTAGATGTACGCCGTGATCCAACGGGTAACGTATTCATCAAAAAGCCTGCTACGCCAGGTATGGAAAACAAAAAAGGTGTTGTGCTGCAAGCTCACATCGATATGGTTCCACAAAAGAACGAAGATACGGTTCACGACTTCACTAAAGACCCAATCCAACCGTACATCGACGGTGAGTGGGTTACTGCAAAAGGCACAACACTTGGCGCAGATAACGGCATGGGTATGTCATCATGCTTAGCGGTTCTTGCATCAAGTGAAATCAAGCACGGCCCTATCGAAGTTCTCCTAACAGTAGACGAAGAAGCAGGTATGACAGGTGCGTTCGGTCTTGAAGCGGGTTGGTTAGAAGGTGACATCCTTCTTAACACCGATTCAGAGCAAGAAGGCGAAGTGTACATGGGTTGTGCTGGCGGCATCGACGGCGCGATGACATTTGACGTTGCTCGTACTGCAATCCCAGCAGATTTCGTGACTCGTAAGCTAACGCTTAAAGGTCTTAAAGGCGGCCACTCAGGTTGTGATATTCACACAGGTCGTGCAAACGCGAACAAACTGCTTGCTCGCTTCCTAGCGGGTCACGCGAAAGAGCTAGACCTACGCATCGTAGAATTCAAAGGTGGCAGCCTACGTAACGCAATTCCTCGTGAAGGTTTCGTTACCGTTGCTGTTCCAGCGGCAAACCAAGAGAAACTGGCTTCGCTATACAACTACTACACAGAGCTACTTTCTACAGAGCTAGGAAAAGTAGAAGACAGCATCGTGACTTTTAACGAAGAAGCTTCAGTTGAAATGGGCGCACTTGCAGCTGCTGACCAAGCTCGTTTCATCGCAGCACTTAACGCGGCGCCAAACGGCGTGATTCGTATGAGTGATGAGATTGAAGGTGTTGTTGAGACATCTCTAAACGTGGGTGTTATCACGACAGAAGAGAACTCAATCACTGTACTTTGCCTAATTCGCTCTCTGATCGACTCTGGCCGTAGCCAAGTTGAAAGCATGCTTCACTCTGTAGCAGAGCTTGCTGGTGCGAGCATCGAATTCTCTGGCGCTTACCCAGGTTGGAAGCCAGACGCAGATTCAGAAATCATGCACATCTTCCGCGACATGTACGAAGGTATCTACGGTCACAAGCCAAACATCATGGTTATCCATGCTGGTCTTGAGTGTGGTCTATTCAAAAAACCTTACCCGAACATGGACATGGTTTCTTTCGGTCCAACTATCAAGTTCCCTCACTCTCCAGATGAGAAAGTGAAGATTGATACGGTTGAGCTATTCTGGAACCAAATGGTTGCGCTGCTAGAAGCAATCCCAGAAAAAGCATAATTCGAACCATTATGTTTTCGATAGATAGGGATTCGCGGTAAATACTATTCATCGACACAAAATAAAACAGGTACTCAATGAGTACCTGTTTTTGTATCTAAGCTTTACGATCAGCTAAGACATTAAGCGCGTGAAGCTGCGTAGCTCTCTAGCTCATCAATTGAAGTTTGTGCAACCACTTCGCCATCGATGAAGTACGTTACCATCTCGCCGTCACGAACACCGATTAGTGTCGGTCGCTCACCAGATTGGTAAGTGATGTCCATTTGGATAGTGTTTTCATCAATCTGCTGCATCTGACCTTTTTCTATCATATTTATATTAGTGATTGGGCCTACAGGTGCTTCCGTTAGAGACGGATCTAACTGATGGTTAATATCAATGTAAGTATCTACCTTAGTATCAAAGATATGCGGTGCACCCGTTAGTGGGTTGCTACCTGTCCAGAATTCTAGAGAGTTAAATACTAGGTAATCCGCTGCAACCGTCAGACCGTAAGCCGGTGCCAACAGTAAGTTTAAGCCGCCACGTGCGTAACGGTTATCAACGGCTTTAAGGTTGAACTTCATTAGGTAACCGGTTACTGCGTTGCTACCAACACAGCCAGATAAAGCAACAGATACCACTGCAAGTGCTACAACTTCTGACATTGTTTTTTTCATTTTCGTCTCGATATTTGAAATTGGCCGCCAGAAAATGGCGATGGATAATATCAAGTGCCAAAAACACAATTATCAGAGTTAAATCAATAAATTGCCAGAAACCTTACAAATAAAAGGTGCATTCCAAACAGGCCACCATCCATGGAATACCGTTCCCGATACTCCTCCACAAAAAAGTTTTGTCGTTACCGTAAAGCGATTGATTCGTACTAAAAATCAACGATTGCTACATTCCGTGTTAACGAATTATCACCATGTTGAGAACAACCTAAATGGCAAGACTAAAACCTAATCAACCATTCGAATTACTTGGTTCTACTGTTCAGCCAGGACAGCGAATGGAGATTGAACTGCAAGCAGCTCAGCTTTACACGCACTCTCCACTTTCGATCCCGATTGAAATCATTCACGGTCGCCAAGCAGGTCCAACACTGATGGTAAACGCTGCGATTCACGGTGATGAGTTAAATGGTGTTGAGATTGCACGCCAGCTCACCAATGCAATTGATCCTAAGAAATTGAAAGGGACATTGATTGTCGTGCCGATCGTTAACGTGTTCGGTTTCATCCATAAGTCTCGTTACCTACCAGACCGTCGCGATCTAAACCGTTGCTTCCCTGGTAGTGAGAAAGGATCGCTAACATCGCGTATCGCTTACACTTTCTTCGAGAACGTGGCTAAGCACTGTGATTTCATTCTGGATCTACACACGGGTGCGATTCACCGTACGAACTTGCCACAAATTCGTGCGAACCTTTCGAACCCAGAGACCATGCGCATCGCAAAAGCGTTCGCGACACCGGTGATCATCGACTCACCTTTGCGTGATGGTTCACTGCGAAGCGAAGCGGAAAAGTTGGGCATTCCGGTACTGACTTACGAAGGTGGTGAGGCACTGCGCTTTGATCACCTAGCGGTTCGAGCAGGCTACCTTGGCATTCACCAAGTAATGAAAGAAATTGGCATGTTGCGCCCGAACCGTAAGAAGCTGCCAGAGCCAGTATTGAGCAAATCCACCAGTTGGATTCGTGCAGAATCAGACGGTATATTGCGTAACATGGTAAGACTGGGTGAACAAGTTGAAGCTGGACAAACACTTGCTTACATCAGTTCTCCATTAGGTCACCAAGAGAGCCAAGTTATCACGACTAAAGGCGGTATCGTGATTGGCCAACAAACGCTACCTTTGGTGAACGAAGGTGATGCAGTGTTCCACATCGCTTACTTCAAGCAAGACGATGAAGAAGTAGGACAAACCGTAGAAAGCTACATTGAAGAAGTAGCAGAGGACGATTGGTTAACTACGCTAAACAACTGATTAAGGCTTGAGAGAGCGATGTAAAAAGCAAGAAGCCAAAACCATCGCTCTTAAGCAAATAGCAACGAACTCCACAAACGAAAAAGCCCCAATATAGGTAACTATATTGGGGCTTTTTTATAACTCCCTTATCTTAAAATTAAGGGACCTATAAATTAATCGTGCACCGAATTACTCAGCGTCTTCTTGCTCTTCTGCACGAGCTTTAGCGCGTGCTTCACGTGCTTGCTCAGCTTTAAGCTCTTTAGCGTGACGTAGTTCATCGCGCTCTTTACGTTGTTCCGCTTTACGCTCGTTACGTTCAGCTTGGTTTGCGATGAAAGATGCTAGCTCTTTCTCAGCCCACTCTTGTGCAAGCGCTTCTGTTTCGAAACCAGACTCACGCTTAGATACTGTTGTGCTGCGAGACGTTACTTGACGAGTAATCTCTGCACACCAGCCGTTGCGTTTTTCTGTAAGGCGGATATCAAATTTTTTGTTCTTAGACATGTTCTATTTTTTCCTAAGGGAGATCATTAAGGGATCGGTCAACTTTGATAACTCCATCTAAGTGAGCATCTTTTAACACCATCCCTTGGTAAGCGCGGTATTAGAGCACAAATCAACGAATATTGCTGCAAATATTTGCAGCGGATCACACTCTAGTGCTGCAAATCGTTTGCGGCTCATTTTTAAGCACTCAACAGCCTCTAATATCTAACAATTTCAGCCTCATTTCATCGACAACCATGAAATGAACTATGCTCAAACAGAGATAAATGAGCCGTCTAACCAATTCACTCGGTAGACGTTAATTATCTCCCCCCTACTCCGCCCATAATTAAAATAGCTAAGGAGTTGCTATGGATAGCTTCATCAAAAACTTACCGAAGGTTGAGCTGCACTTACACATTGAGGGCACACTGGAGCCCGAACTGATGTTCGAACTGGCCAAGCGCAATAACGTATCAATTCCCTTTGAGAACCCAGAGCAAGTGCGAGACGCCTATCAATTCCACAACCTGCAGTCTTTTCTCGACATCTATTATCAAGGCGCCAATGTACTGATTCATGAACAAGACTTTTACGACCTCACTTGGGCCTACCTATTAAAGTGCCGACAAGACAATGTGGTTCACACTGAGATTTTCTTTGACCCACAAACCCACACAGAGCGGGGCATCGCCTTCGACACTATTATCACTGGTATTACTCGAGCACTCGACCAAGCTACACATGAACTTGGGATAAGTAGCCAACTGATCATGTGCTTTCTGCGTCACCTGGATGAAGAAAGCGCATTCGAGACACTCAAACAAGCTCTTCCTCACAAAGATAAAATAATCGCGGTCGGTTTAGATTCATCGGAACAAGGGAACCCACCCGAGAAGTTTAAACATGTATTCCAAGAAGCGCTCAACCAAGGCTTTCTGACTGTCGCACACGCCGGGGAGGAAGGCCCAGCGCAAAACATTATTGACGCATTGAGTTTGCTAGGTATCACCCGGATCGACCATGGGGTTCGCTGTATCGATGACGCAGAACTCGTAGAAGATTTGGCAGCAAAACGTATTCCGCTGACAGTTTGTCCGCTATCGAATACCAAACTAAAAGTCTTCGATACTATGGAGCAGCACAACATTGTCGAACTGCTGAGAAAAGGGCTTTGTGTCACCATCAATTCCGATGACCCGGCTTACTTTGGTGGCTACATGAATGATAATTTCCTCGCGGTTGCCAATGCCCATCCAGTCACTTATCAAGAGTTAGCCCAGTTCAGTATTAATGCTGTGGAAGCGAGTTTCATCTCCCCTCACGCCAAAGAGGACCTGATTACTCAGGTATGTCAATACTTGATAGCGAACACTCAATAAGTTGATAAACGTCTATTTCAATCAAAAAAGGGAAGCTCAATGCTTCCCTTTATAATCAAGATACTGAAAGCAATTTACCCTGGATGACCATCCACTCTCGGCGTGAGCAACATCATTCCGAATTTCCAGATAAACAGACCAAACGAAAGCGTCCATAAGCCGGCACTGATGTTCACCATCTCAAACAAATAACCAGGGAAGAAGGTGACACCTAAGCTACGTACCAGCGCTGCCACAAAAGTTGCAGAGAATGCGAGCGCCATGCTTGGTCCTTTATAGATAGAACGACCAGTGTGTCCCATGGTCACGCGGCTAATCATCGCTAAGATAAGCCCGCTCAAACCACCAATCGCAAACAAGTGCAGCATGTTGTGACTGGCAAATGGATTATCTAACAAGCCACGTAACAGCAAGCTTAGCGGAATACACACATATGCAGCGTGCAGCGACCACACCAAGGGTTCAGATAGGGTTGTCCAAGGTTTCCAACGGATGAAGCGTACCAGTTGAGCAACACCAGCAAAAACCATTAATCCGCAGTCCATTTGAGCAAAGGCCAGAGGGAAGAAGCTCAAGATAAACAGTCCAACCAAAGGTAGATTCGCTAACCATTCCAACCACACTAATGGCTGCGCTTTTTCGAAGTTAAAGCGACGAGCGGTAAAGAATGGAATTACTCGTCCCCCCATTACAGATAGCAGTAAAGTGAACCACCACAGCATGGCTTGCCATACCGCTGACGAAGGAAACGGTGGCATACCCTTAATGGTCGCGTAACTCGCAAAGTTCGCCACAATCGCCAGTACAAACAGCGGGACGAAGAATAGGTTTTTCCACCCTTTCGACTGCACGACTCGAAAGCCAATCTCGTAAGCAGCAAAAGCCAAAAACAGCGCTTCAATCGACGAAATTAGCCATAGCGGTGCCGGTGTCCAAAACAGAATACGAGGCGCCAACCACAAGCCGACTAGGGCAGCTAATCGATAATGCTTAGTGCCATTAACCCCTGTCCAGGTTTGTACAGCTGTCAGCACAAAGCCAACAACAATCGCCATCGAAAACCCAAACAACATCTCATGCACGTGCCACCATAACGCGGGCACCTTTAGAATTTCAGGTTGGCCGTTTTGGAACATGATGACCCAAGCCACAATCGCAATTACGGCATAAACACTGCTTAGAAAGAAGAAAGGTCGAAAGCCTAAACGCAAGTAGGCTGGAATCGCGTCTTCTACACTTTTATCTGTGATATTTATCAAACTCGCTCCTAATTCTCAGATAAGCGGCCAAAGTATTACCAAGACCTAAATTTGGTGCACATCAAACTTGATGCAATATGCAAGTCACATTGCATGAAACGCGCCAATTAGATAAAGCCATTAAAAACAGACACTCACAAGGATTATTGACCAATAAAAAGTCAAAATCACACAGTCAAAAGAGTCATAAAGACATATAAGAGTGTAAATAGAAACTTACTGACTTTTGCGATTGCGCCGCATATAGTAAGACTAGAACTAAATGGTAGAACTCAGACAAGGAACGCGATGTATATTTTTGGTTATGGCAGCTTGATCAACTCTTCCTCTCGTCAACTTACCGGTCAAACGGGTCAAGCAATCCCAGCGATTGTTCATGGCTTAGTGCGCCATTGGAGTAAAATCGACGACAGTTACGTGTTATCCCCTTTGATCGTCAATCTTGGCGAAGGGCAAGTGAATGGTGTTTTACTTGAAGTCGACGAGATAGCGCTTGCTGAATTTGATCGTCGTGAACGCGGCTATCACCGCATCGAATTAAAAGCCGCTCAGATAGAGAGCCAAACCGAATTCAAAGAAGATCAATCTATTTGGGTTTATGTGAAAGACGAAATCGAGGCGCCTTGTGAAAACAGCCCTATCGTTCAAACCTATGTCGATACCGTCATGGCTGGGTGTTTAGAGGTGTCTGAAAGCTTTGCTGCACACTTTGTTAAACATACACAAGGTTGGCACCACCCATTAGAAAATGACCGCCACCAGCCTAAATATGGCAACCTAGCGGGAGTGTCTGAGTACCACCATAGCGTGATTGACCAACTCATCAAAAAAGGAGCCTAGAGGCTCCTTTTAATATTACATACTCAGATCAAGTTAAGAGCCGAAATGGTATTCAACGCCAACGAAAAAGCTGTCGAAATCAAAGTCAAACTCACCGCCATCTTCCACATCAATTGCCACTGAAATACGCACTGCCAATTTCGTAGTACTTTTAGCTTGAGCGCTGCAAACTGTAAATATAGATAGGAAACCATACCGAACATATCAATTACCCCATTGAAAAAACAACCAATAGATGTTTATAATCCATTGAATTTAAATAAAATATTTAATTACAATTAGATTCAAAACAACATAAAGTGGTTAAACATTGATTTTACTGACCGCTAATGTGTGGCCTTTCGTTTGACTACGATGGGACTATGCAATCAAGGGATACATTGCCTTTAAACTGAAAAATTTCAAAGCAGCGCAATGTTCCAATTACAGGAAGTGAGTATGGCTACGTTAAAAAATATCGCGCTTGAAGCTAATGTTTCATTAGCTACCGTTTCTCGAGTTCTCAATGAAGATCCAACATTAAGCGTCAAAGCGGAGACCAAAAAGCGTATCTTTGAAATTGCAGATAAGCTCGATTATAAAATCAGTAGCTCGCGCAAAACGGCGATTAACAAAAAGCAGCACCACTTTCTTGCACTGTATAACTACAAACAGGACGCTGAAGTTAAGGACCCTTACTACTTATCAATTCGCCACGGCATCGAGAACCAGTGCGAAAAGATGAATATTGGCCTAATCAACTGTTACGAAAGTAAAATACAGACAAACTCACGCCAAGTTAGCGGTATTTTACTCGTTGGCAGGATGACGAAAGAAGTTATTGAACAAGCAAAAAAACTCACGAGTAACATCTGCTTTGTTAACTATACAGATTACTCAGAACTTTATGACTCCGTTGATATTGACCTCGCCCGCATCAGCAAAGAAATCATCAACTTTTTCATTAACCAAGGTTACGAGCGCATTGGTTTCATTGGCGGGCAATACGACAGTCGCACCCCAGATCTTCGTGAGATAGCCTTTACAGAATACGGTCATTTGAAGAACGTCGTCAGCGAGCAAGATATCTACCGAGGCGAGTTCTCTAGTTCTTCAGGCTACAATCTGGCGAATCAAATGCTAAAAAGTGATAACTACCCTAAAGCAATACTTATCGCATCAGACTCAATCGCAATTGGTGTTTTACGTGCCATTCATGAACATGGATTAAGCATTCCAGATGACATCGCGATGATCAGCATCAATGATTGCCCAACAGCTAAGTTTACCTTCCCATCTTTATCAACCTTCCGTATTCATTCTGAATTAATGGGAACTCAAAGTGTTAACTTATTGATTGAAAAATCTCGTGACGCCCGAAGCATACCATTAAGAGTTTACGTGCCGAGCGAGCTCAAGCTACGAGACACGACAAAGTAGCTTATCTTTCATTTGAATAAAAAGGCTGCCAGCTATGGGTGGCCTTGAAACAATGTAAGCAAACGGCAAGCTATCGTGCACTTGGCCTACCATGATCCTTTTACTCTCATTCCTGCACATTGAGCTCTTATTGCTACTTTTCAGTGGCTAAAATCCGATCGAATCACACCATGAAACATGCGAATAAGTTTCACAAGAAAGAGCCAGAGTGTGGTCAATACGGGTTTATTCAAAATATCTTTATCCTTATTCGTAATCCGATCATTAATTTGATGGTCGTTTACCCAATAACTACTAAACTATAGTTTCGCCTTCCCTTTTTTTGAGAAAACCTAAATGCCTAATGCAGCTTCCACCCTAAACAAACGCATGGGAATCGTTGCGCTCACTTGGCCAATTTTTATCGAAGTGCTGCTTCGAACAGCACTAAACACCAGTGATGTATTCATGTTATCTGGATACTCAGACAAAGCCGTGTCTGCCGTTGGTGTTATCTCTCAGATATCCTTTTTCCTAATCATCGTATCGACAATGGTCAGCAGTGGTACTGGTATTCTCATTGCACAATACAATGGCGCCTCACGCGATACAGAAAGCGCTCAAGTTGGTGTTGCCAGCATCATATTGGCCATTATTACCGGTGTATTGCTGAGCATTTTCGCGGTGCTAGGTGCAGAGTACTTTATTCCGCTCTATCAGCTTGAAGCTCAGGTTGAACAGTACGCACAGGAGTACTTGTTCATCAGTGGCGTATTCACTTTCAACGTCACGATAGGTGTGGTATTCACCACAATCCTCCGCAGTCATGGTTACTCTAAATCTCCAATGGTCATCAACATGATTGCTGGTGTTATTAATATTTTCGGTAACTACTGCGCGCTCTACCAGCCTTTTGGCTTACCGGTATACGGCGTTCAGGGGGTAGCCATTGCAACCGTGACCAGCCAAGTGATTGGCATGCTTATCTTGATTGGTGTTGTCAGAAGTAAAGGCATAGACCTACCCGTGAAACAGTTTAAATCAGTACCGAAATCTATCTATCAGAAGATAATGAAGATCGGCTCGATAAACGCGGGTGAAGTACTCTCTTACAACATGGCACAGATCAGCATTACATTCTTTGTCGTTCAGATGGGCACATCATCACTGGCAGCATTTACCTACGCTCAGAACATCGCGCGTCTCTCGTTTGCCTTTGCTTTAGCCATTGGTCAAGGTAGCCAAATTCAAACCGGTTATTATATTGGTAAAGGTTGGATCGATGAAATCACGTCACGTGTACAGCGCTACTTTGTGGTGGGCTTCATCGCCTCAACCACAATCACCTGTGTGGTTTACCTATTCCGTTATGAGATTCTCGACCTGTTCACACAAGATCCTGAGATCATCGCATTAGCGGCAGGGCTGTTTGCGGGGTCAATCATTCTCGAAGCCGGTCGAGTATTTAACCTCATTTTCATCTCATGCTTGAAATCCGCTGGCGATATAAAGTTCCCAGTAAAAATGGGCATCCTCAGCATGTGGGGCATTGGAGTTGCCATGAGCTATTTGCTCGGCGTGCGCTGGGGGTATGGTGTGCTTGGTGCTTGGATGGCGATCACGATGGATGAGTGGTTCCGAGGCATCATTATGGCGCATCGCTGGCGAGCAAAAAAATGGACTCGTTTCTCGCTTTAAATGAATGAAGATACGTGGGTAAATTTTACTGATGTAAAAGGAAAAGCGCTAAGGGAAGCTAGCACTTTTTAAAACAAATAAATCCATTTATCATGGCAGTTTTTTAGCTATATCATATAGATATAACCATTTTTTACTTAGGTAAATCAATAAGCCTATTCTTTAAGACTTCTTCAAACCGCAAATCAAATATAGTAGGATTCTTATTTTTAACCTAACTTTTCCTTAAATAATCAGAAAAATGTGGTTATCTTCCAATACAAAAAATTACTCAGCAATCACAGACGACACAGCTTCTGTAATCAATCTTCTAATTAGCTTATTTTTATCATCTAAATGCTTCGCTTTCCGATAGACAAGCTGTATTTCGAAATCCGGTACATCTATCGGTGGCTTGACAGATAACAATGCTTCCTCATCCTCTGTGTCATTGCGAGCCACCAGCTTAGGAACAATACAGAGCAATTCTCTGCCACGAATTAAGCGCTTTACCGTTAAAAAGTTACTCGAAGCAATAACTACTTTTCGGCTTAAACCGAGTTCAGCTAGGCGACTGTCGACTCCCGTTTTTATTACTCCAGCAGGAGAAACCAAAGCATGCCCAACAGATGCAAATTGCTCTAAAGACATGGGCTCTTCGGTCGATAACACTGAATTATCGAGCAAGCAGACGTGCTGTTCTGTGTACAAGTGCTTGGTTCTGTATAACTTAGACACTTCACTAAAGCTACCGATCGCTATATCAAGCTTAGAATCTTCAAATACTCGCTGATAGTTACCACGGTTTACGTTGAACAAAGCAATTTGAGAATCAGGAGAAGACTGTTTAATGAGATCAAACAACACTGGAGCAAACATCTGCTCGGCATAATCGGTGAGACCGATCTTCCAACTACCTTTATACGTTGTTGCATCAAACGATTTAGAAAGTAATACGTCAGATTGAATGGTATTAAGCAAAGCATCAACAGTTCTAGATAACTCAATCGCTCTCTCCGTCGCCTCCATCTTGCTCCCTACTCGCTCAAACAGAGGGTCATCAAATAACTTTCTAAGCCGCTGAAGACTATGGCTCATTGCAGACTGACTGACATAACAACGCTCAGCAGCTTTACTGACACTGTTCGTTTTGTACAACGCTTGCAGTGCTATCAATAAGTTAAGGTCGATCCCTTTCCAGTTAAAATCAGCCATTCAAAGAACCCATTTCATTAATAGTTATAATTAAAACAATTAATTTGAATCATAGTCTAAGTCACCATAAATTACGCTAAACGTTTATCTGGAATCGATCATGCTTTCAATTTTTAAAACCTTTTTCTGGCTTGGCTGGATTAGCTTTGGTGGACCAGCTGCACACATTGGCTACTTCCGTAAAACCTTTGTTGAGAAGCTTAACTGGCTATCTGATGAAGAGTACGGGCAAATTGTTGCGCTGAGTCAATTTCTACCTGGACCAGGTTCAAGCCAAGTTGGCTTTGCAGTTGGCTACAAAAGAAGTGGCTTAACGGGTGCGATTGCTGCGTTTATCGGCTTTACTTCTCCATCTGTCATCTTAATGTTGATGTTAGCTTTAGTGAGCAATCAACTATTGGAAGCGCCTCTATTCAATTCAATCATTCACGGTTTGAAGTTGCTTGCAGTTGTGGTGGTTGCTGATGCCACATTTGGCATGTACAAAAACTTTTGCCAATCGAAAGTCGCGACCGCTTTGTGTGTCATTACTGCCGTGGTTCTCCTGTTGCTTCCAGGGATCTGGCCGCAAATCTTGGTACTTCTATTTGCCGCAATCATTGGCAGCAAGTTTTTGACCTCAAAAGAAATCAAAACGGTTCCATCAACACACAAGATTTCCATAACGCCGCTCCTTATTTTCGTCGCGCTGTTGGTTGGCCTTCCTCTGTTCAGTGCATACTCTCAAGGTATTGAGGTATTTGGGCTGTTCTATCAAGCTGGCAGCTTAGTATTCGGTGGCGGTCATGTGGTACTTCCATTGTTGCAGAATAGTATTGGTGACCAACTATCCCAAGATGCGTTCCTAACGGGCTATGCTGCAGCACAGGCCGTACCTGGTCCTATGTTTACCTTAGCGACATACCTAGGCTATGTATTAATGCCATCGGCACCAATTACTGGCGCTTTGTTAGCGACAATCGCCGTGTTCTTACCGGGCTTCTTATTACTACTGGGTGTATTGAAAAACTGGCAGGCAATCGCAAGTAAACAATTAGTTGCTGGTGCACTTACCGGTGTGAATGCAGCGGTAGTCGGGTTACTACTTGCGGCTCTGTATCAGCCAATCTTCACAAGTGCGGTGAGTAACGGTTTAGACTTCGCTCTGATCATCGTAGGTGTGTGGCTATTGAAAACGGTCAAGATGCCAATAGTAGGGCTTGTTGGTGCATTCATGTTATTTGGCTCATTTATAGGTTTATTGAGTTAAAAATAACGAAACTTAGCCTATAAGCTTGGTTCCATGGAAATTAGAGGACGCTTTACAGTTAGCTACTCCCATTTAGGTTTTCAACTACACTCTGAGAAGAGCTTTCATAATTCCACGTATAACCATCTAATTTGGTAATACAACAACTCTAGGAAGTAAAAAACCGATCAAAAATAGCAGTGATCAATGATGCCCACGATACATATCATAAGTTTTCAAATATTAGAGAAGAAAAGAACAGGGGTTGACTCTATAAGCTAAACAAGAGCCTACACGGATAACAGAAAACGCTAATTTTACTCCCTAAAAGAAAAAACCATGGTACATTTAACACGATATTAACAAAAATAACTTAGCGAAAAACATGGAGTTAGACAATGATTCAGCCTAACAAGTTTAGCCAAGAACAAGCAACCGCTCTCCCTACACCCAATGATATGATTCTAAAATGGGCAGAAGAACGACCAAATGAAGTCTATTTAAAACAAATTATTAACCGCCAGTTTGTCGAGTTCACCTACAAAGAAGTGGCTGATAAAGCCCTAAAACTGGCGTCCGCACTAGAAGCACTTGGAGTAGAACCCGGAGATCGAGTCGCGCTTATTTCTAAAAACTGTGCAGAGTGGTTTATTTGTGACCTCGCCATAATGTTAGGAGATTTTGTCAGCGTCCCAATTTTTCCTACTGCAGGTTCAGATACCATCCAATACTGTATTGAACACAGTGAATGTAAGATCATCATTGCAGGTAAGCTCGATGATCCTAAAGCGACACAACAAGTACTTGATGACAACCCAAGCTTAGCTAGCATCTCGCTACCCTATGATACAGCGCCAAAGTGTAAACACACATTTGGGCAACTCATCAATACACATGAACCAACCACTAAACGCCCTCAGCATCACGATGAAAAGCTTATGTCTCTTGTTTACACATCGGGTACTTCTGGCTTGCCAAAGGGTGCCATGCTTACATACGGTGCCTTTACGTGGTCAGTTCAAAGGCTGATCGATCATATCGGTATCCAAAAAGATGACCGCCTATTTTCTTACTTACCACTTGCCCATATCACAGAGCGTGTCTACATCTTTGGTTCATCAGTCATGGGTGGTGTCGTTACCGCATTCCCAGAATCTCTAGACACCTTTATTGATGATGTGAAGATGCAGCGTCCTACTTTGTTTATTTCTGTCCCTCGTTTATGGACCCTGTTCCAACAGCGCATCCAAGATAAGCTGCCACAGAAAAAGCTGAACATTTTGCTGAAGATCCCGTTCATTAATAACATCATTAAGAAGAAGCTTGCGGATGGCTTAGGTCTAGATCAAGCTCGCGTTCTGGGCTGTGGTTCTGCGCCAGTATCACCAGCGCTACTTGCATGGTACGAAAGCGTTGGTCTACACATTACTGAAGCATGGGGAATGACAGAGTCTTTCGCTTACAGTACCTTAAACTACCCGTTCAGAGCGGATAAAATTGGCACAGTCGGAAATGCTGGTCCAGGTATTGAACTTAAGATTGCCGAAGATGAAGAAATTTTAGTTCGTGGTAAAGGGCTGTTCTCTGGCTACTACAAAAATGATATTGCAACGCAAGAGTCATTCAATTCTGAAGGATGGTTGCACACTGGTGATATTGGTGATATCGATAGCGAAGGCTACCTCACTATTCGTGGACGTAAAAAAGATACTTTCAAAACTGCGAAAGGTAAGTTTGTAGCGCCAGTTCCTATCGAAAACAAGCTTTTTGAGTACAGCCGCGTAGAAATGATGTGTCTAATAGGCCTTGGCTTACCAGGTCCGATTCTGCTCGTTGTTCCGCATGACTTCCCTAACTTTGATCGCGCTCGCTATGAAAAAACAACTCAGCGAGTGATCGAGAGAATGAATGAGAAGCTTGCGTCTCATGAGAAAATTAAGGGCGTACTTATGATTAAAGAACCATGGAGTATTGATAATGGCGTATTAACCCCGACCCTCAAGATCAAACGCCATGTCTTAGAACAGAAGTATCACGAAGTAGGCCATAACTGGCCAAAAGATAAATTAGTGGTTTGGGAACAGTAATAAAA
>JAYYSE010000134.1:0-27885 GCA_036126475.1 Pseudomonadota bacterium | reverse complement strand
CCAGGTTAAAACGGTTGAACGGCCTTGGATACCATAAATGGTTTGGGCTTGTTTATAGGTCATATCGCCTCTTTCTACAGCTGCGACGACCTGTAATTTAAAGCCTAGTGTGTAATCACGCTGAGTGCGCTTAACGTAGGTATTATTTGAAGTAGTCATAATTCGTCCTCAATGTGTAAACACATTTCAGGACGAGACATACACATTAAAAAAGCCAGTCCGCTTATGTCGAACTGGCTTTTTTGTCTCTGTAACACTCATGCCCGAAAGCTGTGAGATACACATTTTCTAGTAGCCGCACCGTTTATCGATCGCTCTTAACACCATGAATCAACAGGTTTCTGGGTGTGACGCTACGTTCACAAAACTCTTCTATGGTGGTTTCATAGCCTTGTTCTTTTAAATAAATCGCTCGGTCTAATGCTAGCCATATCTCTAATAGGCGTCTGAAAACCTGCTGAACCAGACTTAACTTTTCCATCTCCCAGAAAAGTGCTTCGCCTTGCACTAGATAAGAGTCAAAATCGACATTAGAACCAAACGACAACTCCTTCACTTCACAAGCCCAACGGCAGAACGACTCAAACCCTTCAGCTAGCTCTGATTTTTTGATACTCGGCACAGGAATGTATTCATTAATTCCCATTTCAGCCTTAAGCAACTGGCTGAAGCCTAGGCGATAACTCATCTCCAATTGACGATGACGCTTAACCCTCTCACCACCGGTGACGGTTTCTTGCAGTGGGATTCGTAAATCACTCTTGCTCAATGTTAAAGCAGAGGCCTTTGCTACTGATGACATCGGTTGGTAGTTTTCGTCACGAATAAGGTGATAACAACAAGGAGATATAGTCACCGCAGGAAGCCCATGCGACACGGACTTTTTAACTAACTCGACATGAAGATCACCACAGGCATGTAGTGCGACCGCATGTTGATTTGGATTAAACACCTTGTCAGCACTCTCAGAAAAAGCGTCACCTTGCACAAAGGTCATTTCTAGATGCAGTGTATCCGCTATTTTTTGGCCACTTTCACAGAGCGATTGCTGCCATTCGAAACTGGTCACCTTTTGGCTCGATTGCTGAGACAAAATTCGCCCTAAGAACCCTTTACCGGAACACCACTCCAACCACTCTTCACCATGGTGATGCTCAAGCGCCGCTTCGCCCATTGATACGATTTGCTGCAACTTTCTCCCTGGTATACCGTTTTCAGTCCCTCTAGGAAGCTGCAAGCCTTTGAGGGCTGTATTGGTAAATTGGGTGCTTTGATGAGCCTGACTAAGCTGGGGCAGAAAACGGCCGAGTTCAGTTATCAACAGATCAGGCTGTTCTTTCAAGGTCTGAATATTTTCAGTCGTTAAACTATTTAACCAGTCAACAAGTTGCGCGTTAACTTCTTGCCATGGCTGCTGCTGTGTTTGGCATAGGTGAAAAGGCTCAGAACGCCAATAAACTTGGTGCTCAAGCAAAAATGAGTCGAGTATTTTAAATCGTGAATGCATGCTTCCCCCTATAGTGCGTGGATTGTAGGGGTAACAGGCGTAAATGAAAAGGATCGAGTTAAAGAGAACGAAAGGTGAACGGTAAATGCCAAAAAGAAAAACGGCCTGTAAATACAGGCCGAATTGAGAATCAAGTTTTTCGAGATAGAATTAACGAACTGGCAGCTCGATATCTTTAAACATCTCTTCGATTTCTTCATTTGATTTCAGAGAGATAGCTTGCTCTACCACTGGACGAGTTAAGTGAGGTGCAAAGCGCTCCATGAAATCAAACATGTAAGAACGCAGGAAGGTACCTTTTCTAAAGCCAATGCTGGTTGTGCTCGCACCAAATAGATGGCTCGCATCAATCGAAACCAAATCGGTATCTTGTTCATGGTCAATAGCCATGCTCGCAATCACACCAACACCAATGCCCATACGAACGTAAGTTTTGATTACATCGGCATCCGTTGCAGTAAATACCACGCGTGGTGTTAAGCCCACTTTGTTAAATGCGGTATCCAGTTCAGAACGACCTGTAAAGCCGAAAACGTAAGTGACCAAAGAGTAGACCGCCAGATCCTCAATAGTGATGCTCTGCTTTTGAGCTAGCGGGTGATCTTTTGTGACCACGATAGAACGGTTCCAGTGATAACAAGGTAGCATGATCGCGTCTTGGTAAAGGTGAAGTGCTTCTGTCGCGATCGCGAAGTTTGCTGTTCCTTTGGCTACCGCCTCAGACATTTGGCTTGGCGTACCTTGGTGCATATGAAGCGACACTTTAGGGTAACGTGCTGTGAAACCTTTAATAACATCAGGCAGAGCATAACGTGCTTGAGTATGAGTCGTCGAAATGTTCAATGTGCCCATCTCTGGATGAGTATGCTCACCTGCTACGGCTTTAATGCTTTCAACGCGAGCTAGAATCTCTTGAGAGATACGAATGATATCCTCACCAGCTTGAGTAACCTGAGTCAGATGCTTGCCGCTTCGCTCAAAGATCTGGATACCCAACTCATCTTCCAGCAATCTAACTTGTTTACTGATGCCTGGCTGAGAAGTGTATAAACTCTCCGCTGTCGCAGAAACATTTAGGTTATGGTTTACAACCTCAACAATGTACTTCAGTTGTTGTAACTTCATATCTAACCCCGTAATCCTTTACTCATTTCTGTGCTAACTTATTTGCAAAGAGAGCATTCTAGTCTCGTGTAATATAATTATTAGTTATAACGCTTCAAGAACTAAAAAGACAGAAAAATTGAGTTTTTCTCAATTAACAAATAGAAATGCCACGATGGCTTTGCAAGCTAGCCCTCATTCCCATAAATTAATTGATAGTTTTGATTGCTGATTACGCTCAACAAAAGATAATCAGAAATTGCATTTTACGAGTGCCGATACATCATGGAATCGTGTATCCTCTCTAGTTAGCTCAAGAAAACATAAGCAGACATAAATATATGAATAACCCTGGTTTAATTATTGCCTTAGTCGCGATTCTTTTGGTGTTGGTATTAGGTTACAACATCATGCTTCAGTACAAAGTTAAGGTAGAAACAGCGAAGAAACAGGAAGCTTCTCGTTATTTGACCATTATTGATGGAACCGAAGAGCTTATTGGCAACGCGCACCACATGCCGTTTAGCCAAGATCTTCTTGTGTGCTTAAATAATCGAATTCTCGATGCATTAGAGAACATGTATCAGCTCGACCCAAAAAATAAGCAACTTGCCCAGCGTATTGAAAGCGTAAAACAGCAAATCATTCAGCTTAAAGAGAACTACCAAGGTGGCGAAAGCACGGCCTTTAGAGTTCCAAGCAGCGATAAACAAGCAATCATGATGCTAAAACTGGTTAAGCGCCTGCGCGATACGGTTCGTAACGAGCACAACAAAGGCCGTTTTGAAACCCAAGCCTACGTGGTAGAAAACGCACGTTTAGAGACTATTCAGATTCGAATCAACATTGAGAACGTGATTAAACGTGCTAACGATTCAATTTCACGCGGTCAACCAGGTACAGCTATTCAATTGCTTCGAAAAGGTATTGATGCATTAGCGACCAAGAATGACGCATACTCAATGAGAGCAAAAGAAAAGCTTCAGCAGATGCTGAATGACCTTGACCAAAAACGCCAAGACAAAAACGCACACGATTTACAGCAGATGGAATCCAAAGAGCGCGAAGACGATATGGACGCGCTATTCGGTCAGAAGAAGAAGTGGTAACTGCATAATCCAAACGATTGAGAAGGCCACCATTAAATATCTAAGGTGGCCTTTTTTATCGCTGACGAATTTCCTTTCTCAATATAGGGAGATCCTATTAGCTGTGATAAACTCCCGCATTATCAACAAACCTGCTCCGACCATGTATCAAGAATTACTCGCTCCAATCCACTCTTTTCTTAAAGCTGAAACGCCAGATTCATGGATCGATGAAGCCAAAAAGCCAGAAAACCTTCACATCATTTTGCGCGATCACATGCTGTGTGAACTTAAAGCAGCGCAAAGCGCTTTATTCCTTATCCGTAAATACGCGGTTGATAAAGAAAGTGCTAAACAACTGAATGAATGGATCTTGCCATACGAGCAATTTGCCTACCGTCGTATTGGTGATTTAGAGTCACTTCGTGGTAAGAGCAACGTATCGAAGCAAATCACAGCGAAAGAAGGCTGTAATTACGGCGCTGACCTTATCGATAAGATGGTTCTACTTATCAAAGAAGAACTGCACCACTTCTATCAAGTGATGGAATTAATGGAGAAGAAAGGCGTGACTTACCAGCCGATTGAAGCGGGTCGTTACGCTAAAGGGCTAATCAAACAAGTAAAGACATACGAACCAGATGCCCTAGTCGATAAACTGATTATTGGTGCCTTTATTGAAGCACGCTCTTGTGAGCGTTTTGCCAAATTAGCGCCTTTCTTAGAAGAAGACATGGAGAAATTTTACGTATCTCTACTTCGTTCAGAGGCTCGTCACTACCAAGATTACCTGGAGTTAGCAGAGCAAATCGCGGGCAAAGATATCTCAGAGCGCATTGCTCATTTTGCTCAAGTGGAAGCAGATCTGATCACCTCAGACGACAGCGACTTTAAATTCCATAGTGGCGCACCAGTATAATCCGCTAAGAAAGTACGCTCCAATCCAAACAAAGAAGGCCAGCTAATTGCAGGCCTTTTTATTTGTTCCACGTTAGCTATAAGAGAAAGTTAAGCTAGTGTGCCGTTGATTTCAGCAAGCACAGCTGCAGGGTCTACAGCCTGAGTAATTGGACGACCAATAACTAGGTAGTCAGAACCTGATTCAATCGCTTTTGAAGGCGTCATGATGCGTTTCTGGTCACCAACATCGGCACCTACAGGGCGAATGCCAGGAGTCACCAGCTTGAACTCCTGGCCAAGAGCACCTTTCAATAAAGAAGCCTCTTGTGCTGAACACACCACACCGTCAAGACCTGAGTTTTTAGTTAAAGAAGCCAAACGCATTACTTGCTGTTGTGGCTCAAGATCTAAACCGATACCAGCTAAGTCCGATTGCTCCATGCTCGTCAGTACTGTTACACCAATCAGTAATGGGCGATCTTTACCATAAGGTTCCAAAATTTCGCGTGAAGCCGTCATCATGCGTTCACCCCCACTTGCGTGCACGTTCACCATCCAAACACCCAACTCAGCGGCTGCACGTACTGCTTTTGAACATGTGTTTGGGATATCGTGGAATTTAAGATCCAAGAATACTGAGAAACCACGTTTATGTAATTCACGAACAAATTCAGGACCAAATAGGGTAAACATCTCTTTACCCACTTTTAGGCGGCAAGATGCTGGATCAATACGGTCAACAAAGGCTAACGCATCCGCTTGGTTGTCATAATCCAAAGCTACAATGATTTTTTGGTCGTTCATTTCATCTCCTAACGCAGTTAACTTTCTTAAAAAATATTTTCCCACCTATGTAGGTGGTATATAACAGTCATAAAAATGCAGCCCGAAAGCTGCAATTAATAATTTGGTCTTAAATGACCACAAATCTATTCACCATCTAGCCCACGAATAGGCTTGATCGTCCCCCACCCTTTACATGAAGGGCAGTGCCAATACATTGAGTGTGTTGAGAACCCACACTGACGACAACGGTAATGAGGCTTAACCTTAAGCTGTTCACCAACCATAGATTGAAGCGTGGTTAAGCTTTCTTTTGCTCGACCTTCTTCAGCTTCTGCTAGGTGGTAATCGATCAATCGATAGAAACCTTTCATGGTTGGGTTTTTCACGAGTTGCTTAGTCAGTAACTCTTGAGCAGAACCAATATCTTCATGATGAGCCACTAACTGCGCCAGCATCAATTCAGCCGACACGCCAGCTTTCTTCTGGATACAAGCTTTAAGGAATTCAACCAACTGAGCTTCATGCCCAAGTTTGTGGTAGCACTCAGAAAGGGTTGGTAACACCTCACTGATAAAATCAATATCTTGCTCAAGAACAGCCTCAAGACAATCAATCGTCTTTTGATAATCTTCATTCGCTAAGTGGAATTTACCCAAAGCGATGCTAGCACGTACACACTTAGGGTCTTCAGATAACGCTTTCTTAAAATGCGCTAGTGCTTTAGAGCGATTACCATCGGCTTGTTCTTGCATTGCAAGTTCACACCAAAAATGCGCAACCGTAGCACGCATCTTCATTTTCTTCTTACCCAGCTTTACTAGAATATTTCCGTAATGTATTGCTTTGTTCCACTCTCGAGTTTGCTGATAAATCGCAACTAACTGCTGCAGAGCCCCCTCTTTGTGGTCAGGTTCATCAACCAGTTGTTCAAAGATTTTTTCAGCACGATCAAGAAAGCCAGAGACCATGTAATCTTTAGCTAATTGTTGCAGTGCGAGGTTTTTCTGATCGAGAGTAAGCCCTGAACGGGAGATGAGGTTTTGGTGAATGCGAATAGCACGGTCGACCTCGCCTCTTGAACGGAACAGGTTGCCCAAGGCCAAGTGAGTATCGATGGTTTCATTGTCTACTTGAAGCAGCTCTATGAAGTGATCAACCGCTTTGTCAGATTGGTCTGATAGTAATAGGTTCAAACCCGTCACGTATTGACGGGAGATCTGGTGTGATTGCTTTTGTTTTTCTTGCTGAGCATTACGATTACCCATATACCAACCATAAGCGGCTGCAATCGGCAAAAGTAAGAACAGTAACTCTAACATCAAATATAGCCTTTAAGCTTTAGTATCAGCAGCGACCTGCTTTGATTGCTTATTGAGTTGCTTCTTCAAGCGATGAATTTTCAGCTGAGATCGCATGTGCATGTTACCAAAGACTAACCAAGCAAGAGCAAAGCCTGAACTGAAAACAATACCTAATAGGCTGGAAAGGTGGAAATCACCTTGTGCTAGCAGGTAATTAAAATTCACGATAGTTTGGTTTTGAGAGCCTAAAGCCAGTGCAATTAGGAAAAGTGCGATAACGGCGACTATTTTTATAATTTTCATAGTTCATCACTCATTGGTTGGTTAGCTGTACGATTATGCAGGAAAATTACTAATCAGACCACCATATTATGGTCATAAAAAAGCGGCATACATTATAGTATGCCGCTTTTCATAATTCCGATAAGTAGACTACATTCCTGTGTTTACTCGTTCACGTAGCTCTTTGCCTGGTTTGAAGTGAGGAACGTATTTACCTTCTAACTCTACCTTGTCACCGGTCTTTGGGTTACGTCCAACACGAGGCTCACGATAATGCAGAGAAAAGCTGCCAAAACCGCGAATTTCGATTCGATCACCACTTTCTAGTGTTGAAGCCATATGCTCTAAAATATCTTTTACAGCGTCTTCAATTTCTTTTGCAGAAAGATGCGTTTGCTCAGCGCACAGTCTTTCAATCAATTCAGACTTAGTCATAGTTACCCTCGTTGGTTTTCTTTTTAGAAATTATAGACCTATCGGAAAAATAAGCAAAAAAAAAGGAGCCTTACGGCTCCTTTCTTAGCGAAAAGTTAAATTATTCGCCTTTAGCAGCTTTGAATGCGTCTGCCATTGCGTTACCGAACGCGCCTTCTTCAGACTTGTTCAGTGAAGCCATTGCTTCTTGCTCATCAGCTTCATCTTTAGCTTTGATAGATAGGTTGATTACGCGGTTCTTACGGTCTACACCTGTGAACTTAGCTTCAACGCTGTCACCAACGCTTAGGATTAGAGATGCATCTTCGATACGATCGCGAGATACTTCAGAAGCGCGGATGTAACCTTCAACGCCTTCGATTAGCTCGATAGTAGCGCCTTTCGCGTCAACTGCAGTAACAGTACCGTTTACAAGAACACCTTTCTTGTTGTCAGCAACGTATGCGTTGAACGGGTCGTTTTCCATTTGCTTAACGCCAAGAGAAATACGCTCACGCTCTGCATCTACTGCTAGAACAACTGCTGAGATTTCGTCGCCTTTCTTGTACTCACGTACAGCGTCTTCGCCAGCAACATTCCAAGAAATGTCAGATAGGTGTACTAGACCGTCAATACCGCCTTCTAGACCGATGAAGATACCAAAGTCAGTGATAGACTTGATCTTACCAGTAACTTTGTCGCCCTTAGCTTGCATTTCTGCAAATGACTGCCATGGGTTAGCTTTACACTGTTTCAGACCTAGAGAGATACGACGACGTTCTTCGTCGATATCAAGAACCATAACCTCAACTTCGTCGCCAACATTAACAACTTTAGAAGGGTGGATGTTCTTGTTAGTCCAATCCATTTCAGAAACGTGTACTAGACCTTCAACGCCTTCTTCGATTTCAACGAAGCAGCCGTAGTCAGTTAGGTTAGTAACACGACCAGAAAGCTTGTGACCTTCTGGGTAACGCTTAGCGATTGCTACCCATGGATCTTCGCCTAGTTGCTTAAGACCTAGTGAAACACGAGTGCGCTCACGGTCGAACTTAAGAACTTTAACTAGGATTTCGTCACCAACGTTAACGATCTCTGATGGGTGCTTAACGCGCTTCCAAGCCATATCTGTGATATGTAGAAGACCGTCAACACCGCCAAGGTCAACGAATGCACCGTAGTCAGTAAGGTTCTTAACGATACCTTTAACTTCAGTACCTTCTTGTAGAGTCTCAAGAAGTTCGTCACGCTCAACACTGTTTTCAGATTCGATAACAGCACGACGAGAAACAACAACGTTGTTACGCTTCTGGTCTAGCTTGATTACTTTGAACTCTAGCTCTTTGTTTTCTAGGTGAGCAGTGTCACGGATAGGACGTACGTCTACTAGAGAACCTGGAAGGAAAGCACGGATACCGTTTAGTTCAACAGTGAAACCGCCTTTAACTTTACCGTTGATGATACCAACAACAGTTTCAGCTTCTTCGCAAGCTTTCTCAAGAACGATCCAAGCTTCGTGACGCTTAGCTTTCTCACGAGAAA
The DNA here is from genome assembly GCA_036126475.1 of Pseudomonadota bacterium. GTDB lineage: Bacteria > Pseudomonadota > Gammaproteobacteria > Enterobacterales > Vibrionaceae > Vibrio. The sequence goes on along the minus strand of JAYYSE010000134.1, from coordinate 18,961 downwards.
GTTGAGTCTCACCGAAACCATCTTCAACAGCGTCTAGAGCTACGTCTACTTCAGCGCCAACTTCAACTTCAAGTTCGCCAGCAGCGTTCTTGAACTGTTCAGCAGGGATAGCAGATTCAGACTTAAGACCAGCGTCAACAAGAACGAAACCGTTCTCGATAGCTACTACAGTACCTTTAACGATGCTGCCTTGTTGGAATTCTGTTTCGTTTAGAAACTCTTCAAAGAGTTGAGCAAAAGATTCAGTCATTATTTAATCTTCAATAATTAAACGTCCATGGGTATCCTACCGCATGGGGTTGATAAATTCGCCGGTCATCATCCTTGCGACCAACGTTCTTGCCAGCCGAGCAGTATTACCCAGCTAGTTTCGATTCAATATAGTGTAGTGCTTTTTCTACTACCTGCTCAATATTCATTGAGGTGGAATCAAGCACTAGAGCATCCTCTGCAGGGCGAAGTGGCGCCACTGGGCGATTACGATCTCGGTCGTCTCGCTCTTGGATCTCGCTCAAAAGGTCGTCAAATCTAACATCTAACCCCTTCTGTTGCAACTGTTTAAGGCGGCGAGTCGCACGCTCTTCTGCACTTGCATCTAAAAATATTTTTGCTTCTGCTTCAGGGAAGACAACGGTTCCCATATCGCGACCATCAGCTACCAAACCTGGCGCTGAGCTGAATGCACGCTGACGACGAAGTAGTGCTTCACGTACGCGAGGTAATGCAGCAACTTTTGAAGCCGCCATGCCAGTATCTTCTTTACGAAGTTCACCCGACACATCTTCACCTTCTAAAATAACCTTAACTAGGTCGCCTTCAGCAATAAACTGAACGTCTAAGTGAGTTGCAAGGGGAACTAAAGCGTCTTCCGATTCAGTATCTACACCGTGATGAATTGCGGCTAAAGCCAGTACGCGATAGATCGCACCTGAATCTAGAAGATGAAAGCCTAGCTTATCTGCTAGTAACATGCACAGGGTACCTTTACCTGCACCACTTGGTCCATCAACCGTAATCACTGGGCTTTGAGAAGGCATCTTTTACTCCACGTTTAGTCGTAAGTTTTATTCTGTACTAGCGAATCGCCACTACTTTATAGGCGGCATATTATAGATAAAAATTAGAAGTCGAGCGAGGTAAATCTCAGATAATTCCAAGATGATGATGCATTCGATAATGCAACTGGCCTAATATCAATCACCTGATGCTAATAAGGCTTTCTACTGGCAGTAAATTGGCATAAAAAAGCCCCGCACGAGCGAGGCTAAATATATTTGTTGCCTCAAGCAAATCTAACCGATGATGGCGCGTACCGCTTCCAAGTCTTCTGGAGTATCAACCCCCGCAGCGGGCGCTTCAACGGCAACATCTACGTGAATCTTCTCACCGTACCATAGTACACGAAGTTGCTCTAGGCACTCGATACGCTCTAGGGTACTTGGTTCCCAGTTGATGTAGGTATTGATGAAACCCGCTCGGTAAGCGTAAATACCAATGTGACGAAGCAACGGAGATTCTGCAGCAGTACCGTTATTAGCGTAAGCGTCACGATCCCAAGGAATCGTCGCACGGCTAAAGTACAGCGCATAACCGTTTTTATCCGTTACTACTTTTACAGCATTAGGGTTAAACACCTCATCAACGTGAGAGATTTCTACACCAAGTGTAGCCATCGGCGCAGTGCTGTTTGCTAGGTTATTCGCCACCTGATTAATAATTGCAGGTGGAATAAGTGGCTCATCTCCTTGTACGTTCACAATAATGTGGTCGTCAGGGATGTTCATCACTTCAATCACTTCAGCTAGGCGTTCAGTACCAGACTCGTGATTCGGTGACGTCATACACACAGTCGCACCAAATGCTTTCGCAACCTTTTCAACGCGAGCATCATCGGTAGCGATAATAACGTTATCAGCTCCCGCTTTCATTGACTGCTCGTATACCCATTGAATCATCGGCTTGCCGCAAATGTCAGCCAGAGGCTTGCCTGGCAAACGGCTAGATTGGTATCTTGCTGGTATAACTACCGTGTAAGACATTACTTGCCCTCGTCCATTGAAAGAGTACGAGCTTCAGGTTCAAGAAGAACAGGAATACCCTCTTTAATTGGGTAAGCTAGGCGATCGATTTTACATATAAGCTCTTGCTTATCCTTGTCAAAAGTTAGTTTACCTTTGCATACAGGGCAAGCAACGATCTCAAGCAGACGGTGATCCATAGTATTCCATAACCTCTTTTATTCTTTTTAAAATTTGCTGTTGCGCTTCTTCATCGAACTGTGCAGAAACTGGAAGATACCACCAGTTGTCTTGAGCATATTCTTCGCATTTTACAGCGTCTTTTTCTGTCATAATCATATTCATACCTTTCTTTGCTAAGGCATGAAGTTCATCTTTATCAAAATCCTGATGATCGGCGAAGCCTTGTGTGTAAACCACATCACCATCAAGATCGTCTAATGTTTTGAAAAAACGTGGCGGGTGTCCTATCCCAGCAAAAGCCACCAGCTTTAGTAATTCTGAAACTGGCTTTTTCTGACCAGTCTTTAGATTAACGGCTTCACTCGGTGCCAAAGACATTGAGAACTCTCGCCCTTGTGCATTTCCGCCATTGTTAATCAAGAAATCTACGTCAGCCAAACGTGATAGTGGCTCTCGCAACGGGCCTAATGGAATCAGACTCTCGTTACCAAAACGCCTTACACCGTCGATAACTGAAAACTCAATATCACGCTCAAGCGCATAATGCTGCAAACCATCATCAGTAATAATGACATTCACGCCTTGATTCAATAAAGCCTTTACCGCATTCGCTCTTACTGGGTCAACCGCTACCGGCGCACCCGTTCGCTTTCTAATTAGACGTGGTTCATCACCCGAGTGTTCAGCAGGCGTGTTCTCGTCCAAAACGAGAGGGTAACTCGGCGCTTTTGCACCGTAGCCTCGAGAAACCACACCGGGGTTAAAACCGTTGGCTTGAAGCATCTCAACCAGCCAAATCACAACCGGCGTTTTACCGTTGCCACCAGCGGTAATGTTACCAACAACAATTACAGGTAAAGATGGTCGATAGGTTTCTTTTTTTCCAGATAGATAAGCATCGCGACGCTGCCCACTGATAATTTTGAACAGCAGACTCAATGGCCACAATAGCGGCCAAAGAATGTATTTTAACGGATGATTGCTAAACCAAATCTTTTCGATCACAACAAAGACCTAATCTTATCCGCTGAACTGAATTCGATGCAGTTGAGCATAGGCACCGTCATGAGCGATTAGCTCTGCGTGAGGGCCTCTTTCTACAATCTGACCATCATCAACCACTAAGATTTCATCAGCTTGTTCGATCGTCGATAGTCGGTGAGCAATAACCAACACAGTTTTGTCTTTTTGCAGTTCTTCTAATGCAGATTGAATCGCTCTTTCTGACTCAGTATCAAGCGCAGACGTCGCCTCATCAAGAATCAGAACTGGCGCGTCTCTCAATAGTGCTCGTGCGATCGCAATGCGTTGTCTTTGACCACCAGACAAACTCGCACCGTTTTCACCCACTACTGTATCAATACCATTTTCCATGCCCTCAATGAATTCACTCGCATGAGCAAGCTTAGCAGCATGTTCGATCTGTTCACGGGTGTACTTATCTTCAGCAGCATAAGCGATATTGTTTGCGACGGTGTCATTGAATAGGTGTACATTTTGTGAAACCAGAGCAAAGTGCTCACGCAGGTTTTTCAGTTCGTAATCACGAATATCATGGCCATCCAGTTCAATAGAACCAGAGTCTACGTCATAGAAACGAGTAAATAGGTTCGCAATGGTACTCTTACCTGAGCCCGATCGCCCAACAAGCGCAACCGTCTTGCCTTTCGGTATATTGAAGCTCACATTATCCAGTGCAGGTTTCTCGGCGCCTTCGTAAGTAAAGGTCACATCTTTTACTGCAACATCACCACCGACAGTTTCAGGTTTCAATGTACCCGTGTTCTGTTCCGTGTCTAAGTCCATCAAGCCAAACAGTGTCGTACTTGCAGCCATACCACGTTGGAATTCAGAAGTAACGTTGGTCAGTGATTTTAGAGGGCGCATCAGACCAAACATTGCGGAGAACACGACCGTAAACGTACCCGGAGTTAACTCAGCTTTAATTGAATCGACACTAGCAAGGAAAAGAACAACCACAATAGCAACCGATGCGATCATCTGGATGATCGGGTTTGCTGCAGCTTGAGCAGTGATCAACTTCATGCTCTGTTGGCGCATCTGGTTACTTACTTTGTCAAAGCGATGTTTTTCTAAATCCTGACCGCCGTAAGTAAGCACAACTTTGTGCCCTTTCAGCATTTGTTCTGCTGAAGAAGCAACGTGACCCATGCTGGTTTGCATGTTCTTAGAAATCTTTCTGAATCGCTTCGATACTATGCTAATCGCCCAAGCGACCAGTGGAGCAACCGCGAATAGAACCAAAGACAACTGCCAGCTGTTCCAGAACATCAAGGTTAACAAGCCAATGATGCTTGCGCCTTCACGAACAATACTCACCAGTGCTTTACTGGTTGCTGCAGAAACTTGCTCTGAATCGTAGGTAATTCGAGATAACAGCGCACCCGTCTGCTCTTTATCAAAGAAAGAGACTGGCATGTGCATAAAGTGACTGAATATTTTACGGCGGATTTCCATCACCACATTGCCAGAAACCCAGCTCAAGCAATAGGTAGATACGAAGCCACTGACGCCACGAATGAACATCATGGCAAAGATAATAAGAGGAAGTGTGCGTAGGAAATCTGATTCTGCACTACCAAAGCCTTCATCAAGTAATGGCTTTAGCAAAGAAATCATATAGGTATCAGAGACGGCGTTAATAATAAGCGCAATAACCGCAACACCAAGGCCAGCCTTGTATAGTCGAATATAAGTCCAAAGTCGTTTAAATGTGACCCAGGTAGTTTCATCTGTTTGTGTTGACATAAAATCGCTTAATTTTCTCACAATAATCTATCTATTCTACTCCCTTACGGAGCATCTGCCTATACCACTGCCGCCCTTGTTCCTCTCTAATCGTATGATAATGCCAACCTTCTTGGTCAATAGTGATGGTTATTTGTCCACTTTCACCAGTATCAAGCCAGGCACTTCCACTTTGTAGGTAACGTTGAATGACAGATTCACTTGGCATCCCCCATTGATTACCTTTTGCCAACGAAGCAATCGCTAACGTTGGTGAAACGGCTTCTATGAATGGTGTAATAGATGAAGTGTCACTGCCATGATGAGGCACTAACATGACATCACTTTGAAGCTGTTCGCCTTCCCGAGCAAGTAACCACTCACTCACGAGTTCAATATCACCCGTGAGCAACATCGAAAAGCCCGAATCTGGTTCAATAATCCTTATGACACAAGAGTGTGGGTTATACGCCCTATTCACTAGTTTTGGAGGCCACAACACCTCGAACTGCACGCTCTGCCATTCCCATACCTCACCTAACGTACATGCTTGAACAACTGAGCTCATTTGATGATTCAAACCTTGGCTTGCTTTTATCCATTCAGGCTGAAAATTCTCAAGCAGCGCTGGGTAACCACCAGCGTGATCAGAATCGAAATGACTAATGATCACTCCTTGAATCTCATCAATTCCTCTTTGCGATAAAGTCGGAATCAATAGTGACTCGACTATCGACCCTCCCGGCCACGCGTTACCTAAATCGTACACCACCACGTGATTATTCTTTTCAAGGGTGAGAGACAAGCCATGCCCTACGTCCAAGACATCAATAGTTAACTGGTCCTGTTTCACTTTGCAAAATTCCCACCACAACAGGAATACAGAAATGATGACAGCGGCAGCCCCATGTTTGAGGTATCGAGCAATAAAACCGAAGAGTAAGATAAAAAAACGAGCAACACGGTTACGTGATCATCCACCTCAATCCAAAACTGTTCAGAGAAAGGCAAGCTAAACACCAAGGGTTCAAGCGATAAATCAACCAGTTTCCATAACTGAGTAGAGAAATGAACCATTGATTCGCTGCCTCCAATCAAAGATTCAGCGATCAAACCCAGAAACATCGACATAAACAGCAAAGGTATCGTCACCATTGATACCCAAGGCAATAGCAGCAAATTGTAGACGACCGAGATCAAGCTAACGCCTTTGAAAAAGAACATCGAAAAGGGCGCAATTAACAAGGTCAGCAGGACCTGTATTTTGATGAGCTGTAGCACTCGTTCAATAAAGCTAGAATTTAAAGAAGAGGGAGCATTATTGAAGGCAATGTAGAGAACCGCACCCAATGTACCAAAAGATAGCCAGAAACTACTGGATAACGCAGAAAAAGGCCAAATAACGAGGACGATACACAAGCTAACTAGAACATAGCGAACCACACCGATACTTTGTCCACGCCACAGAAAGTAACTCGCCACGACACACATCACTAGCGCTCTCAGGGTCGGTGGGGTAAACCCAGCAAACCAACTGTAAAAATAAGCGAAGCCTAAACCGAACAGTGTCGGAAGCCACAACAACCGAGGAGACAGCAAACGCACTAGCTTCCCCACCTGATAACCAATTCCAAAGGCAATACCAATGTGAAGCCCTGAAATCGCCATCAAATGAATCAAGCCACTGCTCTTTAGTAAATCCCAACGCAAAGAAGGAATAAGATCTCGATAACCAAAACTCAAAGCAACTATTAGGTCGTTATTTTTTAGCTGGCTAAGATGATCAAGACTGCGCTCGAACCATCGAGCACGTAGATGATTACTAGAGTGGATTCTATATTGAGTATTCGTTCGGTAATTCGCATTTGCCGTAACCCCAGTGCCAAACAGGTGCTTTTCCAAGTCAAAGCCCGCTTCATTAAGCTTCCCAAAAACAGGCTTGATACTTACCGACAAATGAACGTCATCACCCAAAGTGAGCTTGAAAGGCGTAAACAATCGCAATTTTATCAATTGAGGAAAGATTAATTTTTCACCGTCAATTGATCTAACTACTACTACGCTTTCAAAACCATGGCTATTTTCACTAAAAAGACTAACTACTGAGACATTTATGGTAGTATTCTGCCCTGATTGAAATAAGCGACTTGTTTGGATTTCAATCACATTACCTAGGCATACAACGAGTATTAACGCAGTAGCTAGACCTCTTGTACGTCGGAAAACGCTATACTTTATTGATGCAATTACTAATAACAGCATCAATGGTGCCAAGACCCAATATGGCATCACAGGCCAGAAGCTGGCAGACACAACTGTCGCAGCAAATGAAATCAAGAACCAAGTGTTAAACAAGAGAGTAGCTTCCTCCTATGCCAAGAAAGTTTATCAAACGATTTATGCCTGACCATGAGCTCATCAAGCGTCAGAAAGCATTAAAAGTTTTTGGCAATGTTTTGTACAACCCCAACTTATGGTGCCTTAATCGTCGCTCCGCGGCTGGTGCGTTCGCTGTTGGGTTATTCATGGCGTTTGTCCCTCTACCAAGCCAAATGATTATGTCTGCAGGCCTAGCCGTTGTATGTGGTGTTAACTTACCGCTGGCTGTCGCTCTCGTTTGGGTCAGTAACCCCGTAACCATGCCGGTCTTGTTCTACTTTGCTTATAAAGTAGGTGCATTCGTTATGCATGTTCCGCCGCAAGCTTTTCACTTCGAGCTGTCTTGGGACTTTATCTTGGCGCAAATGAGCACCATCGGGCCTCCGTTCTTATTGGGCTGCATGATTTGTGGTGTGATTTCAGCAATGATTGGTTATTTCGGCATTCGTGGCTTATGGCGCTACTCATTGGTAAGAAGCTGGAAGAAACGACAAGCAAGATAGTGAATCTATACTGACGCACTCTCCACTTTTAATGGATAGTGATCAAAATCAGACGAGTTATAAGCCATTAGGTGATAGGCATGTAATGAAAGTCTTAGATAATACAGTTTGAATTCAATAAAAAAGGATCCCACAAGGGATCCTTTTTTGTATCTGTCGAAACAGGAGATTTGTTATTTGGAGCTCAACACAGAGGCGGGGTTTAACTTCGCTGCTCGAGATGCTGGGTACCATGTCGCCAGCAAACTTAAAGCAATTGCAGTACCTGATACTACAACGACATCCATCATATTGAGTTGTGATGGCAAGAAGTCTACAAAGTAGATATCACCTGACAGGAATTGGTGGTCGATCAGCTTCTCAAGCCCTTTAATAAGAGTTGTCAGATTGAGTGCAACCAAAACACCTATCGCACTGCCGACTAAGCCACCTAATACGCCTGAGAACACGCCCTGCCAAACAAAGATACGCTTAACTAAACCATCAGAAGCCCCCATGGTTCTTAAGATTGCGATCTCCGAAGCTCTGTCTTTTACCGCCATCATCAGTGTCGAGACAATGTTGAAACACGCAACACCAATCACCAGCACCATGACTAAATACATAATGGTGCGAACCAATTGAATATCTCGATATAAGAAACCGAACTTCTGTTGCCAACTTCGCAGGTAAACATACACATCAAGCTGATTACCTACCTCGCGGACAATCTCGTTCGCGTTCAGTACATCGGTCACTTTCAAAGAGACCCCCGTCACAGCCTCACCTAAGTTCGCGTACACTTGAGCATCACCAATCGGAATGAGCGCTAAGCTATGGTCAATTTGTCCATTCAGCGTCAGTAAGCCGGCGACTTTTACTCGAACACGCTTGGGCGCCTGAACCTTAACCGATCCGTTGACTGTTGGGATCATCAAAGTCAAGTAGTCCCCCACTTGCGCACCAAGCACATTCGCTACACCAGAGCCTAAGATGATCTGCTGCTGTCCTGCTTTGAAATCGCTCCACACTTGCTTATCAATGAAGCTTGATAGGCTCGATACCTGTTGCTCAAGCTGTGGATCAACACCACGTACTTCAATCGCTTTAAGTTCTTTTCCCTTTTCAGCCAGCGCTGTGATTTTCACATAAGGTGCAGCTGCAACGACTTTGTCATTTTTTTCGGACTGCTCTACCACATGCTCCCAGCGAGTTACAGGTTCATTGACCCCTTCAAACTCACCATGTGGAATCACAGACAGCACGCGCGATTCTAGCTCACGCTCAAAACCATTCATGGCTGATAGACCGATAATGATCACCGCCACACCAACCGCAATACCAATTGTCGAAGACAAGGAGATGAAAGACACCATCTTGTCTCGCTGTTTAGCACGGCTGAAGCGGCCGCCTATCACTAGAGATAAAGAAGAAAACACTTAATTCTCCTCTTTTTCTACGTTAACCAGCAAACCATCTTGCATGTGCAGTTGACGATCCATTTTGGAAGCGAGTTCGCCATCATGGGTCACGACTAAGAAGGCAGTATCGTACTCTCGGTTTAACTCTCGCATTAAGTCATAAATAGAAAGGGCAGTATTGTGGTCAAGGTTACCCGTCGGCTCATCCGCTAGTACAAGAGCTGGCTTGTTGACTAATGCACGGGCAATCGCCACACGCTGCCTTTCGCCACCAGAAAGCTCTGAAGGGCGGTGACCTACTCGATGACTTAGCCCCACTTTATCAAGTAGCAACTGTGCTTCTTGTTTTGCTTTCGCAGGCTTTTCACCGCCTATTAGCAGTGGCATAGCAACGTTTTCTAGCGCAGAAAAGTCGGATAGCAAGTGATGGAACTGATACACAAAACCAAGGTGTTGGTTGCGAAGCTTAGCCTGCTTGTTCGAGTTCAGTTTAGCTAAGTCTTGACCAAGAAAGCTCACACTGCCCGCAGAAGCATCATCAAGCGCCCCTAAGATATGCAGTAGCGTACTTTTACCCGACCCAGAGGTGCCAATAATCGAGACCAGTTCCCCTTTTTCAATTTCAAAGCTAACACCTTTGAGGACTTCGGTATCCAACGAGCCTTCACGGTACGTTTTACGGATATTATTACATTGAAGAAAATTACTCATAACGAAGGGCCTCAGCAGGTTTCACAGAAGATGCACGGTAAGAAGGGAAAATAGTAGCAATCAAGCTAAGTGCAATAGCGAGTACCACCACAACGGCAATTTGAATTGGGTTAATCAAAATAGGTAACTGACCACCAAACGAAAATAGAGCAACCCCCATCGCTTCTAAAATCGGGTTAAGGTTCATTGCTAGAACAACGCCTAGTACGCCACCCGATAGTGCGCCAATCACGCCGCTACTCGCACCCTGAACCATAAAGATGCCCATCACTTGACCATCGCTCATGCCTTGGGTTTTAAGTATCGCAACCTCAGATTGCTTCTCCATCACCACCATAATCAGCGCAGAGATAATATTGAATGCAGCAACACCAATGATCAGCCCAAGCATTAGGCCCATCATGTTTTTCTCCATACGGACCGCTTGGAACAGTTCACCGCGTTGGTCACGCCAATCACTCCACAACCATCCATCTGGTAAGGGTTGGCTCGATAGTTCCGCGACTTCAAATGGGTCTTCAAAAAACAGGCGCCAACCTGAAATGGTGTCTGACTTATAACGCATCAAACGCCCAGCATCTTGGATATCCGTCACCATAAGTTGAGCATCAATATCCGAGCCCGTATTAAAGATACCGGCTACCGTGAAATTACGTTGGCTAGGAATACGGCCAAGAGGTGTGTACTGGCTTGCGCTGGTCACCATTAGACGAACCTTGTCGCCCATCGATACCTTTAAGTTTCTTGCCAGAGTATGCCCAAGGAACAGCTGGTATTGACCTGCTTTAAGTGAAGACAGTCTACCCGCGATTAAGTGGTCTTGAAGTGGGTCATCAGTATTGGGTTGGATGCCAATCAAAAGGCCCGCTGACAATTGCGCAGGGCTCTGAATCACCGCCTCACTGCGAATAATCGGTTCAACATGACCATTAAGCGAAATTTGCTTAGCAAAACTAGGGGCCTGTTCAGAGAATAGCGTATTACCGCCTTGCTCATAAACCACTGCCTGAGGGAGAACGCCGAGAATTCGGTCTTTTAATTGCGCTTCGAATCCATTCATTACCGACAAAACAGTAATCAAAGACAGCACACCAATGGTGATACCCGCTGTCGACATATAAGAAACAAAACGGCTAAAGCGATCACCTGAACGGCCTTTCAAATAACGTAGGCCAACAAACATTGAAATAGGATGAAACATACTTTGAACCATCAAAAAGGGATGCGGGTTAATGTAACGGGTATTGCTGTTGCTGTGTAGGGGGTAATTGAAAATATAGAGTGAATTAACTCAATTAGTTAAGCCTGAAAAATAGATCCCTGTCAAAACACCAAATTTCAAACAACTATTTGATAGTTTCAATTAACTGACCTTGATTACTGCCGCCACATAGCGATAATCAATAGATCACTTCAAGGAACTAACGCATGACAGAACAAGAGTTTTTCACTGTTCACCACAGTCTTACCGCTAATTTAGAACCGATGGAAAGTAACTTCACTTTACCCTCTCAAATTCAGTTCGAATCCGAGATCCCTGCCCCTTTTGTTGTGGCGAGTGAATTTAGCCAGTTGGACCTATTAGCCGACAATGCTCGCGCAGAACTGAAAAACAGCGACTTGAAGAATGTCACCAGTTTATTGGATGCACAGAACTCCAAATTAAACCTGCTGTTGAGCTTTATGTTATCGCAGCAAGATGATGAGAAGTTTAGAACTCACACCTACTCCTTCGGTGCGAGCCAATTTTCCTGTTTTTCTAAGACAGACATCGAACCAGGTCGCTTAGTAAAAGCTAAGCTGTTCTTGGAACACCCTGCTGCTGCGATTTACTGCTACGCGGAAGTGTTTGCAAGCCAACCTAAAGATTCAGGTTTCGAAATCAACTTCAAATACGCTCATCTTCGTGATACTGACCAAGACCTGCTGATCAAAGCGGCACTTCATCAACAACAGAAACTTTTGCGTCAACGCTCTCTAGACCGAGATAACAAGTAAATTAACATGACCAAACAATCTATTTTTACCCTCCCCTCCCTCAAAGGAGCCGGTGACAAAAAGCACATTGGTAACCTTGTGGGTTCGTCTCTCGCTCTTGCTATCGCTAAACTCGCAGAGCAACACAACAGTCATACTTTACTTGCTGTGCCAGATCCACAAATCGCACTCAAGCTGCAATCTGAAATTGAACAGTTTACGGCGAGCGAAGTTGCACTATTCCCAGACTGGGAAACTTTGCCTTACGACAGTTTCTCGCCACACCAAGAGATCATATCAGATCGTATCGCACGCCTTTATGCCTTGCCGACATTAAAAGACGGCATCACGATCGTGCCTATCAGCACGCTACTCCAGCGCCAATCACCACGTGACTTCTTGTTACAGCACACTCTAATGGTGAAAACTGGTGATCTTTACTCACTAGAGAAACTGCGCCTGCAGCTTGAAAAATCTGGCTATCGTTACGTTGACCAAGTATTTGGCCCGGGCGAGTACGCAAGCCGTGGCTCTATTCTTGATCTGTTCCCGATGGGCAGTAAAGCTCCTTATCGTATCGACTTCTTTGATGACGAGATCGACACCATTCGAACCTTCGAACCAGAGAGCCAACGTTCTATCGAAGACATCTCTGAAATTCGACTCTTACCCGCGCACGAGTTCCCAACTTCGGAAACTGCGATAGAAGATTTCCGAATTCGTTGGCGTCAACAATTCGATGCACGACGTGAACCAGAATCGGTTTACATGCAGGTATCAAAGGGGACTTGGCCTGCTGGTATTGAGTACTGGCAGCCTTTATTCTTCGATCACACAGAAACACTGTTTGACTATGTTGCTGACGAAGCACAGATTTTGGTTTTAGGTGATGTCGAAACCGCTGTTGATTCTTTCCTTGCTGATGTCGCACATCGATACGACCAACGTGGGGTCGACCCATTACGTCCTCTATTAGCGCCAGAACAACTTTGGCTGAAAAAAGACGAACTGTTCGCACATTTCAAGCAAAAGCCACAGGTCAACCTGAGCTTAGAGTCTATTGAAGAGAAAGCTGGACGCATTAACCTTCCGGTTACGTCACTGCCTGATCTTAGCGTTCAACACCAAAACAAAGAGCCTTTGGCTAACCTAAGAAAATTCACAGAAGCATTCGATGGCAAGGTTGTTTTTTCGGTTGAATCAGAGGGTCGCCGTGAGGCACTAAGCGAACTACTGCGCGGCATAAAAGTACGACCAAACGAAGTAGAAAACCTCGATGCAGCCGTTAAGGCCGACGATAAGTTCAGCCTGATCCTAGGTTCAGCTGAACACGGTTTTGTTCACAAAGAGAAAAACATCGCACTTATCTGTGAAAGTGACTTGCTTGGCGACCGCGTTGTTCAACGCCGTAAAAAAGATAAGAAAAGCGTTAATAGCGACACGGTTATCCGCCATCTTGCGGAACTAAAACCAGGTCAACCTGTTGTGCACATTGACCACGGTATTGGTCGTTACATAGGCCTACAGACCCTCGAAGCCGGCGGCATGAAAACCGAATACGTTACGCTTGAGTACCAAAACGATGCCAAGTTATACGTGCCAGTTGCTTCTTTGAACCTTATTGGACGTTACTCTGGGGGCGCTGAAGAATCTGCACCACTGCACAAGCTAGGTGGTGAGGCTTGGCAAAAAGCCCGTAAGCGTGCCGCTGAAAAAGTGCGTGACGTTGCCGCAGAGCTGCTGGATGTCTACGCCAAGCGCGAACTCAAACCTGGCTACAAATTTGTTTTGGATCGCGGGCAATACGCAACCTTCAAAGCTGGCTTCCCGTTTGAAGAAACCGATGACCAAGCGATGGCAATCAATGCTGTTATGTCTGACATGTGCCAAGCAAAAGCCATGGACCGCTTGGTGTGTGGTGATGTTGGTTTTGGTAAAACCGAAGTAGCGATGCGCGCCGCTTTCGTTTGTACCGATAACAGTAAACAAGTAGCGGTTCTGGTTCCAACTACCCTACTTGCTCAACAACACTTCGAAAACTTCCGAGACCGTTTCGCGAATTTACCGATCCGTGTTGAAGTGCTTTCTCGATTCAAATCAGCTAAAGAGCAAAAAGCGATCATGCAAGATGTCGAAGACGGCAAGGTTGATATCCTAGTCGGTACTCACAAACTGCTCTCTAGTGATATCCAGTTCAAAGACCTTGGCTTACTGATCGTCGATGAAGAACACCGCTTTGGTGTCCGTCAAAAAGAGAAAGTAAAAGCGATGCGTGCCGATGTCGACATCCTAACGCTGACTGCGACTCCAATCCCGAGAACGCTTAATATGGCGATGAGTGGGATGCGTGACCTATCGATTATTGCTACTCCGCCAGCACGACGCTTAGCTATCAAAACTTTTGTTCGTCAAAGTGATGATGCAATAGTGAGAGAAGCAGTACTTCGTGAAATCATGCGTGGTGGTCAGGTTTACTTCCTCCACAATCAAGTCGATACCATTGAGAAAACCGCAGAGTCATTACAAAAGCTGATTCCAGAAGCTCGTGTAACGGTCGCTCACGGTCAAATGCGAGAGCGCGAACTAGAACGCATCATGAATGACTTCTATCACCAGCGCTTTAACCTACTGGTGTGTACAACCATCATTGAGACCGGTATCGATGTTCCGACAGCCAATACCATCTTGATGGACCGAGCCGACAACCTTGGTTTAGCACAGCTTCACCAATTGCGTGGTCGCGTAGGTCGTTCTCACCACCAAGCTTATGCGTACCTGCTAACACCGCATCCGAAAGCGATGACCAAAGATGCAATTAAACGATTAGACGCGATTGCCTCTCTGGAAGACTTAGGCGCAGGCTTCACTCTCGCAACACACGATTTAGAGATTCGTGGTGCCGGTGAACTGTTGGGTGATGAACAGAGTGGTCAAATACAATCTGTCGGCTTCACGCTGTATATGGAGATGCTAGAGCAAGCGGTTGAGGCCTTGAAAGAAGGTCGAGAGCCGTCACTTGATGACCTGTTACGTGAACAAACTGAGATTGAGATGCGCATCCCAGCTCTATTGCCAGACGACTATATTCCAGACATCAACACGCGCTTATCAACATACAAACGTATTGCGAGCGTGAGTGACACGGATGAACTTGCAGAGCTGAAAGTCGAGCTTATCGACCGCTTTGGTATTCTTCCTGATGCAACCAAGAACTTATTATCGGTTTCCGAGCTTAAGTTGGCGGCGGCCTCTATCAACGCGAAGAAGATTGAAGCGCATGACAAAGGCGGATTTATCGAATTCTACCCGGATGCTGACATAAACCCGAACTACCTTGTTAAACTGTTGCAATCTCAACCGCAAAAGTTTTCAATGGAAGGACCAACTAAGTTCAAGTTTACGATACCATTGGTCGACAGACGGAAACGAATTCAATTTGTTAGTGATCTATTAGGCGAATTCAGACAGAACTTGCTGCCTTCAGCGTAAAGCCTAATCCACTTACACATATAATTTATCCAGCCGGTAGTGCGGCTGGAAAACGGAGTAAAAATGAAAAGACTGATCCCACTGCTACTATTGTTCGTCTCACTGCCAAGTTTGGCACAGAGACAATTTGATATAGAAGTGATCATTTTTAAGCGCGCAGTTGATGCAGAGAAGGTGAATGAGTCTTGGCCTAATACCCAACCAAAGATTTCACTTGAGCGCGTTGGTTCATTTCAGGACACCCAGTACCGAGCAAGTAAAGGGGTAAAAATGCTCCCTGACTCGGAGTACAAACTGACGCCTCAGAAAGATAAGCTAAAGCAGCATGCTGGCTTTGAAGTACTGATGCATACGGCTTGGCGTCAAGGCGATCAAGGGAAGAGCTCAGCACCTGTGTTCCACATTCAAGCAGGTAAAGACTTCTCGAAACAGTTCAATGCTGACGGTTCAGAAAAAGGCGCAGTCACGACATCTGCAGATGGCTTCCAAGAAGAGACTATCGACAAGCCGCTTTACGAACTTGACGGCAAGCTACAAATCTATGTTCAGCACTACCTATACGCTGAAACCACTCTGGATTTGAAAGCACCAAGCGTTCGTGAAGTGAAGCTGCAAGAACAGCTAATCGAACTCGACTCTCCAGTAAGCGGTGCTGAGAGCAATGTTCAAGTAGGTAACTTAACGGAAATCTCTCCAACGGTTGAAGTAGAAGAGTTCCTCAAGAGCTACCGTATGGAGCAAAAACGTCGCATGCGCAGTACTGAGACTCACTATCTTGACCACCCGCTTCTTGGCATGGTAATTCAAGTTCGTCGCGTTGCTGAGTAAACAACCCAAGTGATATAGCGACGAAGCTAGTTGGTTTGTTAGCACCCAAGCTATACTCCTACTAATCATTCAAAGCGCCCTCCATTGTGAGGGCGTTTTATTAAGTGCAGGCTACTTTCAGCAGGTACTTACAAATTTAATTGGTACGCCCTATGAGCCCCGACTTTCAGATCAATACACAAAACCTCAGCCTAAGAATTATTGAGCCTTCTGACGCTCACGAGTTTTCTCAACTGATCAAGTCTTCCCCTAGCTTACTGCCTTGGGTCGACTGGTGTCATGATCGGTTCTCTATCGCTGAAGCTGAAAAGTTCATTCTCGCCACTCGCTTAAACTGGGTAAAAGCCGATGCGTTTGGCTTTGGCATTTTCGAAAGAAAAAGCGACAAGCTGGTTGGTATGGTGGCTATCAATGAGCTTTACCACACCTTTAATATGGCGAGTTTAGGGTATTGGGTTGGTGACCAATTTCAACGAAAAGGCATAGCAAAGGAGGCGATACTAGCTCTGTTTGAATTTTGCTTTGCTCAGCTCAAGTTAACGCGTTTAGAGGTTGTCTGTGATACCGAAAACCTACCGAGCCAAAAGCTCATAGAGAAGTGTGGGGCAGAACGAGAAGCCATTGCCAAGAATCGCTTTATCTTCAACGGCAAGCCAAAAGATGGTGTCGTTTACTCGGTATTGCCACCAGTGGCTTAGCAATAACCAACAAGGTTACCAATTAACTGACACAATCAAAAAAGAGCTCCGAAGAGCTCTTTTTTACTATCAGCGTTAAGCGTTTTGAAAGCTTAACTCTTCTTCGAAAAGCTAACTAATTAGTGAAGCTTTAGGTTTGGACGTAGAACACGGTTAATACGGCCAACCAACATCATTAGAGATGTCTTAATGATTCCGTGAAGCGCCATCTGGTGCATGCGGTACAAAGAGATGTAAACCACACGAGCAATACGACCTTCAACCATCATCGAACCTTTAGTCAGGTTACCCATCAAGCTACCTACAGTAGAGAAACGGCTTAGTGATACTAGTGAGCCTTTATCTTTGTAGATGTAGTCTTTCAGGTCACGACCGTTCAGCTTAGCAATGATGTTGCTGAATGCGCAGCTTGCCATTTGGTGAGCCGCTTGAGCACGAGGTGGAACAATAGAACCATCCGCTTGTGTACATTGTGCCAAGTCACCGATAGCAAAGATGTTGTCATCAAGTGTCGTCTGCAGCGTATTTTTCACAACCAGTTGGTTGATACGGTTGGTTTCAAGACCACCTATATCTTTCATGAAATCTGGCGCTTTGATACCTGCTGCCCATACCATGATTTGAGCTGGGATTTTGTCGCCATCTTTCGTTGTTAGGCCATCAGCGTCCGCTTGCGTCACCATAGTATTGGTACGAACGTTCACACCAAGCTTAGTCAGCTCAGAGTGTGCAGCACTTGAAATACGAGGAGGAAGAGCTGGAAGAATACGCTCGCCAGCTTCAACTAGGTTTACGTTCAACTTACTTGAGTCCAGGTCGCCGAAACCGTAAGTACGAAGCTCTTTCACAGCGTTGTGAAGCTCAGCCGAAAGCTCTACACCAGTCGCACCCGCACCAACAATGGCGATGTCTACCGTACCTTGACCGTTCTTAGCATGCAGCTTTAAAAACTGGTTGTTCATTTCAGTACGGAAACGGTGAGCTTGCTCTGGGCTATCAAGGAAAATACAGTTATCACGAACGCCAGGAGTATTGAAATCGTTAGACGTTGAACCTAGTGCCATAACCAGAATATCGTATTCAAGCTCACGGCTTGGCATCAGCAATTCACCGTGTTCATCTCTCAGCTCGCTAAGTACAATCACTTTACGCTCACGATCGATGTCGTTCAGACTGCCCATTTGGAAATCGAAGTAATGGTTTTTTGCGTGCGCGCGGTAACTTAACGCATCAACACCTTCATCCAAAGAGCCAGTCGCTACTTCATGAAGTAATGGCTTCCATAGGTGGCTTGCTTTGCGGTCTACCAGTGTAATCTGGGCACGTTTCTTACGACCTAAAGTGCGGCCAAGCTTAGTTGCTAGTTCTAAACCACCAGCACCGCCGCCTACTACGATAATTTTTGTCACAATGACAATCCTCTACAAAATGAATAAATAGGGTTCGGCTCGATTACTCCAACCGATAAATTCTATGTATCTACCCGGCCTTTATATAAGGCTGTGACATATTGGATAACCGCGAAAAAGAATAACGACAGCTCACCGAGTAGTTAGAGGGATTACAAGCAACAAACATCCGCTTGTCGACTTGCTCACGTGGATAAAAAAGGTGACGACCTTAGAGGCAGTACACAAATAATGGGCAAGTTTTATCACTCGCTCTCAATTTTTTTGATATTTATCAAAATATTTAGCTTTGGAACATTATATATGGCAAACCGATGACCGCAACTAAAATCCTTACCCTCAATGAGGATTCGCCGCCAAATAGTTAACGTTTGCGCAAACTTATCAACATCGCAGCTACGACAACATCATCAATAGTAACGTTACATTCAAAATAAAAAAAGCGGCACTCATTGAGTGCCGCTTTTTATAAAATACTTGTCTCGTCCTGAAATGTGTTTACACATTGAGGACGAATTATGACTACTTCAAATAATACCTACGTTAAGCGCACTCAGCGTGATTACACACTAGGCTTTAAATTACAGGTCGTCGCAGCTGTAGAAAGAGGCGATATGA
>JAYYSE010000133.1:0-4163 GCA_036126475.1 Pseudomonadota bacterium | reverse complement strand
TTCAGTAATCGGCATCGCAATAAAGAATTGCGTGCCCTGGTGGTGGAATTGGTAGACACAAGGGATTTAAAATCCCTCGACGTTCGCGTTGTGCCGGTTCAAGTCCGGCCCGGGGCACCATCTATTTGGTTGTTACCTTTCGGGGTAGGAATCAAAAGAGTTGTTCTATTAAAACACTATTGAAGGCGCCTTGGCAGAGTGGCTATGCAGCGGATTGCAAATCCGTGGACCTCGGTTCGACTCCGGGAGGCGCCTCCATCATTCAAAAAAAACCAGTCCTATCGGCTGGTTTTTCATTTCTGGCTTCTTACTTTTTATCTGCTTATCTGCTTATCTGCTCTGTTTAAGCATTCTGTTTTTACTTTTCATTTTGTTTTCTACAACTCGCCTTTGTCTGTGGCTACATAATCTTTATCGTTGATAAACCAGTAAATAAATCAAAGTCACAATTAAACATAATACTCAATCTATTTCATTGTTTTTGGGGGTGACCTTAATAAAAACATTACTATGAGTGATAGGATTTCTCTTTATATTTCTTTAATTGTTCTATAAGAGGTTCTTAATATGCAATTTAGTCTAAAGAGGAAAATGGTTTTCTCTGTAGTTGTGGCGATTGCTTTTACATCCGCAATTCTTCTTTTTATAGGTTATAAGACTTTTCAAAGTAACAGCTGGAAGGCTATAGAGAGTGAAAGTCGTAACACGCTGAATGCCCATGCTAAAGGGATTAGTGATTGGTTTTACGATAAGAAACAAGCCGTACATGGTCTTCAACAACAGGTTCAACTTAACCCTTCATTAGATATTGTCCCGCATTTACGTCAAACCCTTGTCTCTGGTGGCTTTGGGTTGAGTTATTACGGCAATAAAGACGGGGAGATGTTCCGTCATGATCCTTCCCTAAATAAAGCAGGGTATGACCCAAGAGTTCGTGGTTGGTATAAAGAGACGTTAGCTCAAAACCAAGCAGTCACAACTAAGCCGTATGTCAGCGTTACGATGCAGGCACTTGTGGTTACGCTGACCGATCCGGTTACTGAGAACGGGTCGATTATTGGTGTTGTTGCTTCGAACCTCGCCTTGGACAAGCTGATTAAAGACGTATTAGCAATACAGGTACCAGGAAATGGACGCGCGATCCTTATCGACAAACAAGGCACGGTTGTCGCTCACCAAAACGAAGACTTTATTCTTAAACAGGTGAATGACATCGCTCCAGAGCTAAGTGTTGCTGGTTTAAACAGTGCAGCGCAGAATCTAACGACGATCTTTACCAAAGTTGATGGTCACGAAAGAGTGATCATGGCAGAGCCAATCAGCGGTACTGATTGGTTGCTTGTGATTGAGATGGATAAAGATGTGTTGGAACAACCTCTATTTGACATGTTGGTCAGTCAGATCACGACAGGTTTGATTGTTCTGGTTGTGATGGCTGCGGCAACGTCTTGGTTTGTTGCTCGCCAGTTGGTGGAGCTAGGACGAGTAAGCGAAGCTCTGGCAGATATCGCAGAGGGTGAAGGTGACTTAACTCAGCGCCTTCAAGTCTCCAGTAAAGACGAAGTTGGTCAATTGGCCGATAAGTTTAATGTGTTTGTCGATCGACTGCATGGAATGATGACCAACGTTACCCAAGTCTCTACAGCGATGAACGACGGCGCTGAGCATGCCAATGAGAGTGCTCTAAAACGTAGCGATAGCGTCAGCCGACAGCAAGATGAAATTACGATGGTGGCAACAGCGGTAACTGAAATGGCGACTGCGACGGCTGAGATCGCTTCTAACGCGGACAATACAGCGAAAAGCGCGAGTCATTCAGTTGAATTGACTGAACAAGGCTTCCAACAGATGGCAAAAAGCCAATCATCAATTAATGAGCTTGCTACTGAACTGACGAGCGCTGTATCTATTATTAGCGAGCTAGAAGAGCATGGACAACAAATTGCGTCTATTTTAGCGACGATACGCGAGATCGCTGAACAAACTAACCTATTGGCACTTAATGCTGCAATTGAAGCGGCGAGGGCTGGTGAACAAGGTCGTGGCTTTGCTGTGGTTGCGGATGAGGTTCGAGTACTGTCTCAGCGTACTCATGCGTCAACTGAAGAAATTGAAGACAAGATCAAGCGTTTGCAGCAGGCAACGAATAGCGCGGTCAAAGTGATGACTCAAAGTCACGATATGGCGGAGACAAGCGTGCATGATGTTGATATGGCTGGAGAAAGTCTCGCTCAAATCCGTGAAGCGATTCAAGTTATCAGTGATATGGCGACTCAGATTGCTTCTGCTGCTGAAGAGCAGTCACTGGTCACAGCGGAGATCAACGCTAATACAGAATCAGTTCGTGAAGTGAGTGACATTATGGCGCTTGATGCGACGGAGGCAGTATCTCAGGCAGATCAGCTTAGCCGCTTAGCGAATGATTTGAAACAAGAGTTATCTCGATTCAAGCTTTAACAACTAAAGCGCGATAGGGTTGACGAGAAAATACAAGAGCACAGACAGTCATCAGTTTGTGCTCTTTCTTTATCGTGGTGAGCGAGCCTCAGTGCTGATCAAAGAAGTCTTTATTACGTATGTATTTACTCATCAAGTGATAAGAGAACGGCCTAATCAACCAACTAAAGAGAGAGCGCCCTAAGCGAACAAAAGTCGGTGTATTTTCATAGATACGCCCGTTATAAAGCCAAAGTATCTTCCCCACATGCCAATACAGTAAAGGCACAGGTGGCATGAAAGTTACAATGTCGATGTCACAACATATGCGGTAGGTCTTTTTACTCAAGCGATAACGTTTCTTGAAGTTCCAATCTCCAATAGCAGGCTGTCCAAAAGTAACGATACGTTTTATGCAGCCCGGGTATTTTTGATCAAAGTAATCCGCAAAAACACAACCAATTGCACCGCCGGAAGAGTGCCCGGTAATAGCGATTCTTTTTCCTTGTTCTAATAAGGGGACGAGAACCGTTTCCAACCGCTCGATCACGTTCAAGCCTAACTTATCTTCATTTCGACTTGGTTGACTCTCTTGAAATATCAGGTGATAAAACCCCGCATGAATTCGATAGTTAAGCCCAATCATTTTGCAGCTTCTTGTCCATAGAGCAAAGTTAAGCAGCCAGTCTGAAACACTGTGTGATCCTTTAATAACCACGACCACTTCATCTTTGTCTTTACTCCACAGCACGCGAATCATGGTTTTACCAAACTGATTTTTGATGACTCTCTGACCGTTTGGAGCAAACCCATAACGAGTTTGTTTGAACCCACGAGAGTAGGCAAGGTTACAGAGAACGGCGTAGCGCTCATACTGGTATCGTTTTAGTGATTTCACAGCTTTAAACTTTAATGAGAGTTACTTAAAACTCTAGTTATCGAGTGTGAAAAGTACATGAAAATATGAATTGAATGCTTTGATACTACGAAAAGGACTGGTGGATAGCTGTATTTCGAACTGTAATGCAGAGTCGAACACTCAATTGAACCAGAAGGTTAAGTATAAGAACTATACAAGCTGGGCTAAATTTATCCTGCAAAGTTCGATAATTAATCACTTGAATTAAAAGATAAAAATTTATTGTTGACGAAATTTTTCCATCCGTTAAAGTACACCTCGTTCTCACGGCTTAGGTCGCTGGGAGATGGTGTTCTATTTCAGTAATAGGCACGCATAATTGCGTTGCCCTGGTGGTGGAATTGGTAGACACAAGGGATTTAAAATCCCTCGGCGTTCGCGCTGTGCCGGTTCAAGTCCGGCCCGGGGCACCATCTATCTTGTTTCTATTTTTTAAGTAGAGTGATGAACAAAGAGTTTTTCTCTTAAATCACTATTAAAGGCGCCTTGGCAGAGTGGCTATGCAGCGGATTGCAAATCCGTGGACCTCGGTTCGACTCCGGGAGGCGCCTCCATTCTTTCTGTTAGTTTGATAAGTTAAGATAGATTAGAATGAAACTGCGATACTAGCTCAGTTGGTAGAGCGCAACCTTGCCAAGGTTGAGGTCATCGGTTCGAACCCGATGTATCGCTCCAAATTTTGTAGTGTTGATTTATGTTGACATTAAGATGGTGTTTTACTTTTCAGTAATCGGCATCGCAATAAAGAATTGCGTGCCCTGGTGGTGGAATTGGTAGACACAAGGGATTTAAAATCCCTCGACGTTCG
>JAYYSE010000132.1:0-38467 GCA_036126475.1 Pseudomonadota bacterium | reverse complement strand
ATTATGATGGCCAAGCGAAAAATGCGATTAAAGACATTGGCAAAAGAGGTTGGGATTACTGAAGCCAACTTGTCGGTGTTAAAGAATGGTAAGGCCAAAGCGGTAAGGTTATCGACACTAGACAAGTTGTGTGAAGTGTTAGAGTGCCAACCGGGTGACATATTGGAATTTGAAGCGAACCTTCATCAAGAGAGCGTAGCTACTGAATAGCGAGTCAGTAAATCGTATTTTCTTATGAAAACAATGAGTCTCGAAGTTATTCGAGACTCATTCGCTCCAAATTAAACAGGCTCTCCTACCTCGTCTTCTTCAACGATATCTTTTTCTAAACTCGCCTCCGCCAACCATTTTTTATCGACGGACTAGTCAACACTCGTTGTTGATACTGTTGGGCTCTATCCGAAAGTTGGATGCCGTAGGTTTCGACTCGCAGTGCTACAGGTGAAAATATCGCATCAGCAATCGACCATTCACCAAATAGCCAGCCCTCTGGGTGTTGCTCCATTTGCTCTGACCAAATTGCATCGATGCGAGCGATATCTTTCTGGGCAAGCTCAGTGTCACACCAGATTTGAAGATTCTCGACAATATATGCCTCCGTTACCTGCGGTAGACATCGTACTGCTGCTTGCGAGTAAGCATCATCCGGTGTTGGACAAAGAGGTGCTCAACCAGTTGATTGAGTTGAATTCCAATTAGGTTCATTTCGGTCAGAGGCATTGATGCTGGCAGTGACCAATAAATAGAAAGGCCGAGACATTGCGTTTCTCGGCCTTGTTTTTATGGAAGAGAGGGCGAATTAAGAGAGTTTAAATTTGCTCAACTCTCCGTGTAGATCACCCGCTTTTACTGTCAGATCATTACTGATTTCTACCGAGGATGTCATCGTGTCCATCACTTCCACGGCGGTGTCGTTAATGATGACTACATTACGGTTAATCTCTTCAGATACTGAACTTTGCTCTTCAGCGGCGGAAGCGATTTGATTGTTCATGTCGTTGATGACTTCAATGGCTTGGTTAATCTCAGACAGTGCTAAATGAGCGGCTTGAGTTTCGCCTTTGGTATCGTTCGCTTGCTTTTGGCTTTGCTCCATCAAGACCACGATAGATTGGGTCTCTTGCTCTAGGCGCGTCAGCATTGAGCGGATCTCTTCGGTCGAACCTTGAGTACGGTTTGCTAGGTTACGTACTTCATCAGCCACCACGGCAAAGCCTCGTCCTGCTTCGCCTGCGCGGGCAGCTTCAATAGCAGCATTCAGAGCAAGCAAGTTAGTTTGTTCTGCAATACCACCAATTTCGCTCAAAATGCCTTGAATCGCAGTGCTCGAATCGACTAAGTTTTGCGTTTGTTGCTGCGCATCATTAACCTGAACTGCTAAGCTATCCACCGCGCTGGCAGCATTGTCCATACGTGTCATGCCGTTAAGGCTATTACTTTGTACTTGGCTAGCTGCGGCAGCGGCTTGCACGGCTGAGTTCGCCACTTCTTGCGCAGTTGCACTCATCTCATTGATTGCAGTGGCGAGTGAGTTCACTTCGTTTACCTGAGCATTCAACTGGTCACGGGAAACCTCTGCACGGGCTTGACCTTCAGTCGCGTTTTTATCGACTTGGTCTGCTGTTGCCATCACAGCAAGTAGCATCCCTTGTATACGAGATAGGAAGGTGTTAAACCAGTGAGCCAGTTGCGCGGTCTCATCTTTTCCTTTTACTTCGATGCGGTAGGTTAAATCGCCTTCGCCTTGTGCGGCATCTTTGAATCGCTCGACCAAGTTATTGAGAACTTTCCCCAGAGAGTTGGCGATCAATGCCATAGATATAATGCCTAGAAGAACGGCGACGACCCCCGCCCATATACCTTTTTCAAGCGCTTTCGAATTCTGTTCATCACTCCACTGGGTGTACTCGTCGACACTTTTTGTAAGGTGACTACTGGGAACCGATACCATGACTACCCACGGTGCGTCGCTGGTCTCGATAGCCGTTATGGCGTACTCATCTCCGCCAAATGTAACCAACCCAGCCCCAGACTGTTTAGCAATAGACTGAACGCGCGACCACTCTTTTTCTAGCTCTGGTGACACTTTTTTACCAACCATGTTTCCAGCACTGCTATTGGCTAGAGTAATACCTTTCCATGAAGTGACAAATCGAAGCCAAGTGAGCCGATGATCTTACCGTTTTGTTTGATTGGTTGGCTGATAGTAGTAATAAGTTCTTGCTTACCACGAACCGGATAGAAGTATGGTTCCATTACGAATGTTTTACCGGTTTGGTAAGGCATTAAGTGCCAGTCGTCTTTGCGTTCGCCATTGCTGTTTAGCTCGGTATTGCTGAAGCTCTCCATTGCGACCGCATCAAAGCTGTTTTGGTCATTGGGAGAGAAGAAAGGGGCAAGATAGCCCTGACTATTAAAGCCTAATTCGCTGTCCAAGCTGATCTCGCCATTGAGAACGGTTTGTTGTGGCCAAGTCTTGTTCTCCCACACCATGTAGCCGGCAAATACGGCTTTGTTTTGTGCTTCTAGCGCGGCAGTAAACTGTTTAACGATAAGGTCTGCGCTAGCGTCCGCTTCTGAACTCAACTCAATGATTGAACGTGCTTGTGTTAAGTTGGCTAGTACCGGGTTAAGTTGGTTGGAAATGTTTAATCCTTGCTGAAGTGCCGTATTTTGTAAATCGGTTGTCGTAGCATCGGTTAACTGTAGTTTTACTTTCTCTGTGACTTGTTTGTTCACATCAGTAAAAGCGCTAGTGGTCATGCCCATTGCGATCAAGAGGGTGAAAGCCATCGCCCCGCCTGCACTTACCGCAATTCGCGTTCGTATACTGTTAAACATATGATCTCTCTAGCTAAATAGTGGTAGTTTTGCAGAGATTTTAAACAAGACAAGTGAACGGAAAATGCAAAAAAATGAACACAAAAAGAATAGAGAGATCAAAAATATAAACAAGATTGCATTATGTGCAATTTTGGCTTTGCTCGCAACGTTTAGATGGAGATGGAAATCATCATTTAGCAATTGCTAACTTTCTGTATTTATTAGTTTTAATGATGCTTTGAAGAGTTTAATGTTTTCTTAAGACAGCGATTTTTCTTTTCGAGTTTGTGACCGCGAGTCTATTACTCATTATATGACGACGGTCACAATTAATTTTCTTTAACCCAACAAATTACCCCTCTTTTTGTAAGTAATTTAAAGAGGGACTTCGTTGTCTTAGCTCGCTCGTGTTGAATTGCTTTGTTTCTTCGGTGGCCTAACGTGGCGTGACAAGATACGACTTCGCTCTTGTTTCACTTCCGTTAGCTTTCTCCATGACCATAAACGCACGCGTGCTTCCTTGGCGCTAACTTCGAGATCGACGACTGGATTAAGGTAAGGGGAATCTGGTTCAAGCTCATGCATCATTACTTCCATTGGCGTCATTTTCCAAGGCTCAAATAGAAGTGGAGTGGGTATATCTGAGAGCTCTGGAACCCATTTTCGGATGAAGTCCCCATCAGAGTCGTGCTCTTGGGCTTGCTTTGTTGGGTTGTAAATTCGGATGGTGTTGATGCCTGTTACCCCGGCTTGCATTTGAAACTGTGGGTAATGAATGCCGGGTTCAAAATCGAGGAACATTTGCGCCAAGTGTGTGACACCATCACGCCAGTCCATGTTCATATGGTGAGTGAGAAAGCTCACCAGCATTGAGCGCATGCGGAAATTAATGTACCCCGTATGATGTAGGCAGCGCATACAGGCATCTACCAATGGCACGCCTGTTATCCCCATCTTCCATGCCTGTAGATGTGTGGGATCTTTTACCGTTTCTTTTTGTAAGAGCGCTTCATAGGCGTGATTGATACAGCAATATTCCATCGCGCATTCCGATTCAAATTTCTGCATGAAATGACAATGCCAGTGAAGCCTTGAAGAGAGCGCAATCAAGCTGCGACGAAACCCAGCGACTTGCCAGTGTCTCAATAGGTGCTGATAAACCTCACGCAGCGATATATTGCCCCAAGCTAAATATGGAGATATACGTGTACAGGCATGTCGCGAGGCTTCTGGGCTTGAGATACTGCGGTAGTAATCTCGACCACGGCGCTCAAAGAAGTCGTGTAACGTTGCCCATGCCAGTGCACTTCCACCCGTTTGTATGCCGTTAACTTTGGTTAACCATGCTTGTGGGGGTTCCATAGCGAGTTCTAGTTCATCAGCATTAAGGGTATGTAGAGATTCTGAAGTTAACTGACTTTCTTCTATAGGGGCGCGCATGACACTGTTCCAATGCTTGTCCCAACCGATTCTGTCTTTCGATCCTCTCAAGACAGCGCCTTGTGCGAACTCTTGCCATGGGATGTCGTGCTCTTTAAGCCAATCAGAGACTTGTATGTCGCGCTCAAAGGTGCAATTTAATCCTATCTCTTGGTGAGAGAAGACATTTTTTATGTGGTAACGAGATTGAATCGCTTCAAAGCAGTCCATTGCACTGCCATGAAGTATTGAGACCTGATGTCCGTACGCCTTCAGTGACAGGTTCATGCATTGTAGAGACTGCCAAACAAACCGCCAATGTCGCTCAGAATAGTGGGCATCGTTTAGCAGCATTGGTTCGAAAATGTAGAGCAATATCGTTGGGTGTTGACCTGATAAAGCGTGTTGTAAAGGTGCATGGTCGGTGAGCCTTAAATCGCGCTTTAGCCACACTACGTTTATTGTTTGCATCTGAGCCCTCTTCCGTTTCGATACATTACGAGTCAGAGGGCAAAATGTCTCACTCGAAGTGAATTTTATTTTCGATAATGAAAGGGCTAGCTATGATCAACTGTGTTCATTAATTAGAGAATGCCTAAGCTTTTTAGTTTTCGATAAATCGTATTACGGCTGATGCCAAGTATGCGTGAAGTTTTGCTGATGTTGCCTTGCTCATCGCATGGGTCGTAATATCGAAGCGGGCCGTATCTGGGTTAACTGTTACCATGCTTACCCAGCACATGCAGCGCTTGGTGGTTACAAGAAATCGGGCATTGGTCGTGAGACATATAAGATGATGCTCGATCATTACCAAAACACCAAAAACCTACTGATCAGCTACGATACGAATCCGCTAGGCTTTTTCTGATTACACTAAAATGGATTCAGGGGACTATTGGGGCTCAGTACAAAGCGCCGTATCAACGGCGCTTATTCCCATTTAATTGCCCCGATCCAGAATGCTCTGACTCACTTTTTTGCAGTGTAATCGAGTCGAGTTCACCTAAATGTTTTACAAACAATTCGAGAAATTTGGGCTGTCTAGGGTGGTATGCACTCAGTAGTACCATCTTCTGGTTGTATTTCTTGTTGGTTATTGGTGTGATGGTGATGTGTTCATCAAAGAGTTCCAAACTAGGCCAGACTGGAACAATTGATACTCCAACCGCCCACCACCAGTTGAGCAATCGCCTCAAGGGAATCCAGGTCAAAAATGGTATTCTTAGTCATCCCCGTGTCGTTCATGAATCGTTCCGACATCTGCCCGCCCCAACAGGTAGGGTCATATCTAATATAAGCGTTGTTTTTCAGTATACTTGCAATAGACCCTTGAATCGCTTTGCTATGAATTAATGCAAGAGGCTCATTTCTCAGTTCTCTACATCGTAATGTTTTTGGGATAGCTGAGGGAGGAGCACGATAATCGCGGCATCAAGGTCGCCATTGATAAGGCTCCGATTTAAGCGATAGAATTCCCGGGAATGATATGAAATTTAGCCTGCGGTGTAACTTCACGAATGGACTTGAGAGTCGATGGGATAAACGCGGTTAATGACGTTGAGTTAGCCCCTACTCTTAACGTGCCATCTAATCCCGACCCTTGTGCAACTTCAATAAGATCACGAGTCTCCCTGATAATCGATTTTGCTTTGGGGACAACCGCCAAACAGGCATATGTGGCCTGAACAGTACTTCCGGCTCGTCTAAACAACTTACAATTAAACTCGCCCTCTAACGTTTGAATCCTTTGACTGATGGCTGCCGGTGTTATGCCTTGGGCACGAGCTGCAGCGGCTATTGACCCTTCCTCTACGACTGCGAAAAGGCTTTCAAGAAATCGACTGTTCATAGCTTCCCTTACGAATGAATATATACAAACTTAGTTTTTCTACTTTTGTGTGGTGAGTAAAATGACTACAACTACAACTACAACTACAACTGCGACTTAAATCTAGAGTCGATGTCACTTTAAAAGGAAGCTTAAATGAATTTTGATTTGTGGTTTGCGTTTTTGATGGCGTGCATTGTTTTAGCTGTTTCTCCTGGTGCAGGGGCCGTGAATATGATGTCAATAACAATGAAATACGGCTTTCGCCGAAGCGTGATTTCAAATATTGGATTACAAGTTGGGAACATGTTCAATATGGCGATAGTTGGTGTTGGGCTTGGTGGTGTTCTTGTACAATCAGAGGTTGCGTTTATCGCTATAAAGTGGGTCGGGGCATTCTACTTGATTTATTTAGGCATCAAGAAGTTTGCCGAGACGGTGGATATTAATTTACTTAACTCAGATATTGCCTCTTTGAAAGCGCCTATTAATGGCACTTTTTTCATGGTGTAAACTTCTCGAATAAACTTTTTATTATTCACTTTTAGAAAAGAAGACTTCTGGCTTATGAGTAGGCCCAGAATTGCCTTCGAGTTGAGTTAGCTCCAACCCTTGTTTGCCAACCAACGATGCGACCATCTGACGGTTGAACGGGTAGTTCTCTGTGTTGTTGATGAACTCTTCCACATCCACCCATTTGGCTTCTGCGATTTTATTCGTGTCTTGAATCGCAATCTCTTGAGTTTGAGCTATAAGGTGACAAACAAAGTAGAGGTTTGACTTGCCAAACTGATATGGATGGCGTGTTGTCATACCCACCACTGAAACGAAGGTGGCTTCGATGCCTGTCTCTTCAAAGGTTTCTCTAATCACAGACTCTTCAATACTTTCGCCTAGTTCAATGTGGCCGCCAGGTAATTTATAGCCCGTCATACCATGCTCTTTGATCATCAGTACTTGGTTGTGTTCATTGGTGATCAATGCGCCAGCACCTAAGGTGTGAGTGGGAATAAAAGGCACAAATTCAACAATCTCGGATTTGTGAATCAGCGTAATTTCGTCTTCTAAGCAGTTGTGGAACACAAAACCAAGTTCAGTCGCTACAGGGATAAGGTGTGATAATGCAATTGGTAAACTGATCCAAATGATGCCTTTGTTGTTTTGCTTTGAAAATTCGGTGATCTTGTTGAGTTCAGCATGGAATGAGTCAACATCATATGTGATTGTTGCTGGATTGATGATGATGCCATTAAATTTATCGAGCGTAAATTCCACAGATGATCCTATAAGGTTTTGATTTGTTAGACGTCGAGAATTTGGTCAGCTTATATCATCTTAGGTGTCGATAACACTCCAATCATTAAAGGAGGTGTAAGGGGTAACCCTATGCCTTAGTAAATACAATCATAGGTTGAGTGTTATTATTAAAATAGTAAATTAATTATCTTTACTTTTTATTTTAGCGATCGCTTAGGAAATCAATCAATAACCTTAACCCCCTTTTCTACTAAAAAACTGTGCCTGCAAATGGCATTTTCCCCTTATTTAAATGAGTTTTATATAAATATAATAAGTAAGCCTCTTTTTATAAATGATAGTTATTTGCATTTATTCGCGATACAGGGAAATATACCCAACCCAAATGAGAATCGTTTGCATTACTATTACTATATTCGTTTATTTTTTATTAGATATTACTTATTTATGGATAAAGGTTGGACCTATGGCGTTAAAAGTATCTAAGCTAGCATTTAGTGTGTGTTTATCATTAAGTTCCTTTACTGTTTTAGGGGAAGATATTGACCCTGATAAATTAGAAGTAATGGTGGTGACGGCTGGAAAGGTAGCCGAAGAATCACAAAAGTCCCCGATCAGTATTTCAGTGTTATCGGATTACGATGTTGAAAGAGCTGGTATAGAAAACACGTTTGATATTGTAAAAAGAACCCCAAATGTCTCCATGATTAAAGCGGGTAACCCTTCCGATGCGAGTTTTCTTTCTATGAGAGGAATTACCCCCACCATGGAAGGCTCACAATCTGTACTGTTTTTAATTGATGGTGTCATGTATCAAACGTTTGACACAGAATTACTCGATGTTGAACGTATTGAAGTATTGCGTGGGCCACAGGGTACCCTGTATGGACGAAATGCTTCATCAGGTGTTATTAGCATCCATACAAAGGATCCTGACTTTTTCACTGAGGGTAGCGCCGGGTTAACCTACGGAAGTTACAACCAAATTAAGGGCAATCTTATTTCGGGCGGTGCTATTGCAGATAGCGATGAGTGGGCATACCGTACTGCGATTCAATATTCGACGGATGACGGCTATTTTACAAGGGACTATGACGGTAAAGACGACGTTAATAACGTAAAAGACTTTAATGGTCGATTAAAAGTTCGTTGGGTACCCGTTGATCAGTCATGGGATGTAATTGCTACTGTCGATGCCCAAAATCGTAACAATGGCAATATGTCATTCGCTACACTAGACCAGATCAATCAAGATAGCCATAAAGTCTATTCCAACTTAGAGGGGCAAGCGAAAGCCGATATCCTGACTGGTTCAATTCGTGCAAATTATGCTGCAGATACTTTCGATTTTACGTCTATTACGGCTTATACCAAAGAGGATAAAGTTGACAATCAAGATTTAGACTTTACTCAAGTTGATGACCAAGAACTGTTTATTGATTCAGACTTCTCTCGCATGACGCAAGAATTCCGATTGAGCTCTGATCAAAATGATGCCATTCGCTGGGTGAGTGGTCTGTACTTCTTTGATGAAACTGCCAAAAATGACATTGATATGCGCATGAAAAAGTTTGGTATGTTTAATAAAACCAAAACAAAATCAAAGGTAAGTAATTACGCAGTATTTGGTAATATTAACTATCGATTCTCTGAAAAATGGGAAGCGATTGCTGGTTTACGTTATGACTATCAGAAAGTTAAGTTTGATTATCTTGACCTTTGGAATACGCAATTTTCAAACTCAAATGGCTCAGATGAAGCTAGTTTCAATGAATGGTTGCCTAAAGCTGGGCTAAATTACTACGCCACCCCCGACATTATGATGTTTGCGAGCATCGCGCGCGGTTATAAAAGTGGTGGGTTTAACATGCTAACTCCGCCAACTATTTCACCAAAGTATGATCCTGAATACACAATAAACTATGAATTAGGAATGAAGAGTGAATGGTTAGATAATCGTATTCGCTTTAATTCGTCAGTATTCTTGATTGATTGGAAAGATCAACAAGTTGAACAGCAGATTTACCCTAAATCCTTTACCCAAAATGCAGGAGGTACCGTTAGTAAGGGCGCTGAATTTGAGTTGTCGTGGTTAATTCAGCCTGGTTTAACGAGTTGGATTAACGGTGGGTTTAATGATGCAAGCTTCGATAATTTTGTTAGCAAGGATTACGACATGAATGGTGGCTTCACCGGTCAACATGATTATAGTGGTAATCGCCCAGCCAACTCCCCTAAATATACTTATAGCCTAGGTGTGGATTATAACTTCTTAGAAAACTACTTTATTTACGCTGATTATAACGTAACGGGTGATTTTTATTTCGATAGTGCTAACACGACTAAACAAGATGCTTATGGCGTTCTGAACTTAAGAGGTGGTTACACAAGCGATAATATTGACCTGACTCTTTGGGCGAAAAATGCATTAGATAAAGAATACCTGACACGTGCCTTCCCTATGGGGGATGGACCAAATGAAAAATGGTACGGCCGCTCTGGTGACCCAGCGACAATTGGTGCCACTGTCAATCTAAAATGGTAGTTCTCCAATAATATACCCCCCCCTCTGTTTGAGGGGGATAACTACAAATTAATCGTGTAGGATAAAATGATGCAAGAAATTGTAGCTGGCTGGGTGCAGCAAAGGTTAATGCATAATTTTGAAAATAATGCATTAGAAACAGCATTGAATGATTGCACTGGTGAAAAACATCAGAGTTATAGTTATCAAGAACTATTTTATGAAGTGAGTAAAGTTGCTCGAAATATAAAGTATTTTTCCGGAGAAAGAGCATTATTATTATTACCAGGGGACTCTAGTTTTATTTTTTCGTACCTAGCCTGTCTGATGGTCGGGGTTACTGCGGTACCTGTCAATTTGCCTGGTGTTAAACGGTTACAGCGAGTTAAATCTAATATTGAACATATCCTGGATGACTGTGAACCAAACCTCATTGTTGCTTTGTCAGCGACCAAAGGAGAAATTGAAAAATTTGGTTGGGATATAAACCGAGAAGTTGTATATCTGGATGAGTTATTCGGAGAGAAACAACCACTTTGTTGGAATGACCTGTGCCCACCCACAGGCCCTGTTATGTTGCAATATTCATCGGGCTCAACGGGAAGCCCAAAAGCGGTTTGTAACTATGATAAAAATATTTATCATCAATTCGACATTATGCTTCAAGTAGAACCAAGTCTACAGCATATCCACACCGCAAATTGGTTACCTTTTTATCATGATCTAGGCTTGTTCTTCGGTCTTATGTTCCCTTTATTGTCTGGTGGTACGTGCAGTTTTATCCGGCCAAGTCAGTTTTCTGTAGAACCAGCAAAATGGTTAAACATGATAGAGCAGTACCAGGCCACAATTACCGCTGCGCCTGATTTTGCCTACCAACTGTGTGTTGATTCTATTTCAGATCTTCAAGCCAGTGAGCTGGACCTCTCATCTTTGAAGGTCGTGATGAATGCTGCTGAGCCAATTCGAGCTTCAACGATAAGGAGCTTTTCTCAAAAGTTCGAATCGTCAGGTTTCCAGTCATCTAGATTCTTACCTGCATATGGAATGGCAGAAGCCACGCTTATTGTGAGCCATAAACCTGCGAATACCTCTGCAGCAATGAAGACTTTTGAAGTTGGCTGCCTTGCTGAAGGATATGCTGTTGAATCCATGTCGGGGCGTGAGTTAGTCAGTAGCGGTAGCCAGTTTAATTCTTGGCAAGTTGAGATTGTTGACCCTAATACCGGTGCTGCTTGTGAGTTGGGACAGGTTGGTGAAGTTTGGGTTCGCGGTAATAGCGTGGCGAAAGGCTACTGGAATAAAGCTTCGCTCACTCAACAAACGTTTAAAGCATCAATAAATTCAAGTTGTGACGATGGGGAGTATCTGCGCACCGGAGATCTGGCATTTAAGTGGGGTGGTGAATTGTATATTTGCGGCCGCTTCAAAGATGTCATTATTGTTTCTGGTGAAAACCATATGCCTAACGACCTAGAATCTACGATTGAGAGCATGTGTGGTGACATCGAGGTTGGGGGGGCTTGCTTTGTTCAAGATATTGAGTCAGGTGAAATTCATGGGTTATGCGAAGTGCATCGCCATACAGAACAAACACAATTAATAAAAATTTCAAAAACAATTAAGTCGCTTATCGCTAAAAATCATAATTTGTCAGTGAGTCAAGTTACCCTCATCGCAAGAGGTTGCTTACAAAAAACTTCTAGCGGTAAGATCCGTCGAAGCTTGATGCTATCAGAGCTCCAAGCACAAAAATTAAAGCCACTATATATATCGTCGCTACCAGCCACTCCCGCTTTCATTACTGACATTTCTGAATATTTGCGAAATTCCCTTGAAGCTATTGTCGGTACTGAGCTATTTGGTGACAAGCAAGGTTTCACGGATTTAGGGCTGACAAGTTTGCTTGCGACACAGTGGTGCGCACAAATTTCGAGTCAGCTTGGTGTCTCGATTTCACCTGTACAGTTATTTGCTTATCCAAATCTATCCGCTTTTAGTCAGTTTGTTCAACAGCAACACAGGCAGCAGTCCCCAAAAGAGTTGGTGGAGGAGTTTTCATCTCGGTCAACTGATATTGCGATTATTGCAATTAGCAGTCGTTTACCAAAGCAACAAAACGCAAGTTGGGTTGAGTACGCAGATTGGCTAATTAAAGGCGAATCAGCACTAGCGAGTGTGAGTGATGAGCTACGCACATTTTCTTTACCCATAGGTGCGGTTGATAACATAGACAAGTTTGATGCTAATTTCTTTGCTATGTCTTCTCGAGAAGCCTGCTTGCTCGATCCACAACAACGCTGGTTGATGGAGTCAAGTTGGCATCTTTTTGAACAAGCGGGTTGGTTACCTTCGAAATTAAAAGGGTTGCCATTAGGTATTTTTGTCGGCCAGGGAAGCCAAGATTATAGTGATCTGTTGGCTAATCAAAATGCTCCTGAGTTTTTAAAAAGTTATTTAATTACTGGTACGAGCCGTAGTGGTAGTTCTGGTCGACTTGCTAAATATTACGGTACAAGTGGCCCAGCTATTACTATAGATACCGCTTGTTCATCATCTATCGTTGCCATTGATATGGCTGTCCAAAATATTCAATCAAAGCGTTGTGAATCTGCAATTGCTGGTGGTGTAAACCTTCTTCTCTCGTCTCAAATAGAGAGTGCTTTACAAAAAGCAGGGATGCTTTCTCCGAACGGGCGATGCGCTACTTTTAGTGCTGATGCTGATGGTTATGCTCGTGCTGAGGGTTTAGGGTTACTACTGCTAAAAGATTATGATGCAGCGATAAGAGATGGTGACCCTATTTTAGCGGTTATTGAGGCTACAGGTGTGGCACAAGACGGTGAGAGTAGTAGCTTGACGGCACCTAACCCACTTGCACAGCAAACACTGTTGAAAGAAGTACTAGCGCGCAGTGGAAGAACAGAAAATGATATTGATGCAATTGAAATGCATGGCACCGGCACACCGCTTGGCGACCCTATCGAATTAAGTGCTATTGATGGTGTTTATCAGAGTCGTATTCAACCGCTGCATTTGACTGCAGGCAAGGCGCAGTTTGGTCACCTAGAATCTGCTGCTGGTGTTGCGGGGGTGATTAGGGCGATTGCTCAAATGCGTGCACAAACTGTTTTCCCTCACCCAACGTTTAAATCGTTTAATCCTGAGCTACGGCCTTGGATTGAACGTTATATTTTTGAGAACGACGTTCGTCCAATGCCCTTAAGACGCATGGGGGTTAGTTCCTTTAGTTTTACTGGGACTTTGGGTCACATTATTATTCGTAATCATCAAGATATGACGGACAAATCTGAGTATGTACTACCACAGATAGGGTTCCTTCCCTTAACAGCAAGTCATATTGATAGTCTTAGCCAATTGGCTAAAGCTTGGATTCAAACTATAGAATCACACCGTCACAATGCTGTTGAGCTATTCCATGCTTGGAGAGATAAACGCGAGCATCACTTACCAATCCGGCGATGTGTTCCATTTACAGATATTGAAGACTTACTATGTAAATTAAAACAAATTGCCGTAGGTCAATCTTTCGTTTCGTCGGCATTACCAGCCGAGCTTGAACAATGGTGCAATGGTGCTGATTATGACTGGTCGCACTTTAGTGAGAAAGTGACTTATCCAACCGAAATTTTATTGGCTTTACCGCTATACCCATTTAAACGAGAGAAATACTGGGTTGAACAGCAAAATACAGGTAGCAAAAGTAATATAGAGGAAGCTACTTTACCCGCGAAATCAATCATTGATCATCAAGCATTCTTAACTGACTGGCTGAGCGATGTGCTACTTATCGAGCCAGGAGAAATAGGCTTAGACGCTGATTTGATTAACTTAGGCTTGGATTCATTGCAGATGATGGATCTTGTTGATGAAGCGAAAAAGCACAATGTTGTGTTTGAACTTGTTCGGATGTATGAAGCGCCAACTTTAGCTGCGTGGTCTGCATTATGGCAATCATCAGTAAGTTGTGACCAAGTTACTGAAAAGTATCTAGATGCTAAAAAAGAACAAGATACTGAAACAGTATTAACTCACCCTTTCGAGTTGACTAGTGTTCAACAAGCGTATTGGCAAGGTAGGAACAGCACACAAACTCTTGGTGGGGTTGCATGCCAGGTCTACTTAGAGCTTGATAATGAGTGGATCGATAGTGACAAACTTCGTTTAGCGCTTGATCGTCTATATGCCCGTCATAGCATGTTACGAATGAGGATGAATAGCGATGGTCTTGGCTATATTACAGCGAATGCTCCAACGCAAATCCATGAATATGATTGGAGAACTCTTGACTGTGAATTGGCAACAAGTAAACAGGCAGATCTGAGGCGTAATTTAGAAGCGCAGATTCTGGATTTAGAAAATGAATCTGGCTTGGCAATTAATTTAAGTCACAGTCCGCGAGGCAGTCGTCTTCACTTCAATATTGATATGGTTGTTGCTGATGCATTAAGCATTCAAATTCTGCTTGATGATCTAGCTCAGTTCTATCTCGATGATAATTGTGAACAACTTGCGCAACCAACCCTGAATTTCCCTCAATATCTATCAGCAATACGTGAGCAAGCGCAGGTAGAGGCTGATCGTCAATATTGGCTAGCACAACTGCCTAGCTTGCCTTCGGCGCCGCAATTACCGTTGGCAAAACGACCGGAAGAAATCAAACAACCTGTGTTTGTTCACCGTGAATGGCGTTTAGCTGCCGATAAATGGCGAGCATTACAGCAAGCATGCCGTCAACACCGTATTACACCCTCAATGATGTTGGCGAGTTGTTATGCGGAGACCTTAAGAGGCTGGAGTGATAATAAGGATTTTTGTTTAAATCTTACGATTTTCAACCGACGTCATACTGCCATGGATGTGTCGGGTGTTGTTGCTGATTTTACTACGCTGATGCTATTAGCATGCCGTGATGGAGAAGCATCCAATATCTTAGATAATGCAAGTGCATTGAATCGCCAATTTATGGCGAATCTTGACCATAGTGACTTCGATGCCATTCGCTTGTTAA
Organism: Pseudomonadota bacterium; assembly: GCA_036126475.1. Lineage (GTDB taxonomy): Bacteria > Pseudomonadota > Gammaproteobacteria > Enterobacterales > Vibrionaceae > Vibrio. The sequence goes on along the minus strand of JAYYSE010000132.1, from coordinate 23,584 downwards.
GAGAGCTTTCCAAGCAGAGAGGCTCTCAAGTTGCCATGCCGATAGTTTTCACTAGTAACCTAGGTAATGACTTCCTTGGTGATAGTTGTCTGGGTGAGATGAATTATGTCATCTCTCAGACGCCTCAGGTTTGGATTGACTGTCAGGTAATGGAGAGAAAAGGGGAGTTGATAATAAGTTGGGACACAGTCGATGATTTATTCCCAGCCAATATGGTCGATCAGATGTTTGCTAGCATGGGAAGGCTAATCACTGAAATAGCGCAGCGACCTAACATGCTGAAACAAACGGTGCCCGCGTTTTTAACCGAAGAAGCAAGAAAAGATCGTGCTTCGAGAAACAGCAGTGACGTGATTTCGTACGCCCCTCGCACTCTCCATCAGCGATTCTTTGAATTGGCAGAGGCGCAACCAGATGCCACTGCGGTTATTGAAAATAAAGCGTCGATGTCTTATCGCCAGTTGTCAGAAAGTGCTGGTGAACTTGCCTATCGTCTCAAGCAAGAAGGTGTACTGTCTGGGGATCGTGTAGCGATTTTATTGCCAAAGGGAGCATCACAAGTTGTCGCGGTGTTGGCAATACACTTATTGGGCGCTAGTTATGTCCCCCTCGATATTGAGCAACCAGTCGCTCGGTTGAATCAAATTATTGAGCAAGCAGCAATTAAAATCGTTGTAATAAATCAGGATGCAGTGGGGGCAATTACCAACCAAGAAGCAATGGCTGGTTGGTCATTACTCGATATTGATGAACGTGGGCAAGAGCACATCATAGCAACACAAATTGCTTCGGTATCACCACACGATGTTGCTTATATTATTTATACCTCTGGCTCTACCGGTATTCCTAAAGGCGTTATTACTACCCATCAAGCAGCGGCCAATACTATTGATGATATTAATCAGCGTTATCAGTTGTTTAGTGACTGTCGGACATTTGCTTTATCGGCACTGAACTTTGATTTATCTGTCTTTGATATTTTTGGACCACTTTCTGTAGGGGGCTGCGTTGTTGTTCCTCAACAGTCAGAACGAAAAGAAGCAAAAGCGTGGATTTCATTGATTCATGAATATCAAATTACGATATGGAATAGTGTGCCTGCACTGTTCGAAATGTTGTTAATTGCAGCTGAAAATGACACTCGTCAATTGCCAAGCTCGATGACAAATGTTCTGTTGTCAGGCGACTGGATTGGTTTGGATTTACAACCAAGATTAAATGCTTTGAACCCATCAATTCAATTGACGGCATTAGGAGGGGCAACAGAAGCTGCGATTTGGTCTAATGCTTTTGATGTCAACTACGTAGAGACGGATTGGACAAGCATTCCATACGGTTATTCATTGAGTAATCAAAGTTACCGAGTGATGGATGCCTTGGGCCGAGATTGTCCTGATTGGGTGATTGGTGAGCTCTGGATTGGTGGTCAGGGGGTTGCAGAGGGGTACTTTGCTGACCCTGAAAGAACAGCAGCACAATTTATTTTCCATGATGGGCAACAGTATTACCGAACTGGTGATATGGGACGTTTTTGGTCTAACGGGATCGTTGAGTTTATTGGGCGACGAGATAACCAGGTCAAACTTAATGGCTTTAGGATTGAACTTGGGGACGTTGAGCATGCGGCAGAGCAATTTTCTGGGGTGCAAAAAGCGATAGCGCTATTGCTAGATAAACCACAGAAACATATTCAACTTTTTGTTTCTAAACAGCAAGGTGAGGTGAGTGCTCTTCAAACAGAGTATGAAGCTGATATGATGCTGCTTGATACAAAGGTATCGCAACCCACACCACCAAAGCCTGTCGATCACACCGCTATTGAGCAAGCAATGGCAACGCATGTTATGCGTTTGGTGCTCGATAAGATGGTGATAGCAAATAACGTTAAACCGGATGCGTCACTGACGCTGGATGAGTGGCTATGTAGTTTGCATATTACACCTCGTTTTCAAGCTGTATTTGAAAGCTGGTTGCATGTTCTCGTTGAAACAAAGCAATGGTCAGCTGAGCGGGGATATTGGCGTCAAGAGCAAGAAGTCGTTAGTCCAATGGTTGCCTACCAGAAGACGGTCGCGCATATGCCTGCTCATGCTTCAATCTTATCGGCATTAGAAAATAAGGTTGATTGGTATGTTGATTTGATGCAGGGCGAGGTGAGTGAAATTACACTTATTGATGACCCGGTGTTGTCACCTGAAGCGTTAGCATTAATCCACCCTGATTTTTCATCAACGGAACAATATATTGTTGAAACAATAGTCTTACTTTCTAAGCAATTGGGTCGAGCTGTAAACGTTGTCGAACTTAATGGTAGAACGGGTCATTTAGCATCACATATATTGAATCAATGTGACGCTAGCCAGGTAAGTTACTGCGTAGCTGAACAAGCTAAGTCGGTTCTTGATCAAGCGACATTCCGATTAGCAGGCTATGGGGAGCATGCTTTTGCTTGTGCATTAAGCGACGTTGAAAGGCATCACGCTGATTTGGTGATCAGTAACAATGCACTCCATCGTTTTAATGATGTGAATGAAGGGATCAACCTAATGTCTTCAATTATCGCACCAAGTGGTCATTTTGTTGCGATAGAGACGCAAGCGCTTAGCCCTCTTGCATTATTAACGGTGACATTAATGCAGCCAGAAGCGTTAATGAGAAGCGTAGATCAAAGCCCTTATCATGATTGTCGCCGAGGGGAGTCTTCACCTCTACTTGATGCCCAACAATGGCAAAATAGTTTGCAAACTTCATCACTTAGCATGAATGTCTTGCCTGCAGTAAATAAAGCGAATTTATTAGTGATGACGGGGCGCCAGGCTGAAACCCTTGCTGTGTCTGATACCTCTCAACTGGCTGACTGGTTAGCATTACAGCTACCCAATTATATGTTGCCTCAACACATTGTCGTTTGTTCAACAATGCCTTTAACAAACAATGGCAAAATTGACCGTGCTCAACTGCGCTTATCAGCAGCCAATATTGCTATGGTTACTCATGAAGATAAACAAGATTGCGTAACCGACAATGAAAAGTGTGTTGCAGAGGTTTGGGCGCAAGTTCTTGGTGTAACACCATCACGTGCAGATAATTTCTTCCTGTTAGGAGGCGATAGTCTTCATGCAACAAGAATTACGGCGGCATTGGGCGAGGTTGGCTTTAATCGTGTGAAGTTGTCCGATGTCTTTTCACTTCCTGTGTTGAGCGACTTTGCTCGCCATTTAGAATTTGATGCAGGTGAAATCTCATCACAAATCACGTTAGTGCATAACGAGAATGAACGTTATCAACCTTTTGTGCTGACTGATGTTCAACAAGCCTACATTATGGGGCGAAACGAAGGCTTTGTGATGGGCGGTGTTGGCACACATTTCTATTCTGAATTTGAAGCTGATGGCTTTGATGTGACGCGTCTAGAGCAAGCGCTTATGCGTTTAATTGAGCGTCATGACACCCTTCGTATTGTGTTTGATGACAAAGGGCAACAAGTTTGTATTCCGTCAGCACTTTACTGTCCGATGGAAATGGTCTCTTGTACTGAAAAGCAATGGGAAGAAGTTGTTACTCATCAACGTGAGGTGCTATCTCATCGAGTGTTAAATCCTCAGGTGTGGCCGCTTTTCCACCTTACACTCATTGAGTCTGAATGTGGGAAAAAACGGCTATGTATCGGCTTAGACAATCTCATTCTTGATGGTCTTAGCATGCGGATTTTCTTTGCTGAGCTTGGAATTTTATATCGTGATTTGGAAGCCGACTTGCCAGAGTTGGGGATTACGTTCCGTGATTATCAACAGCAAGTTTATCTGCAAGAAGAGCATGAATCTCAAACATTAGCGAAGAGTTATTGGTTAAGCAGACTGCCTAGTTTACCGGAGGCTCCGCGTCTGCCGTTAAGCATGGAGCCAAATCAATTAGAGAAGCCACGCTTCGTTCGACGCCAATCCTGCTTGTCTAAAGAATTATGGAGCCGTTTAACAGAGAAAGCACGAGAGTGTGCAATCACGCCGTCTTGTTTGTTGCTTAACTGTTATGCGCAAGTATTGGCAAAATGGTCCGAATCCTCATCGCATTGCATCAATGTTACTTTGTTTGATCGCAAGCCTGTCCATGACAATATTCAGCACATTATGGGGGATTTCACCTCACTCTTGTTACTCGAGACCAATCAAATTGCAGGTGAAAGTTGGTTGCAAAGTGCTGAGCGTTTGCAACAGCAGTTATGGCAAGACTTGGAATACGCCGATGTTTCTGCTGTTTGGGTGATACGTGAGTTAGCCAAGTTAAAAGAAGTGACTGATTTGAGTATGCCTGTGGTGTTCACTAGTGCACTAGGTGCGGACACTAGCCTTGATGAGTCTTCTGAGTTAGGCATTACCGGATCTGTATGGGGCGTATCTCAAACACCCCAAGTTTGGATTGACCATCAAGTATTTGAGCAAGATGGAGAATTACACTTTAACTGGGATGTTGTCGAGGCGTTGTTCCCTGACGGCGTAGTTGATGCAATGTTTAATTCATATTGCCAATTATTGGAGCAACTTGCTGACTGTGATTGGTCACAGCCATCGCCAATAGCGTTACCTGCATCACAGCGAGAAGTTCGCACTCTTGTTAATAGCACTCAAGACTTGGTGCCTCTGCGAGCAATGCACATTAGTGTGTATGAAAAAATGCAAGCAACACCTGAGGCGACGGCGATTGTCGCTAATGGTCAGCGCTATAAGTATCGAGATCTGCATACAAAAGTGAGTCAGGCAGCGTACCAGTTGCAAAAACATGGAATTGCTAAAGGTGATTGCGTTGGTGTCATGTTGCCGCGCTCTATCGAGCAGATTGCTTCTGTCCTTGCAATTCAGTGGATTGGAGCGGCTTATGTACCATTAGCAACTGATTGGCCAAAAGCTCGGGTTGAGTCTGTATTGGCGCAAGCATGCATCAAGTTCGTGATTTGTGACCGTAACGAGTTGTTTGAGAATGGTGGCCAAGGGATCAATGTTGAAAGCATGCTGGCTTCTGAAGAAGCTTTGGTTGAGCCCCTTCAGAGCACGCTTGATGAGTTGGCTTATGTGATCTTCACCTCAGGCAGTACAGGAACACCGAAAGGGGTTGCGATCACTCATGGCGCGGCCATGAATACCATTGAAGCGATCAATCGCCAGCACAATGTAACTGCAGATGACAGTGTCTTAGCGTTATCAGCCTTGTACTTCGATTTATCGGTATATGACATTTTTGGCTTGCTGTCTGTTGGCGGGAAATTGGTGCTTATCAACGATGAGCAAACCAGAGACGTTGGCGTTTGGTTAGAGTTGGTTCAGCAGCATCAAATTACCTTGTGGAATACCGTACCAGCATTGTTAGAAATGCTTTTGATGGGGAATGAGTCACAGGCTGAATGTCAGCTATTGACCTCATTGCGCTGCGTTATGTTGTCAGGTGATTGGATCAATCTGGAATTACCTGAACGCTTACGTCGTAACAGTTGTCTTGCCAAATTCGTGGCGATGGGAGGTGCGACTGAAGCTGCAATTTGGTCGAACTATTGTGTTGTTCAGCAAGTTGAAAAGCAATGGCGTTCAATTCCTTATGGTAAGCCTCTACCAAATCAATGTTTTAGAGTTGCAAGTGATATTGGTGATGACTGCCCTGATTGGGTTGCCGGTGAACTATGGATTGGGGGAGATGGTGTCGCCCAAGGTTACATTGGTAATAAGGAATTAACTCAGCAGCAGTTCTGTGAACACCAATCACAACGTTGGTATCGAACCGGTGATATAGGGCGCTACTGGCCTGATGGAACTATAGAGTTCCTTGGGCGTCGTGACCACCAGGTTAAAGTGGCAGGGCTGCGTATTGAACTCGGTGAAATAGTTAAAGCACTTAAGTCATGCGCTGGAGTGAAAGATGCGATTGTATTGATTGAGCATCATGATTCTCGTCCTAAGATTCATGCTTATTTGTTGTCGAATATGGCCGTCGAACTGTCGATTATTCAGCCGCAATTATTAAATTATTTACCAAGTTACTCTATGCCTGATGGCTACGCCGTACTTCAAGAATGGCCACTCACAGCTAACGGTAAAGTCGATCGAAATGTATTAAAAACCTTGGAACTTTCAATTTCTAATGAGAGTGAGTTTGTTGCACCAAGTACAGATGAAGAGATTGTTCTGACTCAAGCAGTGCAACAAGTTCTTGGTATTAATACGCCAATTAGCGCGAGCGATAACTTCTTTGCCTTAGGCGGAGATTCATTTGTTGCGATTCAGCTAGCCAGCACACTCCAACAACAGCACGGCATTACTTTACCACTTCACGCTGTGTTTAATTTACAAACGATTTCACGTATTGCACTTGCTCTTGAAACCTCAGAAAAAGAGAGCAATGAGGTTGATTTTGAGGAAGGAACCTTATGAAAAAAGGAACAACATTAATGTCACCATTAGCGTTACTGCAACAGTTAGAAGCCAAGAAAGCCGAGTTTTGGCTTGAAGCTGAAGCCTTGAAGTTCAGAGCTCCTCAAGGCGTGATGACCAAAGAGGTTGTTGAGCAGCTGAAAGCAGTAAAAAGTGAATTAATAACAATACTAAAAGAGCGTGAATTGGGCGCTGTCCTTTGTCCTAGTATGAAAGATAAATATGAGGTTTTTCCGGTAAATGATGTACAGGCCGCTTATCTTATTGGACGGCAAAATGTGTTTGAGTTCGGTGGCACAGGCTGCCACGGTTACTTTGAGCTCGAATTTGCACACCTTGATGTTGAGAAGCTAAACAAAGCTTGGAATAAGCTCATTGAACGCCATGAGATGTTGCGAGCTTTAGTCTTTTCTAATGGTACTCAGCAAATACTATCACAAGTACCTGAGTATAAGATTGAATGTGATTTGCAAACTGATACGAGGTTAACGTATCGGGCAAACATGTCCCATCGCGTTTATGACACTGAAGCATGGCCTCTGTTTGACTTAAAAGTAAGCGAGTCGGAAGGTAAATCATACCTGCATTTTAGTATTGACCTATTGATTGCAGACTTTATGAGTATTCAGGTGATTTTGTCTGAGTTGATTCATTTTTATCATGAGTCTGAATTGGTGCTAGCGCCTCTTAGCTTATCGTTCAAAGATGTCATGGAGTTTGAAAAGCGACAGAAGCTGACAGACAAATATGCGCAAGCGAGACAATACTGGCAAGACCGAGTGCCTCATTTGCCAATGGCACCAGAGTTATCACTCCTCGCTGATATTAATGATGGTTTGACGTCGGTAGCTAAGAAAGAAAAACCGCATTTCACTCGTCATGAAATGCAATTAGCGCCAGAGCAATGGGCTGAACTCGAAAGTCAATGTAATCATCAAGGGGTTAGCCCTTCATCGCTATTACTGACGCTCTTTAGTGAAGTGTTAGCTAAGTGGTCTAAATCAAAACATTTTTGCTTGAACATGACGGTAATGAATCGTGAACCGATCCATCCAGATTTACTCAATATGGTGGGAGATTTCACGAGTGTTAACTTGCTGGAAGTGAATCTTACGGAGTCACGAACCTTATTAGCACAAGTGAAAGAGCAGCAGAATCAACTGTGGCAAGACTTAGAGTATAAAGCGTTTAGTGGCGTTGAGGTTATGCGTGAAATAGCCCGACAACGTGGTGCTGATTATGCTCGCATGCCAATAGTCTTCACGAGTGCATTAGTCGGTAGTAATAGAGAGCAAGTTTCAGAGACCAAATCTCAGTACGATATGGGGATGGAGGTTGCATATGGTATTAGTCAAACGCCTCAAGTTTGGATTGATTGCCAGCTCATGAATCGAGACCGCTGTTTGTGCATCAATTGGGATGTACTTGACGGCATATTCCCTGACACAATGATCGAATCAATGTTTACATGTTTTGAAGGTGCGATTGAACAAGTCATTGCTGGTGGACTTCAGCAGTGGGATCAAGCTACTCGCCTTGCTTTACCGAATAAGCAACAACAGGTTCGCGAACAGGTAAATAATACGATTAAACCTGTTGCTGAATCTATGTTACATCAACTGGTGTTAGAGCAAGCAGTGTTAACGCCTTATGCGACAGCACTAATTACGCCCGAACAAACACTGACATACGATGAGCTGATCGTTCGTTCAAAGTCACTGGCGAGCAAGTTACCAAAGGGAGCTCGTATTGCGATTGCGATTGATAAAAGTGTTGAACAAGTTGTTTCCACATTAGCAACGTTATTAGCTGATGGGGCGTATTTACCGCTTGACGTTAGTCAACCGGTTTCTCGTATGAAGCAAATTCTGTTTGATGCCGATGTAGAGCTGGTATTGACGCGCTCAAATGAACTTGCCCAACAGCTAGCAGACGATGGGTTTGAGGCCGTCAATATTTGTAATGCTCAAGCGCTACAAGGTCGTGTTCATAACATTGGCAGTGCAGAGGTAACTCAGTCATCTGAACGAGTGGCTTACATTATTTATACCTCTGGTAGTACAGGAAGCCCCAAAGGTGTCATGGTAAGCCATCAAGCGGCTGTGAATACTGTGGTCGATATCAATCGTCGCTTTGACATTACTGCAAACGATGTGGTGTTTGGCTTGGCTAAATTAAGTTTTGATCTCTCTGTTTATGACATCTTTGGTACTTTGGCTTGTGGTGCTACATTGGTGTTACCTTGCGAGAAAGATATCCAAAACCCAGCAGAATGGACTCGTCAAATTCGAGAACATAACGTCAGTGTTTGGAACTCAGTACCTGCGCAGATGACAATGTTAACGCGATATTTAGCCGACGAATCACTACCTACGCTGGATAGTATTAAATGCGTAATGCTGTCTGGTGATTGGATTCCGGTCGCATTACCTAAAGCGATTGCTACCTTGATACCTGCCGCCCGACTATACAGCTTAGGTGGCGCGACAGAGGCCGCTATTTGGTCTATATATTTCCCAATTGATCCTACCTTTGATTATTACACTTCTATTCCTTACGGTATCCCATTATCAAATCAGATGCTTGCTGTACTGGATGACAAAGGTATGGCCTGCCCTGACTGGGTTGCTGGTGAACTGTGTATTGGCGGTAGCGGGGTAGCGCTCGGGTACTGGCAAGATGAAGAGAAAACGGCTGCCCATTTCTTCCAAGATGCGAATACCGGAACACCTTGGTATCGAACGGGTGACCGAGCTTATTACCGAGATGATGGTGTGATCGTGTTTGTTGGTCGTGATGACAACCAAGTAAAAGTACGAGGATATCGAGTTGAGCTTGGTGAAATAGAATCAGCGCTTGAGCGTCAATCATCAGTATCTCAAGCTGTCGTCTTAGCGCGAGGAGATAAGCATAATTACCACCTTCAAGCTTACGTTGAGCCGGCTATTTACCAAAATGATGCAAAAAGTACTTTGTTATCGCATCAATTTGCAGAGACGGAAACCGAGTTAACTTTGACGGCAGAATCTATTAGGCAAACAATGCCAGAGAAGTCGGTAACAGACTTTGTTTATTATTTAGATAGAGTCGCTTTGCTCCATATGGTTCAAGCATTGCAATCAAGTGGAGGATTAGGTGAAGGTCAACAGAAAAACATCGATGACATGATTGCTGATGGTAATTATGCGCCTCGTCATAAACAATTATTAAGTCGATGGCTAAAAGCGCTTATTGAAAATCAGCTAGCACGACATGATGGAGAAACATACGCTTTACTACAGCAAGTGAGCGAAGATGAAATCTCGTTATGTTGGAAAGGATGTTACGAAGCACTGGAGTGTTTGGATGGTGATAAAGGCTTAGTTAACTACCTTGAGCGAAGTAGTCAATGTTTGCCTGAGTTACTGCGAGATAAGGCCGATCCTCTCGATTTGTTGTTTCCTGATGGCAAGTTAGATGTCGCGACATCAACTTATCAAAATAACTTGATCAGCAAAATGATGAATAAAATGTTGATCACAGCGGCGTTAAGTAAAGTAAAGCATTTAGCTGAACGTGCTCAGCCAATTCGTATCCTAGAGATTGGTGCTGGTGTTGGTGGTACAAGTAACGAGCTTATTCCCGCTCTAGCAGCACATAATGTCGAGTATACCTTTACTGATGTTTCATCATTTTTCCTCAATGAAGCTAAGCTTCGTTACCAAGGTTATGATTTTGTCGATTATCGCTTATACGATTTCAATCAACCTGCGTTAGAGCAAGGTTTTGATTGCGGTCAGTATGATCTGGTTGTTTCTTCTAATGTGTTACACAACGCCGTTGTTGCGCGTGAAGGGTTAAATCACTTACGTGAGTTAATGAAGCCAGGGGCTTGGTTACTTGTAATTGAGGCGACAAGAGATAATTACCAACTTATGACTTCAATGGAATTCAAACATGGCTTGACCGCTCATAATGATGAACGTTTGGCATTAAATTCTCCATTTATGCCTCAGGAACCTTGGTTAAACGCAATGTCGGATGTAGGGGCTGAGCAGTTATTTGCGTTCCCTAATAATCAAGAAGCCTTATATCAATTAGGTCAGAGTTTTATGCTGGCCCAATTCAATGGTCAGAAGCATGAATGTGATAAGACTGAAATCTTAGAACAGCTTAGTAAAGAGTTACCTAGTTATATGGTACCTGCACAATTGGCTGTCTTAGACCGTTTTCCGCTTACAAATAACGGTAAAATAGATAGAAAGGCGTTACCTGAAATTATAGGCCATCAAGAGACTCGACAAAACGAGGTATCAGAAGACCTTGATCAACTTGAGACGTTATTACTATCGTCATGTCGGGATGTGATTGGTAACCCTAATATGGGGCCAAATGATGATTTCTTTGGTGCGGGTGGTGACTCATTATTGATAACGCAGTGGGTGAGTAGGATCCGCCAAGAGTTAGGTGAAGAATCTGTTCCGTGGGAAGGGACACTTCGCCAGGTATTGCAAACCCCCACTATTAAAGAGCTTGCGATCTTCTTACGAAAACAAACGCCAATTCAGCAGCACTGCAGTGCGATTGAAGATAGTTCAACGGCTTTGCAACGTATTAAAGAAGGTGACGGCGCACCTATCATTATTCTTCATGATGGTAGCGGCACTGTAATGCCTTGCTTAGCACTCGTAGAGCACCTTACAGCGCCAGTTTATGGCATTAGTGTTCAGGATAGACAGCAATATTTAACCATTCCAAGTGAACATTTGATCGTTGAATTAGCTGATCAATACAAAGCCTTATTGGAAGATAATTTTGACTTGTCTAAATGCCATCTTTTTGGTTTTTGTATGGGTGGGTTAATTGCTTTTGAGCTGGCAAGACAAGCGATGGAATGTGGCTCTCCGTTCGCATCATTGACGATCGCAAGTAGTTATCAAATTCCGTACAAAGTAAATGACCCTATGATGACGGATGTCGCTCTTGCTAAAGAACTGAATGTACCAAACCCTTGGAGCGGTATTGATTTACTTCAGCTTGAGCAAACTTATTTGGCTTTATTAGCCACTAAGCCTAATCAAATTAATATTGAAGATGTAGTGGCTAAAGCTAAACAGCTCGGCTTTGATAAACTCTCACTAAATTATGCGAGTTACGCAAAAGCAAATGAAGCACAGCGTATCGCTTATTTCCAAACAGTACTTGATATCCAAACAAATCAACAAACGGCAAAAGTAGGAGATATTTCTCAGCTCTATCCAGTGTTTCATCACAGTTTGCAGGCTGTGACTCATTATGAACCATCTTTTTATAGTGGTGATTTCACTTTCGCTTGTCAGCAAGATGAAACTTATTTACTGCCCACGCTTAAAGCCGATATGCATGACTTTTGGCAGCAATATAGTGTTGGTGACATTGATGTTATTTCACTTGAAGGTGATCACTTCACCTGTATGCAATCATCTCAAGTTTTACCTCTAGCTAAGCACTTAAACACAGTTACTATGCAAGGAGGAAAGCATGAATAGAGTCGCCATCTTCGGAGCTTGTGGTGAAGTGGGACAACATATAGACCAAGCGCTTTGTGCGCTTGGTTATCAAGTTACTCGAATAGGACGACAGCCACGTCCTGACTTAACACACTATAGGATTGTTGATTTGTATGATCAGAATGAGGTGGCAGCTGTTTGCCATCATCATGATTTGATCATAAATGCAGCAGGGCCTGCGTCGGCGATTCGAGACAATATAGTTCGCGTTGCAATAGACACTCATACTTTATATGTCGATGTGGGGGGGGAGCAGGATGTTTTCGGTCACGTTCAGCAGCAGTTGCAGGGTCGAGACTTACCAGTTAGCTGTGTTTTTGGAGCGGGCTTTGTCCCCGGTTTTACCTCGTTGCTTCCTTTTATTGCCAAAGAAAAGCTACAAGAACTATACAGTATCGAGCTTTATGTCGGGGGTATTGAAGCATTTACATCAACGTCTGCGATAGATTTTATTGCAAGCTTAGGGGGTAATGATGCTTTAAGCGGGGTGGTAATTAGAGATGATATAAAGGTGAGAGAGGGGACAAGAGAGGGGTATCAACCACAACCTGAGGGAAAAGAATTTACCGCATTACCTTATTTGAGTGCTGAGCATCAACGCGTCGCTAACACACTTTCAATATCTAACTTCGCGGCCTTTAATTTAGTCGCTGATCGACAGTTATTAATGTCAGCAAATGAAAGTGCTACGGAGCAAACTGCAGCGTTAGTTAGTCTGAGTCAATCCATGGTTCAGAAGCATGGTACTCAGCAATATTGCGTAATGGATGCGCAAGGTTGGATTGCTCAACAGCCAGTTAATTTAACGCTTCGTTGTAAGTTTAATGATGGCTATCGAATGACGGGACTGGTCGCCGCTTTTACTGCGCACCAATTGTTAACGCGATCATCGTCTCATTTAAATAATGGGGTGTTTTGGCTTTCTGAAATAATTGAAACGGGTCATTTAATCTCGTTTTTGCACGAACAAAATATGTTTAGTCATTGGGACCTCTCGATTGAGCCTAATTATGAATTGGCGTTTGAAGAGGGAGCTTTGTGATGAAAACATATCGTGTTGTTGTATGTGGAACGCTTTTTGGTCAGGTATACCTTTCCGCATTTAAACGCCAATTCCCAGGATTTGAACTTGCTGGAATTTTAGCAAGAGGAAGTGAACGCTCGTTAACAATAGCTAAGGAGTATGGTGTGCCTTTATATCGTGAGGTATCAGAATTACCTCAAGATATTGATATTGCATGTGTTGTTGTTCGTTCTGCAATTGTAGGGGGGGCTGGGTCACAACTTGCCCGCGCATTATTAGAAAAAGGCATACATGTTCTGCAAGAGCATCCCGTTTATGAAAAAGATGTCGTGGAATGCTTAAAGTTAGCGAGGAAAAATGGATGTCATTACCAAATAAATACTCATTATCCTAATGTGCCAGCTGTTCGCCACTTTGTTGAGTACTTAAAGAAAGCGCGTGAAACTCAGCAGCCTTGCTTTATTGAAGCGACCTGTGGAGTACAAGTGATTTGCGGCTTGCTCGATATGTTGGGACAGGCATTAGGAGGGGTTACGCCATTTGAGTTCCATTCTAATGTTGATTGGCCAGAGGTGAGAAAATTAAAGTCGAAGCTATCACCGCCTTATCAAGTAATTCACGGTGTCTTTGCTGGGGTTCCGCTCATCTTGAAGATTCAGAACCAGTTGGATCCAGGTGACCCTGATAACCATTTCCACATTATGCATCGCATTACTGTGGGGTTACCGAGTGGCAATTTGGTGTTAGTTAACACACATGGCCCAGTGTTATGGAATAGAGCTTTTCATATACCTCGAATCCCTGAGGAAAATGGGGTGAGAGAGTTGCTCGATAAACAACAAGCGCCAGAGTTTTATCAGCCCGCTTCTTGCGAGTTTCTATACAAAGAAATGCCAAGCTTAGAAGAAATTATTGACGAACACTGGCCAGAGGCAATTAGAACAGCATTACATAGCATGGTAAGTAATATTGAATCACCAACCCCTGCATCAGCACAGTTCTTATTAGGGCAAGCATCAGTATGGCGATCTTTAATGGGGTGCATTGGGAATCCTGAAGTCATTTCGGCGCAAGAGCCAATGTTAACGAGCCCTTCTATTGAAGGTTGGTTGGTTGAATATCATCAGGAGAGTGAAAATGCATAAGCCATTGAAACTCATTAAACCAGGCACACGTAGGCAGCTAATCTGTTTTCACTTTGCTGGAGGGAATGCGGAATATTTCATGCCGTGGCGTGACCATATTGATGAGCATACCGCTGTGTATGCAGTGCAACTCTCAGGTCGTGGTCATCGACTATCAGAAAAACTCAAGACTTGCTTACACCAGTGTGCTGATGAGGTTGCGCAAAGTTTATCTTTTTTGCCTCATCGCCCCACCTCCTTTTTTGGGCACAGTATGGGTGCCGCTTTGGCGTTTGAAACCGCAATACGCTGGGAGAAGCAGGGTCGTAAATTGGCGCATTTCTTTGCTTCAGGACGAATTCCACCGCATAAAAGTAGAGGGACCAACTACCATAAGCAAAGTGATGATGCTTTGGTTAACAAAATCATGGGGTTGGGGGGAACATCAGAGGTTGTTTTTGATAACCCAGCCCTTAGAAAGTTAATGCTACCCATTATTCGTGCTGATTTTGAGGCAATAGAAAGCTATCAACGAGACTCTTTACCAACACTTTCCTGTCCTCTTAGTGCTTTGCTGGGTGAGGGAGATACAGAAGTAACAGAAAGTGAAATTCTAGATTGGTCATTAGCAACTGTGGGGGAGTTTGATTTTCAGCGTTTTTCTGGTGGACATTTTTACCTTAATAACCTCTGTCCTACATTGTTTGACTACCTTAAAAATAAAATGTCTTAGTTCTTTATTGGGGGCGTAAGGTGAAATTTTACGCTTTTGTTTTTTATTTCTTTATATAGGCAAAAAAATGAAAGGAACGCCGTTTTCTTGGTTAATTCAATTGATTGCAAACCAACGCCGTAAGCTTTTATCGTCTATGGTATTAGCCGTTGTTTATTCTTTATTTACGGTTGTACCATATTTTATTATTTATCATTTGGTTGATGGATTTATCAATGATGCTATTGCTGACTCTTATATTGTCTGGCAATTAGTTTTACTTGCTGCGATTGCATTAGTGATGAAAATGCTGTTGCAACTAGCATCTGGATTATTGTCGCACAAAGCCGCTTTTCAACTATTATTTGAAATACGCCAACAAATTATTGACAGCGTAGGGCAGTTATCATTAGGTGAAAGTAATAAACAGGCTGCGGCATCAATGAAAAAAATAATTTCAGATGATGTCGACAGAATTGAGACTTTTATTGCCCATCATTTACCAGATATGGCTGCTGCGATTGTGAGCCCTTTAGTTGCTTCACTGCTCTTGTTATATATCGATTGGCGATTGGCACTTATAGCTCTCTTACCTTTACCTATCGCTTTGGTTTTACAAGCTCTTATGTTCAAAGGCTTCAACGTTAGAGTAGATGAGTACCATAAAGTCGTTTCCAATTTGCATATTAGTGTTGTCGATTTTGTAGCATCTATACCTGTAGTAAAAGCGTTTAACATGACGGTCGATTCGCATCAAAAATATCGAGATGCAGTGAATGAGCATCATCAACTGGTGACGAATTGGTTGTTAGATACAAAAACGCCAGCATCTTTATTTAAGTTATCGCTTGATCTTGGTTTGCTTTTTTTATTACCTGTTAGTGTATGGTTATACGCTCAAGGTGATTTAACGCTATCGACATTATTTATTTTTATATTACTGGGCGTGGGGTTGATGGAACCTCTTTACAACCTTATTCAATTTGGTGGTATGTTCAGTGAGATGCTAAAAGGAGTTGAAAAGATAAAATACTTCTGTGAAATAACTCCTCAGAGTGAGGGCTCTCAACAGCAAACTATAGCACATACAGGTATCACTTTTGATCATGTAACGTTTCGACATGATAAAGCGATTAAAAGTACTGTCGATGATGTTTCTTTTACTGCTTTGCAAGGAAAAATTACCGCTATTGTAGGGCCATCTGGCGCGGGTAAAACAACAGCGGCTCAGTTGATTCCTCGATTTTTTGAATACCAGAGTGGTGAGATCACTATCGGTAATAAGTTGATAACAGATTTTCCATTTGATCAGTTGATGTCGCTTGTTAGTTTTGTTTTTCAGGATGTTTATATTTTTGAGCAGACTATCAAAGAAAACATTCGCATGGGTAATGATGAGCTTTCCGATGAAGACATAGTTAATGCAGCGAAAGCAGCTTGTGCTCACGAGTTTATTTTGTCATTACCAGAAGGCTACGAGACGATAGTTGATCAAGGGAGTTTAAGTGGTGGGCAAGCTCAAAGAATTGCGATTGCTCGGGCTATAGCTAAAGATTCGCCTATTTTGATCCTTGATGAAGCAACGGCTTATGCTGATGCGCGCAATGAAGTTCGCATCCAGCAAGCAATTTCAAGCTTAATGCGAGGCAAAACAGTATTAGTTATTGCGCATCGTTTAAATACGCTTACTCATGTCGATAAAATTATTGTTATGGATAAAGGTAAAAAAGTGTCAGAAGGTACATATGGTGAATTGCTAGAAGGCTGCGAGCTGTATCAGTCCATGTGGGAAGCACACCAAGAAACTAAAGCTTGGCACTTTGGGCAATCATCAAAGGGTGAAGAGACTATGACAGTGTCAGAGGGTGTAGAGTCATGTTAAGAATAAAGACCTTAAAGCGTTTAACCGGTACGTCTCTGAAAGGTTTAAATCGAACTGTATTTCTGACAGTGCTTGATGCTTTCTTTGCTTCTGCTCCCTATGGCTTTCTTTATTATATTCTGCTGGATATGTTAGCCGATAAGCCAGATATACAGCATCAATTTATGTTGGTGATCGGATGTGCTGTCATGATGAGCATACGGGCCCTATTGGCACGAGTCATTCACGTGAACATTTCTCTTATTGGTTTTGATGCAGGAAAGCAAATTCGTCAGCGTTTAGGTGACCATTTACGGAAAATGCCAATGGGTTTTTTCCAGCGTTCTGATTTTGGCAGTGTTAATAACACCTTGCTAAAAGACATTGATATGATTGAGCGGATTTTTACTCATTTGTATGCACCAATTATAGCCACTGGTTCAGTATTGTGCTTTTTTGCCTTAGGCTTGATAGCTAAAGATTGGCGAATGGGGCTGGCTATGATGTCAACCTTGCCATTAGCTTGTTTCGCTTACTTACTAACGCGAGCTTATGCTAGGAAGTGGCAGAGTCACATGCAGCATTTGATGCATCAACTGAATGATGCCGTAATGGAGTATATGAATGGCTTAAAGGAACTCAAGTCATATAGCATGATGGGGAAAGCTTTTTCACGTTTAAATGATGTTTTAACATCAACACGTAATCAAGCCTTAAAAGCTGAGAAGGCAGCTGTATGGCCTGTATACAGCTTTAATGTACTGGTGGAGTCAGGCTTAATTGTGTTGCTGGTTGTACTTACTTGGGCTTGGTTAGAGCGTACAATAGCTTTACCGGAAGTATTATTATTTTTGATTGCAGCAGTTCGTTTTTTTAGGCCATTACTTAACATGTCAATGTTTTTGGCTGAGCTAAATTATTTAGATCTGGCTGTAAACCGAGTTGATGAAGTGTTGTCATTACCTACTATGCCACATGGTCAAGGTCGACCGCAGATTTCAAATATGGCGATCACCTTTAATGATGTGAGTTTCACTTATCCGGGTTCAAAAGATCCGCTTTTTGATAGTTTAAACCTAACGCTTCCTCACAATAAAGTAACCGCACTTGTCGGGCCATCAGGTTCAGGTAAATCGACAATTGCGTCATTAATAGCTCGTTTTTGGCAGCTTGATTCAGGCTCAATCTCAATAGGAGAACAAGGAAGTCAGGTTGATATTGCAAGTATGCAAGTTGAGCATTGGCTTCAGCATGTCAGTATTGTCTTTCAATTGAATTATATTTTTAATGACACACTGGCGAATAACCTTCGTGTTGCTAAACCAGGTGCGACAGATGATGAATTGTGGCGTGTTATAGAGCTCGCGAAACTCAAAAATTTAGTGTCGGAGATGGAAAAGGGGCTTGATACCGAGATTGGTGCTGGTGGTGTACATTTATCAGGCGGTGAAAAACAGAGACTTTCAATTGCTCGTGCACTTCTTAAAGATGCGCCACTTGTTATCTTAGATGAAGCCACAGCCTCTCTAGACCCTGAAAATGAGCGAGATATCCAGGTTGCAATGCAAGCTTTAGTTCAGAATAAAACCGTACTTGTTATAGCTCATAAGTTATCAACAGTTCAATACGCTGATCATATTGTTGTTTTAGACTCAGGGAAGATCGTTGAGCAAGGGGGGCACGACACTTTGCTGCAAAATAAACTTCTTTATAATGAGCTTTGGAACCTTCAACAGCAAGCTCAAAGTTGGCACTTTATTTCGTAGCTTTTTGTTGTTGAGAGAAAGCTGGCAAGATAACGTTTTGCCAGCTTTTTAGTTTCTTGGTTTATACAAGCATAGCGTTGTGATCTCATTTCTCTTGGTGTCATAGCGATAGTTGCACGTGATAATTGTGTTGATGTTAAATTCTTTGTTAAGGTTTGTGGATGTAGAAAAGGTCAGGATTGATTTATGATGATTAATATTGACTAAATTAACAGCATCAAAATTGACTATCTCCATAATATGTGGGTATATAGCTTTGTATATGCTCTCTTTAGCCGAAAATAACAATGTAGTGCAATATTCATTAGAGTAATTAAGCTTCTTCAATAGCAATAATTCTGTTATGTCAGCAATAAGTGGTTGGATGCTTTTGCTCTGTTGCTGAGACATTAAAGTCTGGATATCGATACCAAATGAAAGGTTGTCGCCTGAGTGTTCTTTTTTACCCACTATTGCAATAGCACTATTATCGGTATGAGATATTGAACCTGTTAATCCGCAAGGCCATTTCGGCGAACGATCTGCGGAGATTGGTACGTCGACTTCGTAACCCAAATTCATTTTTATCAAGTACTTGGTGCATATCCGACCTGCCAAAAACTCCCTCTTTCTTTTGGGTACAGACTCTCTGACTGAATTTGGACATTCAATATCAAAGTGAAAAAATAATTTTTCCCTAAATTTATCTGGAGAAAAACTAATTTTCATTATATCTAAAGATTTACCTTGATAATCAAAATTAAAAAATTTGAAGTCATTAATAAATTCTGATGATAAATTTTCCATTTCTTTAAGATTATGATTAGATTACTTGTTGTAAATAATTATCATTTACTTTTTTTTATATGTAAAGCATAATTTATTTTCTCAGAAAACCATACACTAATTTACCTATTGAACAGAAATGAAATTAAGGACTTTTATGGAAAGCTGCAATATTAAAGGTGAGAGTGAGAATTTTAAATCTAAACAAAGCAATGTCTTTTTTGTCATTATTTGTAGTCTGTATTTTGTTCAGGGTATTCCTATTGGTTTAACATTCCATGCTATTCCTACACTATTAAAAACACTCGATTTACCACTAGAGTTGATCTCAATGGTACCGCTCGCTGGCATTTTTTGGGCCATTAAATTTTTGTGGGCGCCATTAGTGGAAAATAATTGGCTAGGCTCTCTTGGGCGAAGAAAGTCATGGATCATACCTATGCAATTGGTGATGGTAATGACACTGATAACATTAGCGATGATTAACGTTACTGAACAGACCTTGGCAATAGTAACACTATTACACGCGACCATTTCCATTGTGGTAGCGACACAAGATATTGCGACCGATGGTTTAGCAGCAGATCATACAGAGAAGTCACAACTCGGTTTAGTGAATGCGATTCAGGTTTCAGGAATTATTATCGGGATGTTAATTGCGGGTCCGTTTGCAATGGTTGCCTTTGAATATGTAGGGTATCGGGTGACTTTACTACTATTGGCCGCAATAGTGTGTGTATGTCTAATACCAATTATCACTTGGCAAGAGCCGAAAGTGAAGCGCAGCAGTACAACAGCAAAAGCATCCCTTCTCAAGTTTTTCAAAGCCCCAAGAGCGACTTCAACGTTGGTACTATGTTCATGCGCCACTTTGTGTGGAGTCCTCACAATGGCGCTGTCAAAATTTATCTTGGTTGACTTATCTTGGTCTATGTCGCAAGTAGGAATGCTAACAGGAGTTGGTCATTTGCTAGTAATGCTTGTAGGTTGTTTCATTGCTAGCAACCTTATAAAGCGTTGCGGATATCGCTCAACATTGCTGTTCGGCTTACAGTTGGTTATGTTCGGAGGTTTTCTTTGGATAGCGATCGCCGAAGATTGGCTTTTGGGTGCATGGTGTGTGTGGTTAACATCTGTCATTGTAGGTTTGGGGATGGGTTTTATTGCGGTAAGCACCTATACATATTCAATGCGTTTTTCTCAGCAGACTTTGCAGCCTGCAACAAACATTGCTTTCTTTCAGGGAACACAGACTTTTGGAGAGATAGTCTTTTCTTCTTTAGCCACAAGTTTAGCAGGGGTTAGTGGATATAGTAGTGCTTTGGTGCTCGGAATAGTGATTGCATTGTCTTGCTTATTTGCAGTGTTGAAATCGACTCATTATCGCCACTGGAGTGATGCGTACAATGACTGAGTTTAAACAATATTTGAGCAAGTGAGCAAACGTCATAGATTGAATACGTATTGTTCTCTAGGAGCACATTGCGCTCGGCTTGGACGCCAGAGCGCAGTTTTAAAAAGGCTAAACAAGTAGTTAGTTAACGGACGTAGTTCGCATCAACGCTGACATACCAGTGCTGAAGCGTACCGTCCGTTTTTTTGATCCACAAATCGTTTGTGTAACTCTCGATCTTACCATTTACCGTTAGCTTAAACGTGTTTTCGTCGAACTCGCCAAGTTTTACAAACTGGTCTGTCGTAATCAAAAACGGGTCCATATCATCGATATCAACAGCATCTGAAATCACGTAGTAGTGATAAGTAAATGCCTTACTCGCATCATTTGGATTACTACGGTACGCCACAAGTTTGAACGGTTCCGTCAATGGAACATCAAGTGTTTGCTTATCTATCGTCGCGGGGATTGAAATAAACAACCAAGCCGTGAATAGACCGCAAGCTAAAATCATCAGTAGAAATAGAGTCTTAATTGCTTTCATGGCAACCTTTAAAATAGGTGATGTTGAATGTGCTATGGTAACAGGTTTGACTTGTCGATTGTAAGATTAAGTATAAGTGAAAGCGGCATCACTCTTTTAGGAAATTTGAAAGAATTGACGCACTGTTCATAATTTACGTTTCAGACGTTTTCTATCTAAAAGTGCCTGGGCAAATTAGTGCGCGTGGCCTTGTGATAGGTTGATCAACATCACGCCTGCGGCAACAAGCCCCATGCCAATCCAAACTTTTGTGTCTAGGTGTTGGCTGTAAACGAAGCTCGAGATTAAGCTTACCGTCAAAATTGCTAATCCAGCCCATAAAGAGTGCACTACACCAACCGGCATCTCTTTCATGGCTTGGCTTAAGAATAAAAATGCCGCTAAGTGACCTGATATAACCAGTAAAGCTGGGACTGGTTTAGACAAGCTAAATCCATCGGTGGCTTTAAGTGCAACGTGAGAAAGTGCTTCGGCCATTACGCCCATCATCAAGAAAAACCAGCTCATATTCGTACCTTTATCTTTGTATTGTTTGTGTTGGTATAGCAAGAGTGTTTGAAAGTGGTCATTGGTGCTAATCGCGGATTAGCTCATATTGCAGGCACAAAAAAGCCCGCACCTCACGCTTTTGCAAGGTGCGGGCTAAATAGGTGTGACTACTTGTTTAGGTAAGCAGCGTGGAACTCAATGTGCTCATCAATAAAGCTAGAGATGAAGTAGTAGCTGTGGTCGTAACCAGGCTGCATACGTAGCTCTAAATTGGCATTGTTTACTTTCGCGGCTTCAACTAACTGTTCAGGTTTCAGCTGTTCAATTAGGAAGTTGTCCGCTTCGCCTTGGTCAACCAACATTGGCAGCTTAGTGCTTTTCGTTTTTAGAAGCTCAGAGGCGTCGTATTGTTTCCACTCTTCAATATCTAAGCCTAGATATTGGTTGAATGCTTTTTGGCCCCAAGGGCATTGCATTGGGTTACTGATCGGGCTAAATGCGGAGATAGAACGGTAGCTATCTTCGTTCTTGATGCCAATCGTAAGGGCACCGTGTCCACCCATGCTGTGACCAGAAATTGATTTCACTGATGTCACCGGGAAGAAAGACTCAATCAGTGCAGGAAGCTCTGTTACCACGTAATCGTACATGTGGTAATGGTTATCCCATGGCGCTTGAGTAGCATTCACGTAGAAGCCTGCACCTTGGCCTAAGTCGTAGCTTTCATTGTCAGCAACGTTCTCACCTCGTGGGCTTGTATCTGGTGCAACAATAGCGATGCCTTGCTCTGCTGCAGCTTTAAATGCGCCGGCTTTTTGCATGAAGTTTTCATCTGTACAGGTTAGGCCTGATAACCAATACAAAACAGGAACTGGGTTTTCTTTGCTTGCATTTGGTGGCAAGAAAATCGCGAAACGCATATCGCAGTCAAGCGTTGCAGAAAAGTGGGTGTATTGTTTGTGCCAACCACCAGCAACCTTTGCTTGGCTAATGTTTTCGATTGTCATTTATTGTGCTCCGTTAGGTTGATGGTTTCGGAATTAATGTATTTGATTTTCTGTAGCTTAAGCTAGAGGTTTCACCACCCACCGGGCAGGAGGTAGTGAAGACAGTTTCGCTCTGATTTTTAAGTCAGAACTGTGGTCTCGACACCTAGGTGCCGAGACCAAGGAGAATTATCTGTCCATGTGTAAAACAGTACGGATAGATTCACCTTTGTGCATTAGGTCGAATGCGTCGTTTACTTCGTCAAGGCTCATTGTGTGAGTAATGAACTCTTGAAGACCAAACTCACCCGCCATGTAACGGTTTACGATTTCTGGAAGCTCAGAGCGGCCCTTAACACCACCGAAAGCAGAACCACGCCATACACGACCTGTTACTAGTTGGAATGGACGAGTTGAGATCTCTTGACCCGCGCCTGCAACACCGATGATTACAGATTCGCCCCAACCTTTGTGACAACACTCAAGCGCTTGACGCATCACGTTTACGTTACCGATACATTCGAATGAGTAATCAACACCACCGTCTGTCATCTCAACGATAACGTCTTGGATTGGCTTGTCATAGTTCATTGGGTTGATGCAGTCAGTCGCGCCAAGTTGTTTTGCTAGCTCGAATTTGCTCTCGTTGATATCAACACCGATGATTTTGCTTGCACCCGCCATACGAGCACCGATGATTGCAGATAGACCGATACCGCCTAGGCCGAATACAGCAACTGTGTCGCCTTTTTCAACTTTAGCTGTGTTCAGTACTGCGCCCATACCAGTGGTTACACCACAACCTAAAAGACAAACTTCCTCAAGAGGTGCTTCTTTGTTTACTTTCGCTAGTGAAATTTCTGGAAGTACAGTGTACTCAGAGAAAGTAGAACAACCCATGTAGTGGAAAATTGGCTCACCGTTGATAGAGAAACGGCTTGTGCCATCTGGCATTAGGCCTTTACCTTGAGTT
>JAYYSE010000131.1:0-21356 GCA_036126475.1 Pseudomonadota bacterium | reverse complement strand
AATCATTGCCAGAACGAACAATGCTGGTGGTGTAATGAAAGTTGTCGCCTAGCTCTAATTTAGCCGCTAAAGCCGTCACCAGTTTTAACGTGCTGGCTGGTGGATAAAAGTCATCGCTATTGGGATTTAGCTCACTCGAATCATCACTCAATGATTGGAGTATCAAACTCACACTACTACCATCGGGCAGTGTATCAAGAGGGGCGTATGCGAAAGCGTTAACAGATAAAGCGCTAATGGAAAAACTACATAGCAGTAGTGTAGATAGAAGGCGCATAGAAGATTGTCTTGGATGGCTGATGTTTTCAGTATACAGATATAAAAAACGCCCGCTAGAGAGCGGGCGTTTTGATTCACAATTAACTAATCAATTAGATAATCAGAATTAGAAGTCGTAACGTAGGCCGATAGCTAGCTCGTCTTCAGCGTCTGCTTTAGATGCAGTACGAGTAACTAGGTTAGTTGTATCACCAAACTTGTCGCCTTTAGAAATTAGGTTGAAGTTGTACGAGATGTACGTACGGAAGTTCGGTTTGAAGTAGTAAGTTGCATCGATAGCAACGTTATCAGCAGCTGTCTCGTTGTCGAACTCAGCGTTGTTGTACGTTAGCGTGAATGCAGTCTTGTCTAGTGTGTATGCTGTTGCGAATTCGTAACCAGTGTAATCACCGTTCTTCTTCGCTAGCTCACCGTCTGTGAAAGTACCTGCAAAATATAGAGAATCAATGCGGTAAGATGCAGCAAGCATGTACTCGTTTTGCTCGTTTTGGTCAGCGTAACCTGCACCTAGCTTAAAGCCAGAATCGCCGATTGCGTAGATACCAGATAGAGAGTAACCATCTTCTTTGTTGTCTGTGTAACCGCCATCAACTGAATCTGTACGGTCTGCGAAGCGGTAGCTTGCTTTTACTGCTAGGTCTTGGAATTCGCCTTTGTAAGAAAGCATGTTGTCAGTGCGGTCTGCTGCAGTAATTTTGTATGCTGCTGAGTTACCGTGGTAAGACATGATATCCGTGAAGTCAGTGATTACGCCTAGTGCACCATCGTTTTTACCGTAAGTTACTTCACCGAAGTTACCGCCCATACCAGCGTATGTGTAACGGTGGTCAATGTCGTCACCGCCAGTGTTGTCAGCAGTGTTGTATTCTGCTTCGTAGAAACCAACACCGTATAGGCCGTCTTGGATTTCAACTTTACCTAGGAAGTTAAGACGTACACGTGTTTTGTCTTCAGCTTTGCCGTCTTTTAGAGATAGACGAGCTTCAGCACGGCCACCGATCTCTAGAGAAGTGCCGTTAGAGCTGTATACAGAAGTGCCGTCGATACCACCAGCTTGTTTACCGTCCGCTGCTACTGCGTTAGTAGCAAGAGCTGCAGCTGATACAGCAAGCGCGATCATAGTCTTGTTCATGTTATTAATTCCTAATTACTGTCCATAAAGGTATTTATTAAGGATTTGAACCCTTTTGTGTATTGCCTGTATTAATCAGGCTTCATAACCATGATTAGAACAGAAGTCTGAAAAATGCCAGTGCAATCCATGGGTTACTTTTTACCTCTAAAGTTCATTTGTCAGTTAGTAAAATGATATAAAACTAAAAAACGAACACTGTTTTATTATGTTTTTTGTTGTTTAAGTTGATGTTTTATAGTGTTTTTTGAAAAAGTGTGATCTGCGTTTGTTTTGTTTGTTTTTTGTTTTTTTAGGTATTTATTTTTCGGCTTATTGATGGGGAGGTTACTATTCATTTTTGTGATGTCAGTAATTTTGACCTAGATACAGCTTTTAAAACGCAAAGTGGAATAAAGATGATTTAGCCACAAAGTTTGTTTACACTTAGCCAAATCGTTTTGTTTCTACTACCCAATAAAATACGTTGGGTGTATTTATGTTGGCCAAAGAAAACTTTGGCATAGAGGTAAAAAATGGAAAAGGTTCCAATGACAGTACGTGGCGCTCAGCAGCTACGTGACGAATTAGATCGCCTACTTAAGCTACGCCCTGTTATCTCAGCAGCTATTGGTGAAGCACGTGAACTAGGTGATTTAAAAGAGAACGCTGAATACCATGCTGCTCGTGAAGAACAGGGTATCTGTGAAGCTCAAATCCGCGACATTGAATATAAACTTTCAGTGGCTCAGATCATCGATGTAACCCAGATGGAAAATACGGGTAAGATTATCTTTGGTACAACAGTCACTCTGATTGATGTTGATACAGACGAAGAGTACCGTTACCAAATCGTTTCTGAAGACGAAGCCGATATCAAAACTGGCCGTATCTCCGTGAAGTCACCAATTGCTCGTGGTCTTATCGGTAAGATGGAAGGCGACGAAGTAATTATTTCGACTCCTGGCGGTGATAAAGATTACGAAATTGACAAAGTAGAATATATCTAATTGAATTTTCTTTGTTTCTGATAAGTAAAAAGGTCGCTAAATGCGACCTTTTTCGTTTCTCACGCTACACTAAAAGATAAGCGCACTGGCTATCCCTCTGTTAAGCTAGCTTATTAAATGGCTAACTTACTTACGTGGAATCTCGATTTTACGTGCTTCTGATTGACGGAATAGTACTAGAACTTTACCGATAGTCTGTACTTTCTCAGCTTTAGTTTCACGTACAATTGCATCGATAATTAGCTGCTTAGTTTCACGGTCTTCTGATGCAACTTTAATTTTTATCAGTTCGTGGTGGTCTAAAGCTAATTCGATTTCCGCTAGAACAGCTTCAGTAAGTCCATTTGCGCCCATTAGCACTACAGGTTTTAAACTGTGAGCTAGGCCCTTTAGATGCTGCTTTTGTTTGGTACTTAGGTTCATTACGCGGCCAATTTTCTTTACTATTAGGGTTGAAAAAACCTATTTTAACGCCATCTAATGCTGAAGACTATAATTTATTCGGCAATTAGTACTTTCCTCCACTTTAGGTATCCAATGAGCAAACAGAAACACTCGGCCAGTTCAGGCCGTTGGTTGAAGGAACACTTCGACGACAAGTACGCAAACGAAGCAAGAAAGAAAGGCTATCGCTCACGTGCTTATTTCAAAATGGAAGAGATTCAAACGAAAGATAAATTGCTGTCTCCAGGGATGACCGTTGTGGATTTAGGTGCAGCGCCTGGTGGTTGGTCTCAATATGCTGCTAAGATTGTTGGAGACAACGGACAAATCATTGCGTGTGACTTGTTACCAATGGATCCGATTGCTGGCGTTAGCTTCTTACAGGGCGATTTTCGCGAAGACGCTGTTCTTGAAGCCTTATTGGAACGTATACAACCAAATATGGTTGATGTCGTGATGTCAGATATGGCACCTAATATAGCGGGCAACAACTCTGTAGATCAGCCTAGAGCTATGTATTTAGTTGAATTAGCTTTGGATATGTGTCGACAAGTTCTAGCTACCGATGGTAGTTTTGTTGTAAAAGTATTCCAAGGCGAAGGGTTTGATCAATACGTTAAAGACGTTCGTGAGATGTTTAAAACGGTGAAAGTCAGAAAACCCGACTCTTCTCGAGCTCGTTCTCGTGAAGTGTTTATCGTAGCCACTGGTTACAAAGGTTAACGATTCTCTTTCAAGAGTGAGAGTTAACAATATAGCTACAGGTTACAAACTGTAGTACCCTACCTTTAATTACAATTAGTTATCGAGAGGCTGACACCTTGAGTGACATGGCAAAAAATTTAATTCTGTGGCTTGTTATCGCAGTAGTGTTGATGTCGGTATTCCAGAGCTTCGGCCCTGGGGAAAGTAACGGCAGAGCAGTAGATTACACCACGTTTGTACAGGAAGTTGGCCAAGGCCAGATTCAAGACGCACAGTTCAATAACAGCGAAATCACTTTCACACGTCGTGGCGGTGGTGCTAAGTATGTAACTTACATGCCTGTTTATGATCAAAAGCTACTTGATGACTTAATTAATCAAAAAGTAAAAGTTCAGGGCACACCACCTGAAGAACAGAGCCTACTAGGCACTATCTTCATCTCTTGGTTCCCTATGATCTTACTGATTGGTGTGTGGATTTTCTTCATGCGTCAAATGCAAGGCGGCGGCGGCGGTAAAGGCGCGATGTCTTTTGGTAAGAGCAAAGCTCGTATGATGAGCGAAGAACAGATCAAAACGTTGTTTGCAGACGTCGCTGGTTGTGACGAAGCAAAAGAAGACGTAAAAGAATTGGTTGATTACCTTCGTGACCCAAGTCGTTTCCAAAAACTGGGTGGTAAGATCCCTACAGGTATCCTGTTGGTTGGTCCTCCTGGTACAGGTAAAACTTTGCTTGCAAAGGCGATTGCGGGCGAAGCGAAAGTACCATTCTTTACTATTTCAGGGTCTGACTTCGTTGAAATGTTTGTTGGTGTTGGTGCATCTCGTGTACGTGACATGTTCGAACAAGCTAAGAAAGCAGCACCTTGTATCATCTTTATCGATGAGATCGATGCAGTAGGTCGTCAGCGTGGCGCGGGTGTTGGTGGCGGTCACGATGAGCGTGAGCAAACACTGAACCAAATGCTCGTTGAGATGGATGGTTTCGAAGGTAACGAAGGTATTATCGTTATCGCAGCGACTAACCGTCCAGACGTACTAGATCCAGCATTGCTTCGTCCTGGTCGTTTTGACCGTCAGGTTGTGGTTGGTCTACCAGACGTACGTGGCCGTGAGCAGATTCTTAAAGTACACATGCGTAAGGTTCCATTAGCAAGTGATGTTGAACCATCTCTTATTGCCCGTGGTACACCAGGCTTCTCAGGTGCAGACCTTGCGAACCTTGTGAACGAAGCGGCGCTATTTGCAGCTCGTGGTAACAAGCGTAATGTTTCTATGGTTGAGTTTGAACTTGCTAAAGATAAAATCATGATGGGTGCAGAGCGCCGTTCAATGGTTATGTCAGAAGAAGTGAAAGAGTCAACGGCTTATCACGAAGCAGGTCACGCGATTGTTGGTCGTTTGGTACCAGAACACGATCCAGTGTACAAAGTATCAATCATTCCACGTGGTCGTGCACTTGGTGTGACGATGTACCTACCAGAGCAAGATCGTGTGAGCATGTCTCGCCAACACCTAGAGTCTATGATTTCTAGCTTGTACGGTGGTCGTCTTGCTGAAGAACTTATTTACGGTAAAGACAAAGTTTCAACTGGTGCATCTAACGATATCGAACGTGCAACTGATATTGCTCGTAAGATGGTTACGCAGTGGGGCTTCTCTGAGAAACTGGGTCCTCTTCTTTACGCAGAAGAAGAAGGTGAAGTTTTCCTTGGTCGCGGTATGAGCCAAGCTAAGCACGTTTCTGATGACACGACTAAGCTTATCGATGAAGAGATTCGTATCCTTATCGACCGTAACTACGACAGAGCTAAGAAGATTCTCGAAGAGAACATGGATATCATGCATTCGATGAAAGACGCTCTAATGAAGTTCGAAACGATCGATGCAGGTCAAATTGATGACTTGATGGAACGTAAGCAAGAGATTCGTGATCCAGCTGGTTGGGGTGATCAGGTAAAAGCAGAGCCTGCAAAGGAAGAAGCAAAACCTGAAGCTAAGGCAGAAGAAGCTAAAGCGGAACCGAAAGCTGAAGAGTCAAAAGTTGAAGAAGTTAAATCTGAATCAGATGATGCTCAAAACAAAGATTCTTAACCACTAACCTGTCAATTAAAACCCTGAGTACGCTCAGGGTTTTTCTGTTTATAGCCTATGGTGTTTTACTCTTTAAGATCGGCCTTCCATGATATTAAAAGCAAATAATAAAACTCTCGTGTTAGATCGCCCACATGTGATGGGGATCCTCAATGTCACTCCTGATTCTTTTTCTGACGGTGGAAAATTTAACTCACTCGATAATGCCCTGCAGCAAGCAGAACGCATGATTAAAGCGGGCGTTAGCATTATCGATATTGGTGGTGAGTCAACTCGACCTGGCGCTCCTGATGTTTCGTTAGAAGAAGAGCTTGCGCGTGTCATCCCAGCTATTAAAGCGATTCGTGCCAAGTTTGATGTGTGGATCTCGATAGATACCAGTAAAGCGGAAGTGATGCGCCAAGCTGTTGAAGCGGGCGCTGATTTGATCAATGATGTGCGCGCTTTGCAAGAGCCTGGAGCATTACAAGTCGCTGCTGATGCCAATGTTCCGATTTGTCTGATGCACATGAAAGGCCAGCCAAGAACCATGCAAGCTAACCCAAATTATGATGATGTTCTTCTGGATGTAGAAGCATTCTTGCAAGAAAGGGTAAAAGCTTGTGAGGCGGTTGGTATTTCAAAAGAGCAGCTGATTCTTGATCCAGGCTTTGGTTTTGGTAAAACCATAGAACACAATTACCACCTACTAGCGCATCTTGAAAAGTTTCATTCGTTAGGCTTACCTGTTTTAGCTGGGATGTCGAGAAAATCGATGATTTTTAAATTGCTAGACAAGGTTCCAGCCGACTGCATGGTCGCAAGCGTAACTTGCGCAACCATTGCCGCAATGAAAGGCGCACAAATTATTCGTGTTCATGATGTCGATGAGACATTGGAAGCGATGAAAATAATCGAAGTGATGAATAACAATCACTAAATATAATTAAGGAAAATCACTATGTCTGATAAAAGACGTTATTTCGGCACAGATGGTGTGCGTGGCAAAGTAGGCCAATACCCAATCACACCTGATTTTGTTCTGAAGCTTGGCTGGGCTGCTGGTCGTGTACTTGCAAAGCAAGGTACAAAGAAAGTTATTATCGGTAAAGATACGCGTATCTCTGGTTACATGTTGGAGTCTGCGTTAGAGGCAGGTCTTGCTGCTGCGGGTCTACAAGCGACGTTCACTGGCCCTATGCCAACACCTGCTGTTGCTTACCTAACACAAACATTCCGTGCTGAAGCGGGCATCGTAATCTCGGCTTCACACAACCCTTACTATGATAACGGTATTAAATTCTTCTCTTCTGAAGGTACTAAACTTCCAGATGATATCGAGTTGGCGATTGAAGCTGAACTTGATAAAGACATTGAGTGTGTTTACTCTTCTGAGCTTGGTAAAGCAGTTCGTCTAAACGATGCGGCAGGTCGCTATATTGAATTCTGTAAGAGCACGTTCCCGAATCAAATGACCCTTGCTGGCATGAAGATTGTTGTTGATTGCGCTCACGGCGCGACTTACCACATTGCTCCTGCGGTATTCAAAGAGCTAGGTGCTGAGGTTGTAGCTATTGGCGTTGAACCAAACGGTACCAACATTAACCACGAAGTGGGTGCGACGGATGTTCGTGCTCTACAAGCGAAAGTGCTAGAAGAGAAAGCTGCAATAGGCCTTGGCTTTGATGGTGACGGTGATCGTATCATCATGGTTGATGAATTAGGTAACAAGGTTGATGGTGACCAAATTGCTTACATCATTGCTCGCGATGCACTACGTCGTGGTGACTTGAAAGGTGGCGTTGTTGGCACACTGATGACAAACCTCGGTATGGAAAACGGCCTTAAGCAGTTAGGTATTCCATTCGTACGAGCTGCAGTTGGTGACCGTTACGTAATGGAACAACTGCTAGCAAAAGGCTGGAAGATCGGTGCTGAAAACTCAGGTCACGTTATTCTGCTAGATAAAGTGACTACTGGTGATGCTATCGTTGCAGCACTGCAAGTTCTTGCTTCAGTGGTTGGCAGTGAAATGACATTGAATGAGCTTTCTCAAGGCATGACGCTATACCCGCAAGTCTTAGAAAACGTTCGTTTCAGTGGTGATTCAAACCCACTGGAAGCTGAAGCGGTGAAAGCGGCAGTTGTAGAAGTAGAAGCTGAGCTTGGCGAGAAGGGCCGTGTATTATTACGTAAGTCTGGTACAGAGCCACTATTGCGAGTTATGGTTGAAGGTGAAGATGCTGATTTAGTTCAAGCTTCAGCACTTAAGATCGCAGATGCGGTAAAAGCGAACTGCTAATTTAGCGCCTTATTCAGTGAGTGCTATCAAGAATATCTACGAGTAAGAAGAGTTAAATCGTATAGAGGTCAAAAGGGACATAAATGAGTTTTGTGTTACTTTTGGCTTTTTTTTGACCGTTCACTTGGTAAGGGCTTATTTTTTAGCAAATTCTCCTTGTCAGACACCGCCGCATTCGCTAATATTGCTCGGCCTTCAGTTAGGAGGTCGCTAGCCTTGTTCTTAAAGAAGCTTTTTGAACGGCGCTGGCTCAACAATTAGGAACATAGGTGGAAGAATGTTTACAGTTCTACTTGTGATTTACCTGTTGGCAGCGCTTGGTGTAATTGGCCTAGTGTTGATTCAACAAGGTAAAGGCGCAGATATGGGAGCCTCTTTCGGTGCTGGCGCTTCAAACACTGTGTTTGGTGCTAGTGGCTCAGGAAATTTCCTAACCCGAATGACTGCAATTTTTGCAACTACATTTTTTGTCCTTAGCTTAGTGCTTGGTAATATGTCTACACATAAAACTGAGTCAAAGTGGATGGACCCGACTCAAGGTCAGGTTATCCAGCAAGCTGAAGATACAGTGAGTGAAGTTACGGCGCAAGGCGACGAGATTCCACAATAATCTGTAAAGATTTGATGCCGAGATGGTGAAATTGGTAGACACGCTAGCATGAGGTGCTAGTGCCTTAGGGTGTGAGGGTTCGAGTCCCTCTCTCGGCACCATGTTTACAAACTTGTAAAACATCTTGTTGGGCGTATAATGCGTCACAAGTCGGACGCGGGATGGAGCAGCTTGGTAGCTCGTCGGGCTCATAACCCGAAGGTCGTCGGTTCAAATCCGGCTCCCGCAACCAATTTTAAGTACTATATTTAGTCTTGATTGGTAGCAAGTTTGCACAGTGTGAACCTCACTGTGAGTTAAGTGTGAGATCGAAAGTGATGGCGCTTAGCATATAAGGGTCCAGCAACAAAAACCCCGGCTTATACGGGGTTTTTTGTTATCTAAGCATTTGTAAATGCGTTTAGATAATGTTTGCTTGGAATTTAAATTGGGCTTTGAGCCCTTTTTTTGTTTCTGGAGTGGTTAAATGACTGGTTTAGAAAGACAACTTACTGAAATGCTTGACGCTCCAGTAGCAGCATCAGGTTATGAGTTAGTTGGATTAGAATTTATTCGTGCTGGTGAGCACTCAACGCTACGTATTTACATCGATTCTCCAAACGGTATCAATGTAGACGACTGCGCTGAAGTTAGTCACCAAGTAAGTGCCGTAATGGATGTTGAAGATCCAATTTCAGTGGCTTATAACCTTGAAGTGTCTTCACCAGGTTTAGAGAGACCACTGTTCAAAGCAGAGCATTACCAACAATTTATTGGTCACGAGGTAAGCATCGTTTTGAAAATGGCTGTCGGCAACCGTCGTAAATGGAAAGGTGATATCCAATCTATTGAAGGCGAGACAGTAAAAGTATTAGTTGAAGGACAAGAAGAAGAATTCGTCCTGAGCAATATTGCGAAAGCGAACCTGATCCCTAAATTTTAGTTCTCCTAGAGAGAAGAGCTTAAGAGGCTAGATTAATGAACAAAGAAATTTTGGCGGTAGTAGAAGCTGTTTCTAATGAGAAAGCAGTTCCTCGTGAGCGTATTTTTGAAGCGCTTGAAATCGCGCTTGCAACGGCAACAAAAAAGAAAAGCGAACTAGAAATTGAAGTTCGTGTTGAAATCGACCGTAAAACAGGTGATTTCGAAACTTTCCGTCGCTGGGAAGCTGTTGAAGTCGTTGAAAACCCAACGAAAGAAATTTCTCTTGAAGCGGCTAAGATTGACGATCCTGAGATCGAACTTGGCGGTTTCATTGAAGATGATATTGAGTCAGTAACGTTTGACCGTATTACGACTCAAACTGCGAAGCAAGTTATCGTACAGAAAGTACGTGAAGCTGAGCGTGCTCAAATCGTTGAGCAGTTCATCGACAACGAAGGTGAGCTAGTAACTGGTGTTGTTAAGAAAGTTAACCGTGACACTATCATCCTAGACCTAGGTAACAACGCTGAAGCGGTAATCCTACGTGATGACCAACTTCCTCGTGAAAACTTCCGTCCAGGCGACCGTGTACGTGGTCTTCTATACGCAGTTAAACCTGAAGCTCGTGGCTTCCAGCTATTCATTACTCGTTCTAAGCCAGAGATGCTAGCTGAGCTATTCCGTGTTGAAGTACCTGAGATTGGTGAAGAGCTAATCGAACTTAAAGGTGCTGCACGTGACGCAGGTTCTCGTGCTAAAATCGCTGTTAAAACAAACGACAAGCGCATTGACCCAGTGGGCGCGTGTGTTGGTATGCGTGGTGCACGTGTACAAGCGGTTTCTGGCGAGCTTGGTGGTGAGCGTATCGATATCGTTCTTTGGGATGATAACCCAGCTCAGTTCGTAATCAACGCAATGGCTCCAGCTGACGTTGCTTCTATCATCGTTGATGAAGATGCACACTCAATGGACATCGCTGTTGAAGCGGACAACCTAGCACAAGCTATCGGCCGTAGCGGTCAAAACGTACGTCTAGCATCTCAACTAACTGGTTGGGAACTGAACGTAATGACGGTTGAAGATCTTCAGAAGAAACACCAAGAAGAAGCCGTTGCTTCAATTGAAAACTTTATGAAGCACCTAGACATCGAAGAAGACTTCGCTCAGCTACTTGTTGAAGAAGGTTTCTCTACACTAGAAGAAGTTGCTTACGTACCAGTAAACGAACTTCTTGAAATTGATGGACTAGACGAAGGCATCGTAGAAGAACTACGTAACCGTGCAAAAGATGCACTAACGACTCTAGCACTTGCGAAAGAAGAGACGTTTGACGGTGTTGAACCAGCTGAAGACTTGCTAGCACTTGAAGGCCTAGAGCGTGAAATGGCTTACAAACTTGCAGCAAAAGGTGTGGCAACATTGGAAGACCTAGCTGACCAAGGCGTTGATGAACTAGAAGGCATTGAAGACCTAACTGCAGAACGTGCCGGTGAGCTAATCATGGCTGCACGTAACATCTGTTGGTTCGGCGACGAAGAATAATTCAGCAAGGAGAGAAAGCGGTATGACACAATTAACAGTTAAAGCACTGAGTGAAGAGATTGGTACGCCAGTTGACCGCTTAATTGAACAACTTGCTGATGCAGGCATGAAGAAATCAGGGTCGGATCAAGTAACTGATTCAGAGAAGCAAACATTGCTAACGCACCTTAAAAAGGAGCATGGCGATACTTCTGGTGAAGCTGAGCCGACTCGTTTAACTCTTCAACGCAAGACCCGCAGCACGCTAAGTGTTGCCGCTGGAGGCGGTAAGAGTAAGGATGTTCAAGTAGAGGTACGTAAAAAGCGTACTTACGTGAAGCGCAGCGCTATTGAAGATGAAGCAAAACGTGAAGCTGAGGAAGCAGCGAAGCGTGAAGCGGAAGAGAAAGCACGTAAAGAAGCTGAAGAGCTTGCGAAACGTGAAGCTGCAGAGAAAGCACAGCGCGAAGCTGATGAGAAAGCAAAACGTGAAGCGGATGCAAAACGTGAAGCTGAAGAAAAAGCTCAACGCGCCCAAGCTGAAAAGGCTAAAAAAGACATGAATTCAAAAAATGCAGACGCTAACGCACAAGCGAAAAAAGAAGCGGATGAACTAAAAGCTCGTCAAGAGCAAGAAGCACAGCGTAAAGCTGAAGCTGAAGCGGCGAAGCTAGTTGAAGAAGCTCGTAAACTAGCTGAAGAGAACGAAGCGCGCTGGTCTGAAGAAGAGCAGAAGAAGAAAGAACAAGAGAAGTCTGCGGACTACCACGTGACAACTTCTACTTACGCTCGTGAAGCTGAAGATGCAGCTGACCAGAAAGAAGAAAAAGCGCCTCGTCGTCGTAAAAAGAAAGCAGCTCCAGCTAACCAACCTGGCAACAACCGTGGTGGTCGTAACCAGCGTGGTCGTGGTGCTAAAGGTAAGCTTGCTAAACCAACTTCAATGCAGCAAGGCTTCGACAAGTCAGCAACTGTTGCTAAATCTGACGTTGCTATCGGCGAAACTATCGTTGTATCTGAACTGGCTAGCAAAATGTCAGTTAAAGCAACTGAAGTTATCAAAGTAATGATGAAGATGGGCGCTATGGCGACTATCAACCAAGTGATCGACCAAGAAACAGCACAACTTGTTGCTGAAGAAATGGGTCACAAGGTAATCCTACGTAAAGAAAACGAGCTTGAAGAAGCAGTACTAGCCGATCGTGATAACGATGCTATCGCTGAAGGTCGTGCTCCAGTTGTTACTATCATGGGTCACGTTGACCACGGTAAAACATCGACACTTGACTACATTCGTAAAGCACACGTTGCTTCTGGCGAAGCTGGCGGTATCACGCAGCACATCGGTGCTTACCACGTAGATACTGACAACGGCATGATCACTTTCCTTGATACTCCTGGACACGCGGCATTTACTGCAATGCGTGCTCGTGGTGCTCAAGCGACAGATATCGTTGTACTAGTTGTTGCAGCAGACGATGGCGTAATGCCACAAACAATCGAAGCGATCCAGCACGCGAAAGCGGCAGGTGTTCCTCTGATTGTTGCTGTGAACAAGATCGATAAAGAGGGTGCAAACCCAGACAACGTTAAGAATGAGCTAGCTCAATACGACGTAATCCCTGAAGAGTGGGGCGGTGAGAACATGTTTGTTCACATCTCTGCTAAACAGGGTACAAACATCGATGGCCTTCTAGAAGCAATCCTTCTTCAGTCTGAAGTTCTTGAACTGACTGCAGTTAAAGAAGGCATGGCATCTGGTGTTGTTGTTGAATCTCGTCTTGATAAAGGCCGCGGTCCAGTTGCAACAATCCTAGTTCAGTCTGGTACTCTAAACAAAGGCGACATCGTTCTTTGTGGTCAAGAGTACGGCCGTGTTCGTGCAATGCGCGATGAAAACGGTAAAGAAGTAGCGACAGCGGGTCCTTCTATCCCAGTAGAGATTCTAGGTCTTTCTGGTGTACCAGCTTCAGGTGATGAAGCAACAGTAGTACGTGATGAGCGTAAAGCTCGTGAAGTTGCGAACTACCGTCAAGGTAAATTCCGTGAAGTTAAACTAGCTCGTCAACAGAAAGCGAAACTAGAGAACATGTTCTCTAACATGGCTGCTGGTGAAGTTGCTGAACTGAACGTAGTACTAAAAGCTGACGTTCAAGGTTCTGTAGAAGCAATCGCTGACTCTCTACTGAAACTATCAACTGATGAAGTTAAAGTGAACATCGTAGGTTCTGGTGTTGGTGGTATTACTGAAACTGACGCAACACTTGCAGCAGCTTCTAACGCTATCATCCTTGGTTTCAATGTTCGTGCTGACGCAACTGCGCGTAACACGGTTCAGAATGAAAACCTAGATCTACGTTACTACTCAATCATTTACCAACTGATCGACGAAGTGAAACAGGCAATGGGCGGTATGCTTGCACCTGAATTCAAACAAGAGATCATTGGTCTTGCTGAAGTTCGTGACGTATTTAAGTCACCTAAACTTGGCGCGATCGCTGGTTCTATGGTTACTGAAGGCGTAATTAAGCGTAACAACCCAATCCGCGTACTGCGCGACAACGTTGTTATCTACGAAGGTGAACTAGAGTCACTTCGTCGCTTCAAAGATGACGTTCAAGAAGTTAAGAATGGTTACGAGTGTGGTATCGGCGTTAAGAACTACAACGACGTACGCGTTGGTGACCAGATCGAAGTATTCGAAATCGTTGAGGTTAAACGTACTCTCGACTAATCGTCTGTACGACTCGACATATTGACTAAGGTTACTAACATTACAAGTAAAGGTAAGAAGTAATCGGTTGTTGAATACACCATGGGGGGCTGGTAATTACCAAGCCCCCCATCTTTCTAAGTGAGAAAAGAAAATGTCAAAAGAATTTAGCCGCACACAACGTGTGTCTCAGCAGCTTCAAAAAGAGCTTGCTCTTATCCTACAACGTGAAGTTCGTGACTCACGTATCGGTATGGTAACGATCTCAGACGTAGAAGTGTCTCGTGACCTTGCGTACGCAAAAGTTTTCGTTACTTTCCTGTGTATTGGTGAGCAAACACCTGAATCATGCCTTGCTGCTCTTAAAGAGCATGAAGTGCCAATCCGTATGGCTCTAGGCAAGCGTATTCGTCACCGTCTAACACCTGAAGTACGTTTTACTTACGACAACACACTAGTAGAAGGCATGCGTATGTCTAACCTAGTAAGTGAAGTTCTGAATGACGACAAGCGTAAGCAAGAAGCAGCAGGCCGCACTGACGAAACTCAGTCTAAGGGCGAAGAGTAATGGCTCGCCGTCGTAAAGGTCGCCCTATTAACGGGGTAATTCTTTTAGATAAGCCAACTGGCATTTCATCTAATGATGCACTGCAAAAAGTAAAACGTATTTACTTTGCAGAGAAGGCGGGGCACACAGGTGCACTGGATCCTCTTGCGACTGGCATGCTGCCAATCTGTCTTGGTGAAGCAACGAAATTCTCTCAGTTTCTTCTAGATTCTGATAAGCGCTACGTTGTGATTGCTAAGCTTGGTGAGCGTACCAATACTTCAGACTCTGATGGCGAAGTGGTTGAAACTCGTGAAGTGAATGTGACTCAAGAGCAACTTGAACGTTGCATTGAAAGCTTCAAAGGTGAAACTGACCAAGTTCCGTCAATGTTCTCTGCATTGAAGTACCAAGGCAAGCCACTGTACGAGTATGCTCGTGCTGGTATCGAAGTGCCACGTGAATCACGTAAGATCACTGTCTACTCGATTGATCTGCTTCGCTTTGAAGGTGATGAAGTTGAGATGGAAGTGCACTGTTCGAAAGGCACTTACATCCGTACGATCACGGATGACCTTGGCGAAATGCTAGGTTGTGGTGCTCACGTAACCATGCTTCGTCGTACTGGTGTTGCGAAATACCCTTACGAGCGCATGGTGACGTTAGAGCAGCTCAACGAGATCTTAGAGCAAGCACAAGAGCAAGATATTGCACCTAAAGAGCTGCTTGATCCGCTACTAATGCCAATGGACACTGCCGTTGAAGATCTACCAGAAGTTAATTTGAATGCGGAGCTGACTGACCTAGTTCAGCACGGAATGCCTGTTCAAGTTTCTGGTGCCCCAACAGAAGGTACGGTTCGTATGACAAGCGGTGAAGAGAAGCTGTTTGTTGGTGTTGCCCAGATTGCTGATGATGGTCGAATCGCACCGAAACGTTTGGTTGTTTTCAGAGATGAAGAGCCACAAGCTTAACGCTGAACATAGCGTTTAGCCTTGAAAAGCGAATCAATAAAATAGAAAGCGAACGCTTAATTTAAGCGCTTCGCTTTTTTCGTTTCTAAGGCCATCGATTGTTATTGCACCAACAGGCAAACTTCCCTATAATCCTCGGCTCGCGTAGCGGCTGAATCAGAGATTGGCTGCTACAAATATTAAACTACTCTTATCAGGAGAGAATTATGTCTCTGAATGCAGAAACTAAAGCAGCAATCGTTGCAGAATACGCGCGCTCTGAAGGCGACACAGGTTCACCAGAAGTACAAGTAGCACTACTTACTGCTTCTATCAACCACCTACAAGGTCACTTCAAAGCGCACAAAGGCGATCACCACAGCCGTCGTGGTCTTCTACGTATGGTTTCTAGCCGTCGTAAGCTTCTTGACTACCTGAAAGGTAAAGACCTTTCTCGTTACCAAGACCTAATCAAGCGCCTAGGCCTACGTCGCTAATAGCGATGTCTGCAAAGACTGTTTGAAGAAAAAGGAGCATTTACTGCTCCTTTTTTTGTACCTGAAAGACAGAGTTTTAACTATTTCACGGAGCTTTTTCAGTTCGAAAATATCCCTGTATATAAAAATAGTTTATACTATGCCTCGCCTGTACAGCTAACTGTATAGGTATTATACGACCCAGAAATTACAGTCACAGATGTCGGCCAATAGGTCGCGACTATTCAAAGTGGATATACGCTGTATTTTTCGATACAGCGAATCAATTCCGTCTGCTTCGACTAGTCGCGATTGGTGATTTTTGGGTTTCAACTTACTGACTCTAAAGAACAATCTTTAGATAAAGGAAATACAATGTTTGAGAAACCAGTTGTAAAAACGTTTCAGTACGGTAACCACACAGTTACTCTAGAAACTGGCGTTATTGCTCGTCAAGCTACTGCAGCAGTTATGGTAACAATGGACGATACTTCAGTATTCGTATCTGTTGTTGGTAAAAAAGAAGCGGTACAAGGTCAAGACTTTTTCCCTCTAACGGTTAACTACCAAGAGCGTACATACGCTGCTGGTAAAATTCCAGGTGGCTTCTTCAAGCGAGAAGGTCGTCCATCAGAAGGCGAAACTTTAACGGCTCGTCTAATCGACCGTCCAATTCGTCCTCTTTTCCCAGATGCATTCAAGAACGAAGTTCAAGTTATCGCTACAGTTATGTCTGTAAACCCAGACGTTCAGCCTGACATGGTAACAATGATCGGTACTTCTGCAGCACTTGCTATCTCTGGTATCCCGTTCAACGGTCCTATCGGTGCAGCACGTGTTGGTCACATCGACGGTCAACTAGTACTTAACCCAAGCAACACTGAGCTAGAAACGTCTAAGCTTGACCTTGTTGTTTCTGGTACTGCTGGTGCGGTTCTAATGGTTGAATCTGAAGCAGACAACCTAACAGAAGAAGAGATGCTATCAGCGGTAGTATTTGGTCACGATCAACAACAAGTTGTTATCAACGCGATCAACGAATTCGCAGCTGAAGTTGCTACTCCTGCATGGGATTGGGTTGCTCCAGAAGAGAACACTGCGCTTAACACTCGCATCGCTGAACTTGCAGAAGCTAAGCTAGTTGAAGCGTACCAAATCACAGAGAAAATGACTCGTTACGACCGTATTCACGAGATCGCGGCTGAGGTTAACGAAGTACTAGTATCTGAAGACGAAGAAGTGAACCTAAAAGAAGTTCACTCTATCTTCCACGACCTAGAGAAAACTGTTGTACGTCGCAGCATCATCGCTGGTAACCCACGTATCGATGGCCGTGAAAAAGACATGGTTCGTGCACTAGACGTTCGCACTGGCGTTCTTCCACGTACTCACGGTTCTTCTCTATTCACCCGTGGTGAAACTCAAGCTATCGTTACTGCTACGCTTGGTACACAACGTGACGCTCAAATCATCGATGAGCTGACAGGCGAGCGTAAAGACAACTTCCTACTACACTACAACTTCCCTCCATACTGTGTTGGCGAAACTGGTTTTGTAGGTTCTCCTAAGCGTCGTGAAATCGGCCACGGTAAACTAGCTAAGCGTGGTATCGCTGCAGTAATGCCTTCTGTTGATGAATTCCCATACACAGTTCGTGTTGTATCGGAAATCACTGAATCTAACGGTTCTTCTTCAATGGCTTCTGTATGTGGTACATCTCTAGCACTTATGGATGCTGGTGTTCCAATCAAGTCTTCTGTTGCGGGTATCGCAATGGGTCTTGTTAAAGAAGGCGACGACTTCGTAGTTCTTTCTGACATCCTTGGTGACGAAGACCACCTAGGTGACATGGACTTTAAAGTAGCAGGTACTAACGACGGTATCACTGCACTTCAAATGGACATCAAGATCGAAGGTATCACTAAAGAGATCATGCAAATTGCTCTTAACCAAGCGCAAGGTGCACGTAAGCACATCCTTTCTGTAATGGATGAAGCTATCTCTGGTGCTCGCGAAGAGATCTCTGAATTCGCTCCACGTATCCACACAATGAAAATCAGCTCTGATAAGATCAAAGATGTTATCGGTAAAGGCGGCGCAGTTATCCGTGCTCTTTGTGAAGAAACT
Source organism: Pseudomonadota bacterium (assembly GCA_036126475.1). Taxonomy (GTDB): domain Bacteria; phylum Pseudomonadota; class Gammaproteobacteria; order Enterobacterales; family Vibrionaceae; genus Vibrio. The sequence goes on along the minus strand of JAYYSE010000131.1, from coordinate 3,583 downwards.
GGTACTACAATCGAAATCGAAGATGACGGCACAATCAAGATTGCTGCAACTGAAGGCGCAGCTGCGAAAGAAGCTATCCGTCGTATCGAAGAGATCACAGCTGAAGTTGAAGTTGGCCGCATTTACCAAGGTAAAGTTGCTCGTCTTGCTGACTTCGGTGCATTCGTAACTATCCTTCCAGGTAAAGATGGTCTAGTACACATCTCTCAAATCGCTGACAAGCGCGTTGAGAAAGTATCTGACTACCTAACTGAAGGTCAAGAAGTGCCTGTTAAGGTTCTTGAGATTGACCGTCAAGGCCGTGTACGTCTAAGCATGAAAGAAGCTGTTGAAACGCCAGCTGAAGGCGAAGCACCTGCTGCTGAGTAATTCTCAGCGCGTCGATAGTAATATCGCTTTTTAGTGATTTTTAACCTATCGTCAACAAAGCATGTTATAAAGGGGAGCATATCGCTCCCCTTTTTAATTGCGGTCATAACAGGAGTAATTATTTGTGAAATGGTTTCAAACCGCGAGTATGTGTTTACTGCTTGTACTAACTGGTTGTGCAACAACATCAGATAACGCCTCAAGTTGGGTTTACCCGCCAATGGCTGTGCCACTGCAACCGAGCGTTCAGCAAGAAGTTCAGATTGCACGTTTGAGTCAGCTACTGCAGCGCCCAGATCTGAATGATGAAGTTAGAGCTAAGATGCTGTTTGAACGTGGTAACTACTACGACAGTGTCGGCCTGAGGGATTTAGCGCGTTTAGACTTTAATCAATCTCTTTCATTGAACCCAGCTCAGCCTGATATCTTCAACCTTTTGGGTGTCTACTTCACGCAAGTGGGGGAGTTTGATGCGGCTTACGAATCTTTCGATTCTACTCTCGAGCTTGATCCTGCGAATTCATATGCAGAGAGAAATCGCGCTATCGCACTCTATTATGGTGAGCGTTACGACTTAGCCAATGAAGAAATGATGAAGCACTATGCCGATGATCCGAGTGATCCATTTCGCGCGCTTTGGTTATACATCATTCAGCATGAGCTAACGCCTGAACAAGCCAAGCTTGACCTGCAAAAACGTTATGAGAATCATGACGAGCAGTGGGGCTGGGTATTGGTCGCTATCATGCTCGATGACATCACTGAAGAGCAGGCATTCAAAGCTATCTTAACGGGTACTCGTGATAACACGTTGCTGGCACAGAGATTAACAGAGACATATTTCTATCTAGCTAAGCGTTACCACATGAACGGTGACTACGCGAATGCGATCTCTCTGTATAAGTTGTCGGTCTCTTTTAACGTATTTGAATACGTAGAGCATCGTTACTCTTTCTTAGAGTTGAGCCGTATTTTCACAACGCTAAAAGCAGAGCACCTCGCTCAAGCTAAGCTGGCTGAAGCAGAGCAAGAAGCTGATGTTCGCTAAATAAATTATTTTTACTACTAAAGCCGCTGCCAGTCAGCGGCTTTTTTGTACCTACTTTTTATGATCTTTGCCTCGTTTTGGATTGCTTTTTATTCAAACAGGATTAAAATAGTTAGCCTTACTAACTAAATGCTATTCTTTGATTGGGTGAGTATGCTAAACCAGAATTTAGAGAAGATAGAACGCTTCGCCTCGAAAGTATGGCGAACACAGGTAAATGAAGACCCTATCTGCCAGTTGAGCTTCAATGAATATGACTATTTGAAGGTGATTCAGGCGTCTCCTGAGCCGATTCGATTGACCGACCTTGCTATTGAAATGCAGGTGACTAAGCCTTCAGCGACGACTATGGTGCAAAGGCTTGAGAAAAAAGGCCTTGTGGAGCGTAAAGCGTCACTGGAAGACGCGAGATCTAAACTCGTGGCACTAACCCACAAAGCAGAGTTAGGTTTAGAGGAAGAGAGCAAGATCTATCAGGTGATGGCACAAATACTGGAAAGCCGTTTGTCTGAGCAAGAATCCAAGCAACTGAACCAGTTACTAGATAAAGCGTTGAAGTGATTAATTTAGATATTTAGTTAGTCTTGTTAACTAATTTATCGAGTCATATCCTACTGATATTTGACTCACAATGAAAGTAGAGTAAGAAATGAGTAACTCAATTAGTCGCCAATTTTGGCGATACACAATCCCAACGGTAGCGGCGATGCTTGTTAATGGCCTCTACCAAGTGGTGGATGGCATCTTTATTGGTCGTTATGTTGGAGCTGATGGACTGGCGGGTATCAACGTCGCGTGGCCGGTGATCGGTTCGATTCTTGGTCTAGGTATGCTGGTGGGTGTCGGTACTGGAGCGCTGGTATCGATTCGCCAAGGTGAAAAAGACACCCAAGGTGCTAAGCAGATCTTAGCTACGGGTTTGACCTTGTTGTTGGCCATAACACCAATTGTCTCTGTCTTGCTGTACCTGTTTGCCGATAACTTTTTGCTTTGGCAGGGCGCAGAAGGGCGAGTGTATGAACTTGGTTTGCAGTATTTGCACATATTGATTGGCGCTAGTGTATTTACCTTGGGTTCTATCGCGATGCCGTTTCTACTGCGTAACGACGACAGCCCGAATTTAGCGACTATCCTGATGATTATTGGTGCCGTCATTAATATCGTTCTGGATTACCTGCTTATTGCTCTATTTGGATGGGAGTTGATGGGCGCGGCATTAGCTACAGCGATTGCTCAGTTTGTGGTAACGGTTTTAGGGCTCGCTTACTTCTTCTCACGACGTGCAAACCTGCGTTTACGTTGGAGTGAGTTGAGATTGAAGCTTGCAGTAATTCCACAGATTTTCGCGATTGGTACATCAAGCTTCTTTATGTACGCTTATGGCTCAATGATGGTCGCATTGCACAACGCTTTGTTCTCTCAATATGGCGACCAGTTGATGATTGGTGCTTACGCTATTTTGGGCTACATCGTGACGGTTTATTACCTAACTGCGGAAGGTATCGCTAACGGTATGCAACCATTGGTGAGCTACAACCATGGTGCACGTAACCAAGCGAATATTCGCAAGTTGCTTAAGATTGCGATGTCGAGTTCTGTCTTGATTGGTGTTGCATTTGTGTTGCTATTGAACGTATTCCCACGTGAGTTTGTGTCAGTGTTTAACTCGGACGAACCTCAGCTAGTTGAGTACACCGTATTGGGTATTCGACTGCACATGTTCGCATTGGCGCTTGATGGCTTCTTAGTGGTTGCGGGTGCTTACTACCAGGCGCTGAACAAAGGTAGTAAGGCTATGTTCGTGACGGTAGGTAACATGCTTATTCAACTGCCGTTCCTGTACATTATGCCTAAGCTATATGGCGTGCCGGGGATCTGGATTGCGTATCCACTGTCTAATATCGCGTTGAGCGCAGTGGTAATGGTGATGCTCTACAAAGACGTAAAGAAGCTCGACGCCTCGCCGATGGAAACCGCAACGGCATAAGTCGATTTTCTTGAGACAAATTAAAAGGTCTAGCATGCGCTAGACCTTTTTCGTTTTGAAACTAGTATTTAGATGTTCTTAACGTCTAAACCTGCAAGCTGATGCCAGTAGCCATTACACTGGCGGCCCTCAATCTTCATTGGGTTTTGACCCTGTTCGTTGGCTCTGAAGTTATTGAT
>JAYYSE010000130.1:0-21755 GCA_036126475.1 Pseudomonadota bacterium | reverse complement strand
GCGAGTAGGGCGCAATACTCATCGATGATGTTCTCTTCACCATCGTTTAGGTACTGTAAGTTGTGTTCTTTTAGGTGCCAGTAACCTTTGGTCGCGGTACCAAGATAGGTTTGGCTCGAGTAGCTTCCCGGTATGTCTAGTTCAGACGCTGCGGCAAGCGCTGCAATAGCCACACCAGCTCCTTGTCGGTAGCCGGCTTGCAAATCTGTTGATTTATGGCCTTCTTGAGTGGAGTACGCGCAGATGTCGCGTTGGTTGATATCTTTGCTCCAGTTGTCGAATACCGTCATGTAGAAGTAGTCGGCCGCGTCTTGCATACGTACTAAGAAATCAGCACCGAATAGCGCTTCTTCCGTTAATCGTGTCATAGAGAATTTAGGGAAGTCTGGATTGTTGCTGGTTAAGCGCACGCTTTTAAGCATGTTCCAAACTACCATTGGAATCTGTTGTGGGTTTAGGTAATTACCATAAGACAAGTGACTAAAGTATTTACTTACATCGCCTGATGCATCGTACCAACCACCATGCACATCAACGTATCGGTCGGTGCCAAGAATTTGGGCTTGGCGATCTTTTTTATCAAAAATGCCGCCACAACGTTGAGACTTAAAGTAGTGAAGCACATCAGAAAATGTGTTGTTCATTAGCAGGTTATTACCAATCTCAAACACTTCTGAACGAAGGTTGTCAAAGCGTAGGTAGTAACGTCCACTCTCAGAGAATGAACTGAAATCGATCGTGAAGAATTGCCCTTGATGCCAGTTTGCTACGCGACCCTGTTTTACAAGGTCGAAGTTACCCACGGTAATATGGTTGTCGGCACACACTAGCAGTGCAGTAGTGCTGGATAAACGCGCTTTCTTTGTCTGTAGAATAGCTTGCTTAGGAGCCGAAGATTCGTAGCCAATATGGTTGGTCAATAACAGCATCAATATTCTCCAAAGGTCCTAGTTTCTTGTGGCTAGGTACCTGAATTGTTTTGGATATAAGTAGTTAGGGTCCTCAGACCCTAACTCAGTTTTAATGTTTAGCTTTCGTGTAGGTAACAGCGAACGAAGTGGTTCTCTGCTAATTGAGTCACGCCAGGAAGTTGCTCTTTACACTTATCCATTGCGTGAGTGCAACGACCAGCAAATGGACAGCCCACAGATGCTGGCGTCCAAAGCGGGATTTCACCTTTGTTGCCGGCTAGTTGGTCATGGATTGATTTCTTTGGATCGGGAACCGCTGAAACCAATAGTTGGGTGTAAGGGTGTTGAGGGTTAGCAATAACGTCATCGGTATCGCCCCATTCAACCATGTGACCTACGTACATTACTGACAGGTCTTCAGCGATGTAACGCGCGGTTGCGATATCGTGGGTGATGTAAAGCAGAGACATTTGTTTCTCAAACTTCATCTCTTCCATCAAGTTCAGAACGCCGGCACGAATCGAAACGTCGAGCATTGACGTTGGTTCATCGGCAAGAACGACTTCTGCACCTACTGCGATGTTACGTGCAAGGTTTACACGCTGACGTTGGCCACCAGACAGTTGGTGTGGGTACTTTTTTGCTGTCTCTTTTGGTGGGATTAGGCCCACTTGTTCTAAAAGATCGGATACACGCTCTTCTAGTTCTCTCTTGTTGTCAGGAGTCACCTTCTTGTGGATCAACAGTGGTCGAGCGATGTGGTGGAAGATGTTATGTGTTGGGTTTAGAGAACCAAACGGGTCTTGCCATACCATTTGCACACCTTCACGGTACTGCATCAGATCTTTACGGCTTGAGATATCTTGAATATCACGACCTTTGTACTCAATGGTGCCGCCCGAAGGTGCGTACATTTTTGCGATCATTTTTGCTGTGGTTGATTTGCCTGAACCAGACTCACCAACGACGGCTAGGCCACGACTTTTATACATCTTGAATGACACATCGTTGATCGCACGCATCATTGGGGTTTGAATAGTGGTACTGCTTATTGGGAAGTCTTTTACGACGTTCTTACCTTCTACCAATAATTGACCGAAATCTTTGCTCATAATTGTCTCCAGAATCCTTATTCGCTTTGCTTGCTTTTTGGCGGACGAAGCCGCCTTATTCGTTATTCACGCTGAATCAGCGTGCAAGCTATAGCTTCCTTTGTGCTATTGGGTCACCGTACAGGTGGCAGTTCGACAAGTGTCCCGGCTCGATAGAGCGCAGCTTGGTTGGTACCTTAGTACAGGTTTCATGTACACGGTAACAACGAGCTTGGAAGCGACATCCTTCAGGAATCTCTAATAAGTTCAGAGGGTTGCCTGGAATACCAGTTAGTTTTGTCTTTGGCCCTGTTAGTGGAGGGAAAGAACTACCCAGCCCTTTGGTGTAAGGGTGGTAAGGGTTTTCTAGAATATCTTGTGAGTTAGCGACTTCGATCAGTTCACCCGAGTACATGATGCCGATGCGGTCAGAGAACTCGACCATTAACGACAAGTCGTGGGTGATGAACAGAATCGAGAAACCAAACTCTTCTTTTAGCGCATAGATTTTTTGTAGGATTTCGCGTTGTACAACCACATCGAGTGCTGTTGTTGGCTCATCCATAATGATCAGTTTTGGATTCAGTGCTAACGCGATAGCAATAACTAGGCGTTGACGCATGCCACCAGAGAATTGGTGAGGGTAGTCACTCAAACGGCTAGGGTGGATATCTACGATTTCCAGTAGGCCTTCTGCGCGCTTTTTAGCTTGCTCACGAGTCATGTTAGTGTGACGCATGATTACGTCACAGAACTGCTCATCCATTGGTAACACTGGGTTGAGTGCGTTCATCGCACTCTGGAATACCATCGACATCTCACTCCAACGGAACACTTGCATACGGTCATCACTGTATTCAAGAATGTTTTCACCATTGAAGATAACCTCACCACCACTGATGTAAGCTGGCGGCTTATGAAGACGCATTAACGAGAAAGCAACGGTTGATTTACCACAACCCGATTCACCGGCTAGACCAAATACTTCACCAGGCGCGATATCGAAGCTAACGTTGTTACACGCACGCACATCGCCTGACTCTGTGATGTAATCCACGCATAAGTTGCGGATAGAAATTAGTGGTTCAGACATGATTATTTATCTCCGCTCCAAAGTGCATTTTGTGGTGGTAGTTCTGGTTCGCGTTCTTGTTTATCTTGAGCTGCAAGCTTCTTCCAACGCTTCATACCTTTGTGAGAACGTAGTTGCGGGTTAGCAATTTCATCGACAGCAAAGTTAAGCAGGGCAAGGCCTGTTACTAGCATTGTTAGTGCGGTACAAGGAGCTAGCAGTTCCCACCAAGCGCCAATCAGCATTGATGAAGAGGTTTGAACGTTGTAAAGCATGATGCCCCAGCTGATTGTGTTCGGGTCACCAAGACCAAGGAACGAGATGGTTGCTTCCATCATGATTGCGTACATTACTGAACCGATGAAGCTTGCACCTACGATAGAGATAAGGTTTGGCAGAATCTCAACGAAGATGATGCGAATTGGAGACTCACCAAGTATTTCTGCTGCTTTAACGAACTCTTTTTCACGCAGTGCAAGAGTTTGGGAGCGAACAACACGGGCGCCCCAAGCCCAGGACATAAAGCCGATAACCAATGTTATTGTGAGTGGTCCTGCTTCACCGATGAAAGCAGCTACTACGAACAGTAATGGGTATTGAGGGATAACCAGCATGATATTCATCGCAGCGGTTAGTACGTCATCCACACGACCACCGAAGTAACCTGCCGAAACACCGATAACGGTTGCTAGTAGACATACTGTCAGACCAGCACCGAAGCCTACTGCTAGTGATACGCGTGCGCCGTATACCACTTGTGACCAAACATCACGGCCCATACGAGTCGTGCCTAATACGTGGTCAGCCTTTTTAGACATGATCAGTGTGCGACGGTCGTCTGCAAGGTTTTGTGCCACCCAGCCGTTAGGGCTAGTTTGTGCAGACTTAACAACAAAGCCAGGGTACTCGTGTGGATTACCTGTACGCTTGTCTGGTGCATGTTTGGTGATTAATGGAGCAGCAAGAGCGCCAAGAACAAAGATGCTTAGGATGATGACGCCTGTTAGGGCCATCGGGTTACGCCAAATGAGTCTGAGAAAGTCTTTCATGATTATTTACCACCCTTGCGAAGACGAGGGTCAAGAACTACGTAAAGCATGTCTGCAACCAAGTTAAAGAACAGCATGAATAGCGTCATGATAAGTAACTGACCTTGCAGTACTTGGTAATCACGAGCGTTAATTGCGTTGAAAAGTACGCTGCCAAGACCTGGGTAGTTGAAGATGATTTCGATAATTAGCTGACCACCGATTGCCATACCTAGTGACATAGAAAGTGCGGTCACACTCGGTAGCATTGCGTTACGTGCTGCGTAGTTGAATACCACTCGGTTTTCCCTCAGGCCTTTGCCTTTCGCCATAGTGATGTAGTCTTCAGCAAGTAGGTTGATCATGTTGTTACGCATGTTGACTAGGAAGCCACCAATTTGAACAACTGAAGCACAGAACAGTGGTAAGAAAGCGTGGTAAGCAACATCTTTAATGAATGCCCAGCTTGTCCAATCAGGCACAGTACCCGCGGTATAAGCGTAACCCGTTGGGAACCACTTCAAGCCGATTGCAAAGGTAAATAGTGCAATCATCGCGATAACGACTTGAGGAACGGCTTGTAGAATCAGCATTCCTGGTGTCACAAAGGCATCGTATTTACTGCCACGTTTCCACGCCGCGAAAATACCTAGGATTGAACCGATAGAGAAAGAAAGAATTACAGCGGTACCCGCTAAGAACAGCGACCAGCCGAATGCTCCACCCAACAATGAGTTTACAGAAAGAGGGTAGAATTGAATTGATGTACCAAGCTCCCAGCTAAGGATGTTCTTCATGTACGCTGCGTATTGAACTAGCAAGCCGCCATCAACGAAGCCTAATAGTTCTTTCATTGCAGCAATACGTTCTGGAGTAACTTGTACAGAAGCATTCGCAAACATCATGGTAACTGGGTCACCAGGCATTGCTCTTGGAATAATAAAGTTTAACGTCGCTGCAACTAAAAGCGCGACAAAATAAAATGACAAACGTCTTAAAAAATAACCCATAACTCACACCTTACTCACCCAGATTGTTTCCCTGTTTCTGGATTCAGGTCGCTCCTAGCGAAATTTGGAACGAACAACCCCCTGACGACGAGCGCCATACTTTCAATTGAGAGTGTGGGGATTTTTATAAGCGGCGTAAGAGATTACGCCGCAAGGATTGAATGATTACTTATTTAACTGGTTTTAGGTCCAGTACATGAAGTAGACGCTCTGGAATACCAGCCCAAATGTTTGGACGGCCTTTTGGATTTTCTTCGTTCCACCAACCAGTGAAGCGAGTTGTGTTGTATTGGTACATGTAAGCACCAGACATCACAGGGATTGTCACTTGGTCTGCAGCGATGATTTGCTGGATACCGTGTGCAATGTCTAGCTGTTCGTTCTTATCAGCTGTTTTATAGAAGCTGTTTAGAAGACCATCTAGTTTCTCGTTTTTGTAGAAGTGCATAGCGAAACGAGGCATACCGTCACCAGATTGTAGTGATGAGTTGTAAGCACTGTTCCAGTACGTGTATGGATCCGCACCGTGGAAGTAGTTTGTGTATGCTACGTCGTATGTACCTTCAAGCATTGCTTGGTTGTATACAGAGAAGTCTGGCGTACGAGCTTTTGCTTTGATGCCCACTTCGTTTAGCTGCTCTACCGCTAGTTGAACTGTGTTGTTGAAGTCAGTCCAGCCGTTTGGTGATTGGATCATTAGTTCGAAAGACTTACCAGATGGAGTGTCTACAAAACCGTCGTTGTTTACATCTTTGAAGCCAGCGTCAGCAAGAAGCTTCTTCGCGCCTTCAGCGTTGTAAGTGTTAAAGCCTTTGTACTTGTTGTGAGTCTTTTCATCAGACCAAGCTTCGAATGCGTAGCCAAGGCCAGATGCGAAGTCGTTCACTGTACCGCCACCGTAGAATGCGATGTCGATGATAGTTTGACGGTCAAGCGCCATGGAAAAGGCACGACGGAATTCAACGTTGCTTAATGCTTCATGTTTCGCAGCATCTGGGTGCTTGAAGTTAACAACGAATGCTTGTGTACCTGCTGGCGGGTACCAGTAGTGGTGTTTAGGGCTAGCTGCCGCGTACGTGCGGTCGATGTCTGGAACGAAAGAAGACGTCCAGTCCATTTCACTGTTTACAACTTTACCTAGGAATTGGTCGTTGTTAGCAATTTGTGGAACACGTAGACAGTCAACATCTAGGTTATCTGCATCCCAGTAGTTCGGGTTTGCACACTGGATGTATAGTTGCGCTGTAAACGTATCGATTACTGTAAATGGACCAGAACCTACCGGGTTTTCATTGGTAAACGTTGATGGATCTTTAACGTCTTTCCAGATGTGCTTGGGTACTACAGGTACTTTAGCAATCTCGTAAGGTACATTTGAGTTTGCTTCTATTAGGTTGAACTTAACTTGGTTGTCGTTTAGTTTTTCTACAGAAGTTACCCAAGAGTTGATACCAGATTGGTCAAGCTCTGGCTTCTCTTTTACAAGGTTGAAAGAAAAAACAACGTCATCAGCAGAAAAGGTTTCTCCATCAGACCATTTAACACCCTTACGAATGTCGAAAACAACGCTCATCAGATCATCTGACATTTTGAAGTTTTCAGCTAGACGGAACACAGGAGTGTTACCGTGCATTTCGTTAAATACTACTAGCGGCTCGTATAGGAAGTCAGTTGTAGTATGAAGGTTAGTCGCACCAAGGTACGGGTTAAAGTTACGTACGAATGTTGTGTACTCTTTCGGGTGAATAGTCAGTTCGCTGCGTTCTGCAGCTGTTGCTACTGATGCAAAACTTGTCGTAGCAGTTGCAATAATTGCTGTTGCTAGTGCTGTTTTTTTTATATTGGCAAGCATAGCTGTTCCTTACTATTTGCTTTCATTTCACTAATGGATTGAATGTTATCTATCGCTAATTGGTGAGTAGATACACACTCTGGTTAAAGGCCTACCTCTTCTTGGTTGCTCCAGATTCATCGCTGTTTCTGAGAAGTGGTAAGAGTGGCCTGTAGGCCTTTGGCAGGAGTAAGAAAACACCTTATCGATGAATTAATCAAACTCGTTTCCCGTCAAAAACGTTAAAAACAGATAACCTCACGTCATTAACGTCAAAATAGGGCGCTTTGGTGGTTTTTTGTTCGTGATTGTTAGGGTGATGTGACTCGCAACTAGTTGAGTGTTGAATACATTATGTAAGTGTTCACTTACATTGGGTGTTTTTAAAGATGGCGGTTTTTTCTAATTTAATCTAATTGTAGATCTTGGTCACTTACTAATTTTACGTTAAATTTTTCGAGAAAATTAAATCTGCCGTTCTGTTGTGACTCGCTTCTCAAACTGCAATAAATAGTCAGGCTACGGTTAGAATCGGTGGAGAATAGAGCGAAAACTGGTAGTTGATGCCGATACTCATTACGTCGAAATAGCGTGATATTTATCTTGTTTAAAACTGTAAAAGAAGTGGGTGTGAACGGCTCTAATTGTGCTTTTTACGACTCTTATATGTACAAAAAAGCCCACGCAAGGTGGGCTAATAGAGTGATGTTAGTTCAGGATTAACTGGTCAGTAATTTCTGCAGTTTGTCCCTGAGCATCTCAATGTGCGTTCTCTCTGGTGTCTGTTTTTTACAGTGTTCGAGAATGAACTCGATAGAGCTTAGAACTGTTCGCCAGCGAGGTGTTTTAGGCAGCGTTTCTACACGTAGATATTTGTCTAATGTTCGCGTTTGTAGTGTGCTTCTGTCTAGGTAAACGCGCCATAAGCCACTCTTCTCCGCGAATGCAAACTTAGTTTCTCCGGTAACCGACTCCCAGTAAAGGATGGCGTTGGTCATCGCGTCGACTAATACCTCTCGCATTAACTCTTGTTTGTTTTTACCTTCTCCACTGGCTTTATCTGCCAGTCGAGTAAACTCACCACCGAGTTCTTTCAATTGTTGCAGTTTGTCCTTATCACCTTCAAAGGCGTAGCTGGAAAGCGCTTCAACCGCCGTTTCAAGGTTATTAATACGCTTTGAGTTAACGCCACCGCCAACATTGAAGATGTACATGGTGTCTAGCCCAGAGCCTTCAGGTAACTTAAGGATGTCACTCGGTATGCGCTGACGAGTATCATCTATATAGATGTCGATATCGCCACAGTAGTGCGCTTGTTCCACCTTTAGGTATTTAGGCGCGATAATTTCGTCGGCCATTGAGCGCTTGAGTTGCTCTTGTCCACGTCTAAATAGCTTTGCTGCGGCTTCGTTGGCAAAGCGAATGCGTTGGTCATCACGAATGCAGATGATGGCCTCTGGCGCTGATTCTAGTTGCTCAAGTAAACGTCCCTGAGTTTCTAGCAAGTTAGCTTCAACCATCGCTCTGTGCTTAAGTTCGAGTTGTAGTTGGTCGTTCTTAAGGCGTCTCTGCTCAGCTTTACTTGCTAATAGATGTGCTGTGATTCGAGCTGCTAGTTCTTGTTTGTTGAATGGCTTAGACAAATAGTCATTAGCGCCAGCTTCGAAGCCGCGTACACGGTCTTCTGCTTGGTTGAGCGCGGTTAGCATTATGATCGGTAGTTGCGCATGGTCATATTGCTTACGCAGTGTTTCACACACTTGATAGCCGCTCATGCCCGGCATCATGATATCGAGCAGCAGTAGCTCTGGCTTCTCTTTTTCAATCAGGTCAATGGTTTCAGGGCCATCGCAGGCTGTACGTACTCGATAACCTTCTAGTTTTAAGAAGCTGTCTAAGACACGAAGGTTAACGGGTTCATCATCGGCGATAACCAGTAGCGGACCATCAGGGTTCTCATTGATGACGCTGTTTTCCTGCTGCGTTTTATCAATCAAATCAGGCGCTTTGAAGTGTGAGTAGCTACCTGATTCGTTGTAGTTTTTAAGCTCTTCTTCTGTTGCTAAAGGCAGAGTGAAGCTGAACGTAGTGCCCAGCATTGGCTGGCTACTTACGTAAAGCGAACCACCCATTAATTCAATTAGCTGGCGACTGATCGATAAACCAAGACCTGCACCTTGGCGATAGTTACTGGCGTCTTGGCCTGCTTGAATCAGCGGTTCGAAGATATGTTCAAGGTACTCTGCTGGTATACCTTGACCTGTATCGACCACTTGCACACGAATGTTGTCGTCGATGACACTCGCAGAGATAACGATTTTACCTTCTGATGTGTACTTGATGGCGTTGCCGACCAAGTTATACATTACCTGCTCAAGGCGCTGAGGATCGGACGACACTAGCCCTAAATCGCTTGGTACTTGGTTAATGATACGAATCGGTTTATTGCCCAGTAGGTGGTGAGATAGCTCGAGCACCAAGCTAGTGGCTGCAGATAGATCAACGGCAGATTTTTTAATGTCCAAACTGCCGTAACGCATCTTGTGATAATCAAGCAGATCATCAACCAAGGTTGCTAGTCGCTGACCACTATTGATAATGATATCCAGCTGGTATTTCTGTTTAGCCGGGATAGGGCCATTCGCACCTGATATCAGTGCTTCAGCAATACCAACCATACCGTGCAGAGGTGTTCTCAACTCGTGTGAGGTGGTTGCTAAGAATTCATCTTTGAGTTTATTGGCTAGCTGCAATTCATCATTTTGTTTCTGAATGGTCTTAAGGTTTTCCTCAAGTTCCTCATTTTGACTCTTGATCAGCTGCATCTTGTCACGAATTGAACGTTGCATTCGCTCAAAGCTGACTGCCAAGCGACCAATCTCGTCTTTGCGCTCGGTATTGTTCATGGTTTCATCAAGATCGCCAGCGGAGACTTTTTCGGCTGCCCATGTCAGTTTAAGCAGCGGTGAGGTGATGAAGTTTGATAAATAGTGTGATGCAACCACCACCAAAATGATTGCAGTGAGCATCACGATAACGAAAATCTTTTCAAGCTGGTGAATACGTGCGAAGGCTTCTTTTTCCGGAAGCTCAACGATCAAAGCCCAAGTGGCGTACTTGAGTTCAATAGGTGTATAAGCTGCGATGATGGCTTGATTCTGAGTGTTATCGAATGTGCCAACTGCGGTTTCGCCTGCCAGTGCTTTTTCCACCACATCTAGGCTTAGGTTGATAGATTCTTTCGAATGAGAAAGGCTACGAGGTAAGTGGTCACCACCAACGAGCAGAGTCTGGATGTTAGAACTCTTGTTTTGATCGACAATCAGCTTAGTAATGCCGTTGATTGGCAGCCTAAACATCGCGTAACTGTGTAAATAACCTTGCTGCACGATAGGTGCCCCTAGCCATGCTGTTTGTTTACCGTTCTCATCCTTAAAGTCGGAGACAATAACTGGCGTGTAATCTTCGTTGGATTTACGTCGGTCAGTGACGTCTTTAGCTAGTCGCTTAAAAGTAATACCTAGGTTTGAGTTCTTATATTTACCTGTTAGCAAGTTAGTGCCGTAATCGTCATTTTTAAAGACGGAATAAGCCACATTACCGTTGATATCAACCAATAAAATATCGTCAAAATCAGAGCGTTTAAGCAACTCTAGATAAGCGTTATGGTAGCGCTTATGCAGTAAGCGATAACGTTCACTGCCAATATAGCTGCTCGATTCTGGAAGAATGGATGTTTTGATCTGATCACCAGAACCTTGAATGTAACGTTGCTGAGCATTGCTGCGAGCTTCGTCAACATCCAAACCCAAACGCTGGAAAGCATTGATCAAGCCATAGAAGCGTCCACCACTGGCATTGGCGAGTTCTGAGCGAACAAAGCCCATCACTTGAGATTCTTGAGCCTGTAGGTAATCGACAATCTGTTGTTGCTTAGTATCACGAACAGAAACAAGGTGCGAAGTGCTTTGTTCCTGAAGATCCTGAGTGTGCGATTGAAGGAAAAATATCGCGATAAGTGTCACTGGTGTAATACTAAGGACAAGAAATGCCAGCATTAGGGTATTTTGAAGGCGCTTAAACTTCTGCTTACGATAAAATCTAAACATAAATTGGGTACTACTTTCCTTGATGTACTGCTAAAGGGGCGAAAACAAGTACAGAGAATAGAATTAAATGATTTCCAATTTAACGAAATTAACGAGTTTTTTTACTTTGACAAGTAAGTGGTATTTAAAGCGTGTGCAAAAGCTCACTTTTATAGGTTCTTGATAAAAATATGAACAGACAGCGCAGATAATGACCCTGCGCTGTGCTAGAGAGGCTACTTGTTTGCGTGGTAGATCGCGAATTTAGTGGTCTTATTTAGAGTCGCGCATTTTCCAAATGCTTGCTCAATAATTGGGATGTATTTTAAGAAGCTGTTGGCAACAATGATTAGCTCACCAGAACGGTTTAAATACTGCGGAGCCTGTGCCAGAAGGGTTTCTGTTGCACTGTAGCTCGTATCCAAGCCTGAGTGGAATGGTGGGTTGCTGATAATGAATTGATAGTCTTGCGCTGTATCTGAGTAGACGTCAGAAGCGAAAACTTTGCCCGTTAAGCCGTTCGCTTCCAGAGTTGCTTGGCTAGACGCTACTGCAAATGCACTGATGTCACACATCTCAAGCTCAATATCAGGATTGCGAGAGGCCATCACCGCACCGAGTACACCTGCCCCACAACCGAAGTCCAGCACTTTCCCCTTCAACGTTGGCAAAGTATCGAGCAGAAGCTGGCTACCGACATCGAATTCACCATGGCTAAAGACACCTGGCAGACTTTTTACGGTAAGTGATTGCTCACCAATGTTCACCGAGTAAGTTTTAAACCAGTCTTGCAAGTTAAAAGCGGCTGGCTGCTCAAAGCATTGCCCCCAGTAGAAAGAGCAACGACGCGCTGAATCGTATTTTGCGACCTTACCGTAAGCGGCAAACATCTTCTCAATGCTTTTCACACCAGAGCGGTTCTCACCAACCACAATAATCTCAGTATCTTTGCCTAGTTTGGCAAACAGCATAGCTAGCAAAAACTCAGCTTCAGCTTTTGCTTTTGGCCAGTACAACATCACTAAATCAGCTTTGGTCTCTTCGGTAAACTCAGCACCGTAAAAACGTTGAATAGTGCTGTAGCCTTCAAGCTGACGGTAGTAGCTATAGTTTGAAGTAAATACAGAAACAGACTCACAGTGTTTTGCTAACTCAACAGGGAATAAGTCTTCAGCCTCACCGGCAACTAAAACATGTTTGCCTTCAAAGTAGGCAAGTTGGCGCTCAGCAATCTGGCTTGGGGCAATATAAGCTGACATAGGACACTCTATTGAATTGTTAGCAAAAAATGAGGGCGGATTTTCGCATAATCCGCCCAAAGCTTGAAGTGTTTAATACTCGTTCGGCAAGTAAGTGATTGAAGAGCGGTTTAACTCTTGTCTTGCTGATTTAAAAAGTCCTTAAATTCTTCATCGTAGATGTTAAATAGAACAATGGTAATCGCAAAAATCAGCGGGCCGTAGATAAGACCAATCAGTCCGAATAGTTGGATACCACCCAGTAGCGAGAAGAAGATCATTAGGGTGTTCATACCCGCACTGCCTTGCATTAACAGCGGTCGTAGTAGGTTATCTATCGAGCCAACAATCGCCACGCAGTAAACCGTTAGGAAGATAGCCCAAGTCGTGTCGCCGGTTAGGAACAAGTATGCCGCCGCAGGGAGCCAGATTAGCGTAGTACCGACTACTGGGATGAACGAAGCAAAGCCCATCATGGTGCCCCAGAACAGGCCCGGGAAGCCAGCAATCCACATACCGAAACCACCAGCAATACCTTGTGCGATAGCGGTTAGGAATGATCCCATCACCGCTGATTTTGATACTTGCTCAATCTCAGCGAGAAGTTTGTCTTCTTGGCTGCGAGACAGAGGAAGAATATGGCGAACCACACTGATGATCTTGTCATGGTCTCTAAGTAGGAAGAACAGAACGAACAACATCAAGAAGAAGTCCATCAAGAAGTTGGTCGCATCACCAAGGATCTTCGCACTAATGCCGACAAGCTTAGAGCCAAAGCTTGTCGCGAACTCACCAACTTTCTGTGCGATAGCTTTCGGTTCAATGTTATCGAAAGGCAGGTAGTTATTAATGAAAGATAACGCTTTAACCACGATAGGGTGCTCAAATAGGGTTTGAATACCGCCATGTGTGACCCATTGATAGGTGTTTTGAGAAAATAGAGAGCCTTGCTGCACGATCGCTGCAAACACTGCCAGTAAAGGGATAACAATAATAAAGGTTAAGATCACACAAGATAGCAATGAGACGAGGTTTGCTTTGTTCGGAATCTTCTTTTCAAGCCACTCATGGATCGGAAACATTAACAATGAAATGATGAAGGCCATTACGATTGAGTTAACGTAAGGTTCTATAAGTAGGTAACAAGCATAAGCCGCAGCGAGCAGCGCAATGATGATTACCCAGTGACTGGAATTGATTTTAATTTTTTCTGACACGGTAATGGTCTCTATATTTGCGTTCTGAGTTTATAATGGCTGCAAAACAGAGAGTTAGCAATGAGGAGTTTTGATAATGGGATGCTGTAATAAAGACAAGAAATGCAAAGATGAAGAGCAGCAAACGAAAAAAGAGATTCCTTGGTTCAGAATGTTCCTTGGTACGCTCATGCTGTTGGTTTTCTTGTTCTGGGAACGTTAAGCGCTTTGCCGACATAGGTCGACGTATGTGACAGAGTGAATTCCCTTCATAAGTTGAGTGTTATCCATTAAAAAGGGCTGCGTTAATGCAGCCCTAAATTCAATAAGTTAGCGACTTATTAGCGCTTTTGATTATTTGCTTTCTGCAGCAATAATAGCAAGAGAACGGTCAGCGGCTTCTAGTGTCGCTTCAATCTCTTTTGAACCGTGAGCAAGAGATGTAAAGCTTGCTTCGAATGCAGAAGGTGCAAGGTATACACCGTGATCTAGCATCAGGTGGAAGAAGCGCTTGAAGCGTTCTACATCACACTTAGTTACATCTTCGTAGCATGTTACTTCATCTTGCTCAGTGAAGAAGAAACCAAACATGCCGCCAACTTGGTGAACTAGCATTGGAATGCCGTGCTTGTCAGCTAGTTGCTTGAAGCCATTCGCTAGCTGCTTAGTTTTTGATGCTAGACGCTTCTCGTTGCCTTCTTCACGCAGAAGGTTCAGACATGCATAGCCCGCAGCCATTGCTACTGGGTTACCGGAAAGAGTACCAGCTTGGTAAACTGGGCCCGTAGGTGCGATGTATTGCATCACGTCTTTACGACCACCAAAAGCACCTACTGGCATACCGCCACCGATAACTTTACCAAGACACGTTAGGTCTGGCTTGATGTTGTAGTAAGCCTGCGCACAGCCTTCAGCAACACGAAAACCTGTCATCACTTCATCAAAGATCAGTAGCGCGCCTTCTTGGTCACAGATCTCACGTAGACCTTCGTGGAAGCCTTCTACTGGTGGGATACAGTTCATATTACCCGCTACAGGCTCAACGATGATACAGGCGATCTCACCTTTGTTTGCTTCAAACAGCTCACGTACAGAGTCTAGGTTGTTGAATGTTGCCGTTAGTGTGTATTTAGCGAAGTCTGCTGGTACGCCTGGAGAGCTTGGCTGACCTAGAGTCAGAGCGCCAGAACCTGCTTTTACAAGTAGGCTGTCTGCGTGGCCGTGGTAGCAGCCTTCAAACTTAAGAATTTTGTCACGACCAGTAAAGCCACGAGCAAGGCGAATTGCACTCATCGTTGCTTCAGTACCTGAGCTAACCATACGTAGCTGTTCCATTGAAGGAACCATCTCAGACACAAGCTCAGCCATTTTGATTTCAGTTTCAGTTGGAGCACCGAAGCTAAGACCACGTTGAGCCGCTTCAATTACTGCATCACGGATAACAGCGTGGTTGTGACCAAGGATCATTGGACCCCAAGAGCCAACGTAGTCGATATATGCTTTACCATCAGCATCAAAAATAAGTGGGCCATCAGCGCGTTCAACGAAGATTGGAGAACCACCTACGCCATTGAATGCACGAACTGGAGAGTTTACGCCACCAGGAATAGTTTGCTGTGCTTTTTCGTACAGCTCTGCTGATTTGGTCATTGATATATCCTCTTTTGACTGTCGGACCAATTGGCAGGCATTGTACCTATCCATAATCCAACTAGGAATGGTTTAGCTGATATAATCGCCCGAATCTGATTGTTTTGTGTGGTTGCACATTCATTTTGTTTTTATTTGATGAGTTTTTAGCAGGAAAAACGGCGATCAGGTGGTGAATACTTGAACGTTTCAATCAGGTATTGGATAATCAGCAGAATATAAGAAAATACTCAACAACTATGGTCTCGAATTAGATTTGTATCATGTTGTTTTTGACACAGGTAAGAGAGGTTGTCGTGAGCGAAGCAAATATCCCATTGTCTTTTTCTGATGCAGCAGCTACCCGCGTACAAACGCTGATTGCTGAAGAAGAAAACCCAGAGCTAAAACTGCGTGTATACATTACAGGTGGTGGTTGTAGTGGTTTCCAATACGGCTTCACATTCGATGAAAAAGTAAATGATGGCGACACAACTATTGTAAACAGTGGTGTAACGCTGGTTGTCGATCCAATGAGCCTACAATACCTAATGGGTGGCGTGGTTGATTACACTGAAGGCTTAGAAGGTGCACGTTTCTTTGTAAACAACCCTAATGCAACAACTACATGTGGTTGTGGTGCATCATTCAGCGTATAGGCCCAGATTAACGTCGCTTAACTGAAAGCCATATTTGAATCATCGTAAACGCCGGACTTATGTTCGGCGTTTTTGTTTTTTATCCCCTTCAATTTTACCTCCCTTTCGTACACGGCATATTTTTTAAACTGTTGATAACGTGCTCAACTTTATTTCTCCTGTCCTGTTAATATTACTTATTTGTATCAGTGAGTCTCTTGCGAGGCTGTTGCGCCAATTAATGCACCTAATACACCTAATGCGGCAGAAAAGGATTTGTTATGCCCACTCTACCTTCTAACTCAGCACTTTTTCAGAAGCTTAAACAGCCGTGGTTAGTTTCTTTGATTTTAGTGATGTTGCTTTCTATCTGGCTTGGTTTAGGTGTGGGACAAGCTGAAGAGTCGCTTTTTTGGTGATGTGGCGACAGTACGCCGAGCGTTTCGAGACCTAGAAAGCTTTGCTCGCTTAGATGGTAAGTCTGCGGTGGTCTTGGATATCAAGAAGCGTGCTGGTGAGAACATCATTGAAACGGTTGAGCTAGTGAAAGCGGTAATGGCAAGTGCTCAGCAGCAAGCCGAGTGGCCAAATAACTTGCTGGTCAAGTACACCAAGGATGAATCTGAAGATGTGAAGACCATGCTCAATGACCTGCAAAACAATATCCTATCCGCCATTATTCTGGTGGTGATCGTTATCATCGCTATTCTTGGTGTGCGTACTGCTTTGCTGGTGGGTATTTCTATTCCCGGCTCATTCCTAACTGGATTACTTGTTCTCTCGGTATTCGGTTTGACCGTTAACATCGTAGTTCTGTTTTCGCTGATTAGGGCGGTCGGAATACGGTGGACGGAGCGATTGTGGTGACTGAATTCGCAGATCGACGGATGCAAGAGGGAGAAGGGCGTAAAGATGCCTACCGAGATGCAGCCAAGCGGATGGCATGGCCGATTACCGCTTCTACCGCAACGACTTTAGCGGCGTTTGCTCCGCTGTTGTTCTGGCCTGATGTGACGGGCGAATTTATTAAGTTCCTACCACTCACCCTGATCGCGACTAACACTAGATGGGAGTGTTACGCGAATATAAAAAAAGAGCGCCTTGACGGGCGCTCTTTTCATTTTTCTATTTTGCTCTGAAGCTACAAGTCTTGAACTCTCTAGTTCGTCGCTAGCAACTGACCGTATCGCTCAAGGTTTTTCAATCGAATCTCTGAGTTTGCAATAAAGGTTGCTTTTGCCTTACCCGTTAGCGACTTAGATTGAGGTAACTTCACGGTACGCGCATTCTTGTGAACGCCATTAACTAAGAATTCGTAATGCAAGTGTGGACCAGTTACACGGCCTGTGCCGCCCAGAGTACCAATAGTTTGACCTTGCTTGACTCGTTGGCCTGTTTTCACCATCCGCTTCTTCATGTGCAGGTATTTGGTGACGTAGGTATTGCTGTGTCTAATGAATACGTAATTACCGTTGAATTGGTTGTAGCCAGATTTCTGTACGGTACCATCACCTGCAGCCCAGATAGGTGTGCCAACAGGGGCTGCATAATCGGTGCCTCTGTGCGCACGAATCTTGCCTGTTACTGGGTGTTTTCGGCGTGGATTGAAGTTTGAGGTTACACGACGGAAATCGATAGGGGCGCGCAGAAAGGCTTTCTTCATTGCACGGCCGTTTTCGTCGTAGTAGTTACCGCTTTTATCGTCTAATACCGCAGTAAATGAATCGCCTTGGTTGGTAAAGATAGCAGCTATGATCTTACCACGGCCAATCACTTCACCTTCAACCACTTTCTCTTGATATAAGATTTTAAAACTGTCGTTCTTACGAATATCTAATGCAAAGTCGATATCCCAACCAAAGATACCCGCAAGTTCCATGATTTGGTTAGCGGTTAGGCCTGCACTGACACCGGCATTCCAGAAATTTGAGGTAATATTGGCTTCGGCATAGTTGTATTGATAAGCGACTTCTTTTTTATCAAAACTTGAGGTGAATGAGTCGCCGGATTTGGTGATTTTGAAGCTTTCAAACGCGCTAAGTTGTCGTTTGAGCTGAATAAGGTCGTTGTTTTCATCAAATCCGAATTGCAGCACATCACCAGGTCTTAGGTTTGAGAGCTGCTTTTTAATGTCTTTATTGGTATTGAGAAGATTGAGTAACAAGCGGTATGAGAGACCAATACGTTCAAATAGAACAGAAGTGCTTTCGCCAGATCGAACCGTGTATTTTTCCCAGTTCAGGACAGCTGTTGGTGGTGCGTCATTCGAGCTTACTAGCGCGGAAGCATCGATGCTCAAAGGGTAATGTTTACCTACGACAAGTACGCCCGTATCGTCGCGCAAGCTGTTGACGTCGGGAAGTAAGAAAATCGCGATGAAAATTATGGCACTAAAAAATACGATAAAGGCCCGGTGCAATATAGGAAGGCGTGCAAAAATAGACAACATGTTCCGGTTCGCTCTGTAAATATGATGAAAATCGGCGACGGAATAGTGTAACTGGTTTCAAAATACATCGCTATTCAAGTAAGATGTCTAACTATTATATTTTTGCCAAATCTGTGGGAGTGAACAAGAATGGCGAGTATTGAAGCTGCACTAGCCGAGATCAAACGTGGCGTAGAAGAACTTATTCCAGAAGACGAGCTGATTGCTAAATTAAAAGAAGGTCGTCCTTTACGCATTAAACTGGGTGCTGATCCAACAGCTCCAGATATCCACCTAGGCCATACGGTTATCTTTAACAAGCTTCGTGCTTTCCAAGAGCTTGGTCATGAAGTGACATTCCTGATTGGTGATTTCACTGCTATGGTTGGTGACCCATCAGGTAAAAACTCAACGCGTCCACCACTAAGCCGTGAAGACGTATTGAAGAATGCTGAAACTTACAAAGAGCAAGTATTCAAAATTCTAGATCCTGCGAAAACACAAATTCGCTTCAACTCTGAGTGGCTATCTGACCTTGGCGCAGAAGGCATGATTCGTCTTGCTTCTAACCAAACTGTTGCTCGTATGCTTGAGCGTGATGACTTCAAAAAGCGTTACGCTGGTGGTCAACCGATCGCTATCCACGAATTTATGTACCCACTTCTACAAGGTCACGACTCAGTTGCACTAGAGAGCGACGTTGAGCTTGGCGGTACTGACCAGAAGTTCAACCTTCTAATGGGTCGTGAACTGCAAAAAGCGGCAGGTCAAAAACCACAAGCGGTACTGATGATGCCACTACTTGTTGGTCTAGACGGCGTTAAGAAGATGTCTAAGTCAGCACACAACTACATCGGTATCAGCGAAGCACCAAGCGAGATGTTTGGTAAGATCATGTCTATCTCTGATGACCTAATGTGGAGCTACTACGAGCTTCTGTCCTTCCGTCCGCTTGAAGAAGTGGCTGAGTTGAAAGCTGGCGTTGAAGCGGGTAAAAACCCACGTGACGTTAAAGTACTTCTGGCTAAAGAGATCATTGCTCGTTTCCACAGTGAAGCTGATGCTGATGCAGCAGAGCAAGAGTTCGTTAACCGCTTTGCTAAAAACCAAGTGCCAGATGATATGCCTGAGTTCGAATTCGAAGCAGGCCTACCAATCGCTAACGTTCTAAAAGAAGCGGGTCTAGTAAACTCGACTTCTGATGCGATGCGTATGATCAAGCAGGGTGCTGTTAAGATCGAAGGCGAGAAAGTTGAAGATAACAAACTGGTACCTGAAGCGGGTACTGCAGTTTACCAAGTTGGTAAGCGTAAGTTTGCTCGTATTACTATCAAGTAATAACGCACATCAATGATTGAATAAAAGGCATCTACGGATGCCTTTTTTATTGACACAAAGTTGACGAAGAACTTTTTACAGGATTGCTACACTATGCGCGCTGTCGAGCTGACAGTAATTTTGGAGATTTTTATGAACAATACCGACCATCCTCCTAGTTTGAATGGAGAAGAATAACCTGTCTCGGTATTGATCTATTGTCCTTCCGTTCAGGTAGGGTATCTTTGTTTTCCCCTCATTCTTTTCCACACACTAGATTCTAACAAGTAGACACATCAGTGCTTTAAACTCCTGGTGCGCTTAGCTATATATGCTTGAGTTATAGGATTTAAGCTCTTAGTGTGCAAAGTTTTATGTTCTTGAAGTATTCGCTGAAGCCTACTTGTTTTGATGGTCGTTACCTTTGCCAATCGGGAGATTCGCCATGACGGTAATGAACAACACTTTTTTATCTATTGAAGCTCTGTACTCAGAGCAAGACATTCAAGCTGTATCGAATGCATTTCAGCAATATGGCCGTGAACAGCAGGTCAGGCTTTTGAATTGTATGCCGCTTGAAGACGCAGTACTTGTATTAGGGCAATGCTCTCTAAGTACGATTCAAGCTCTACTTAGTGAGTTAGAGGAGCAAGGCTTTGAAAAGCGCTCGCGACATCTAGCTCACCAACTAGGGTTAATCTATTCAGAGGTTGAACCCCAACAAGGTTACCTTTCTACTGGTGTGTTAAGCCATGTTAGACAGCGTATTGGTTGGATTATTTCGCTGGCACTGCTAGGTATCGTTTCTGGGCTTATTATCGCTCAGTACGAAGACATCCTAAGCCAATTGGTGCTTCTGGCTATTTACATGCCCGTCATCGCCGCGGCAGGTGGTAACACGGGAACCCAAGCCGCCACTCTGGTAATTAGAGCCTTAGCCACTGGTGAGTTGAAGAAACGCCAGTGGGCCAATGTTCTGTGGAAAGAGTTTAGAGTGGCTATTTGTTTAGCACTAGCGATTGCAGCTGTAATGATTGGACGTATCTTGCTGTTCAGTGAAAACCAATCCACTGGTGGTTATGACATTAATATGATTGCCTTTGCTATCGCGGTTGCTCTGTTGATTCAGGTGACTATTTCAACGGTTCTCGGTGGTGGGTTGCCTATTGTAGCTCGTTTGTTCAAGTTGGACCCTGCGGTGTTGGTGAGCCCGGTATTAGCGTCAATAGTAGACATCTCAGGGATGTGGATCTATTTCACCGTCGTAAATGCGTTTTTAGGCATTGCCTAGCGCCTATTAAATAGTAACAGCACTTCGAAAATAAAAATGGCGCTGAAGATTTAAGATCTTCAGCGCCATTTTTTTATTGCGTCTTAAACCGCTTACAACAAACGATTCGTCATTTGGACTGGCTCTGTGTTTGACTGTATTCAACCACATCTTTATAAAAAGCACGTTCAAACAGCGTAATCGGTGCTTCCACTGGTTTATCTGGATCTTGTTCTTCAGGGAAGTAGTCGCGAACAAATTGTACGAACAGAGAGCTTGGCTTTCCTGACTTATCTAAACCATACCCCGCCATATTGTAAGTTCCGTACAAAGAACCACTCTTAGCTGTGATGTTGCCCTGAATCGGTGCCTTCCTCATGCTTTGTCGGTACTTCAGCGTTCCATTTATACCTGATGTTGGCATGGCTTCGATCAGGTTGAGCTGTGAGTCGTTTTCCCAGATATAGCGAAGCACTTTAGCCATGGTCTGCGATCTCATTCGGTTGTTTCTAGATAAACCAGAACCATCCACAAGTTGCGCTTTACTGAGGTCGATATTCGCTTTGGTCAGCAGTATCTGCTTTATTGCTTCAGTGCCGTTATTGAAACTGCCCGGCTGCACATAAAACTTAGCTCCCAAGGTTTTGGTGAGATTGTCTGCGATCAGGTTATCTGATTTTTTTAGCATAGTATCGAGCAGCTCTGGAAGTTTCGCTGAGTGATGGCTAGCCACTAATGTCTTTTTATTGGTGCTCTCCTTAGCTCCAATGATCACATCACCTTTTACTTGCATTTTCAGCTCTTTAAGTAGTGAGTTCACCACTTGAGAGGTGTAAAGCTCAGGGTTTTGAATGGCGAACTTTAGTGGTAATGGCTTCTTACGTTCCACTAAGCAGCCAGAGAGCGTATATGAGTTATCTGGTGTGGTGATGAGCTCTAAGTCGCACTGGGTGGCTTTTTGTCCAGAGCGCGTAACAGTGGCTGCATTGGTTGTCACGTCTATTGGAT
>JAYYSE010000129.1:0-16824 GCA_036126475.1 Pseudomonadota bacterium | reverse complement strand
GACTTCATACCAACAAGACGGTTCTCTACGATATCGATACGACCAACACCGTGCTTAGCACCCTTCTCGTTCAGGTAAACCAGTGCGTTGTATGGCGTCATTGTTTCACCGTCAACGGCAACCACTGCGCCTTTTTCTACTTTAAGCGTTACTGTTTCAGATTCGTTTGGCGCTTGCTCAGGATCTACCGTCCAAGCCCAGCAATCTTCGTTTGGCGCGTTCCATGTATCTTCTAGTACGCCACCTTCTGTAGAGATGTGCCATGCGTTTGCATCACGCGAGTAAATCTTAGTCAGAGAAGCAGTACAAGGAATGTTACGCTCAGCTAGGTAATCCAGACACTCTTCACGGCTCACTAGATCCCATTCACGCCATGGTGCAATTACGTGTAGGTCTGGTGCTAGTGCAGCAAATGCACCTTCAAAACGAACTTGATCATTACCTTTACCCGTACAACCGTGACACAGTGCGTCTGCACCTACTTTACGCGCAACTTCAACCTGGGCTTTAGCAATGATTGGACGAGCCATTGAAGTACCTAGTAGGTATTTGCCTTCGTAGTAAGCACCGGTTTTTAGCGTTGGGAAGATGTAATCAGCAACCATCTCTTCTTTAAGGTCAGCGATGTAACACTCAGAAGCACCCGAAGCTTTTGCTTTCTCTTCAATACCTTCTAGTTCTTCAGCGCCTTGACCAACATCCGCGACAAACGCCACGACTTCACAGTCATAGTTCTCTTTCAACCATGGAATGATTACTGATGTGTCTAGACCGCCAGAGTAGGCTACTACAACTTTCTTTACGTTAACTTTGCTCATTTTCTTTCTCCTAGTTTCCATACTGCACATGGCGGTCAGCGTTGGAAATGACTTCATAATTATATGTTTATTTAATTTGTCTAAATTCTTTAAGTAGTGACTCGCAGTGAGGCCTACTGAGGTAAAAACTGTGTTCCTATGCTTTTACCTGAAAACAGTTGTGTTAGCTTTTCTGGGTATCGCCACGTCGCGACTTCGATTGGTCGTCCAAGGTCGTTAGCAGCTTCTAGTGCGGCTTGCACCTTCACGATCATGCCATCAGTAATCACTTTACCTTCGATAAGGTCATCAGCTTGCTGCTGGTTAAGGCTTGGAATTAGGTGGCCTTTGCCATCTAGTACGCCACTGACATCAGAAAGCAGTACCAGCTCAGCATCAAGTGCACCAGCAACAGCAACCGCAGCTTGGTCAGCATTCACATTCATCAGCTGACCTTGTTCAGTCAAACCAATTGAACTAATAATTGGCAGTGCGCCAGTATTCAGAATGGCTTGTAGAACAGTTGAATCACCTGGCTCAGCTTTGCCAACTGCGCCCAGTTCAGAGTTCAATTCGCTTACTTTGCATAAACCACCATCAGCTAGGCTCAAGCCAACGGCATTAATACCATCTTTAATCGCCTGACCTTGCAGTAATTTGTTCGCCGTGCCCGCTAGCGCGCCAGCAATAACAGCAATCTGATCACAAGGAGTAACGCGTAAACCTTCTTTCTTAACGGTCTCAAGGTTCAACTTATTCATCAAATCATCAACAAGGTAACCACCGCCGTGAACAATCACGATTGGTCGTTGTGCTTGTTGTTGGTAAGCAGAGATAGCACCAAATAACTTGCTAAGTGTTTCACCACAAGATAGCGCAGCGCCGCCTAACTTTATGACTAATGGTTGATTATTAAGGCTCATATCTAGATTCCTTTACACTAACGCAGTTAATGGCGCAAAACCATAACGTAAATTTAAACACTGCATCGCTTGGCTAGATGCACCCTTCAATAAGTTATCAATCGCTGAAACAACGATGATGTGTTGACCTTGTACCTTCCAACCTAAATCGCAGAAAGGTGTCTGTTCTACATCTTGGATTCTTGGCAATGCCTCTTCGAGCAACCTTACGGCTGGCTTGCCTTGGTAAGCTTGTTCAAAGGCATCTTGTACCTGTTGTTCTGTCACGCCTTGAGCCAGCTTCATAGTAATGGTAGCTAAAATGCCGCGCTTAAAGTTTCCTAGATGCGGAGTGAAAATCACATCACATCCTAAATGTGCAGCCATTTCAGGTTGATGACGGTGGTTAAATACACCATAAGCTTGCAGGCTCACTTCGCAGAAACTGTTGACCATGGTCGCCTTGCGTCCTGCTCCACTGACACCACTGGTCGCGTTAATCACAGGCCACTGGTTCTCGTCCAGTAACTTAGCTTCAACCAAAGGCTTAATCGCCAGTTGTGATGCGGTTGGGTAACAACCTGCGACTGCAACAAGCTGAGCTTCTTTTATTTCTTGTTCGTTCCATTCAGCTAAGCCGTAAGCTGCTTTGTCTAGCCACTGTTCGTGTTGATGTTCAAAGCCGTAAAACTCTTGGTAGAAGTTTTCACCTTTAACTCTAAAAGCACCCGATAGGTCGAATACTTGGCAATCATTCTCTAAAAAGATAGGAGCTAGGTCATGACTCACTTCATGTGCTGTCGCTAGGAAAATCACATCAGACTGTTTTGCCACTTCTTCTGGATTAGTCAGCGGCTGAACTGGCATATCAATCAAGCCCGTTAGCTTACCGTGTAGCGATGCAATAGGTTTACCTACGTCTACACTATTGGCTGAGACATACAAACCTGATAGCGTGAGCTCAGGGTGTCTGTTTATCATTAGAGCCAGTTCTGCTCCTGTGTAGCCGCTTGCGCCAATGATCGTGGCTTTCAACATCTCAACACATCCATTTTCGAGGTAAGTTACATTTCAAAATATGACTATTCATACTTAATTTTTGGCCTTAATTGATTTCTTATGCATTAAATATGATTTAATATGTGTTTTACCGACTTATAGTTTCCCTGTCAATAGTAGAAGTGAAGATATTATGCAATTACCGAGTTTCCTTGAGGTCTATAAAGGCCTAATTTCCACCGACTCTATTAGCTCTACAGATCCAAGCTGGGATCATGGCAACGAGAAAGTGATCGAAAAAATGGTTCAATGGTTTAAAGACCTGGGCTTTAGCGTAGAAGTCGTGGAAGTTGAGCCAGGCAAGCATAATATGATCGCAAAAATGGGCTCGGGTGAAGGCGGCTTATTATTGGCTGGACACAGCGATACCGTTCCATTTGATGAAGGGCGTTGGAATTTCGACCCTCACGCACTGACAGAACACAACAATCGCTTCTACGGATTGGGCACTGCCGATATGAAAGGCTTTTTCGCCTTTATCTATGAAGCTGTAAGAAAGATGGATTGGAGCAAACAGACCAAGCCACTTTATGTATTGGCAACCTGTGATGAAGAGACCACCATGCTAGGTGCGCGTCACTTCACTGAAAATGCACCGTTTAAACCGGATTACTGCATCATTGGTGAGCCAACTAGCCTAGTGCCGATTCGTGGGCACAAAGGTCACGTGGCGAATGCCGTGCGCGTAACCGGTAAATCAGGTCACTCTTCAGATCCAGCATTAGGCGTTAATGCCATTGAGATCATGCATGAAGTCTTGTTTGCTTTAATGCAGTTGCGCGACAAATTAATTAAAGAGTACCACCATCCAGGGTTCGCCATTCCAAGCCCAACACTAAACCTAGGCCATATTCATGGTGGTGACAGCGCTAACCGTATCTGTGGCTGCTGTGAGCTGCACTACGACGTACGTCCTCTGCCAGGTATCAGCTTAGACGGTTTAGATAACATGCTGCGCAGCGCGCTGAAAGAAGTAGACGCAAAATGGCCGGGCAGAATTGAAATTACACCACTGCATGAGCCAATCCCAGGTTATGAGTGCCAACACGACCATCCGTTTATCGGCGGCATGGAGTCAGTATGTGAAGTTGAATCGCAAACCGTCAACTACTGTACTGAAGCGCCTTTCCTACAAGAGCTATGTCCAACCTTGGTATTGGGTCCGGGGTCGATTGACCAAGCCCACCAGCCGGATGAATTCTTAAGCTTCGATTTCATTGACCCAACGATTGATATTTTAGGTAAATCAATCCGTAAATATTGTTTCTAGTTATTGCTACCTATACGATACTTTTTTATAAAAGCTGCCCCAAAAGGTGGCTTTTATTCTGTTATCCCCGCTATAAGCTGATCTTGTAATTAAATTTCACTTTATTCCGAAGTATTGAAAAATTTACTTCTCCCGCATTTCGAAAACTAATAATTACAAACTTAGAATGCTTTATTTGACTAGATACAGCAGTTTTCGCTAGATTGTGTACTTAACAAGGAACAATGGATGTAATTTTTTTACGAGGCAGGATGACAATGAACGAGAAATACGCCGCTCTCAAGAGTAACGTAAGCATGCTGGGACGCTTGCTAGGTAACACAATCCAAAATGCACACGGTGACGTTATCTTAGAGAAAGTGGAAACTATCCGTAAACTTTCCAAATCCGCCCGCGCAGGGAACCAGGCTGATCGTGACAGCTTAGTTGAAGAAATCAAAAACCTGCCAAACGAACAACTGACCCCTGTTGCTCGTGCATTTAACCAATTTCTCAACCTCACTAACATGGCAGAGCAATACCACACTATCTCTCGCCACTGTGAAGAGCATGTTTGTGAACCAGACGTGCTGCAATCTCTATTTTCCAAATTAAGCCAGAACGACATCAGTAAGCTAGATGCAGCTCAAGCCGTTCGCGACCTGAACATTGAACTCGTTCTAACGGCGCACCCAACAGAAATCACTCGTCGCACCATGATCAACAAGTTGGTAAAAATCAACGAGTGTCTGTCTAAATTAGAATTAAGCGACCTATCACAAAAAGAGCGCGCGAAGACCGAACGTCGCCTAGAGCAGTTGATCGCTCAAGGTTGGCACTCAGATGTGATTCGTCAGCAACGCCCTACGCCACTTGATGAAGCGAAATGGGGCTTTGCAGTAGTAGAAAACTCACTATGGGAAGCCGTTCCTGACTTCCTACGCGAAATGGATGGTCGACTAAAAAGCTACCTTGGCGAAGGCCTGCCAATTGATGCTCGCCCTGTACACTTCTCATCTTGGATGGGCGGTGACCGCGATGGTAACCCATTCGTAACGCACACCATCACCAAAGAAGTACTGCGCCTATCTCGCTGGAAAGCTGCAGACCTTTACTTGGATGACATTAACGAGCTGATTACCGAACTATCGATGACTAAGTGCAATGATACCGTTCGTGAACTAGCTGGTGATGAGCACGAAGCTTACCGTGCCATTCTGAAGAACCTAAGTACTCTGCTGAACAACACACTAGAAGTACTAGATGCAAAACTGCATGACACTGAAGTTCCGAAGAAAGAAATACTACAGAACATCGACCAACTTTGGACTCCGCTTTACGCGTGTTACCAATCGCTGCACGAGTGTGGTATGGGCGTAATCGCAGACGGTTCCCTGCTTGATACCTTGCGCCGCCTAAAAGCGTTCGGTGTCCACCTAGTTCGGCTCGATGTTCGTCAAGAAAGTACCCGTCACTCAGATGTACTGTCTGAACTGACTCGCTACCTAGGCATTGGCGATTACGACCAATGGAGCGAGCAAGACAAGATTGCTTTCTTAACCAATGAATTAAGCTCTAAGCGCCCGCTACTTCCTCGCGATTGGGAACCATCTGAGCAGGTTAAAGAGGTTTTAGACACCTGTAAGGTCATTGCAGCTCAACCTCGTGAAGCCTTCGGTGCTTACGTAATTTCTATGGCTCGTACTGCATCAGACGTGCTGGCTGTTCACTTGCTACTGCAAGAATGTGGCTGTCCGTACCGAATGGACGTATGTCCACTGTTCGAAACGCTAGACGACTTGAACAATTCAGAAGCAGTAATGAAACAGCTAATGAGCATCGACTTGTACCGTGGCTTCATCCAAAACCACCAAATGGTGATGATCGGCTACTCAGACTCAGCAAAAGATGCTGGCGTAATGTCTGCCGGTTGGGCGCAGTATGATGCGATGGACAAGCTAGTTAAGGTTTGTGAAGAAGAAGGCATTGAGCTGACACTCTTCCACGGTCGTGGCGGTACGGTTGGTCGTGGTGGTGCGCCAGCACACGCTGCACTGCTTTCTCAGCCACCTAAGAGCTTAAAAGGCGGCCTGCGTGTAACTGAGCAAGGTGAAATGATCCGCTTTAAGCTTGGCTTGCCAGATGTTGCTGTAAACAGCTTCAACCTGTACGCAAGTGCGATTCTAGAAGCGAACCTTCTGCCGCCACCAGAGCCAAAACAAGATTGGCGCGACCTAATGGAAGTACTATCTCAAGTCTCTTGTGAGGCTTATCGTAACGTGGTTCGTGGTGAAGAGAAATTTGTTCCTTACTTCCGTCAAGCAACACCAGAGTTAGAGCTAGGTAAACTGCCTCTAGGTTCTCGCCCTGCTAAACGTAACCCGAACGGCGGCGTAGAAAGCCTACGTGCAATCCCATGGATCTTCTCTTGGAGCCAAAACCGCTTGGTACTTCCTGCATGGTTAGGCGCTGGTGAAGCGATTCAATACTCAGTAGACCAAGGTCACCAAGCCCTACTTGAAGAAATGTGTCGCGAATGGCCATTCTTTTCTACTCGCCTGGGTATGTTGGAAATGGTGTACTCGAAGTGCAACATGGAGATCACTAAGTACTACGACCAACGTCTTGTTGACGAAGAGCTATTACCTCTGGGTGAATTACTGCGCGAACAGCTGAAAAAAGACATCAAAACCGTGCTAAATGTAGAGAACAACGAAAACCTGATGCAGAGCGACCCTTGGGGGCTTGAGTCAATTCGCCTACGTAACATCTACGTAGAGCCATTAAACATGCTTCAAGCTGAGCTGCTGTACCGTACTCGTAAGAGCGAAACACCACCAGCAGAGTTAGAAGAAGCGCTAATGGTGACCATTGCAGGCATTGCTGCAGGCATGCGAAACACCGGTTAATTAGTGATTCACACTACAAAATAGACAAAAGGTCGCCCAGTGCGACCTTTTATTTCAAAAAAACAACCATAATGAGTTTTTTGTCATTTTTTTGGATTATTTTATCCATGTATTCTACTTTATGCTTATTATTTAGATATACTACAGCTCCACTGTGGAAACACTCAATAATCATAATCTGCAGTACTTTGACCAATAAACTGGTCGACCTAGGTGATAAACGGCTTTGTAAGGTGACATAACCAACCCATGAGTTGGTACAACTTAAACATAACCAATATAACGTGCCACTAGAAGCACACTTGATGTTTAAGTATTTGTTTACTGTTTACCATTTGGATTTCAGACATGTCATTACCACACGTAATTTTAACCGTTCTAAGTACACGCGACGCTACTGGTTACGATATCACAAAAGAATTCTCTGCAAGCATCGGTTACTTCTGGAAAGCTAGCCATCAACAAGTTTACCGCGAGCTAAATAAAATGGCTCAGAACGAACAGGTGACTTGCGTGCTTGAACCTCAAGAAGGCAAACCTGATCGTAAAGTTTACTCTATCACCGATGCTGGCCGTAGTGCTCTGGGTGAATGGTTTGAACAGCCGACTGCACACCCAACTGTTCGTGATGAGTTCTCAGCTAAGCTAATGGCTTGTGCTGTACAACCTTCTGACGCGTACCGTGTACAACTTTCTGAGCTTGTAGAAGAGTCTCGCAAACTGGTTTCTCACTACAAAGAAATCGAAGCGGCTTACTACGCAACGCCATCAACTCTAGACAAGCAAGCTCGCCTTGAGCGCCTAACACTTCGTCGTAACCTACTTATCCGTGAAGCATGGATTTTATGGGCAGAAGAAGTACTGCTTGAACTTGGTGCTATCGCTTAAGCAGAAGCTAGAAGCTAGAAGCTAGAAGCTAGAAGCTAGAAGCTAGAAGCTAGAAGCTAGAAGCTAGAAGCTAGAAAAGTAAAAGGCTTGAACTCTTAGCGTCCAAGCCTTTTTTGTATCTGTAGGGTTTGAATTTTACAGCGATGCTTTTATGAGAGTTTGGGCTCTACTTCTTAGGTCTTGCTTAAAGCGCAGCAACCTGTGGGCGTACACCTAACGTATGGCACAGTGCATAAGTCATTTCTGCACGGTTTAGCGTGTAGAAGTGGAAGTCTTTTACCCCTTCACGGCTCAGCGTACGAACCATATCGATCGCTTGGCTGGCACCGACTAATTGGCGAGTCGTTGGGTCATCATCCAAACCTTCAAATTGCTTCGCCATCCAACCCGGTACTTTTACGTTGTTCATAGCTGCAAAGCGAGATGCTTGCTTAAAGTTAGAAACAGGTAAGATGCCCGGTACAATCTCAACATCAACGCCAGCCGCTACACAACGGTCACGGAAACGTAGGTAACTTTCCACATCAAAGAAAAACTGGGTAATAGCTCGGTTAGCACCGGCATCTACTTTACGTTTTAGGTTGATAAGATCAGACTGAGCGCTTTTTGCTTCAGGGTGAACTTCAGGGAATGCCGCGACTGAGATATCAAAGTCATGGCGAGATTTCAGTAGCTCAACTAAGTCAGATGCGTACATTTCTGGTGCACCACCGCCTGGTGGAATATCACCACGCAACGCAACGATGCTCTCAATACCATTTGCCCAGTAGTCGTCAGCAATTTGGATTAGCTCTTCACGGCTCGCATCAATACACGTTAGGTGTGGAGCAGCAACAAGACCGGTTTGGTTTTTAATCTCTTTAATGATTGAGTGGGTGCGGTCACGCTCGCCCGAGTTTGCACCGTAAGTTACTGATACAAATTTTGGTTGCAGCGTTTTAAGACGGTGAACAGAATTCCACAGGGTCTCTTCCATCTTTTCACTGCTTGGTGGAAAAAACTCAAATGACACATTGATGTTGTCAGAAAGCTCAGCGATATTCTGATTTAAAGCGTCGATATGACTAGCGTGTGTGTATCCCATCTTACTCTCCCTGTGGCAAAAGCAACCACTAAAATCTCCAAATCCCCAAACGACGTTTAGACGTCTATATGTCCACAGGATGTATTGAATACGATTTAATGTCAACAGATCCATTATGAATTTTTCTCAAGTAGATCGTGAGTAAAACTCAAGTCGTTAGATGTGTCGCAAAGCAGCAATAAGGATGAAAAAAGGCTGAGAAACACATCGTGCTTTCAACCTTATTTATCTTAGTGAATAGTATGCTATTTACGTTTCATAGCAAATGATCTGAGTATTAGAACAGGCTCGACATTCGGTTCAAATCAGACTGAATTGCGCCAGCCGTTACTTCACGTCCAGCGCCTGGGCCACGAATAACCAATGGGTTATCTTTGTACCATTTACTCTCAATCGCAAAGATGTTGTCGCAAGGCAGCAAGTTCGCCAGAGCGTGCTCTTTCGATAACGCCTCAACACCTACCGTTGCTTTACCGTTCTTCTCTAAACGTGCGACGTAACGTAGCACCTTTTGTTGAGAATGTGCTTTCTCCAAACGTTCAGCTAGCTCTTCACTCAAAGCAGAGGCTTTATCAAAGAAGTCATCCACCGATAGGTCTTGCAACTCTTCAGGGACTAGTGATTCTACTTTTACGTTTTCAGGTTCAATATCTAAACCCGACTCACGAGCCAGAATCACTAATTTACGCATCACGTCGGAGCCGTCGAGGTCAGCACGAGGATCTGGTTCTGTCAGACCTTGTTGCCATGCTAAATCCACCAGCTCGCTGAACGGCACCGTGCCATCAAACTGCTGGAACAACCAAGACAAAGTGCCTGAGAAGATACCCGACAGCGCAATAATATTGTCGCCACTTTCACGTAAGTCACGTACAGTGTGGTTAATAGGTAAGCCCGCACCAACAGTCGCGTTGTACAGCCAATGGCGGCTGATCTTAGCGAATGCATCTTGTACCTGATGGTAGTACTCACTTGATGCTGAGCCAGCGACCTTGTTCGCCGAGATGAGATGAATACCTTGCTGAGCGATCTGCAGATACTTTTCTGCAAGAGCTTGGCTGGCAGTCACATCGAGTACAACGGCTTCGTCGTATCCCTGAATAGATCCCAAACGCTCTAGCCAGTCGTTACCATTGTTAGCAATCGCTTCATCATCAAAGCGCTCACCGACAGAGGTTGCATCAATGCCTTGGTCGTCGAACCAATAGGTTTGGCTATCCACCACAGCAACCAATTCAAAGTTCATCCCACGGCGCTTTTCAAGCTCAGCCTTTTGCTCTACAAATAGACTCAGCCAACTTGAACCAATGTTACCCTTACCACACAAGGCAATCGCAACACGCTTCTGCGCTTGGAATAGTTGAGAGTGAATGCCCTTCACTAGGCTTGATGTTTCACTCTTACGAATTACCGCCACTAAGCTTAGGCCAGAGTTCGCTTCTGAGATAAACTCAACCGATGAACTCTTTAATTGCTGGTAAAAACCGTAACAATGGTTCGGGTTCTTCGTCACACCTGCACCAACGGCAGCAATCAGAGAGAAGCCCTCTTTCAGCTTAATCTCAGCGTCAATTGCATGATCTTGCAAATATTCCAGAGCACCACCCGCAATCTCTTCTGTGTAAGCAAGACGCAAACAGTGTTGATCCGGTTCTAGTTCGTAAGCCAACGGCTCTAGTTGAGCACGCTTAAGCCCTTCAAGCACTTCACTTTCTAGACGGTCAAAATCATGTCCATGTCCAAAGGTCAGCTGCACGATAAGCACTTCATCCAGAGAAGTAATGATTTTTGCACCGCGACCCGATGCCAGAACTCGCTCAATCTGAGTTGAACCTGACTCTGGCTGGTAGCTACAACGTAAACTAAGGTCCATCGCACTTTGCGCGACTGGCTGTAGCGTACGACTATGAAGTACAGGTGCGGCTAGACGAGCGAGTTCACTTGCTTCATCAAGGCGAAGCAGAGGCAGTAAGCACGCATCCGACACCAAGCGAGGGTCAGCGCTGTATACACCAGCTACATCACTCCAAATCGTTACGCGATCCACCTCAGCTAAAGCGCCAATCACAGTCGCTGAATAGTCTGAACCATTGCGACCAAGCAATACCGTTTCACCATCACTGTTTTGCGCCATAAAGCCAGTAATCACCACACGACAATGAGCATGCTGCGCTAACGCTTCTTTAATAAGAGGGTAAGAACGTGCACGATCCACCTCTGGTTGTGCACCCACTTCAGCACGCAAGAAAGCACGAGCATCTTGCGCGACGGCTTGTAAATCATATTGGCACAACAAAGCAGCTAACAGACGTGAAGACCATACTTCACCGTGACCTAATACTTGTGTTTTTTGTGCTTCGCTTAGAGGGGCTGTTAGCTCACCCAAAGCGGTAAATTCTTGTTGGATAGTCGCCGTAAGCTGCTCTGCAGGTTCACCTTCAAGCAGTGCTTCAATCAGTTCAAGTTGAAACTGACGAAGGTTTTGCAGGCACTCATGAGCAATACGCCCATCTTTATCAATCGCTTCTACAAATTCAATCAAACGGTTAGTGGTTTTGCCTGCTGCCGACACAACCACTAAGTCTGTTGCTGATGAATACTCTCTGAGAATGTTCACCACACGTAGGTAACACTCAGGGTCAGCTAAACTGCTACCACCAAATTTATGTAGTTGGCGAAAGGTTGCCATTATTAACCCTCCCCTTCAGCGATAAAGCGTTGTGTTTTTTCAAACGCCTGTTTAAGGTCATCAATCAGGTCTTCTGCATCTTCAAGGCCAACAGAAAGACGCAGCAACTGTTGAGAAACGCCCGCCTCTGCCAGTGCTTCTTCACCCATCGCACGGTGAGTCATCGACGCAGGGTGACAAATCAGGCTCTCTACACCACCAAGTGATTCCGCTAAAGAGAACAGCTCTAACTCGCCAACAAAGTATTTGAGCGCCTCGAATGAACCTGCAAACTCAAAGCTCAACATTGAGCCAAAGCCTGACT
This sequence comes from Pseudomonadota bacterium, assembly GCA_036126475.1. Taxonomy (GTDB): domain Bacteria; phylum Pseudomonadota; class Gammaproteobacteria; order Enterobacterales; family Vibrionaceae; genus Vibrio. Next base: position 4,943 of record JAYYSE010000129.1, on the reverse strand, counting down.
GTTGCTTCTTGGCGATCTCGTGACCTGGATGCTCAGGAAGACTTGGGTGATAAATCGCACCGACAAGATCTTGCTGTTGCAAGGCAGTCAGAATTTCACGTGAACTCTCTTCGTGAACACGCATACGCGCACCTAGTGTACGAATGCCACGTAGCGTCATGTAACTATCAAATGGAGTTCCGGTTGCACCAATACAGTTGCCCCACCATGCTAGCTCTTCAGCGTGCTCTTCTGTCTTAGTGATCACCACACCACCAATCACATCTGAGTGACCGTTGATGTATTTGGTCGTTGAGTGAATAACAAAGTCAGCACCTAGCTCTAAAGGCTTTTGGAACACTGGAGTCAAAAACGTGTTGTCGACAGCAACCAGCGCACCTACCTCTTTAGCTTTACGGCAGGTTGCTGCAATATCGACTACGCGAACCAATGGGTTTGATGGTGTTTCCAATAAGATCAACTTTGGCTTAAGTGCGAGCGCCGCATCTAATGCCTTTTGATCCGATTGATCAACAAACAAGACTTTGAAGTCACCTTTAAGAGAGCGAGTGTTAAACAGGCGGTAAGTACCACCGTAGCAGTCGTGTGGTGCAACGATCAGGTCATCGCTACCTAAGAAAGCCGAAACCCATAAGTTCAGTGCCGAAGTACCGCAGTTAGTAACCACTGCACCTTTGCCTGATTCAAGCTCAAACAGTGCCGTCTCTAATAAACCGCGGTTTGGGTTACCAGAACGGGTGTAATCGTACTTTGGCACTTCACCAAAAGCGGGAAACCCATAGTTACTCGAAAGATAAATAGGTGGGACAACGGCATGGTGTTGCGTGTCTGACTCGATACCAGTACGTACTGCGATTGTTGCTGGCTTCCGGCTGCTCATAGGTGCTTCCTTACAAGTTTTGCGTCTGAGAATCACAGCTGCTTGTCGGCATTTTGCGGCTGTGTTAGATATATGTTACTCACTTTACTTTCACAAACAAGAGACGTCAACACTTCTAGACGTCTATATATCTTTGCTTATGGCGGTAAATCTCGCTAAAATCACCACTATTAATTTAATCTAACAACTAAAGTGATGAAGGTACGCAATGGCCGACTGGAATGGTGAATACATAAGCCCATATGCTGAGCATGGAAAGAAAAGCGAACAAGTAAAGAAGATTACAGTTTCTATCCCTTTAAAAGTGCTAAAGGTGCTTACTGACGAGCGTACTCGCCGCCAGATCAACAACCTGCGCCATGCAACAAACAGTGAGCTACTGTGTGAAGCTTTTCTACATGCGTACACAGGCCAACCACTGCCAACGGATGAAGACCTTCGTAAAGACCGCCCAGATGATATTCCTGCAGAAGTGAAAAAGCTGATGACAGAAATGGGCATCGAGTTCGAAGCGTTTGACGAAGAATAACAATAACTCAGTCACTGCCTTCAATATTGATTCGCTTTAACTGAATGTTCACATTACTGATTCGTCTTTTCAGTGTTTTGTGAATAAGAAACATAAAAAAACCGACTCCAGCTGAGTCGGTTTTTTTATTATTTGTGCTCTATGGAGCAACCGTTATAACAAGCGACTATGCCATGTAGTTAGCAGGCATCTCGATACGTGCAACGCCAGATTCAACGGCCGCTTCAGCTACTGCTTTTGCTACGCGAGGAAGTAGACGTGGGTCCATTGGCTTAGGAATGATGTAACCCTTACCGAATTCAAGTGACGTCTCACCCGCTGCTTTTAGTACTTCAGCCGGCACCTCTTCTTTCGCTAGGTCACGAATCGCTTTTACAGCCGCTAGCTTCATTTCGTCATTGATTTCGCTTGCACGTACATCAAGTGCACCACGGAAAATGAATGGGAAACAAAGTACGTTGTTTACTTGGTTAGGGTAATCACTGCGGCCCGTACCCATAATAAGGTCAGAACGAACTTCGTGAGCAAGCTCTGGCTTGATCTCTGGATCTGGATTTGAACATGCAAACACAACAGGCTTATCAGCCATCAGCGTTAATGCTTCTGCTGGAAGCAGGTTAGGACCTGATACGCCCAAGAATAGGTCAGCACCTTCGATAACATCTTCAAGCGTGCGCTTATCTGTGTTGTTTGCGAACAGCTCTTTGTATTCGTTCAAATCATCACGACGAGTGTGAATCACACCTTTACGGTCTAGCATGTAGATCTTCTCACGCTGAGCGCCACACTTAATTAGTAGTTCCATACAAGCAACCGCTGCTGCGCCAGCACCTAGACAAACGATCTTACATTCTTCTAGCTTCTTACCTTGAAGCTCAATCGCATTCAGCATACCTGCTGCTGTTACGATCGCAGTACCGTGTTGGTCATCGTGGAATACAGGTACATCACAGCGCTCAATCAGACGACGTTCAATCTCAAAACAGTCAGGTGCTTTGATGTCTTCTAGGTTGATACCGCCGAATGTATCTGCGATGTTCGCAACCGTATCGACAAACTCATCGATTGTGCGGTGTTTTACTTCAATATCGATAGAATCTAAACCAGCGAAACGCTTAAACAGTAGCGCTTTACCTTCCATAACTGGTTTAGAAGCAATTGGACCAAGGTTACCTAGGCCAAGAATCGCGGTACCGTTAGAGATAACTGCAACCATGTTGCCTTTACCTGTGTACTTGTAAACGTTATCTACGTTCTGTGCGATCTCACGAACTGGCTCAGCCACGCCTGGGCTATAAGCAAGTGCTAGGTCTTCTGCAGAGTTTGCAGGCTTCGTCAGCTCAATGGCAATTTTGCCTGGAATTGGGAACTCATGATAATCAAGAGCTTGCTGACGGAATTGTTCTTGAGGTGATAATTCTTGAGAGGATAGGTCTTGGCGGCTGTCTTCAGACATAGGTGTACGTTCCTAGGATATTATTATTAGGGGGATCTTGTTCATGTTAATGGATGTACTTCAAAGTTCCTAGGTGGTAAAGGCCTCTGTCTCATTAAAAAACGAGATTTCACTACTAATAAGACCAGTGAGCAGTTGAAATTACTATCGCTTGTTGAACTTTCGAGCGGATTTGCAGTGATGAATAATAAGCGAAGAATTACCCTTCAATATAGAGGCAAGCCGCTTAGTGTAGGAGATAATAAAGCTTGAGGTGAAAGTCTGTATTTTCTCAAATTTCAGGCAACAAAAAAGGACACCGAAGTGTCCTTTTTATGTCTAAATAGCGAGAATTACTTCTTGCTAGAAAGAGCACCGAAACGCTTGTTGAAGCGATCAACACGGCCGCCTGTATCTACGATACGTTGCTTACCAGTGTAGAACGGGTGACATTTATCACATACGTCTAGGTGGATTGATTCTTTTGCTAGCGTTGAGTTGAACTCAAAAGTGTTGCCGCAAGAACAAGTAGCAGTAACTGCTTTGTATTCTGGGTGGATTCCAGCTTTCATGGGATAACCTCAAGTAGGCCGTGTCGCTATACGATTCTAAGCCGCACACCACACGTAGTTTAAAAAGAAATAAAGACACCGCTTATCACTAAAACGCGATGAAGCCATATCTTTAAGGCGCAGTATAGTAATGAATCTGTGAGGTAGGATCAACTGATTTGATACATTTTTCGCCAATATTGATATTATTTTCTTCATCCGTTGAAATTCTTTGGCAGCAGCGACTTTCAGGTCCTCACTTCCCCTTGTCAGCGAAACTGTTTCTCGAATTTAAACGCCTTATCCTTTAGACTGTTCGCTCTCGTCAATTCAGATAAAGCCGTCCCTTTATGCGTCCAATGATTGCCCGTGTGGCGCTGCCTGTTCCACTCGACAAGCAGTTTGATTACAAGATTCCAAGCCACCTATTTCCGATTATTGGTGGTCGAGTCTCTGTGCCTTTTGGACGACAAACCTTAACAGGGATTGTCACGGCTCTGGTTAACGAATCAGAATTCGAGCTAGATAAGCTCAAGCCCATTAAAGCGCTACTGGATAACCAACCTGTTTGGCCTGAATCTGTCTATTCACTGTTAACTTGGTGCAGTCAGTTTTACCAGTACCCACTTGGCGAAACCTTTGCCAATGCCCTACCCAGCGCTTTACGCAAAGGCAAAGCTGCAGACTTCGCAACTTTGGTCGAATGGCAGTTAACGCCATCAGGCCGCGACCAACTGATGCAAGGCTTTGGTCGCGCAGTCAAGCAAGCCAAAGTCATGCACATGCTCGAGCACGGCGCCGTTCCTCATCAAGAGTTCATCGACCAAGAGGTAGGCAGCGCTGTTCTCAAAACACTGGAAGAGAAAGGTTGGATTGAATCGGTTAAGAAAAAACCAAAACGCAAACCGTGGCCAGCCGACCTCGAAAACGTCCAAGACAAACCTAAGCTCAACGAAGAGCAAGCCATCGCAATTGCAACGGTTAATAGTCAAAACAGCTTTGGTTGCTTCCTTTTAGAAGGTGTCACGGGTTCAGGCAAGACGGAAGTCTACCTGAATATGATTAAGCCGATTCTTGACCAAGGTAAACAAGCTTTAGTGCTAGTGCCAGAGATTGGCCTAACACCACAAACCATCAACCGCTTTAAGCGACGCTTTAATGTTCCTGTTGAGGTTATCCACTCAGGCCTAAACGATTCAGAACGCCTGAATGCGTGGTTATCGGCTCGCGATAAAATTGCCGGCATTGTGATTGGTACCCGTTCGGCTCTATTCACACCGTTTGCGGACCTGGGCATTATTATTGTTGATGAAGAGCACGACGCTTCTTATAAACAGCAAGATAGCCTGCGCTACCACGCTCGAGATGTGGCGATCATGCGTGCGCACAAAGCGCAGATTCCAGTGGTGTTGGGCTCAGCAACCCCAGCTTTCGAAACGCTGCATAACGCACAAATAGGTAAATACAGCCACCTGACTCTGACCTCACGTGCAGGTGTCGCGCTACCCACCACCAATAAAGTGTTGGACGTAAAAGGTGAATATCTAG
>JAYYSE010000128.1:0-37804 GCA_036126475.1 Pseudomonadota bacterium | reverse complement strand
TGGATGATGAGCTACAACAAATGAAGCAGCAAGAGCAGACCTTGAAAGCAACACTGCGTATCAAAGCCAATAAGGTTGCTGCTTTACCTAAGCTTCAAGACCAACTGGATGAACTAACCAGTCGCTACGATTACCTGTTAGAACAGCTGCCTGTGCAAAAGGAATTGGCGAGCATGTTGGCATCCGTCAATGAGCTTGGCTTAGATAACTCACTAACCTTTACCCGAATCGACTGGGGTGAAAAACAAAATAAAGCCTTCTTATACCGCTTACCTCTTAATATCGAGCTGACTGGCGATTACCACGAGATAGGTGACTTCTCTGCAGCTATCGCCAAGCTCCCGCGAATCATCAGCTTTGATGATGTGAGTTGGCAGAGAGTGAGCCAAGAAAGCAGCACACTTCACTTTAGAGTTCGAGCTTATACCTACCAGTTTAAGTCGGAGGTCAACGATGAGGCTCAATAGCGTGCTCAATTCAACTTTATTACTGCTGATGTTGTCAGGCTGCAAAGCCAATCAAGACTCATTAGAAGATTTTGTGGTGCAGGTTGAGCTCAAAGCGAAAAAAGAGGTTGAGCAGCTTGTTCCTGCGACTGAGTTCTCAGCCGCAACCTACCAACGACGCGCTTTTCGTCCTCCCTTTGAACTACCCAAAGAAGCGATCGTGCAAAACCAGCCCTTGGTGAAGAAAGATTGCTGGCAACCCAGCGCTCGTGCTCGCAGCGGCATGTTGGAGCAATACCCACTGAGTAAATTGCGCTTGAAAGGTGTGATGGGCAGTGGAAAGAGTGTGTTTGGGCTTGTACAAACGCCTAAGGGCAATGTCGTCAATGTGAAAAAAGGCCAGTTTATCGGTTTAAACAACGGTCGAGTTACTAAGGTGACGAGCCAGTACGTTCTGATTAATGAAACTCTTCCAGATGGTTTAGGTTGTTGGCATAAGCGCAACGTTAGGCTGGCTCTGAAATAAACCAATGTCACATAATGTGAATATGAGATGTAAATATGAATAAAGGAATAAGTGGATTAGTGAGCAAAGTTCCACAAGGTTTTGCTGTGTCTATGATGTTGGTTTTTAGCGTATTTGGTTACGCAGAGAGCTCGACTAATAAATTAGAGAACATTGATTTTAGAGTTAACAAGGATAAAGACGCTGTCATTATCATTGAGCTAGCAACCAGCAGCGCGGTCGTCGATGTTCAGCGAGCACAAGAAGGCTTGAGCATCGAACTTATTAATACAGAAGTAGATGATGACAAACTCTACCTTTTGGACGTCAAAGACTTCGCGACTCTGGTTGAGGATATTGAAGTATACAAAGAGACGCCAAGCACTCGGTTATTGGCAACGATTAACAGTGACTATCAATACGAATATGACCTCAAGGGGCGCTTTATCGAGGTGGTGATCAGTAAGCCCACGATTGAAGAAGTTGCGACGGAGAAAAGCATCCTTGAGAAAGAGGGTAAGCTGATATCGATTAACTTCCAAGATATCCCAGTTCGAAATGTCCTTCAGTTGATTGCTGACTACAATGAGTTCAACTTGGTGGTATCAGACTCGGTCGCGGGTAACCTGACGCTACGTTTGGATGGTGTTCCTTGGCAGCAAGTTCTCGACATTATCTTGCAAGTTAAGGGCTTGGATAAGCGCGTCGATGGCAACGTTATCTTGGTCGCTCCCAAAGCAGAACTGGATCTTAGAGAACAGCAAGCGCTCGAAAAGTCCCGCTTAGAAGAAGAGCTTGGGGAACTTAAATCAGAAATCATCAAGATTAACTTTGCTAAAGCCATCGACATTGCTGACATGATTGGTGGTGAAGGGGCGGTGAGTATGCTGTCTGATCGCGGTTCAATTACCATAGATGAACGCACGAACTCTTTGCTTATTCGCGAGCTGGAAGAGAACATTGCGGTGATCCGCGGCATTATTGAGTCGTTAGATATCCCTGTGAAGCAAGTACAGATAGAGGCGCGCATTGTTACCGTAACCGAAGGTAACCTTGATGAACTCGGCGTGCGCTGGGGCGTTTCATCGACCAATGGAAGCTTCACCGTTGGTGGTTCAATCGAGGGTAATCACCCTTCTGCCATTACACCTTATGACGATCTTGGCAGCAGCGTGATAGATGATTTCCTTAACGTGCATTTGGCGGCGACATCGCCAAATGCCTCGAGTATTGCGTTTCAGGTGGCTAAGCTTGGTTCAGATACGTTGCTCGATCTTGAGCTATCTGCACTGCAACAAGAGTCTAAGGCGGAGATCATCTCTAGCCCACGCTTAATCACCACCAATAAAAAGCCGGCTTATATTGAGCAAGGGACTGAAATTCCTTACTTAGAGTCCTCTTCGAGTGGTGCCACGTCAGTCGCATTTAAGAAAGCTGTGTTGAGTTTGAAAGTTACCCCTCAAATCACACCAGACAATCGCTTGGTTCTGGATTTGAGTGTGACTCAAGATAGCCCTGGGCAAGTGGTGAAAACAGGAACGGGGGAAGCGGTCGCGATAGATACCCAAAGAATAGGTACGCAAGTGCTTGTTAATAATGGTGAAACCGTTGTTCTTGGTGGAGTATTTCAACACAGTGTTAGTAGTACAGTCGATAAAGTTCCTTTGCTGGGAGACCTTCCTTTATTGGGTGCATTGTTCCGTCGTAGCTACGAAAATGTGGGTAAAAGTGAACTGCTTATTTTTGTTACACCTAAAGTTGTGATTCAGTAACGTACAATTAGATTAAAAATAAAGTTGCATTAGTGGCACCTAACCTTGATAATTTCGGGTCTTATCACGAATTATCTGTGAGGAATCGGTGCCACGGGCCTTTTAATTTCAGTACTTGTACTGACCTACCTTGTGGCGATGTCATTGAATTAACGTTGTAAATTACTGCTAAAAACATGGCTGAGAAACGCAATATTTTTCTTGTTGGCCCAATGGGCGCCGGCAAAAGTACAATTGGTAGACACCTAGCTTCCCAACTTCATATGGAGTTTCTAGACTCTGACACTGTGATTGAAGAGCGCACTGGCGCAGATATCGCATGGGTTTTTGATGTTGAGGGCGAAGAAGGTTTCCGTAAGCGCGAAGAATCTGTAATCAACGATCTGACTGAAGAGCAAGGTATTGTTCTAGCGACAGGTGGTGGTTCAGTGATGAGCAAAGAAAACCGTAACCGTCTATCTGCACGAGGCATTGTTGTATACCTAGAGACAACAATTGAAAAGCAACTTGCTCGCACAAACCGCGACAAGAAACGTCCTCTACTTCAAACAGACAACCCGCGTGATGTGCTAGAAGATCTAGCTGTATCTCGCAACGCACTATACGAAGAAGTGGCGGACTACACAGTTCGTACTGACGACCAAAGTGCAAAAGTGGTAGCCAACCAGATCGTAAAAATGCTAGAAGAACGTTAAGTTCATTTTTCGGAGAGCAAACCCATGGAACGGATTACGGTCAATCTAGCTGAGCGTAGCTACCCTATCTCTATTGGCGCCGGGTTATTTGACGACCCGGCGTACCTTTCTTTTTTATCAGACAAGCAGAAAGTCGTTGTTATCAGTAATGTGACAGTAGCGCCTCTTTATGCTGATAAAATTCTATCTTTACTGGATCAAGTTGGCTGTCAGACATCTCTTCTAGAGTTACCTGATGGTGAGCAATACAAAACGCTTGAAACGTTCAATTCAGTGATGAGCTACATGCTTGAAGGAAATTACAGCCGCGATGTGGTGGTAATTGCTTTAGGTGGTGGTGTTATCGGTGATTTGGTCGGCTTTGCTGCATCTTGTTACCAGCGTGGTATTGATTTCATTCAAATCCCGACAACGCTTCTTTCTCAAGTGGACTCTTCTGTTGGTGGCAAAACCGCAGTAAACCATCCTCTTGGTAAGAACATGATCGGTGCATTCTACCAACCAAAATCTGTGATCATCGATACCAACTGTTTATCAACGCTTCCTGAGCGTGAGTTTGCTGCGGGTATTGCTGAAGTGATCAAATACGGCATCATTTACGATGAAGACTTCTTTGATTGGTTGGAGCAGAATCTAGAGAAACTTTATCGACTTGATGAACAAGCACTGATTACCGCAATTGCTCGTTGTTGTGCAATTAAGGCTGAAGTGGTTGCCCTAGATGAAAAAGAGTCAGGAATCAGAGCGTTATTGAACCTAGGTCATACATTTGGTCATGCGATCGAAGCAGAGCTAGGCTATGGTAATTGGCTACATGGTGAAGCTGTGTCTTCAGGTACTGTAATGGCAGCGAAAACTGCTCAGTTACAGGGACTGATCACTCAGCAGCAGCTTAAGCGAATTATTTCTATACTTAAGAATGCGAAACTGCCAGTTCATACGCCAGAAAGCATGTCTTTTGAAGACTTTATGACGCACATGATGCGTGATAAGAAAGTGCTGTCTGGTCAATTACGTCTGGTATTGCCAACAAGTATTGGTACTGCTGAAGTGGTTGCTGATGTGCCTCAGGACATCATTAAACAAGCGATTGATTTCTGCCGTACTCTTTAAATTTGGTTGTGAGGTTGCCTAGTTAAACTCCAGGCAACTGAAGCGTTTTACTGATCGATCTAATCAGTAGGGATCCGCAATGAGTTTGGCTCATGAAATAAGAGTATTAGAGTTAGAGTCTCAAGTTGAGCTGCTAGAGCGCTTACAGCTTTTGACTAACTTTGGTTCAAATCTAGTAACGGTGGCTGGTAAACCTGGCTCTGGCCGTTCTTGGTTAGCACAGCGTTATCTCGAAGCGTGGGCGACAGAAAAAAATCAGTGTTTACTGCTTTGTCATCCAAGCCAAGACGACCAACAACGCCGCGCGCTTATTCTTAGCCAAATTGTTTCTGATCCGCTATTTAATCAACATGACTCCTTATCTGATAGCCTAGCAAGGTTGCTGGATGGTGAGCCGTGTTGCGTGGTTATCGTTGTCGATGATGCCCACCGACTCTCTGAGCTATTGGTATCCGAACTATGGATGTTGGTACTGGAAGCTCAAGCTCATCCCCAATGGACGATCAATGTCGTTCTTTTCTCAGAAATTGGTCACCTAGACACCTTACTCACACGTCTAAGTTACGGCCAACAACATAAGCCTATCGATCTTGAGATCGATGACCTTTCGCAACCAGAAGCTGAACATTTCTTTGAATCATTGGTGATTCGATATGTGGATGATGAGTCTGAAACTCGTGTGCGACGTGCGTTTAACAAAGCGCAACCTCTGCCTGGCGAGTTAATGGCTTTAGGAGAATTGAAAGTGGAAAAAAGGATTATTATTCGCTCAATCATTGGCTCACCAATCAATATCGCGATTGTGGTGGCCCTATTGCTGTTGTTAACTGGTGGTGGTTATTGGTGGATGTTCAGCCAACCAACCCCAGATGACAAAGCGCAATCTCTGATCGCACCAATCGAGCAGACTGCTATCCCAACGTTTGAAATGGACAGTGGCTCAGAACAAGCCGGTGTTGAGGGAGTTGTAGACTCCGAAGCTTCAACTGACATCAGTTATCAAGGCGCTGATGATGACAGTTCATCTTTGCCACCAGTTGTGGTGGAAGAGACAGCTAGCGTGGGTGAGGTTGAGCAAGACCAACAGCGTGTCGTGATTACTTCGGATGTGGTTGATGCTCTACTGGATGATAAAGCTCAGAGTGCTGATACCAGTGCCATTAATGCTGTGGTTGAAGAGAACACCCAAGTAGAGGCTAATTCACAGGCTGACGCGGAAGCGGTTGCTTCAGTTAATGAAGAGTCTGACTTAACTGAATCAACGCCTCCGACTAAGAAGATCACCTTCTCGTTTTCTCGTGAGGAGCTACAAGCTATCTCACCGCGAGCTTACACCTTACAGTTGAGTGCGATGACTTCACTGGAGGACGTGCAATCTTTCATCGAAGAATACGACCTAGAGAATAAGGTTCGTATTTATCCAACTCTGCGCAGCGATACCAAGTGGTTTATCATCACTTACCAAGATTACCCAACGATTCAGGTGGCGCGAGATGCGGTAAGTACACTCTCAAAACCACTTCAACAGCTGGAACCTTGGGCAAAATCGATGAATCAAGTGCATCGAGAGATAGAACGTGCGAAATAACCCTGAGCTTAGTCTCAAAATATGTTACATTCCGCAGCCGTATTTTTGTGTTGATAGATAGAGCAGTAAATGAAAAAGCAGCGTGCCTTTCTAAAATGGGCTGGTGGTAAATATGGCCTAGTTGAAGACATCCAACGTCACCTGCCACCTGCTCGTAAATTGGTAGAACCATTTGTTGGTGCTGGCTCTGTGTTTTTGAACACGGACTACGAACAGTACCTGCTGGCTGATATCAATCCCGATCTTATCAACCTGTACAACCTACTTAAAACCGACCCTGAGACCTACATTGCGGAAGCAAAGCGTTGGTTCTGCCCTGAGAACAATCGCAAAGAAGCCTTCTTAGATATCCGAGCTCAGTTTAACGATACTGACAATGTTATGTATCGCTCACTTGCTTTCTTGTACATGAACCGATTTGGCTTCAATGGTCTGTGTCGCTACAACAAGAAAGGCGGTTTTAATGTTCCGTTTGGTTCTTACAAAAAGCCTTACTTCCCAGAAGCTGAGCTGGAATTTTTTGCTGAAAAAGCGAAAAAGGCCACCTTCGTGTGTGAGGGATACCATGAGACTTTTAGCCGTGCCCGTAAAGGTTGCGTGGTGTACTGCGATCCTCCGTACGCACCGCTCTCAAATACCGCTAACTTTACCTCTTACGCAGGTAATGGCTTCAGCTTAGATGATCAAGCAGCACTGGCTGACGTTGCTGAAAAAGCGGCGACAGAACGCGGCATCCCTGTTTTGATTTCTAATCACGACACGACATTAACACGTCGCTTGTATCATGGTGCAGAGTTGAACGTGGTGAAGGTGAAGCGCACCATCAGTCGAAATGGCGCTGGTCGTAATAAAGTGGATGAGCTACTCGCACTGTTCCATCAAGATAAAAACCAGCAACATGCAGCAGCAGAATAATCTCGACCACCACAAATTGAGTGACCAACAGGTACTTTCTTAAACTAATCTTTCGAACTGCTAGGATCTGCTTAGGTGCTTAGGTAGAATTGCAGCCCAAATAGTCTTGGGGTTGAATCTTGTATGCGTATGAGGTGCCAGCAAGGCGGTGAACTCGCAATTTACTTACTCTTAAGAGGTTTGGTATGAAAGATTTTCTAATCGCTCCATCAATTTTGTCTGCAGATTTTGCTCGTCTTGGTGAAGACGTTGAAAAAGTACTCGCAGCCGGTGCTGACGTTGTGCACTTTGATGTGATGGATAACCACTACGTACCTAACCTGACTTTTGGCGCACCTATCTGTAAAGCACTGCGTGACTACGGTATTACTGCTCCAATCGATGTTCACCTAATGGTGAAGCCGGTTGATAACATCGTACCTGAGTTTGCAAAAGCTGGCGCATCGATGATTACCTTCCACGTAGAAGCATCAGAGCATATCGATCGCACTCTACAACTGATTAAAGAGCACGGCTGTAAAGCGGGCGTGGTTCTAAACCCTGCAACGCCACTATCTTGCCTAGATTACATTATGGATAAAGTAGACATGATTCTATTGATGTCTGTGAACCCAGGTTTCGGCGGCCAATCTTTCATTCCTCACACGCTTGATAAGCTGCGCGCGGTTCGTAAGCTGATTGACGAATCTGGTCGTGATATTCGCCTAGAGATCGACGGTGGCGTAAAGGTGGATAACATTCGTGAAATCGCAGAAGCGGGCGCAGATATGTTCGTTGCTGGCTCAGCTATCTTTAATCAACCAGATTACAAAGAAGTGATTGATGAGATGCGTGCAGAGCTTGCAAAAGTAAACGCATAAAAGTAGAACTAGGGTCAGTTGACCTAAAATCAAAAAATTTGGATTAAGGGGGCTGATTGGCCCCTTTTTTACGTCTTATTGCTCAACACATGAGACGAATATAATTAATAGGAAAGTAAGATGTCATTAAGCTCAATAAAACTGATCGCCTTTGATTTGGATGGAACCTTGTTAGACAGCGTGCCTGATTTGGCAGTAGCTGCTGACCAAGCTTGTCAGGAGCTAGGCTTCCCTTCAGTGAGTGAAGAACAAGTTCGTGATTATGTAGGTAACGGTGCTGACGTGCTTATCGGTCGTTCATTAAGCCGCGACCTAACTGTGGACCCAAGCTTAGAGCCAGAGCTACTGAAAAAAGCGCGTATCTTGTTTGATGACTTCTACGAGCAGGGTGGTCATAAGCTGAGCCATCTTTACCCATCAGTAAAAGAGACGTTGGCAGAGCTGCACAAAGCGGGCTTTACTATGGCATTAGTAACCAACAAGCCATCGAAGTTTGTACCAGACGTATTAGCGCAACACGGCATCGATAAGTACTTTGTAGATGTACTTGGCGGTGACTCTTTCCCAGAGAAAAAACCGAACCCAGTAGCGCTAAACTGGTTGCTAGAAAAGCACAATGTGAAAGCAGAAGAGATGCTAATGGTCGGTGATTCAAGTAATGACATTAAAGCGGCAAAGAACGCGGGTTGTCATTCGTTTGGCCTGACTTACGGCTACAACCACGGTGAGCCTATCTCAGCATCAAACCCTGACTATGTGGCAGATAATGTCGCGCAATTGCTCGATGTCGTTCTAGTTTCTGCATAAAGCGGACAAAAGTTAGCTAACCCACTAGCAAAATACTTATCAATGAGTACACTGGATGAGCCGCGCAGAAAGAGCTGTGCGGCTTTTCTATATTTAAGTTAAGAAGCTAAGCCATCAATTGACTTAGCGAATAAGCAAAGGAATTAAAACCATGAGCAAGCCCATCGTATTGAGTGGTGTTCAACCATCTGGTGAACTAAGTATCGGTAACTACTTGGGTGCTCTACGTCAATGGCAACAGATGCAAGATGACTACGATTGCCAATACTGTGTGGTAGACCTTCATGCAATTACGGTTCGCCAAGATCCGAAAGCACTGCATGAAGCGACTCTAGACGCACTAGCAATCTGTCTTGCTGTCGGTGTTGATCCAAAGAAGAGCACGCTATTTGTTCAGTCTCACGTACCAGAGCATGCTCAACTTGGTTGGCTTCTTAACTGTTACACACAAATGGGTGAACTGAGCCGTATGACTCAGTTTAAAGACAAGTCTGCGCGTCACTCAAATGACGTGAACGTAGGTCTGTTTGATTACCCGGTACTGATGGCTGCGGACATCCTGCTTTACGGTGCTCACCAAGTACCTGTAGGTAGCGATCAGAAACAACACCTAGAGTTAGCGCGTGATATCGCAACTCGCTTCAACAACATCTACTCGCCAGAACAGCCAATCTTCGAAGTGCCAGAACCGTACATCCCAACAGTGAATGCACGTGTAATGAGCCTGCAAGATGCGACGAAGAAGATGTCTAAGTCGGACGACAACCGTAAGAACGTGATTACTCTGCTAGAAGAGCCTAAGTCGATCATCAAGAAGATCAACAAAGCGCAAACGGATGCAGAAACACCACCACGCATTGCTCACGATTGGGAAAACAAAGCGGGTATCTCTAACCTGATGGGCCTTTACTCGGCAGCAACAGGTAAAACATTCGAAGAGATTGAAGCGCAGTACCAAGGCGTTGAAATGTACGGCCCGTTCAAGAAAGATGTGGGTGCCGCGATTGTTGAGATGCTTGAGCCGATTCAAGCGGAATACCACCGCATCCGTGCTGACCGTGCCTACATGGACGCAGTAATGAAAGCGGGCGCAGAAAAAGCCTCTGAGCGCGCAGCAGTAACGCTGAAGAAAGCATACGAAGCAGTAGGTTTTGTAACTCGCCCATAGGGTGACTCAACACCTTCCGCTGTAAAATCTAAGCCCAAAGTAACTGTGTTTACTTTGGGCTTTTTAGTGCCCGCTAGTTAAGGCTTCCCAATAATCGTGCTGTTTTAATTGATGATTTACACATTTTACGTCTAACACATTCTTGATATCCATGTTGTGCAGAACATCTTATTAAATGAGTTTTGGCATTATAAATTTTCACTCATTTCTATTTGTGTTGAAAATGTATTGTGTGCCAAACAATTGATGATTCCAAAGTGATAAGTTTCTCATTTTCTCGCCAGTTGACTTATTCCTTTCATAAATAAACCTGATATTAGACGCAAATATTAGGCTCTGCTCAGGGCTTAGTTTGCATTTTAATAAATATCAGGTACGACAATGGATACGTTAATCAAACCCTCTTTACTTGCACTGACGATTGCCAGCACGCTTAGTGCCAACGCTAATGCAGAAATTATTCTCTCCCAGTATGTTGAAGGCGGTTCGTTCAACAAAGCCGTTGAAATCGCGAACACGGGCGATGCGGCGGTAACGCTAACCGGTTATGAACTGGCAAAATCATCAAACGGTGGTGGTACTTGGGGCAGCACAATCGACCTAAGCCAAGTGACACTGCAAGCAAACCAAGTGTATGTACTGGCTCATGGTGATGCGAGCGATGCCATCAAATCGGTAGCGGATATCACAGATAAAAGCGTAGCGAACTTTAACGGTGACGATCCGATCGCACTGCTTAAAGATGGCGAAGTGCACGACATCATCGGTGTGATGGGTGACGTAGATTTTGGTAAAGACACCACATTGGTTCGTAACAGTGATGCACTAATCCCCTCTGCTACCTATGATGCATCTCAGTGGACAGCATTTGAGAAAGACAATATTAACGGTCTTGGTGCGCTAAATGCGACTGAGCCACCAGCACCATTCGCTTGTGAAGTAGACGGTCAGCAACCTAACTTCACTACCATTCAAGAGATTCAAGGTGAAGGCGATACCTCTCCATTCATTGATGGTTACCCATACATTACTGACGAAGATCATTTCGTGACTGGCGTCGTGACTGCAGTTACCACTGGCCTAACCAAAGGTTTCTACCTACAAGCACTAGAAAGTGACAACAACGACAAGACCTCAGAAGGCTTGTTCATTCATACTGATGCGGCAGATATAGCGCTAAAAGCTGGTGACGTTGTTTGTGTTAAAGGTAAAGTTCAAGAGTACTACAGCAATACCCAGCTAGCTTCTGATGCTAATAGCTATGTTAAAACTGGCACATCGGATATTCCTAGAGTTACCGATCTTGTTATCAAAGAAGGTGAGACACTACGTAATGCGCTAGAGCGTCATGAAGGCATGCAAATTGAATTAACCTCGGCAAGTGATTTGTTTGTAACTCGCAACTTCTCTTACGACTACGACTCTCGTCGTAACAACATGATGTTGTCTCATGAAGCGCCATTGTTTAAGCCGACTCAATTACACGCCGCAGAGAGCGATGCAGCCGTTGAGCTAGCAAAAGACAACGCAGCGAACCGCGTATACCTAGAATCTGATGGCAAAGCACCAAACGGCCAAATCCCTTACTACCCAGATTTTGCAAAAGATGCAGACCAAGATGGCTCTTCTGAGCAGCACATTCGCCTTGGTTCGCGAGTAGAGGGTCTGCAGGGCGTTGTGGCTTACAGCTACAACGAATACCGCCTAATTGCGACCAATGAAGTCGATAACACCAACTTCGTGACTTCAGGTGAAGGCTTCGACGTGGCTCGTAAAGATGCGCCAGCGATTGCGGATTCAGATTTGCGTATCGCCAGCTTCAACGTACTGAACTACTTCAATTCTGTGGCTGACAGTGGCCATGAAAACCCAACCGGACAAAACCGTGGTGCGACTAACCTAGACGAGTTCCTGATCCAACAAGCGAAAATCGTTGCGGCGATGAACAAGATGGACGCTGACATCATTGGTTTGATGGAAGTCGAGAACAATGGCTTTGGTGACAACAGTGCAGTGAAGAACTTGGTTGACGCATTGAACGCTAAAACTGAAGACACAGAAAATCATTACACTTACGTTGAAATCGCGGATCAAGATAAATACCAAGATGAGTACTTTGGTAGTGATGCGATCATGGTGGCGATCCTATACCGTGCAAACGAAGTGACGCCAAAAGAAGTGGCGAAAGTGATTGTGACGCCAGAGCAGCACATCGAAGAAAACACCATTACGCGTGGTGACGATGCGGAAGGCAACCCAGCTTACGACAAATACCAACGCCATAGCTTGCTACAAACCTTCACGGTGAAAGCAACAGGTGAAGATCTATCTGTTGTTGTCAACCACTTCAAATCGAAAGGTTCTGAATGTATTGAAGAGTGGATCGCAGGCGTAGAAGACTCTGAGCCAGCGGATCTGCAAGGTAACTGTAACAACTTCCGTGTTTCTGCTGCTAACGTTGTGGGAGACGCTCTGAAAGGCATTGAAGGTGACGTGCTAGTGATGGGTGACCTAAACGCCTACAGCATGGAAGATCCTCTGCTTACACTGACGGATTACTCGAAAGAGAAATACGGCCGTGACATCTACACAGCAGCCTACACAACCATTGGTGGTGGTGAGCTTCAAGTCGATAAGACCAAAATTGAAAAAGGCTACGGTTACTATAACCTGAACACAGTACTTCACGGCGCAGACACTTTCTCATACACCTACTCTGGTGAGCTAGGCAACCTAGACCATGCATTGGCGAGCAACAGCTTGGCACAAAAAGTGGTGGCGATTGAAGATTGGCACATCAATTCACTAGAAAGTAACTTGTTTGAATACAGCAGCAAATACACCGGTGATATGCCGAAGTACAAAGATGCGTTCTCTGCGTCTGACCACGATCCAGTCATTATTGCTATAGACTTCCCTGATACTGAACTTAATTTACCTAATTCAGGTGATAAATTCGCAGTTGAAGTTCGTCTACCACCAAATGCAGCTGTTAATGATGTACTGACGGTTAGCTTAACTCCTGTTGGTGCTATTCAAGCAACATCATCCCATTCAGAACCTCAAGGTTATGCTGCAAGTGCGACTTTGGTTCAAGCCGATATTGATGCTCGAAGTGTTAATATTGAATTTGACGAAAAAGTAGCCCAAGGTCAGTATCTACTAGCGGAAAAATTAATGGACCCTACTGGTGAAATAGTTAAGTTTAGCTCCGAGCGTGAGGTGACTGTTGAAGAGCCTGATACAACTGTGACTGTTCCTAAAACTAACGTTGGTTCGTTTGGCTTTGGCGCGTTAATGTCACTGTTTGGCTTAGCGATGTGGCGCCGTCGTAAGTAGTGAGCGAATCAGCTTTACTGCGAACGGTGAAAGTGAGTACACGTCACCGAATGCGGGTAATTGACAGTTATCTGTAAACAATTAAGGTCAACTTAGGTTGGCCTTAATTATTGGTGAAATGCAGTTTCCACTTGCCTTTCGCTATGGGTATTGCACAATACCGCCCCTATATCTCCAAATCATTTAGTATTTAGCAAACGATTTCACCCATGTTACTTATCATTGATAACTACGACTCTTTTACCTATAACTTATATCAGTATTTCTGTGAGTTAGGGGCAACTGTAAAAGTTGTACGCAACGATGAAATTGATATTGCGGGTATTGAAGCGCTGAATCCTAGTCATCTTGTGATCTCCCCGGGGCCTTGTACGCCGGATGACGCGGGTATCTCTCTACAAGTCATAGAATACTTTGTTGGCAAGTTGCCGATCTTAGGTGTGTGTCTTGGCCACCAAGCCATTGCTCAGGTATTTGGTGGTGAAGTGGTGAGAGCAAGACAAGTGATGCACGGTAAAACCTCACCGATACGCCACAATGGTAAGAGTGTTTTCCAAGGGCTGAATAACCCACTAACCGTCACGCGTTACCACTCCCTTGTGGTGAAAAACGGCACACTACCAGATTGCTTTGAACTGACTTCTTGGACAGAGCTTGAAGATGGCAGTATGGATGAGATCATGGGTTATCAGCACAAAGCCTTGCCAATTGATGCGGTTCAGTTCCACCCTGAATCGATTAAAACAGAGCAAGGGCACCAAATTCTGGCTAACTTTTTAGCACGTTAAGTGTTTAAAGCAGGCGTTTTATTCTCCTAAATAGGATAGCTTAACCTGCGAACTCCTTCGTTATACGTTTTAATTCGAGTTTTACCGAGCTCGTTCCTTCTGACGCCGATCACTTTTTATAACATTTCTTCCTCATCAGGCTAAGTTTTTAGCCTATGCAAAGTTATTCGCCGTATTTCCTTTTGAACTCAATATACCGCTGTGCCAGTAAGGCTTTGCCTTTGCAGGGTAGGCGTATACGTAGAAAAAGCTTCATAAAACAAGTTGATTGATGCATAAATAGTCATAGGTAGTGAGGTTTAGCTGGTTGTGAGCGATGGCTAAAGAATAATCCACTATTGAAAACGTTAATTAAATGTAAATATAATGCTGCGGCGGGATTGTAGCGAGACAAAATTTTTTCGTCTCACTTATGATTCATTACGCTTATTTGCGAAGCTTGCGGTATCGAGAAGGAATGTACGATGACAGTGGAAAATAATGTAGAACGTAGTCTGTTTAATGAGGTGATGGTGCCTTGTTATAACCCAATGGAAATGATCCCGGTAAAAGGGGAGGGCGCACGCGTATGGGACCAACAAGGCCGAGAGTATATCGACTTTGCTGGTGGTATTGCTGTGAGCTGTTTGGGTCACTGTCACCCAGCAATGGTGAATGCCGTTACTGAGCAAGCAAACAAGATTTGGCACTTAAGTAATGTAATGACCAACGAACCTGCACTGCGTCTAGCGAAGAAGCTAACTGACGTATGTTTTGCAGACAAAGTATTCTTTGCGAACTCTGGCGCAGAAGCGAATGAAGCAGCACTTAAGCTAGCTCGTCGTTGGGCAGCGGATGTTCACGGTCCTGAGAAATCTGAAATCATTGCATTCAAACAAGGTTTCCATGGTCGTACTTTCTTTACTGTAACCGTTGGTGGTCAAGAGGCTTACTCTGATGGCTTCGGTCCAAAGCCTGGTGATGTAACTCACCTACCTTACAATGATATTGCAGCTCTAGAAGCGCATATCTCTGATCGTACTTGTGCCATCATGATGGAACCTCTGCAGGGTGAGGGCGGTATTATTCCTCCAACGGCCGAGTTCGTGAATACGGTTCGTGAACTATGTGACAAACACAATGCACTGCTGATTTTTGATGAAGTACAAACAGGTAATGGCCGTACTGGTGATTTCTATGCTTACCAAGGTCTGGGTGTAACACCAGATATCCTAAGCACGGCGAAGTCACTAGGTGGCGGTTTCCCTATCGGCGCAATGCTAACGACATCTGAACTAGCAACACACCTTAAGGTTGGTACTCATGGTTCTACTTACGGTGGTAATCCACTTGCGTGTGCGGTAGCAGAAGCGGTAGTTGACGTTGTTAGCCAACCTGAAACTCTGGCTGGCGTGAAAGAGCGTGAAGCGCTATTCCGTGATGGTCTAACTAAGATTAACGATAAATACCAAATTTTCAGTGAGATTCGCGGTAAAGGCCTATTGCTAGGTGCTGCACTGAATGACGAATGGCAAGGACGTGCGCGCGACGTATTGGTAGCAGCAGGCGAGCAAGGCCTGATGGTACTGGTTGCGGGTGCAAACGTGGTTCGTTTCACTCCATCACTGGTTATCACTAAACAAGAAATTGAAGAAGGCTTATCAAAACTAGACAAAGCAATCGCTACGCTAGTATAGCCTGAGCGGCGTCATAGGAATGATCGCCACTAGAGCGATCCCATGACGTTCTGCTAAAGGCCCAAGCTTTTGGTTTTGGGCCTATTTTGCATCTGGAGGGAATATTGATGCTAGTTGTTCGCCCAATAAAACTGTCTGATTACGATGCGCTGCACACCTGTGCAGTTGAATCTGGTCATGGATTCACATCTCTTCCGGTTAACGAAGAATTGTTAACTAACCGAATTACCCACTCTGAATACAGCTTTGCGAAAGCAGACGTGACTGAACCTGGTGATGAAGGCTACTTAATGGTGGGTTTCGACGCTGAAACTGGTGAAGTCGCTGGTACAACAGGTATCGAAGCTTCGATTGGCTGGGATGTGCCTTTTTACTCGTACCACATCAGTAAAGTGGTTCACTCTTCACAGCGCCTTAAAGTGAATAACGTGGTTAAGCTGCTGACGTTTGGTAATAACTACACAGGTTGCAGCGAAATTTGTACGTTGTTCTTACGTCCTGATTACCGCAAAGGCTTGAATGGTCGATTGATGTCTAAGTGTCGTTTTCTACTGATGGCTGAGCACCCAGAGCGTTTCTCGAAAACGATCTTTGCTGAGATGCGTGGTGTATCAGATGCAGAAGGCAACTCGCCATTCTGGAAATGGTTGCAAGAGCACTTCTTCTCGATTGATTTCACACTCGCCGATTACTTAACAGGTATTGGTAAGAAAGGCTTCATCGCTGACCTTATGCCGAAGCTGCCAATCTATGTAAACCTATTGAGTGAAGAAGCTCAGGCGGTGATTGGTCAAGTGCACGACAACACCCGCCCAGCATTGAAACTGCTGGAACGTGAAGGTTTCACTAATCGTGGTTACGTCGACATCTTTGATGCGGGACCAACGGTTGAGTGTGATTTAAGAAACATCGAATCTGTACGTCACTCTATTCGAGCACAGGTTCAAATTGCAGAGCACTCTAGCTCTAAAGAATTCCTAATTGGTAATACCTCGTTTGAGCACTTCCGCGCAGTTGCCGCGAAAGGTGCGTATGACCAGGCAAGCGACACAGTGATTTTATCATCTGAAGTAGCAAGCGCTCTTGAAGTAAAAGAAGGCGATTTTGTTCGCATGCTGGCTCAATAAGAGCGGCGATTATCTGTCGAAGATTTTAAGGATAGAAGTATGACTCAGTGGATAGCAGGACAATGGGTGGCAGGTCAAGGTGACGCCATGACATCAGTAAGCCCATACAACAACGAAGTAGTGTGGCAGGGTGATAGTGCAACACCGGCACAGGTTGAATCTGCAGTGACAGCGGCTCGCGAAGCGTTTCTAGTTTGGAAAAAACTGAGCTTTGCTGAGCGTGAAGCGATCGTGTTGAAGTTCGCGGACAAGGTAAAAGAGAACAGCGAAGAGATCGCGCAAATTATCGCAAAAGAGACGGGCAAACCTATTTGGGAAACTCGTACTGAAGCAGGCGCAATGGCGGGTAAGATCGCTATCTCTATTCGTGCTTACCACGACCGTACTGGTGAAGTATCACGTGAAGCAGCGGGTAATCAAATTGTACTTCGTCACCGTCCGTTGGGCGTGATGGCGGTGTTTGGTCCTTACAACTTCCCGGGCCACCTACCTAATGGTCACATTGTTCCAGCACTGCTAGCGGGTAACACTGTGGTATTCAAACCATCAGAGCAGACACCTTGGACTGGTGAGTTTGCGATGAAGCTATGGCAAGAAGCGGGTCTTCCTGCTGGCGTAATCAACCTAGTGCAAGGTGCTAAAGAGACAGGTATCGCACTGGCGGATGCTAAAGGCCTTGATGGTGTGCTGTTCACAGGTAGCGCCAATACGGGGCACCTCCTTCACCGTCAATTCGCGGGTCAACCGGGCAAGATGCTGGCACTAGAGATGGGGGGTAATAACCCTATGGTGATCAGTGACCAATACGGTGATGCAGACGCAACGGTATACACCATTATCCAATCAGCGTTCATCAGTGCTGGTCAACGTTGTACATGTGCTCGTCGCCTGTATGTTCCTGTTGGCGAGAAGGGCGATCTGCTACTCGACAAACTGGTCGCAGCGACACAGAAGATTCGTGTTGATCAGCCATTCGCTGAACCAGCTCCTTTCATGGGGCCGCAAATCTCTGAAGCTGCAGCTAAGTTTATTCTAGAGGCACAAGCTAACCTGCAATCTCTAGGTGGTATCAGCCTAGTGGAAGCAAAAGCGGGCGAAGCAGCGTTTGTTTCTCCAGGCATTATCGATGCAACTCACATTGTTGAGCTACCAGATGAAGAGTACTTCGGCCCATTGCTGCAAGTGGTTCGTTACCAATCGCTAGAGCAAGCGGTTGAGTTAGCGAACGATACTCGCTTTGGTCTGTCTGCTGGCCTGGTATCAACCGACGATACTGAGTGGGAATACTTCGTTGACCATATCCGCGCGGGTATTGTTAACCGTAACCGCCAGCTAACAGGCGCAAGTGGCGATGCACCATTTGGTGGTCCGGGTGCGTCAGGTAACCTACGTCCAAGTGCTTACTATGCGGCAGACTACTGTGCTTACCCAATGGCTTCAATGGAAGGCGGTGAAACTCAACTGCCAGCCACATTTAGCCCAGGCATCGAGCTGTAGTTTAGATTGATATTAAGCTAATGCGTAATTGATAGTTATGAGATAAGGAAGCGGCGTATCGTTTCCTTATTTTAACCACGCTCAGCATCAAGATTGGGCGGCAGATAATAATAGAACAAGTATGTCACAGGCTGATGGCTGCTGACTTTTTGTCTCAGTCTCTCCCTTTCAAATCCAAATTACTAGCTTGCTAGAACCTCTGACAAGGAGTCACCATGACGCCCGATCTACTCTTTAAATCTCTATGGGACGATTACATTCATAGACTTTGCCCGTCGGCAGAGAAAGTGCATCACTTGCTAAAAGAAGATGAAGCGCTGATCAACGATCACATTGCATTGCGTACCTTTAATGTTGCCCCTCTAGGTATTGAAACATTAGCTAAGCCATTCCTTGAGCTGGGTTACAAAGCATGTGGCGATTACTTGTTTGAAAGTAAGAAGCTAGTGGCTAAACACTACGAACACCCAGATCCAAAACAACCGAAAGTGTTCATTAGTGAGTTGAAGGTAGAAGAGTGTTCCAGTGAATTACAGCAGATCGTTGCCAAATTGGTTGAGCAGGTTGATGCAAGTAAGTTAGAGGGACATGAATTCCTATTTGGTGGCCGCCTCTGGGATTTAAGCTTCGCTGATTTCCAACTGCTAGCCAAGGAGAGTGAATACGCCTCTTGGTTAGCCGCTCACGGTTACGGTGCCAACCACTTCACGGTTAGTGTCAATCAACTGAACAAGTTCGATGAAGTACAAGCAGTGAATGACTACCTAAGTGATGCTGGCTTTACGATTAACGCATCAGGTGGAGAGGTAAAAGGCTCTCCAGAGGTATTATTAGAGCAATCATCAACCATGGCAGATAGAGTGTCAGTGGCATTCGTTGAAGGCAATGAGATGATTCCTGGTGGCTTCTATGAGTTCGCTAAGCGCTATGCTATGGCCAATGGTGAGCTTTATACTGGTTTTGTTGCTGCATCGGCGGATAAGATCTTCGAAAGCACCAACGGGTAAAGAAAGATACGAGCACGGGCTTTGCCCTAGAGAGGTGGGTACGCTTCGCTTCGAGAATGTTTACAAGGCGAGAGCCTCATGTGTTCCATTCGTATCTCGTATCTTCTCTCAATAAAGAAAAAGCCACCAATTTCGCATTTGGTGGCTTTCATATTTTTGACTCAGTTAATCGAAATTAACGAGTGCCGTATACCACGATAGTCTTACCGTGTGCAGAAATTAGGTTCTGCTCTTCTAGCATCTTCAAGATACGACCTACTGTCTCACGAGAACAACCAACGATTTGGCCAATCTCTTGACGAGTGATCTTGATTTGCATGCCGTCAGGGTGAGTCATTGCATCTGGCTGTTTCGCTAGGTTTAGTAGCGTTTGAGCGATACGACCTGTTACGTCAAGGAACGCTAAGTCACCAACCTTTTGGCTAGTTACTTGTAGGCGGCTTGCCATTTGCGCTGAAAGACGCATTAGGATGTCTGGGTTCACTTGGATAAGTTGACGGAACTTCTTGAAAGAAATTTCAGCTACTTCACAAGGAGATTTAGCACGGACCCAAGCTGTACGCTCTTGGTCTTCTTCGAACAAGCCTAGCTCACCGATGAAGTCGCCTTGGTTTAGGTAAGAAAGAATCATTTCCTTACCTTCTTCGTCTTTAATAAGAACTGCCACAGAACCTTTCACGATGTAGTACAAGGTCTCTGCCTTTTCACCAGCATGGATCAAAGTACTTTTTGAAGGGTACTTATGAATATGACAGTGTGAAAGGAACCACTCTAATGTTGGATCGGTTTGAGGTTTACCTAGAACCATAATATCTCACTTCCTCTGCAGGGTATGCTTGCTGCTTTCCGTATTTTAGCTAAGCCTGAATTGACTTCTTAGGATAAGAGCACTCGGTGGGCGCTGCAAGCTATCTTGTGTTTCGTTTAAGAATAGTATCCTTTTTCAGGTACTATTTCTTGATTTTAATCGTGACCAAGCTACGATTTTTTACGCAAAATTGTGCACATGATCACGGTATGAAAAGTAATCAGCCAAAATGCCGTTTTGTTAACCTATTTTTCCGGTTTCGATGAGTTGTTGCAGGATTGGCCTAACAATGAGCTCCATGGCAAAACTCATCTTGCCTCCTGGCACCACTAGCGTGTTGTGACGAGACATGAATGAGCCATCAATCATGGCCAAAAGATACGGGAAATCGACGTTTTTGATGCCGCGCAAACGTATAACAACGAAGCTTTCATCTAAACTTGGAATCCCTTTGGCGTTAAGTGGGTTCGATGTATCTACGGTTGGGACACGCTGAAAGTTGATATGAGTACGCGAAAATTGCGGGGTGATATAGTTGAGGTAATCATCCATTGAACGAACAATGGAGTCCATTACTGCTTCGCGTGAGTGGCCACGATCGCGTGTGTCACGAACGAACTTTTGAATCCACTCTAGGTTTACGATAGGAACCATGCCAATCAGCAGATCGACGTGTTGAGATACATTGATGTCGCCATCAACCACACCACCGTGCAGGCCTTCGTAAAACATCACGTCTGAATTTTCAGGGATATCTTGCCATGGCGTAAAGGTGCCTGGCATCTGGTTATAAGGTACAGCTTCATCGAACGTATGTAGGTAACTCCGTACTTGACCAGTCCCTTCATTACCGTACTTGCGGAAAAACTCTTCCAATGCTGCGAAGTCGTTGGCTTGCGGGCCGAAGTAGCTGATGTGCTTACCTTGCTCACGTGCCTTGCGAATCTCGACGTCCATTTCTGGTCGAGTGAAGCGGTGAAAACTATCCCCTTCAACCCAAGCAGCCCTCACGTCCATCATGTTGAACATTTTTCGGAAGGCTTCTGAGGTAGTGGTGGTGCCGGCTCCTGAAGAACCCGTCACCGCAATAATTGGATGTTTAGCGGACATGACAACCCTTGTCTTATGAGTAACTTACTTGTTAGCAATCGTTTTCCACTATAACACGGCTCTGTGTTAAGCGCAGCTTAGAAGCGTTTTGTGAGCTGGATATCAACCGTTTCGTGCAGTTCGGAAAACACGATATTGGCCTCACCAGAAGCTAATTGATGTTTCACTTGGTCAATCTTGTTTTGTAGAGAGATCTCCACGTCGCCGTAGTCTGTGCCCTCACGCAGTACGAATTCTTTGATGAGGTTTTCTAGCGTATCAGGCTCGATGTCTTTCCATGGGATGATCATAAATACTTCTCTCTTTTATGTTCATTGATATGTTGATGAGTGTGTCTAGTGATGTTTTTAGTACAACCCCAATTGGGGCTGCGCTATCTTATCAAGGTTTCACTTATATATTTAGCAGGCTTAACCGTTATGCTGAACCTTGAATACTTTCATAGTAGGCAGGCAGTGCTTCTTCTAACCAGAACCTTGGTTTTAGTGTACTACCAGTAATGAATCCAACATGCCCCCCTTTCTGAAACAAGCGATAATCGATGTTATCTGGCAGCACGAACTTAGGAATCACATCATCGGTCATGAAAGGATCGTCTTTAGCATGGATGATCTGAGTCGGTAGCTTTATCTTATTGAGTTTAGGAAGTGCAGAGCACTGTGCGTAATAGTCTTGAGCGTTCTTGAAGCCATGCAGAGGCGCGGTGATTCGTTCGTCAAACTCATACAACTTATCGATCTTCTTGATTGTCTCAGCGGTAATGTCGAGCTTCTCTTGCAGCAGGTTAATCTTTTTTAGGGCGTTTGATTTGAGAGAGCTGAGCAGGTACTTCTTGTAGAGCTTAGAAAAGCCTTTCTCAATGCGACTCGCGCAACAAGCCAGATCAAAAGGGGCTGACACTATGGTTGCTGCTGCTAGTAGGGGATCGTCTGAATACTCAGCCAGATAATTTGCTAGCATGTTTCCGCCTAAAGAGATGCCGACCGCCACCTTAGGGTTGTTGGGAAACTTTGCATGCAGGTGCCTTAAGAAAAAGCGCGCATCTTCGACTTCGCCCGAATGGTAAGCTCGAGCTAAACGATTCGGTTTACCGCTACAGCCTCTAAAGTGCATCATCACGGATAACCAACCATCTTTCGCAAACGCATTCATCAGCCCGTTGGCATAAGGACTTTCAAAACTGCCTTCTAAGCCGTGGAACAGAATAAAGATTGGTTTGTTGCTCGTTAGTTCATCGTTATCTGGTGATTCACTCCAAGCAAGGTCTAGGAAATCACCATCAGGCGTTTCTAAGGTGTGCCATGTAGGATGGAACAACGCCTGCTTTCTGATAAACCTTGGCACTAAAGTTTGTAAGTGTGGGTTAGATAAACCAGCCGCTGCGGTAAATATGGTCATAAAACAGTCCGTGCTTTTTATGGGCTTTGAACAGTATTAGGTATCGCGATGTGCCCACGTTTTTATTTGAGCTTGGTTGATTCTCAGTGCAAGCGCAAGCCTTTCACTGAGACTCAATGTAAAAACATGTAGTGAGTGATTGAATATTATCAAGCTTATACGAGCTAGCTTCTGCTTGCTATGAGCATTCGTTTGCTAAGTGCAGCGAAATATCAATACGAGAGTAAGCTTGTACCGGAACAACTCAAAAGAGAAAGAAAACGAGTTAAGGCTGAGGGGCGGGTTCAGAAAATGCGTCATAGAGGTTTTCTGCCCCGAGTAGACGACAATATTGCAGGGCCAGTGGCTCTTGTTGATTAGTGAACAGTTGCAGTGAGTTAATACAGTCGACAAGATCGGATTGCTGCTGCTTCTCAAGTTGCAGTTCAAACTGTAAGGCTTCACGGTAGAGAGAGTCGACAACATGCTCTTTAAGGTGCTTACGCAACTCTCGATAACTATGAAGTAGGGTTTCGGAGCGGCTTAAGCACTGTTGTACTTTGTGCCACTCTTCTTCTGCAAAAGACACTTGCTGCTCATCAAGCCATTTGAGGAGCAGCAGTAGATTGACGTTGCCGTGGAACTGGTTTTGTAAAGCTAAGCACGCATCTTTAACACCGCGCACACTGTAATACTGAAGGCTAAATTGCCATAGTCGTTCCAGTGTTAGTGATATTGGGGCGTGCTTTAGGCTCATAGGCTATCCATATCCTGTTCCATCTGTTCAAGCTCCTCTTGAGTGGACATCCAATCCATTTCAACTTCTTCAAGTTGTGACTTACTGCTCGCTTGTAGGGCGAGTACTTCATTCAGTTTAGCCTTATTTTCAGCTTCATATAGTGAAGTGTCGGATAATTGTTGCTCGGCTTCTTCAAGAGCAAGCGTCAGTTTATCCATCTGCTTTTCAAATTGAGTCAGCTTTTTACGGATTGGTGCGGTTAGCTTACGGAACTCGGCTTCTTTACGTTTTTGCTCTTTTTTCGCAGCAGCACTGTTGGCGCCATCTTTCGCTGGAGCTTGCGCTTGTGCTTCTTTGCGTTCCACTTTTTGCTGTTCGGTTAGCCACTTGTAATAATCGTTCAGGTCACCGTCAAACGGCGCAACTTGGCGGTCGTGTACAAGGTACAGGTCATCAGTGGTTGCACGAAGTAGGTAACGGTCGTGCGATACGATAACCATCGCGCCTTCAAACGTCTGTAGAGCAAATGTCAGCGCCTGACGCATGTCGAGATCCAAGTGGTTGGTTGGTTCATCGAGTAGCAACAGGTTCGGCTTTTGCCATACCAGCAGCGCCAATACTAAACGCGCTTTCTCACCACCGGAGAAAGGAGCCACTTTATCCAGTGCCTTCTCGCCTTGGAAGCCGAAGCTACCTAGATAATCACGCAACTGTTGTTCGGTGTGCTTTGGTGCAATCTGCATCATGTGTTGCAGTGGTGTCTCTTCTGGGTGCAGCGTTTCTAGTTGATGCTGTGCGAAGTAACCAATCTTTACGCCTTGTGAGTAGCTCAGCTCGCCACCTTGCTGTTTCAGTTCGCCAGAAAGCAGTTTGATAAGTGTCGATTTACCTGCGCCGTTACGACCCAGTAGACCGATACGGCTACCCGGAACAAGGTTTAGGCGAATCTTCTCTAGAATTAATTTGTCATCGTAGCCTGCAGAGACCTCATCCATCATCATGATTGGGTTTGGTAGCGCGTCTGGTTCTCTGAACTCAAAGCTGAATGGGTTATCAAATTGAGCAGGCAGTACTTGTTCCATTTTCTCTAGTGCTTTAACACGGCTTTGCGCTTGGCGAGCCTTTGAAGCTTTATAACGGAAACGGTCGATGTAGCTCTGCATGTGAGCCATCTGCTTTTGCTGCTTCTGGTACATCGCCTGTTGCAGAATCAGCTTTTGCGCTCTTTGATTCTCAAACGATGAGTAGTTACCTGTGTATTCATTTAACTTTTGGTTTTCTACGTGCACGATGCGGTTGACGATAGGGTCTAAGAAGTCTCTATCGTGCGAGATAAGAATCAGTGTGCCAGGGTAGCTTTGTAGCCAGCGCTCTAGCCACATTACCGCATCCAAGTCCAAGTGGTTGGTTGGTTCATCGAGTAGCAGTAAGTCACTGCGGCACAGTAGGGCTTGCGCTAGGTTCAAACGCATACGCCAACCGCCTGAGAATTGGGTAAGGTTCCACGTCATTTGTTCCTGGCTAAAGCCTAGGCCGTCTAGCAATTCAGCTGCGCGAGCCTTGATGCTGTAACCACCAATGGTTTCTATCTTGCCGTGAATCTCTGCGACGAGTGTGCCGTTGTCGGCTAGTTCAGCTTTCTGTAACTGCTCTTCAAGGCCACGATATTCACGGTCACCATCAATCACATATTCGATTGCTGTTCTTTCTAATGCTGGGGTTTCTTGAGCAACCCACGCCATTTCCCAATGAGCAGGTTTGCTGAATGAGCCAGCATCGATCGATAGTTCGTCTTTAATTAAAGCGAACAGCGTCGATTTACCACAGCCGTTTTTACCTACCAAGCCAATCTTATCGCCAGGGTGAAGAGTCGCAGATGCTTGGTCGAGGAGGGGCTTACCGCCGCGTAGCAATTGAATATCAGAGAAAGTAATCATAGAAATAGCATAGAAATTAGAGGTGAACAGACGCCTGCATAGTAGGCTGAAACCAGATAAAAGTCGATCACAATGCAATTTGCGTTATGATGCCAATAACATATTAAAAACTTTTGCTTAAATTCTTGTGGCCTTGCCACCGTTTAGCCTTAAAAGGAAAGCTTCAAAGGAATGAGTAATACTCCCTCGACAGACAAAGTAGTGCCCAAAGTATTGGTTATCTACGCGCACCCAGAGCCAGAAACCTCTATTGCCAATCAGATGATGGTTAAGAAAATAGAGTCGCTCGGACATGTCAAAATTCACGATCTCTATACTGTCTATCCTGATTTCTTTATCGATGTGCCGTATGAGCATTCTCTGCTCCTTGAATATGATGTGATTGTGTTCCAACACCCTCTGTTTATGTATTCCTGTCCTTCATTGCTAAAAGAGTGGTTTGACCGAGTCTTGGGTAAAGGCTTTGCGTTTGGTGAGCAAAGTGCACTTAAAGGTAAATATTGGCGTAGCGTTATCACTACGGGTGGTAAAGAAGAGGCGTTTGGAGCAGCAGGCTATAATAAATATCCATTACAAGAGATTTTACAGCCTTTCGAACTTACAGCTGCTTTGTGTCAGATGAACTGGATTCCACCTTTGGTTTTACACTGGGCACGAAATGTCTCAGACATGACTCGTTATCAACACGCAGAGGCTTATCGAAAATGGTTGCGAGACCCGCTACTAGATAGAGGAGCGAACGATGGCTCTGACTAATGAATTTTTGCAAAGTAGCGTTATATTCCTAGCTGCAGCGGTGGTTGCGGTACCTATCGCGCAGCGCGCCGGTTTAGGCTCGGTATTGGGCTATTTATTAGCTGGTGTGGCAATTGGCCCATGGGGGCTCGGTTTAATCAGCGATGTTGAAGCGATTCTGCATTTCTCCGAATTCGGGGTGGTGCTGCTGCTCTTCCTGATTGGTTTAGAGCTGAACCCTAAAAAACTGTGGCAGATGCGAGCGCCTATTCTCGGACTCGGTGGCGCGCAAGTGCTGATTACCACTCTGATCATCACCGCTATTGCCTGTATGTTTGGTTTAACGTGGCAAACGAGCTTAGTAATAGGTATGGGCTTAGCTCTATCTTCGACCGCGATCGCTTTAAGGGTTATTGAAGAACGAGAGCTTGGTGGCAAAGAAGCAGGCCAGTCAGGTTTTGCAGTATTACTTTTCCAAGATATTGCCGTGATCCCTATGTTGGCTATGCTGCCTTTACTTGCAGGTAACACCGGCGGCAGCTGGGCAGACATGTTGTGGATGTTAGGTGGTGTGGTTGGTTTACTAGTCGGTGGCCACTTCTTGTTGAGGCCTCTTTTCCGTTATGTAGTAATGAGTGGTGTGCGTGAGTTGTTCACCGTTGCAGCTCTGTTATTGGTGATTGGTATTGCCGTTATCATGCAGCAGATTGGCTTGTCGATGGCATTGGGTACTTTCTTAGCGGGCGTACTTCTGGCTGAGAGCGAATACCGACATGAGTTGGAAATTGCGATTGACCCATTTAAAGGGCTGCTACTTGGTCTGTTTTTTATCTCGGTCGGTATGGCCGTTAACTTAGGGTTATTGGCCGAAAGCCCATTTGCAATACTGATCGCTGTTCTAGCGTTAGTCGTACTAAAGGGGTTAGTTTTGTACGCCCTTGCTCGAATGTTTGGTACTCAAGCCAAAGCACGTAGTCGCATGGCGATGATTCTTAGCCAAGGCGGTGAATTCGCTTTCGTTATCTTCACAGCGGCAAGTGCACAAGGCATCTTGAGTGGCGAACAAGTGTCGTTCTTGCTAGTAGTCGTGAGTCTCTCAATGGTGACCACGCCATTAATGCTTAAGCTGCAAGACAAGTTCTTTGCTCGCCAGTTGAATCAAATCAGCGAGAATGCGATGCCTTCGGATGTGGTTGATCGCAGCCCTCGGGTGATTATTGCTGGCTTTGGTCGTTTTGGTCAGATCATCGGTCGCCTGATGTACGCCAATAAGATCCGCATTACGATCTTGGAAAGTGACGCTAGCCAAATCCATATCTTGAGAAAGTTTGGCTACAAGGTATTTTACGGTGATTCCACTCACTTAGAGTTGTTACGCGCAGCGGGGGCGGATAAGGCCGAAGCGATTGTTTTGTGTACTGACTCTCCAGACGAAATCATGAAAACCGTCGACTTATGTAAGCAGCACTTCCCAAGTCTTAAAATCTTGGCGCGTGCACGAAGCCGTGTTGAAGCGTACCAATTGCTTAATCACGGAGTAAACAATTACTCGCGCGAAACCTTCCTTGGAGCACTGGACCTTGGTCGTCAAACTCTGACTGAACTTGGTATGCATCCATACAAAGCGAAGCGAGCAGAAGCACATTTTAGGAAGTTGGATAATAGTATGCTGAAAGAATTACTGCCTCAGCATAATGAAGACGCAGAGTTGGCCCAAAGAGCGAAAGAGGCTCGTAAAGAGCTTGAAGAGATCTTTGGACACGAGATGGAGAATGACCACCAATCTCGTAACTATTGGCAATAGTTTCTGTTTAGAGTGATTGGCTCGAGTATGTAATGCATGCTTTGAGCCTAAAGTTATTGCCCAGTGAAACCTAATAATAAACGTGGTCCTATTCGCTTCCATATCAAGCATAGAGAACCGCGAATCCAAAGTAGTAAAGGATATTAACGTGAAACAGAAAAAACGCTTTATCGCAGGAGCGAGCTGCCCAAGCTGTAATACTCAAGACACGCTTCGTTGGTGGATTGAGAATAATATCGAACTGGTGGAATGTGTCGATTGTGACTTCTCGGAGCAACGTAAACCGAAAACTGTAGAGAAATCTGAACACGCGAATCAAGAAATGATCGGTATTTTTAAGCCTGAGTGATTGAGTTTCGATAATTGATCCCCATAATATCTGGGTACAGAATTTTTCCTAAGCTCAATTGTTGGAGCTTAGTCCAAACCTCCTTGGAGCTCTCATGAAAATTGAAAAGAACGTAGTAGTTAGTGTTGCATATCAAGTGAAACTTGAAGATGGCGTAGTAGTTGACCAATCAACTGCAGAAGCACCACTAGATTACCTTCACGGTCACAACAACCTAATTACAGGTCTTGAAAAAGAGCTTGAAGGCAAAGTAGCTGGCGACAAGTTCTCTGCAACTGTTACTCCAGAAGACGCTTACGGCGATCACAACGACGCACTAGTACAACGTGTTCCTGCTGACGTATTCCAAGGTGTTGAACAAATCGAAGTTGGCATGCGCTTCCTAGCGGATACTGACCAAGGTCCAATCCCAGTAGAAGTCACTGAAGTCGACGGCGACGAAGTTGTTGTTGATGGTAACCACATGCTAGCTGGCCAAACTCTAACGTTTGACGTTGAAGTAGTAGCGGTTCGTGAAGCGACTGAAGAAGAAGTTCAACACGGTCACGTTCACCAAGCTGGTGGCTGTGGCAGCGAAGGTCACGACCACGGTGAAGAGAAAAAAGACGGCTGCTGCGGTGGCGGTAGCTGTGGTTCTCACTAATACCGACCTAACGGATTAGTTTTAGAATGTGAAAGCCTCCCGTGTGGAGGCTTTTTTCGTATTGGGGTTGTTCTTTCTGGCGTGAGCATGGCCGCTAGCGAAAGATTTGTTGTTGCTATCAGACATCGAGCTTTGAATATGATATTGATAGCGACAGATAACAAGAATACGTCAGTGGAGAGTTTACATGTCGCAACCTTTTTCAATTGCCATTCATGGTGGTGCTGGCACCATCTTGCGAGCGCAAATGAGTAATGAGCTAAAAGCGGGCATTACTGAGGCTTTAGAGAAGTCAGTATTGGCGGGTTACCAAGTGCTGCAATCGGGCGGTGATGCTTTGGATGCGGTAGTGGCATCGGTAAAGGTGATGGAAGACAGCCCACATTTCAATGCAGGTAAGGGCTCCGTTCTTACGCATGATGAGTTTGTGGAGATGGATGCTTCGGTGATGCACGGTCGTGAAATGGATGCGGGTGCTATTGCTGGTGTTCGCCATATTAAAAACCCGATCGAATTAGCTCGCGATGTGATGCTGAAAAGCGACCATGTATTGTTGATTGGAGAAGGGGCCGAAAAGTTTGCCTTTGAACACGACTATATCTTTACCGAGCAAGACTACTTCTTCACTGAGCGCCGTTACGATCAGCTTCAATCGATGAAAGAAAAAGGCATATTTGCTTTGTCTGAAGCGAAATACGATGAACAGCAAGCGGAGAAGTACCCAGACGACAAAAAATACGGCACAGTTGGCGCTGTGGCATTAGACCAAGCGGGCAACTTGGCGGCAGCGACTAGTACTGGTGGTGTGACAAACAAGAAATATGGTCGTGTGGGCGATTCGCCAATCATTGGCGCGGGCACTATTGCTGAAAATGGTAATGTTGCGGTTTCGACCACAGGCATGGGGGAGTTCTTCTTAAGAAAAATGGTCGCCAGTGATGTTGCTGCGCGCATGCGTTATCTTAATGAAGATGTTCATACTGCATGTGAACACATCATCCAAGGTGAATTGAAAACCATGGGCGGCGAAGGTGGTTTGATTGCGATTGATGATCAGGGTGATATTCACTTCGGCATGAACAGTTCCGGCATGTACCGTGCTAGCGTTGATACTGAAGGGCGAGTGGAAGTTAAGATCTATGCCGATGACTAACCAAGCTTTGGTGTAACTCAAATTCCCAATCAAATACACAAAAGGCGACAGATATTCTCTGTCGCCCTTTGTTTTTCAACCAGACCAACAAGCCGCAGCTCATTGGCAACGCACATTAGTAATGTGGCGGTGGCGTCTCTTCAGATGCGTCAGCTAAGTTCGAACCATCAATGTTCTTTACTTTACCCACTACATATTTCATTTGGTCTTGCATCTTAGTGATCAACATCTGTTGTTGGCTAAGTGCTTCATTGAGTTCTTCAATGGTTTGCTCTTGGAAAGCTAGCTGACATTCTAAGTCATTAACGCGGCTTTCTAACTGTTCAACTCGCTTTTCTGTCATCGTTCTTAATCCACATTCCAAGCTTGGGCGATGCCCGCAGAGGTGCCCGATATTACACGGTTCTTATCATCAAAGGCTGCATCATACACTACCGCACGAGGAGGGCGAGTATCTTTTAGTGGCTCTGCATCGTGTTGTGAAAGTCGTTTGCCATCCTGAGTATCCCAGACACTCACCTGGCTGGCTGGAGTGCCTGTCACTAACAGACTACCATCATCGGAAAAACGGGCACTGGAGAATATCAGTTGTCTCGACCAACTCTGTAGCTGAGCTTGAGGTTCTCCCGTTTCAAGATCCCAAATCATCGCTTGATTGCCACCATCAGAGGTAAAGGCTAATTCGCCATCCCGTTGTAAGGCCACGCGTACGACTCTTTGCTCGTGTTCAAAGGTGCGTAATACCAAGCCGGTTTCGGTGTCCCACAGGTAGGCTTTGTAGTCGTTACCACCGGAAAGCGCATAGCGACCGTTCGAAGAGAGGGCGACGGAATTAACTTTTTCTCTATGAGCAAGGAACTCCAGACGGCGTCCGGTGACTAAGTTCACATAGATGGCTTTACCATTCGATAAACCGAGCAGTACTTTCTCACCATTGCTAGAGATGTCAACATCGCGAATCAAGCCGTCAGAGATAGACCATAGTCCTTCAGCTTGGGTCCAAGATAGGTCCCAAACGGCAAAGTTTATTTGGCTGGCAGTAATGGCAAAGCGGCCATTGTCAGAAATTCGAATGCGCGATACTTGGTTTTCGGACTGATCTTGAGGGCCGAGCTGGGCTAACTCTTTGTTTTCGGCAAGGTCCCAAAGCAGCAATTGTTTCTGCTGAGAGTAGAGCAGGGCGAAGCGTCCATCTCTGCTAAAAGCAAAGCTGGTGGCGCCGTTGGGCTCTATTTCCCAACGCTGCTCATCGTCTTGAAAGAAAAAGCATCCATTTAACAAGGTGATGACAATTGCACATAGCAAGGAATGGAAAAATATTTGCATCACATCTAATAATCCGGTTTGTGTCGAAAGACATATGACTAGTATATTGTTATAACTAACATATTCACACCAATCTAATCATTAGATTTGTGCACAATAACCAATGGTTTGGCCATTAATTGGAGAATTCAATGAAATCAGTTTTAAAAGTATCACTGCTTGCCGCAACGGTTATGCTAGCAGTTGGGTGTCAGAAAGAAGAACCAAAGGCAGAAGCACCTCAAGTAGAAGAAGTTAAAGTAGAAGCAGTAAACTTTAAAACCGAAGATGACAAAGCGGCATACGCAATCGGCGTATCTTTTGCTAACTACCTGAGCACAAGCATTGATAAGCCAAGCGAGCTAGGTATTAACTTAGATAAAGACATGGTTCTTCAAGGTATTGAAGACGTATTCGCAGAAAAAACTGCACTTAACGAAGAAGAAACTCGTGCGGCGCTTGAAGCTTTAGACAAGCGTGTTGCTGAAACTATGCAAGCACAAGCGGCAGAGAAATCAGCGGCAACTAAGAAAGCTGGTGACGACTTCCGTGCTGAGTTCGCTAAAGCTGAAGGCGTTAAGCAAACTGAATCTGGCCTACTTTACCAAGTAATGACACAAGGTGAAGGCGCTTCTCCAAAAGACACAGATACCGTTCAAGTACACTACAAAGGTACACTGACTGACGGTACTCAGTTCGACAGCTCTTACGACCGTGGCGAACCAGCAACATTCCCTCTAAACCGCGTAATCCCAGGCTGGACTGAAGGCGTACAACTAATGCAAGTCGGTTCTAAGTACAAATTCGTAATCCC
The DNA here is from genome assembly GCA_036126475.1 of Pseudomonadota bacterium. Lineage (GTDB taxonomy): Bacteria > Pseudomonadota > Gammaproteobacteria > Enterobacterales > Vibrionaceae > Vibrio. The sequence goes on along the minus strand of JAYYSE010000128.1, from coordinate 5,727 downwards.
GCCAGAGCTAGCATACGGTGAGCAAGACACACCGACTATCCCAGCTAACTCAACGCTAGTGTTCGAAGTTGAACTACTAAGCATTGATAACGCTGAAGTAACAGCTGCTCAGTAATAGCTGAAAGAAATCCCGCTATAAAAAGCGCTGATTGGCGAAAAAGCCTAACTTCACGTTAGGCTTTTTTATGATTCGAATATGAGTATTTGATTTTTAAACTTGTTCTAAATCACTAGTTACAATGTTAGCTAGGTGTGCAATTAAAATTTTCTGATAAACTTACATAAATTTGTTGATTTTTCACACGAAGGTAAGGAATAAGTGACTACTACAGAAACAGTCAATGCAGATGTGTTACTTGAAATGGAATCAGTCAATGTCATGCCATTCAGTGAACACGATAAAATCATTCTAAGATCTTATGAAGCGGTGGTAGACGGCATTGCGAGTCTAATTGGCCCATTTTGTGAGATCGTTCTGCACTCTTTAGAAGACCTCAACACCTCTGCAATTAAAATTGCTAACGGTGAGAATACTGGGCGTCAGGTTGGCTCGCCAATTACTGACCTTGCATTGAAGATGCTAAAAGATATCGAAGGTTCTAAACGTAACTTCTCACGCTCATACTTCACTCGTGCTAAAGGCGGCGTGTTGATGAAGTCTATCACTGTGGCTATCCGCAATGGTGAAGACCGAGTGATTGGCCTGCTGTGTATTAACGTGAACTTAGATGCGCCTTTCTCACAAGTGCTGCAATCTTTCATGCCGACACAAGACGCAGACGAAGCTGCATCATCGGTTAACTTTGCAAGTGACGTTGAAGAACTTGTCGACCAAACGGTTGAGCGCACCATTGAAGAGATCAACGCCGACAAGTCAGTATCGAACAATACCAAGAACCGTCAAATCGTGATGGAACTGTATGACAAAGGTATTTTTGATATCAAAGATGCGATTAACCGTGTTGCTGAGCGATTGAATATTTCTAAGCACACTGTGTACCTATATATCCGCCAGCGTAAAACAGAGGATGAAGAGGGTTGTTAAGCTATACACTCCTAGTTAATGGACCTCTCTATGGTTCACAGTCAGCAAGAAGTGCTTACCAGTTTGCCGTGGCTCTGCTTCAACAGGGCCACAAACTCCACAGTGTATTCTTTTATCAAGACGGCGTAAGTAACGGCTCTGACCTTACCGTGCCAGCTAATGATGAGTTTGATTTGGCTGCGGCTTGGCAGAAATTGGCAAATGAACACAATGTGAGTCTTGAGACCTGTGTTGCGGCGGCACTAAGACGTGGCATTATCAGTTCTGAAGAAGCAGAGCAGCATCAACTTCGTGGCTCTAACTTAGCTTCTGGATTTACACAGGCTGGTTTAGGCAGCTTATCGGAAGCGCTACTCACGCAAGACAGAGTGGTACAGTTTTGAGAAAATTAGCCTTTGTATTTAATAGCCTTCCTCATACTACCGCTGCGGGTAGGGAAGGGTTAGACGCGTTATTAGCTGCGTCAGCATATAGTGATGATATCGCCGTGTTTTTTGTTGGTGATGGTGTGACACAACTTCTCAAAGCACAGCAGCCTGAACAGACACTGTCCCGTGACTACATTTCGGCGTTTAAGTTGATGGATCTCTACGACATCGAACAGGTGTACGTTTGTCAGCGAAGCCTGAATCAGTTTGGTCTTTCAGCTGACGACTTGTTGATTGATGTCACCGTTGCTGAAGTTGATGAGTTAGCGCAGACGTTAGCTCAGTGCCAACAGATACTGACTTTCTAGGAATTGCGATGGTTCATATTGTTAAAACAGCGGATAAACTCAAGCTTGCACTCGTCTACTCTCAACCACAAGATAGGTTCTTGTTAGTTGAAGATGCGGTGTATGTTTGCCTTCCAAATCATGAGTTATTCACTCAAATCAGTGCAGTCGAGCACATGTCGGTATTAAAACCCGATCTAGAGAGTCGCGGCCTACAACAGTTGGCCTCTGAAGCCATCCCAAAAATAGGCTTTGATGGCTTTGTTGAATTGACGGTTTTAAACGACAAATCAGTCACTTGGTAGCTATCTTCTATCAGTTTGGTTAAAAGCAGACCATCCTGAGCTCTAGACGGCTAAAAAAGATTTGTATATTTCTTGACACACATCCCACTGCTGAATAGAATTTTGCGTCCCTAATTGCAACATGTAGTTAGGGATAGATTTTTCACAAAGCTTACTTTCAAGTAAATTTCAGGAGCTAGTTAATGGCAACTATTAACCAGTTGGTTCGCAAACCTCGTGTAAAGCAAGTTGTTAAAAGCAACGTGCCTGCACTAGAAGCGTGCCCACAAAAACGTGGTGTATGTACTCGTGTTTACACTACTACACCTAAAAAACCTAACTCGGCACTACGTAAAGTATGTCGTGTACGTCTAACCAACGGTTTCGAAGTAACTTCGTACATCGGCGGTGAAGGCCACAACCTACAAGAGCACAGTGTTGTACTAATCCGTGGCGGTCGTGTAAAAGACCTTCCGGGTGTACGTTACCACACTGTTCGCGGCGCACTTGACTGTGCTGGCGTTAATGACCGTAAACAAGGTCGTTCTAAGTACGGTGTGAAACGTCCTAAGTCTTAATTGATTCTCTTTTTTAAAAGAAATCGTTAAGTAAGGCCAAACACTATTTTATTTATTATTCTGAAAAGTTTTGGAAAAAACCTGAAGAAGACAACGGAGAATATCCATGCCACGTCGTCGCGTAATAGGTCAGCGTAAGATCCTTCCAGATCCAAAGTTCAAATCTGAACTGCTGGCAAAATTCGTTAACATCCTAATGGTTGACGGAAAGAAATCTACTGCAGAAAAAATTGTTTACACTGCACTAGATGCAATGGCTGAGAAGTCTGGTAAAGACCACTTAGCTGTATTTGAAGAAGCTCTTGAAAATGTTCGCCCAGCGGTAGAAGTTAAATCTCGCCGTGTAGGTGGTTCAACTTACCAAGTACCTGTAGAAGTTCGTCCGGTTCGCCGTAACGCACTTGCTATGCGTTGGGTAGTTGAAGCTGCGCGTAAGCGTGGTGAAAAATCTATGGCTCAACGCCTAGCAGCTGAAATGCTAGACGCGTCTGAGAACAAAGGTACTGCGGTTAAGAAACGTGAAGACGTTCACCGCATGGCTGACGCAAACAAAGCGTTCGCACATTACCGTTGGTAATACCTTTTTAGTGCTGCAAGGTTCCTTGCAGCACTTCTTTAGTTCCTATGCTTATGCTAGGAACTATTGCTATTTCTAGGGCAGGCAATTTTTATCCTAGGTATAGCAATAGTCCCTAAGTCTCTAATAAGAGGATTCAACCGTGGCTCGTAAAACTCCTATTGAGCAGTACCGTAACATTGGTATCGTTGCTCACGTAGATGCAGGTAAAACAACCACAAGTGAACGTATTCTGTTCTATACCGGTCTCTCTCACAAAATCGGCGAAGTTCACGATGGTGCAGCAACCATGGACTGGATGGAGCAAGAGCAAGAGCGCGGTATTACGATCACTTCAGCAGCAACCACTACGTTCTGGCGTGGTATGGAAGCGCAATTCCCAGATCACCGTATCAACATCATTGACACTCCTGGACACGTTGACTTCACCATCGAAGTAGAACGTTCTCTGCGTGTACTTGATGGTGCCGTTGTCGTGTTCTGTGGTTCATCTGGTGTTGAGCCTCAATCAGAGACAGTTTGGCGTCAAGCTGATAAGTACCAAGTTCCTCGTATGGTTTTCGTTAACAAAATGGATCGTACTGGTGCAGACTTCTTACGCGTTATCGAGCAGATCAAGGACCGCTTAGGTGCAACTCCTGTTCCGATTCAACTGAACATTGGCGCTGAAGAAAACTTCCAAGGTGTTGTCGATCTTATCAAGATGAAGGCAATCAATTGGAACGAAGTTGATCAGGGCATGACTTTTAAGTACGAAGACATTCCAGCAGACATGCTAGAAATGGCTGAAGAATATCGTACAGAGCTTGTTGAAGCAGCGGCAGAAGCCTCTGAAGAGCTAATGGATAAGTACCTTGAAGAAGGTGAACTGACAGAAGCTGAAATCAAACAAGGTCTTCGTGCTCGTACCCTTAACAATGAAATCGTACTAGCAACTTGTGGTAGCGCATTTAAAAACAAAGGTGTACAAGCTGTTCTAGATGCAGTGGTTGATTTCCTTCCTTCTCCAGTTGATGTACCTGCAATTAAGGGCATCGATGAAGACGAGATTGAAGCAGAGCGTCACGCGGACGACAAAGAACCGTTCTCAGCGCTAGCATTCAAGATCGCAACAGACCCATTCGTTGGTACTCTAACATTCATTCGTGTTTACTCTGGTGTTGTTGAAAGCGGTAAAACGGCTTACAACTCTGTGAAGAAACAACGTGAACGTTTAGGTCGCATTGTACAAATGCACTCAAACAAGCGTGAAGAAGTAAAAGAAGTACGAGCTGGTGACATCGCCGCTATTATCGGTCTAAAAGATGTGACCACTGGTGAAACTCTGTGTGACCAGAACCATAAGATCGTTCTAGAGCGCATGGAATTCCCAGACCCAGTTATTCAGATCGTTGTAGAGCCAAGCTCACAAGCCGATCAAGACAAAATGACTATCGCTCTAGCTAAGCTGGCAGCAGAAGACCCATCGTTCCGCGTCGATATGGATGACGAAACAGGCCAGACACTGATTTCTGGTATGGGTGAACTACACTTAGATATCATCGTTGATCGTATGAAGCGTGAATTTAGCGTGAACTGCAACGTTGGTAACCCGCAAGTGGCTTACCGTGAAACAATTCGTGGTACAGCGAAAGCGGAAGGTAAATTTATCCGTGAACACGGTGGTAAAGGTCAATACGGTCATGTTTGGCTGAAACTGGAACCATCAGAAGTTGGCGAAGGCTTTGTCTTCGTGGATGAAATTGCCGATGGTACGGTACCTAAAGAGTTTATCGCTTCAGTAGCTAAAGGTGTTGAAGAGCAGATGAACAATGGTGTGCTTGCTGGCTATCCAGTTCTGGATATCAAAGCTACACTATACGATGGTTCTTATCATGAAACAGATTCAAGTGAGATGGCGTTTACAATCGCTGCCTCTATGGCTTTCAGAACTGGTGCACTTGAAGCGCAACCAGTTCTGCTTGAGCCTATGATGAAAGTTGAAGTAACTACTCCAGAAGACTGGATGGGTGACGTTGTTGGCGATATTAACCGTCGTCGCGGCATCATCGAAGGTATGGACGAGGGTACAGCTGGCCTGAAGATAATTCGTGCACAAGTTCCGTTGTCTGTCATGTTCGGTTACTCAACTGATTTGCGTTCTGCGACACAAGGTCGTGCTTCTTACTCTATGGAGTTTAGTGAGTACGCTGAAGTGCCTAACAATGTTGCAAAAGCAATCATTGCAGAGCGTGGTTAAACAAAGGGCTGCATTTTTTTCATTTTTTTGAAAGATCTAATGCGTCCAAATATTGCGCTAACGAGAGTTGGCGCATAAAATAGCAATTTCTGGCGCGTCTCGACCAATAATGGTCGTGGCGAATCATAACTAGGAAGGAACACGATCGTGTCTAAAGAAAAATTTGAACGTACGAAACCGCACGTAAACGTTGGTACTATCGGCCACGTTGACCACGGTAAAACAACTCTAACTGCTGCTATCTGTACTACACTTTCTAAAGTGTACGGTGGTGAAGCAAAAGACTTCG
>JAYYSE010000127.1:0-13320 GCA_036126475.1 Pseudomonadota bacterium | reverse complement strand
ATGTTGAATTGACTGTGCCGAATCTTACGATTCGAATTGGTCACTCAGTTCATTGAAATCAAGTTGAAACCGAAGTTTCATTTTTGATATTCATCAACGAGTGCCCACACAGATTGATAGGTTTAAATTGTTAAAGAGCTTAACTTCTTAAGCGTTCCTTTTTAGCAAGGAGCCTCTCGAAGTGGACGGCCATTCTAGCGAATTAACATTCAGTGTCAAACACTTTTTGAAAATTAATTTTTTGTCGCTTTCCGTCTTACTGATTATTGCTGAAGCCTTATGGCGCCTGCCGTCTCAGTGGGGTCGCATTATAGGGAACCCTTTCAACTTAGCAACTACTTTTTCATAAAAAATGAATAAATAGAGGTTAACTGTCTAATAGTTCGCCTAAATATAAAAAAGAGAGCATTTCTGCTCTCTTTTTGCACTAAATCTAAAGGAATTATTAGATAAACGCGTAAGCATCTGCGTACATATGGTCACGTTTTGCTTCTTTACTTTGTGTAAATAGGTCTCTTGCTGCGCCCGCCATTTCAAAGCGACCTGCAATATAGATATCAAAATCAGCCAGTGATTCGAAGCTTTGTGTAATTGCTTCAAGCACATTACCAGTTTGGCCATGCCAAACTTCCGGCGCCTCTTCTACTACAGGTACGAAATGGACATTGCTATGCTTTTCTGCAATATCAACAAGCTCTTCCTTCGCGTATAACTGGCACTCGTCTTTTGCACCCCAGTAAAGGTGAATCTCTTTCTTGCTGTTTTGTGCGATGCAGTGATCCAGGATCGAACGTACGTAGCTAAAACCCGTACCACCAGCAATCAATAGTAGAGGGCGTTCGCTCTCTTCTTTAATCCACGCATCACCGTGTGGCGCGTCAATCGCAATATCGCCATCTTCAGCTTGTGCCTTTTTCATTGCTTCAACCACTTCTAATGCATAAGCATTGTGTTCAGCAGCACCAATGTGTAATTCTAGCTCACCTTCATGGCGACAAGGGCTGCTCGCAATTGAAAATGGACGCTTATCTTTGTCACCCATTTCAACCATCAGGTACTGACCAGCTTTAAAGGCAACTGGTGTCTCTGGATGAAGCAGGATTTGGTAAGTGTTACAAGCCAAAGGCTCGATAGACTTAACTTTACATTTAATAGTCATGTTCTTCCTCTCACTAACCCTTAATCGGCAAAGGTTAGAACTAAATTACTTTCTGCAAATGCTTGGCAAGCGAACATCCAATCCTGTTGCTGCTCTTTCTCTGTGAGCATGGGTTCAAGGTGGTAACTCACTTGCCCTTCTAATTTTTTGCACATGCACATAGCACATGCGCCAACTTGGCAACGGTTAGGGAAATAGATATCGCTGTTGAGCGCAGCATCCAAGACCGTTTGCCCTTTTTCTACGGTGAAACTGATGTTTTCTGGATATAAGACTACTTGGTAGCTCATAAAATTCCTAGTTGTTCCCAGATGCTATCAATCTTTTTGACCAGTTCAGGGTCTTTTGTAATTGGAACGCCCCACTCACGCAAACACTCACCTTCCCACTTATTGGTGGCATCGAGACCCATTTTGGAGTGCCCTGTTTCATCCTTAAGGAACAAGGTATCTCTCGCTGGGTCCATTCTAGTGGTTACTGCCCAGATGATGTCGTTCCAGTCACTCACATTAACATCGCCATCACAGGCGATAACGAATTTATTCTCATCAAATTGAGACCAAACCGCTTCCATGATTTTCTTGCCATTACCTGCAGCTTGTTTATCTATTGATACCACAATCATGCTGGCATTATCGTTCTGCAGATGAATATCAAGAATTTCAGGGTGAGCTTTGGTTAATTCAGCCAAACCACCTTCGATATGATCACTGTTTTCTGCTGGAGATTGCACATCAGGCGACAACGCTAACTCAGCCTCCCACTTCTTAGTGATGTCTAAGCCCATCTTAGAACCTAACCCAACGACCGGTGATGCAAAGTCCAACGAATCAATTGGCGTGTTCTCTATCATCAAGGTATCACGAGACGGATCCATATGTTTGCACATAGCAGCAGTAACTTGCGACCAATCACGAGCGTTAACATCCTCATCACACACCAATACAAATTTGGTGTACATGAATTGACGTAAGAAAGACCATACCCCCATCATCACTCGTTTAGCATGGCCAGGATATTGCTTCTTCATGGTCACCACTGCCATTCGATACGAACAACCTTCAGGTGGTAGATAGAAATCTTCTATCTCCGGGAATTGCTTTTGAAGAATAGGAACAAACACTTCATTCAATGCAACCCCCAGTACCGCTGGCTCATCTGGTGGGCGACCTGTGTATGTACTGTGGTAAATCGGGTTCTCACGCATGGTTACATGAGTAATGGTAAACACGTTGTGCTTTTCTTTCTCGTTGTAGTAACCGGTGTGATCACCGTAAGGCCCTTCGTCAGCAAATTCATTCGGATCGATGTAGCCTTCCATCACGATTTCAGCACTCGCCGGGACTTCTAGATCATTACTGATCGATTTAACCACTTCAGTTTTGCTACCGCGTAGCAGACCTGCAAACGCGTATTCTGATAAGGTATCTGGCACTGGCGTTACCGCGCCAAGAATCGTTGCAGGATCTGCGCCAAACGCGACAGATACTGGGAACGGCTTACCTGGGTTCTGTTCAGCCCAGTCACGCAGATCCAACGCACCACCACGGTGAGCTAACCAACGCATGATAATTTTGTTCTTACCAATCTTTTGTTGGCGGTAGATGCCTAAGTTTTGGCGTTTCTTATTCGGGCCTCGGGTAACCGTTAAACCCCAAGTCAGTAGTGGCGCGACATCGTCGGCCCAACAGCTCATTACTGGGATTTTATCGAGATCCACCTCGTCGCCTTGCCACACGACTTGTTGGCATGCTGCTTTACGAAGACGCTTAGCTGGCATGTTCAATACCTGTTTGAACACGGGTAACTTATCAATCGCGTCTTTAAAACCTTTCGGCGGCTCTGGCTCTTTTAAGTAAGCCAATAGCTTGCCCACTTCGCGCAGTTCTTTAACTTCCTGACGGCCCATGCCTATCGCTACACGATTAGGAGTACCAAATAGGTTGGTCAAAACAGGTATGTCATAACCTACCGGATTCTCGAACAGAAGAGCCGGACCACCAGCACGTAGAGTACGGTCGCTAATTTCGGTCATTTCATAGTCTGGGTCGACTGGGTGAGAAATGCGTTTCAACTGACCAATGCTTTCAAGATGGTCGATAAAATCACGTAAATCTTTAAAACTCATAGAACTTCTACATGCTGATTATTCTGCGCTCAGTATATCAAAAAGGGGCATCGTGAGATCCCCCTTTTTAGTAAGGTTATTGAGAGGTAAAAGCCAGTTACGGAAGCACTTGCTGGATCACTGAGCTTTTGACTTGTGGGTTGTCACTCACTAGCTCTTGTAACCAATTAGTGTGCCCTTGCTTGGCTAACTCACGAGCGACCAATGGCGCATCATCAGCAATCGCCATGCGAGAAATTAAAAAGTCTTTCACCTCTTCTGAAAGTGGGTTTACTCTCGTCAGCAAAGTAATCGCTTCTTCTTTTAATCTTGGGTTTTTCGTTGCAGCCATCACCTGCTCTAAGGCAAATGGGGATTTATCTTCAGCAAGACGAACCAACTCAGCTTGGCTATGATAATCAGCTTTCATCTTCCAGAGGATTTGATAGACACCTGGGTCTTCGCTCACCTGTGCCAATCGAACCACAACTTCGGTAGAGGGTAACCAGCTGACTATCGGCGACTCTGTTAGCTGTTTTGCTAAGTAATTCACGGCCTCAGGCGACAAGCTATCCAATTCTCTTATGAGTAGCGCCTCTCGAGTTTGAACCTGATGCTCAGAGCCAGTTAGCCACTCTTTAAGGTTGAGGTCCTGTTTCTCTGCATCGAGCACAAACACCAATGTATTTTGGTCAGCACGGAATTGTTTGATTAAGCGGTTTGCTATCGAAGGATAATTAAAGGCTGGAACCGTAAACTCATAGCCATCACCACGCTCTAGTACTTGGTAGGTTGGCGTAATAGCGAGCTGTTGCTCCACAAAGATAGACATCTTCGGTGTGAGTACGATTTTTTGCTGTTCGATCTTCTTCAAGAGTTGGTAACGAGCCACCTCTTGCTGGGGAAATGTCAGGCGCTCAAGTGCAAAGCGTAACGAATTCACTTCATCACGCACGACAAGCTCAAGCAATTTAGCAGTTTTCAGTTTTACTTGATCATTCTCAAGCCAAGACTCTACTGTATGTGGAGACATCTCGGTGGCATTAACAATACCGACCGGTGAAAGTAACAGTGAAGTAGACAAGAGTAATGATGACAACAGTCCATGTTGCATTTTAACTTCCTTGTAACACTTTGGGTCATTCTGCAAGCTGTCGCTACAAAATGCAAATAAAAAGCGCTACCCGAGGGCAGCGCTTTTTAATAACTATCAGCTAATCAAGATTACTGACGACGCATAGCGTCAAAGAACTCATCATTCGTTTTCGTCATTGCTAGCTTGTCGATAAGGAATTCCATTGCATCGATCTCGCCCATTGGGTGAACAATCTTACGCAGGATCCACATCTTCTGTAGTTCATCGTTCTTAGTAAGAAGCTCTTCACGACGAGTACCTGAGCGGTTGAAATCAATCGCAGGGAATACACGCTTTTCAGCAATCTTACGGTTAAGGTGCAGTTCCATGTTACCTGTACCTTTGAATTCTTCGTAGATAACTTCATCCATCTTAGAACCAGTATCAACCAGTGCTGTAGCGATGATAGTCAAGCTACCGCCTTCTTCAACGTTACGAGCGGCACCGAAGAAACGCTTTGGACGGTGAAGTGCGTTTGCATCTACACCACCAGTTAGTACTTTACCTGATGAAGGCACTACGGTGTTATATGCACGCGCTAGACGAGTGATTGAGTCCAGAAGGATAACCACGTCTTTCTTGTGTTCAACAAGACGCTTCGCTTTTTCGATAACCATTTCTGCTACTTGTACGTGGCGGGATGCTGGCTCATCGAATGTAGAAGCAACTACTTCACCTTTAACTAGGCGCTGCATTTCTGTTACTTCTTCCGGACGCTCATCGATAAGTAGAACCATTAGTTCACACTCAGGATGGTTGTGAGCGATGCTTTGCGCGATGTTTTGCAGAAGCATTGTCTTACCCGCTTTTGGCGGAGCAACAATCAAGCCACGCTGACCTTTACCAATTGGAGATGCAAGGTCAAGAATACGAGCTGTGATATCTTCTGTCGCACCATTACCACGCTCCATAACCATGCGTTCGTTAGCATGTAGAGGGGTAAGGTTTTCAAAAAGGATTTTGTTACGAGCGTTGTCTGGTTTATCGTGGTTTACCGTGTTTACTTTAAGTAGAGCAAAGTAACGTTCGCCATCTTTAGGAGGGCGAATCTTTCCGGCAATTGAGTCACCAGTACGTAGGTTGAAACGACGAATCTGACTTGGTGATACGTAGATATCATCAGGACCCGCTAAGTACGAGCTGTCTGCGCTACGAAGAAAACCAAAACCGTCTTGCAGAATTTCAAGAACACCGTCACCGAAGATGTCTTCACCACTTTTTGCATGTGCTTTAAGGATAGCGAAGATAATGTCCTGTTTTCTTAAACGAGCTAGGTTTTCAAGGCCTAGGCTTTCGCCAAGTTTAACAAGTTCAGACACAGGTCTGTTCTTCAGTTCTGTAAGGTTCATTGTGGTGGATGCTTGTTTAGTCAAAATAAGATCTGTTTTCTAGTTAAGAGGGATTCGGTCACAGGATCGACCAAGAAGAGAAATTCGTTCAATTAACGTGCGATAAATTAGCACTAAAACTAAGACTAGTCTATAGCTTAGAAAAAACAAAACCGTGCATTTGTTAACTGCACGGTTTCTTTATCAAATGCTCACCTGATTATAGGTTAGCGTCTAGGAACTCTTTAAGTTGAGTTTTAGACAATGCACCAACTTTAGTCGCTGCTACGCCGCCATCTTTGAAAAGAAGAAGCGTTGGAATGCCGCGAATACCAAACTTTGGTGGTGTTCCAGCATTTTGGTCGATATTAAGTTTACCGATAGTGAGCTTGCCTTCGTACTCGTCTGCGATTTCATCAAGAATCGGCGCAATCATCTTACAAGGGCCACACCATTCTGCCCAAAAATCAACAAGAACAGGGCCTGCAGCGTTGATCACATCATTCTCAAAACCGTCATCAGTTAGCTGCAAAATCTTATCACTCATCTTCCACTCCAATGTATTTTTTAGAACTGGTTGGATGATAACCAGTAAATAGATGCCCTATTGGAATGTATTTACTTTCGTATTGCAAGCTTAAGCTGATATTCTATAGCAATGAAAAAGACGCATATCACAGAGCAAAAGTTCGCCGACTTGGATTTACATCCGCAAGTCATTGAAGGATTGGAGAAAAAAGGGTTCGATTATTGTACCCCTATCCAAGCCTTGGCACTCCCGGTACTGCTCACCGGCCAAGACATTGCAGGCCAGGCCCAAACGGGTACTGGTAAAACGCTTGCGTTTCTTACTGCTACTTTTAACCACCTACTAAAAACACCGGAGTATGAAGGGCGTAAGCCTAACCAGCCACGTGCGATTATTATGGCGCCTACACGCGAACTCGCGATTCAGATCTACAACGATGCTGAATCTCTAGTCGCAAGCACTGGTATCAAAGCAGCATTGGCATACGGTGGCGAAAGCTACGACAAGCAGCTCGGTAAGATCGAAGAAGGCGCAGATATCCTAATTGGTACCACTGGCCGTATTATCGATTTCTACAAGCAGAAGGTATTTAACCTTAACCACATTCAAGCAGTTGTACTTGATGAAGCAGACCGTATGTTCGATCTGGGCTTCATTAAAGACATCCGCTTCTTGTTCCGTCGTATGCCTGAGCCCAAAGATCGTTTGAACATGCTGTTCTCTGCGACGCTGTCTTACCGCGTACAAGAGTTGGCTTTCGAACACATGCATAACCCAGAGCATGTTGTTGTTGAGCCAGAGCGTAAAACAGGCCACCGTATTAAAGAAGAGTTGTTCTACCCTTCTAACGAACACAAAATGGCACTGTTACAGACACTAGTAGAAGAAGAGTGGCCAGAGCGCGCTATCATCTTCGCTAACACTAAGCATAAGTGTGAATCAGTTTGGGGCCATTTGGCTGCTGATGGTCATCGTGTTGGTCTACTGACTGGTGATGTACCACAGAAGAAACGTGAAAAGATTCTTGAGCAATTCACTCAAGGTGATGTTGACCTACTGGTTGCAACCGATGTTGCTGCTCGTGGCCTACATATTCCTCAAGTAACGCACGTATTCAACTTCGATCTACCTGACGACTGTGAAGATTACGTTCACCGTATCGGCCGTACAGGTCGTGCTGGTGCAAGTGGTCACTCGATCAGCTTTGCTTGTGAAGAGTACGCAATCAACTTGCCACCAATCGAAGAGTACATTGAGCACGCTATTCCTGTGTCTGACTACGACGCTTCTGCACTGCTAGAAGATCTACCAGCACCATTGCGCTTGCGCACACGTAACCCGCAACAACGCCGCTCAAACAACAATGGCTCACGCAACGGTAACCGTAAACCAAATCAGAACCGTCGCCCACGCCAACCGCGTCACAACAAGGAAGCTTAGTCGCTTATGAATCAAACAGTGTCACCCCCGCTTTACGCTGCAATCGACCTCGGGTCGAACAGTTTTCATATGCTCGTTGTGCGTCATATCGATGGCAGCGTACAAACCATGGCTAAGATTAAGCGCAAAGTGCGTTTAGCTGCAGGCTTAGATGAAAATAATGCGCTTAGTACCGAAGCTATGCAGCGCGGTTGGGACTGTTTGAGTCTCTTTGCAGAGCGACTTCAGGACATTCCGAAAGAAAATATCCGCATTGTTGGTACAGCGACCCTACGTACCGCAACCAATGTGGATATCTTTCTTGAAAAAGCGAACCAGATCCTTGGCTACGACATCAATGTTATCTCCGGTGAAGAGGAAGCTGCGACTATCTATAAAGGCGTGGCACACACTTCTGGTGGCAGCGGCCGCCGACTGGTAGTGGATATTGGTGGCGCAAGTACCGAGATGATCATTGGTGAAGGTTTCTCAGCAAAAGCGCTGACTAGCCTAAAAATGGGTTGTGTAACATGGCTTGAGCGCCACTTTAAAGATCGCCAATTAACCGCAACCAACTTCAATAACGCGATTGAAGCAGCAAAATCTACTTTAGCTCCTATTTTAGAGAGCTACACAGATATCGGTTGGGATGTGTGTGTTGGTGCCAGTGGTACCGTTCAAGCACTGCAAGAAATCATGTTAGCGCAAGGCATGGATGAGGTTATCACTCATACCAAGCTTAAACGCTTACAAAAACAAGCGATGATTACTGAGCGCTTAGAAGAGTTAGAAATAGAAGGGTTAACTCTGGAGCGCGCTTTAGTGTTCCCTAGCGGTCTTTCTATTCTGATTGCTATCTTTGAACTGCTTAAGATCGATTCGATGACGCTGGCTGGCGGTGCACTTCGTGAAGGCCTTGCCTACGAAATGGTTGATGAGCTTCGCCAAGACGATATCCGCGCTCGCACTATCAAGAGCGTTCAATCACGTTACCAGATGGACGTAAGCTACGGTGACCAAGTCGCAGCAGCAGCGCAGACTCTGTTAAAGCAAGCAGGCGGCGAAACTTGGGTGTCAGAACCTCAAGCTGGTGTCCTACTGCAAACTGCAGCCAAACTTCATGAAATCGGTTTAACCATCGACTTCAAGAAAGGTGGTGAACACAGTGCTTACCTACTACAGAACCTAGATTTACCTGGTTTCACCCGCGCACAGAAACACTACCTAGGTGAATTAACGCGACGCTACCGTGAACAGCTAACATCACTGCCAGAACAACACGCAGTATCAGGCACAAGCAGTAAACGTATCCTACGTATTCTGCGTCTAGCGATTCTATTAACGCATCGTCGTAATCCAGAGCTAGAGCCTGAGTTTGCGCTAACGGCTGACGATAATAATCTAACTCTAACACTCTCTAAGCAATGGCTAGCCGACAACCCGCTGACCGCTGCAGAGCTAGAGATTGAATCGAATCGACAAACAGACATTGGCTGGCCACTTTCTATTGAATGCCTCGTCTAATCATATCTGACACTAAAAGTAAAATAGCCCAAGTTAGTCTACTAACTTGGGCTATTTATTATCTTTGCACTAATGCCTTTCTAATCTGATCCTCACACATTAGCACCTGTCACTCTAAAGTCAGGGTTCACAGCGGTTAACTTCTTAACGATGTAGTTCAGAAGCACACCGTACATAGGAACAAACAAACCTAGGCTAATGATAAGTTTGAAACCGTAATCAACCAGTGCAATCTCAGTCCAATGTTCAGCCATAAATGGATCTGGGCTTTGGTAAAATGCGATCGCAAAGAACGCGATAGTATCGATAGCATTACCAAAAAGCGTTGAACAGGTTGGCGCAATCCACCATTGCTTAAGCTGGCGCAAGCGGTTGAAAACATGAACATCTAAGATTTGGCCAAGCAAGTAAGCCATAAAACTTGCAGCAGCGATACGTGCTACAAATAGGTTAAATTCACCCAGATGGCTAAAACCTTGGAATTGCCCTTCAAAGAACACCACCGACAAGAAGTAAGAAACCGCCAGTGCAGGCAACATCACTAAGAAAATGATTTTACGAGCAAGCTGAGCGCCAAAAATGCGAACGGTCAAGTCTGTTGCTAAGAAAATAAATGGGAAAGTGAAAGCGCCCCAAGTGGTGTGCATACCGAAGATGGTAAAAGGTAGCTGAACCAAGTAGTTGCTTGACGCAATAATCACTAAGTGGAACAAAACTAATAATGCTAGGGCTTTGCGCTGTTGCGCAGGGGTAAAGTTACTCATGCTGTACCTTTTTAGTTTGGTTTGGGGGTGAGGGAACCCAAATCGAGTCATTTCTCTATCGAAATAAAGAAAGCTCTTACCAATAATGTGAATAAAAAATGTGTCTATCATTTGCTCTATCGAGCGGCGGGCGATTATACATTAATCAATTTTAGCTGCAACGGTGAGAATAGACGCAAACTTTTACTCTCACTTTTATTGCTAGGTGGTGTTCGAAGCTCAGTAGCGAGAAACTAGGTGTAGATGCAATGTTAACAGTTAGAAGCCACGCTTGAACAAAGCGGCTAGATAATCGAACTCTTCACGGCTCGCTTCTGGACTAAGAGATTCAAACCACACAGATTCACTGTAGTGCTCCGACTTTAAGAACATCTGGCACCCTTCAAAATCCACCAGCCATGAGTGCATGTCAGCATCCCACTGCTTTTCAATAACCGTAGCCGATAACAAGCTAACAAGGCGTTCGCCAATTTCAGGGTAAGAGTCGAAGTCAAAGCTCGGTGTTATCACCAATAAGCGCCCTTCTTCTGCTAAATACTCTCGTAAACCAAATTCCATTTATTACCTCTGTTGTTAGCCGTGTGTTGTGATGTGTTCTTGAATCAAATCTAGGAATGGGTCGGCATATTTGTCGAGCTTACGCTGGCCCACACCATTTACCGCCAGCATTTCACCGTAAGAAGTCGGCAGAACTTCTGCCATATCAATCAATGTTGCGTCACTAAATACCACGTATGGTGGTAAGCCATCTTCATCGGCAATCGACTTACGCAACTTACGCAGTTTGGCAAATAGCTTTTTATCGTAATTCTTGCTACTTAGCTTGTCTGACTTAGCGTTACGCACCGCGGTATCTAAACGAGGTACCGCTAACTCTAGCGACATTTCACCACGCAGCAGTGGACGCGCCTCTTCAGTTAACTGTAAGGTTGAGTTACGAGTGATATTTTGGAACAACAAGCCTTTATGAATGAGCTGACGGAAGATACTAATCCAATAATCATGGCTATGGTCGCGGCCAATACCGTAAGTTGAGAGCTTATCGTGACCATTATCGCGCACGCGGATGTTCTGCATACCACGCATCACTTCAACGACATAGCCCATACCAAACGACTGATTCACACGGTACACACAAGACAACGCCTTCTGCGCCTCTTGGGTCGCATCAAAGTGTTTTGGCGGATCTAAGCATATATCGCAGTTACCACATTGCTTCTCACGATATTCGCCAAAGTAGTTGAGCAGCACCTGACGACGACAAGTTTGCGCTTCAGCAAAAGCACTCATCGCATTTAGCTTGTGCATCTCTACTTGTTTTTGCGGACCTTCTTCTTTCTCATCCAGCATACGACGAAGCCAACCCATATCTGCCGGGTCAAACAGCATCATCGCTTCAGCAGGCAAGCCATCACGGCCTGCACGGCCAGTCTCTTGATAATAAGACTCAATGTTACGTGGGATATCAAAGTGCACCACAAAGCGTACGTTAGGCTTATTGATACCCATACCAAACGCCACCGTCGCGACGACGATCTGGATGTCATCACGCTGGAAGGCTTCTTGAACGTAAGCGCGCTCGTCGGTGTCCATACCCGCGTGATAACCCGCAGCACGAATACCGTTGTTACACAGCTTCTCGGTAACCATCTCAACTTTTTTACGGCTACCACAGTAGATGATGCCGCAATTGCCTTTCTGAGTTTCTAGGTAGCGAACTACCTGAGACACTGGTTTGTGTTTCTCAACAAGGTTATAGCGAATATTAGGACGGTCAAAGCTGCCCAAGTAGGTATGTGGATCCACCAGCTGTAGACGCGAGACAATATCTTTGCGCGTTGCATCATCAGCCGTTGCCGTCAGCGCCATGTAAGGCACATGCGGGAAATACTGTTTCAACTGACCTAATGACGCGTATTCCGGGCGGAAGTCGTGCCCCCATTGAGAGATACAGTGCGCCTCATCGACCGCAATCATCGAAAGTGGCAACCCTTGTAGGCGTTCAATGAAATCACGCATCAACACACGTTCTGGTGATACATAAACCATCTTGAGCTGGCCTGAGTTCATGCGATTAAACACACTCAGCAGCTGGTCACGTGGCATGGAAGAGTTAATACACTCGGCTGCCACACCATTGGCTTTCAACTGATCGACTTGGTCTTTCATCAACGAGATAAGCGGTGAGATAACCAAAGTCAGCCCTTCACGGACTAAAGCAGGGATCTGGTAACACAAGGATTTACCACCACCCGTCGGCATGATCACCAAGCTATCTCGGCCTTGAACAGCCAAATCAATGACCTCTTGCTGACCATCGCGAAAGCTTTGATAGCCAAATACATCTTCGAGGATGTTTTGCGCATCATTCGCGGGAGTTGGTGTTTGCTCAGCAATCAGAGTGGCGGTCATTGTGGTTCCTAATCGAGGTATTAAAGTCAGCATGCAGCATTGGCAAGCAAGTCGCACATTGTAGAGTGGAATGCTGGCGAATTAAACCGCAAATTGTTAGGTGAAAAGGGTTAACGCTCCTATACTGACCAACTCTCAATATAAATTCTATTAATAGGCACTTCGTGCCAGAGAAAGTGACATGACACAAGACGAACAACAGCGTACACGCCAAGGAATACTGCTTGCGATTGGCGCGTACACCATGTGGGGAATCGCTCCCATATACTTCAAATCTCTCAGTGAAGTATCCCCTCTCGAGATCCTGAGCCACCGTGTAGTATGGTCCTTTTTCCTACTCGCTGTACTGCTGCACGTTGGTCGTGGTTGGCGCAAAGTGCGCGATACTCTGACTTCAAAACCCAAAATGATGTTTTTGGTAGCAACCTCTCTGTTGGTGGGTGCCAACTGGCTGATCTTCATCTGGGCAGTCAATGCCAATCATATGCTGGATGCCAGCCTCGGCTACTACATCAACCCTTTGATTAACGTATTGCTTGGGATGTTCTTCCTTGGTGAGCGTCTGAGAAAACTTCAATGGTGTGCGGTGGCGCTTGCGGCTATCGGTGTGCTTATCCAGCTAATCGCCTTTGGTTCGATTCCAGTTGTCGCTATTGCACTGGCCTTTTCTTTTGGTGTCTATGGTTTGCTACGTAAGAAAGTGAATCTAGAAGCGCAGACTGGCTTATTTATTGAGACTTTAGTGATGCTGCCAGCGGCGGCGATCTACTTGTTATTTATTGCAGACACAGCAACGTCAGACTTTTTGGCGAATCCAATGCAGCTAAATTTACTGCTGGTCGCTGCAGGGGTAATTACCACTCTGCCATTGCTTTGCTTTACGGGTGCAGCAACCAGACTCAAACTTTCGACACTGGGCTTCTTCCAGTACATTGGCCCTAGC
>JAYYSE010000126.1:0-55539 GCA_036126475.1 Pseudomonadota bacterium | reverse complement strand
ACTCGACCACCCAACTGCTCCATTGCAGTATATAACGCCATGTCTCTTCTGCGTTTGTCTTTGTTTTTCTGGGTCTTTATATGCTCCCACACTCGCAAGGCATCATCTTCTGAAACAGGGTGACGTTTCTTTATCTCGTCTTTAGTTGGTACAGCAGAATGCGTAATTTTAGTGCCTTCAATGAACCCTTTATAGCCTTCCTGTTTGCGTTTGTAATGCTTCTCAAGTATCTGAATTGAGTTACCTTTATCTTTGCCAATGAAAGCACTCAAATCATGAAACTCTTGGATAAACTGCAAAAAATCCAAACAGGTATGCGCAATCTTTATAACGGAGTTATTCTTGCGTTTTAGTTCGCCAAGTGGTGTTCTCTCCGCCTGTAGTGATTGAACGAAAAGAGTGAATGTTGCATCAGTAAGTTGACTAAATTGGCTCAATAATGGCTGTTTTTCAATAAAGTGAACCAAGTGGATGATATCGTGGGCATATCCTCGAATAGTGTCACTTTTTAAGTTTCTCACAATCAAACTGTGGATGTAGGCATTGGCTTCATAGCAAGGAGTATGATTACTGTAGGTTACGAAAGGAATATCCAGTGGCTTACGAAAGACAAGCTCCCCATCAAACCCAAGATGACTCCATTGCTCAAAGTTTTTAAGCTTACGAACCGCCATCATAGCTCTCCATTCAAAGTGAAGTTCATCTGCGCTTCAATCTTTCTATTGTGCTCTCGATAAAGCTCCTGTCGTTCTTCTACTGTTCCTTCATGATTCGCTAGTTGCTTTAATCTAGAACGCAACTCTGAAACCATAACGGTCAGTAACGAATTGCTGCGCTGCGCTGCATCTAGCTCTGATTCAAGCTCAGCGACTTTGTGCTTTAAACCCACGACAGTTTGCTTGTTTCCTTTAGAAGCTTTCTCATTGTGATGTACAGCCTCTACCGCCAGTTTTGCATTAAGACGAAGCTCATCTAATGATAAGAAGCCTCTTTCCAGAAGTGCTTCTGAGATGCTTTTGACCGTGTTTAATGAGCATGATGTGATATTACGCTCTTGATTCTGATATTTAGCGATACCAGATTGAGACTTGAGCGCCTTTAATAGTTCTTCATCATTTTTAAACTCAGCGGGAGATGTGATTATTTCCCTCAAGAGCTTTTCTGTTTCAAGTACCTTGGTTTGATTTTTCTCTAAAACTTTCATTATCCTAACCCTCAATCAAGGTCTTTGATTTTTAAAATTAGATTAAAGGTTTGAGTTGTATTTCCATCACCATCTTCGATGGTTAAGAACTCAGGCTCAAGTGTGATTCGACCTTCCTCTAAAAGCTTAATAACCTCTGTTTCAATGTCCTGCTCTTTTTGAAGTTGGCTTATATGAGGGACGGTTAGATAAGACTCATCATCGTAATCTTCTGCGGCTTCACTCACTGACTCTATCGTTATGGGTGTTGAACTATCACCTGTCAGGCGTTCTGCAATGATTTTGCGAACCTCTTCGATTCCTTCTAGCTTCGCAAGTTCAGAGGTGGAATCGACCACACCACGAACAATTCCACTGGCTTTAGCTCCGTTTAGTACCGCCCCAGTTTCCGACTCAGAGATATAATGGTATAAGTGTTCCATATCTGAATGTCCGAGCATCCAGCGCAGAGCGTCCATTCCATCAAATCCTTTTGACCAAAAGAATGCCATAGCAAAGAAGCGTCTCAATTGGTGCTGACGGACATAATTACGGCGATACCCTCCGTTGTCGTATTCCACCAAGTCCGTTTCTAAGTAATCACATAAGGCATCAAGGTGAGCATTATATGTCTTGTAAGTAACCTGATTTAACTGCGAGTTCTTTGAATCGAGGTTGTTAAACAAAGATAACTTTCCTTTGCATAACTCCAACTCACTCGCTTTGATGTTAAATTGCTCCAGTTGCCAAATGAACCTTGCGATAGATAAGGGAATTGGTCTTTCTATTGTTGCGTTTACCCCTTTTGAGCCAGTTTTTTTTACCTTAAATATCAGGTTGTACTCTGTTTTTGCACCCGTTTCTGAAAAGGGACTTACATTAGGTGAAAGGTTGCCATGTGACTTCAACTTGATTAATTCATCTTGTCTTCGAGCCATGATTGCACCCACTAAGACTTGTATTGCCCCTTGCAGTACAGAGAACAAATCAAACAAGCTCTCATTAGCTCGAATCCGCTTAAAGCGATTTTCAACACTTTCAGCAAAGGCTTGAACCTGCTTTACCCCCTTTTTAAGGTATTCACGACTCAGACAGTTGATTGCCTCCGTTTGAAACCAGTACCCTCGCTCCGAACTAGACATCTCTCGATGCAACTCTTCATTCCAAGCTAGAGTTGTTTCTTTTGGGCGGAGTGTGTTGGAGTTTCTTGCCGCGGATTTGCTTCTTGCTGTAGGTAGCAGTGTTAATATTTCATCCAGTAAAGTAACAGCGCCTTCCTCTTTAGGTAGATGCTCTTTGGCAAACTCATAGCACTGACGAATTAAATTAAACACAAAGGTAGGCGGCAAGGTGCGTGTGCGTCCTGCTTTTTTTAAGCTAACTAACTGGCTAATGTGACCTGAGCTGACACGCTCGGACAAGATTGAAGGGCTTGCCGCATCTTCACGCTCAAGGTTGGTATGAATCAATCGAATTACTTCAATGTAGGCCGAGATAGTCTGTTGATTCGTACCTGATGAGACGTCTCGATTCTCAACTGCACGATACTCTGAATATCGTATTGGCGCTTTGAGGTGAAGTTCTGCGTAGTTGGGAATATTTATGTCGTGGTAAAGCATCTTACCTTTAAATAACAACTCACCCAGTATAGAACTTCTGCCAGTGTATGTTATTTGTACTCCAACGTAATAATAGCCTTGTTCAAAGAGCCAAGCGCACGCCTTTTCTCTCTCTGCTAGACATAAGAAACTTTCATCTTGCGCAATGTCTTGTGTAACGTAAGGGAACTTATCTTTAAACGTTTGTGCGTCTGCATCAGAAACACTCTGAGAAGCGGTATCAAGTAATACTTTGGTATGCTTATCAATCTCATACACACCTTGAAAACTTCCGTGCTCGGCGCATTTCGTCAAGATGTTCAACCAGAAGTCATCATTCACATTCAGAAGGTGATATTTTGCCAACCTCAATTCTTTCGAGTGCAGCAAGATAGCATTGATAAGAGCGATAACTTTGTTAACTTTGTGGTAAGCAGTTATTGGACTGATAATCTTTCCACCATTTTCAAATGGATTATCTGCTGCCGTAATCCAGTATTTAAAGCTGTTTAACAGCTTTTGGTGTTTTTTATCCGTGAGTTTCTTACCGTCATCTAAGTAAACCGAGTCCCAATGTATCGTTTTTGGTTTTTTGCCAAATGTTAGTACCCACTTGTTTTCAGGAAAGCTGGATTCTAACCAATCGGGCTGTCGGTCATCGTAACTGTAGATGCCAGTATGGATATTCGTGATGATATCTAATGCTCGATAGTCATCATTTGCTACTGAGAAATTGATAATATCTTCAAGAGTCTCAGCACTTAAACCATCTAGAACCGAATGGTCTTCCACGATGTTTTCAATGAGGTTAGCAATAGAGGAGTTGTCGATAGCAACACTTAACATAGCAGCGCTCCCTTAATCGAGTCAGTATCTAGTGTGTTATTGGTTGCAATATCAAGCATTCCCATCAAATCATCATCCGCACTATGCTTGCCTGAACTCAGGGTATCTAAAACAAACACCGCTGATTGATACCAGTGAGCAACAATATCTAAAAAAGACTCCTCATCATCACTACTCTCAACAACAAAGCGTATCGCCATCAACAACTGCAAAAGTGATGTCGATATAGTGTATGTCAACTGGTTAAACCCTAACGATTCTGAAACTTCACTGTCATCAGTCGTCTGCTGAGTAAAACCATGATCGAAGTGCTCTGGAATGTTGCTTATGCCGTGATTACTCAAGAACTCCTCAATGTCTTGAGCACTTATGTTTACTGCATCAAGTTGATGTACTGAATCTTTCATGGCTTCAAGTAAAATAGCGTTCTGGAACTGACGTATCCAACGTGCATTAAAGAAGTCCATTAACGGCTTAGGAAGGTAAGATGTCAGTAGGTTTGCATCCTTCTTTTCATGACCAAGCGCCTCGGCAACGGCATCCATTGAACGTGTTTCCAAATAAATTTGAAAGCCTCGGTGTCGTCTAATGGAACGTAACGAATGGATATCGGAAATGGCTTGGGCATCTTCCAAGGTTATGTCGCTGCTCTTATCAAAGAGTGTTTCACTTTGAAGCCAATTATAAAAATCATTTGCTTTATAAAGATTCATATTGAGATTGCTTGGACATATCACATTGGTAGCGGTTGCAGTCAAAATCATCTTTCGCCAATTCACATTCCCTTTTTGCTTAAGGTATTCACGGCTCATACGAGTATGTTGTATCAGGAACTCAACTATAGATTTAGAAAACTCATTGAGCACTACTTCTTGCTGCGCATTGGTAGACCCTTTGCGTGATTTGTAACTGACCGCAATGTGCTGATTACCAACTTGCTTATAGCCCACCATATTGCCATTTACATCAAACAAGTCCCATTTTGCTAACCAAGACGGCGTTATCAGAGGATGCTCAATAACAAGAAGCGTCAAAAGAACGTTCAGTGTTGAACCGTTTGGTAGATTTAACTCTGTGTTGAACTGACTAGCATTTCCAATAAATCCCAAAAATGATAAATAGGAACGGTCTTTTGCAGCGATGCCGTGCGCATAAAAGGTTGCTACTGTATTATCTAACTTATCTTCACCGACAAAGTTCTTATATTTTTCATAGCCTGCCGTGCCGCTCAATGGTTTAACTAAGCCAGTGCTCTGAAAAGCTTTATTTCTATCTTCTCGCTCTAAAAGCTCTTCAAATTTCAAGAGACACACATGCCTGACATGCGTCATGTCTCGGTCTACACGTTGCTGAATAATTGAAACAGCCTCTTCATCTTTAATTTTGAGTGGAATGTTAGCAAACCACCGAAGGTTTTCTAGCTGCGTAGCATTGCCACCAATTGAAAAGGTGGGTGCTGCATCTTTTGGGTCTTTCCAGTCTGGAGCGATGAATGGTTTGTGAGGCTCAGCAAAAACACCCGTGTTGATAAAGCACTCGGTATAATAGGTAATGGCATTTCGCCACCTAGTATGAAAATCTTTTGGGCTGTGATGGGCTGCTTGGGAGCGCACAAATAGCACTTTAAACACCTTATGGAAAAGTAGCTGCACATAATTACGACTTAGAAGGGTTTCTATTGTTAGTCCGTCTCGGTCGTTATAAACCGTGGCGATGCCCACAAAGAGTCTTTTGAATTCATTTAATACACGGTTCAAAGATGATGATTTTTGTGTAAAAGCATAGTTTTTAAGGGCTAGATGAACCTTGTTTGTAAACGCCTCGCCAAAATTAACATAAAGCGTATCCAGATGAGCCTCATGTTCCTTGCCTTCTTTTGATAGCACCTGCCAACCATCAAGGTAGTCAGATTTTGATTTATCTATATTAAGCTCTCTGAACTGAGCTAGACAACTCGAAGCCTCTTCTGTGATTGTTAAGTTCGAAAGCTTTACTTCATCAAGAGTTAAATGTTTATCTTGCGCAATGTAGAAGAAAAGAATTTTGAGTCGATTACCAATCTCATATCTACGCTCGATAGTGATATCATCATTGTTATAAACAAAGCCAATGAGCGACTGGAAGTGTGCATTAAGTGAGCTTGAATCATTCAGTATTTCCAGTGCACTGTAGTTACCTTGTTTGACCAAGTAGCAGTAAGCTGCATAAACATTCAACACTGACCGCTTGCTCCTTGGATTGATGGAGGATTCAGCAGCAAGTGTTAGGTAGTTAGAGTATTCGACTGACAGTGCAGTTTTTAATAAAGAAAGCTCATTCAGTGTTTTTACATTCACAACCAAACCTCATAAATTGACAACTAATAATAAATGTAGAAGTCAAAGTGATTATTGTAAACGTAAAAAAACGCAACGAAAGCTATTTAAATCGTTCAAATTCATAAGCTTGTTATGGTTTTGATAACTTTTAGTCATTAGGATTTGCAGTATCACCATGGTCAGCATTAAATAAGAGACTGTGAGTGCGACAGTAACCACCATTGCAGGATAGATGAGCGCTTTGATGACCTTAGACTTGAGCTGTTCACTCTTCTCTCGATATGTCGCTAGGCGTTCAAATACTTGCGCGAGGTTACCCGAGAGCTCACCCGTTGCGACTAAATCGGTATAAAGATCATCAAAGTGGCGGCTCGCGGTTCGCATCGCTTTGGATATAGGTGTACCAGCTTCGACACCTTTACAGATGTGTGACAGTATAGATTTCATTTCAGCTTTACGATGATTATCTGAGACCAATTTAATCGCCTGCACAATTGGGACTCCGGTTCCTAGCATGGTCGCAAGCTGGCGGGTCAATACGGTTATATCTCGAGATTTAACTCGATGGGTTAAACGCGTTAGTGCTGAGATACTTTTCTTTTTGATTTTTTTTATCTGGATGTGCTGGTCTTTGAGCTTTTCACGCACCTCTAATTCAGTAAGCGCTACGGTTTGCCCTGACACTTTTTTGCCAGAGCTGTTGAGGCCTTTCCAGTGGTAGCTTTTTAATTGAGATTGCTTAGGTTTAGTGTTCATTGAAGCTCCAATAGACTATAGGTATAGAACACGTTGCAGTTCTTGATAGCTGGTGCTGCCTTCAAGTAGCTTGTCTAATCCTGACTCTTGCAGTGTACGCATCCCTTCTCGGCGAGCGAGGTCTTCTATCTCCAGTGCATTCGGTTTGCTGATAAGGCTATTTTTGAGTTTGTCGGTGAATGGCATCACTTCATAAATACCGACCCGTCCTGAATAGCCTTGATTGCACTCATTACACCCTTGTGGATTAGCCCTATAAATGGTTTTGTTGTTTGGGATGGAGTGACGCAGGAAGATATCTGGTGAGTCGTCAACGGTTTTGCATTGATTGCACAAGCGTCTTGCCAGTCGCTGGGCAATGATCAAGCTCAACGATGAGGCTAGATTAAAGGGTTCAATCCCCATATGAGCGAGTCGGGTCACCGTTTCTGCCGCAGAGTTTGTGTGGAGCGTTGAAAGCACTAAGTGACCGGTTTGTGACGCTTTGATGGCGATCTCTGCGGTTTCTAAATCACGGATCTCACCGAGCATCACCACATCTGGATCTTGTCGTAAAAATGATCGCAGGGCTTCAGCGAATCCAAAGCCAATCTTTGGCATTACTTGCACTTGGTTGATACCACATAGGTTAATCTCTACCGGATCTTCTGCGGTGGAGATATTACGTTCCGTGGTGTTCAATACTCGAAGGCCAGTATAAAGCGAGACGGTTTTCCCGCTGCCTGTAGGGCCAGTCATTAAGATCATTCCTTGCGGGCGTTTTAGTGCATTCATGTAGAGGGCTTTTTGATCGTCGCTGTAACCGAGCTTGTCGATATCGAGGTTCGCTGCGCTGCTATCGAGTAGCCGTAAAACGATCTTCTCGCCCCATAGGGTTGGCAATGTAGAGACGCGCATATCAATCGCGAGTTCGTCATTCAGGCGCAGTTTTATTCGTCCATCTTGAGGTAAGCGACGCTCAGCAATATCAAGCTTAGCGAGAATTTTTAAACGGGCGGATAAACGTCGGCTCAGGTGAGAAGCGGGTTGCTGGATCTCAACCAATATACCGTCACAACGCAGACGAACACGGTAGTGCTCTTCATAAGGCTCAAAATGGATATCGGAAGCACCTTTACGTACTGCATCGACCAGTATCTGATTGATAAACCGGCTAACTGGAGAGTCGTCTTGACTAAGGTCTTCAATCGATGCGAGTTCGTCGTCAGATACTTCAACTAGGTTAGCCAGTTCATCTTGGGTGATCTCTTTGCGTTTGGAGTCTTGCCCGGAAATAGAGCGTCCATACAGCTTGCGTATCGCACCTTCCAGTTCTGAGTAATTGGCGACAGCCAGCTCTATCTGTAACCCGGTTGCAAAGCGAAAATCATCTTCAGCTTGTAAGTCAGTAGGGTCGGCGGAAGCAAGTGTGAGCGTCGAGTTAGAGACTGAGAGCGGAACTGCACGGTATTTGGTTATCAGCTCGCGAAGCCCTAATTGGTCACACAAATCTTTATAATCTGTGTTGCCCAGTTGAACTAACGGCAAGCCGAAGATGGCTTGTATATTGTGTGCTAGGGAGTCGCCTGTGAAGAGATCAAGAGCGAGTAAAGCTTCAGGTGTCGAAATACCTGAAGCTTGTATATGTTCCGCCACGGCTTGTTCTTGAGTCAGGCTAAGTAAATCAGCCTGACGGAGAATTGTAGGAAGTTTGGTTAGCATTATGGGCAGCTATCTAAAGTTGGTAGGTTACTCACACCTGCAGAGGTTGCTGAACATGTCCAACCAGAATCTGTTCTGGAGTAGGTTAGGTATGCATTATTGAGGGCGCTATTTGAGCCAAATAGGAACTTTAAATTGTTCTCACTTGGAACACTTATCGTTCCTAAAATGTTTGAACCTGCAGAGATACCTAAATCACTAACTGACGTGTTTAAAGCTAATTTTCCATTTTCTTGATATATAAGTTCTGCTGGTGTTAATAAAGCTTTCATTGTTGCTATTGCCGATGCAACTTCACTTTTGGCAACATAATTTTTGTATGCAGGAAGAGCAATCGCAGATAAAGTACCAATGATTGCCACCACAATCATCAATTCAATCAGCGTGAAACCTTTCTGATTTGTTCTTTTGTTCATTCTTTTCATTCCACTCTTTAGTTTGTTTCAGTGCAAGTACAAGATGGTAGAGAGCATAGAAGTCGAGGTGGGGAAGTGGAATGGTGTTCAGGTGCGGTCGCGAGTGGTTTTGAATTTATTGAATCGCTGTTGCATATAGCGCGCAAATTTATGCGATCAACTTAAATAACACTTTGAAATACTGATAATTAAGGCAATAAAAAGGCACTGTCATCAACAGTGCCTTTATAGAAACTATTTACTATTCAGTAAATTACGCTTTGAATCTCATTGATAGATCCATTGCTTTCAGGTGCTTAGTTAGTGCACCGACAGAGATGTAATCAACGCCCGTTTCAGCGAACTCAGCGATGGTGTCTAGTGTCACGTTACCAGAGTTTTCTAGTGCAGCACGGCCTGCGTTGATCTTCACTGCTTCACGCATCATGTCAGTGGTGAAGTTGTCTAGCATGATGATGTCTGCGCCCGCGTTGATAGCCTGCTCTAGCTCTTCTAGGCTCTCAGTTTCAACTTCAACCGGCTTACCAGGGTTTAGCTCTTTTGCTGTTGAGATAGCTTTTTCAATGCCGCCACATGCGATGATGTGGTTTTCTTTGATTAAGTAGGCATCGAAAACACCGATACGGTGGTTGAATCCGCCACCACAAGCCACAGCGTATTTTAGTGCACTACGTAGGCCTGGGATAGTTTTACGAGTATCTAACAGGCGGCACTCTGTGTGTTTGATTTTGTCAGCATAGATGGCGGTTGCTGTTGCACAGCCTGATAGCGTTTGAATGAAGTTCATTGCGTTACGCTCACCAGTTAATAGTGCGCGCGCTGGTCCGGTTAGGGTACAAAGCGTTTGGTTTGGTTCAACCTTATCACCATCTTCTACGTTCCACTCGATAGTCACTTCACCGCCTAGCTGCTTAAACACCTCATCAGCCCATGCTTTACCACAGAATACGCCGTGTTCACGAGTGATGATGGTTGCGCTGTTGATAGCGTCAGCTGGGATTAGACTTGCCGTAATATCAGCCGCTGGATCCAGTGTACCGCCAAGGTCTTCTTTGATTGCTTCTGCGACTGCACGAGTGATCTCTAGTGGCAGCTGCTCTTTTAAGTAGTCAAGGCGTTGGTGGCTGTTATGTGTGTTTTTCATCGCAAATCTAATCTTGAAAGGGAGTGGGAATGGAATGATACTCTTGCTTAACTTCAAATTAAAGAGGCTAGCGCTACTGCTCTATGGGTAAGGTCACAATCTACCGCGCTAGCAAAAAAAGAAAGCGAGACCAAGATGACGATCTGCTCCAAAGGATGGTACGAAAACGCTCGGCATGTACCTTCGCCTTATTTTGACGCTCGGCCGAGTGTCGATGATATCTCTCTGCTGGTGGTCCACAATATTAGCCTACCACCGGGGCAATTTGGTGGGCCTTATATCGAGCAGTTCTTTACGGGTAATCTCGATCCAGCGGAATCCCCGTTTTTCAAAGTGATTCATCAAATGGGTGTATCGGCTCACTGCTTAATTCGTCGCGATGGTGAAGTGGTGCAGTTTGTTTCTTTCCTCGACAGGGCTTGGCATGCAGGCCAATCGAGCTTTGCTGGTCGTGAAAGATGTAATGATTACTCTATTGGTATTGAATTAGAGGGCAGCGACTTTGTTGCTTACACAGAGCAGCAGTATCAAGCCTTGACTGAGCTAACTGAAACGCTGGTGTCAAGCTTTCCTCAGATCACTAATGAACGTATCACTGGTCATCAATACATAGCACCTTTACGCAAAACAGACCCAGGTTTGGTCTTCGACTGGACAAAATTTAAAGGTAAATTGCGCTTCTAATTCCTCATATTCTTCATGGCTCTGTTAATTACAGAGCCTTGCTTAATCAACGTTTAGCATAACCACTTGTGAATTTTTGTTGTTGCGATGTAAAGAAAGTGGTTGGCGGGCGGACGTCAATAAATCGAGAGTGTGACGAGCTTATCAAACATTTAGATATTAAAGCTTGTGAACAGAACTTCCCTCCCAAATGTGCGATCGGTTCGATTTTTGACCGAATTAGGCTAGTCTTTCTGAAACAATTCATTTTTATCCTGAAATTTTCTAGCACGAATACTCCCCAAAAGTATTAGCGCTGTAAATGGTAAGACCAACTTGGTTGCTGTTTTAATTTTTATTTGTTAAATCGTGGTTAATTCATACTGCGTTCTATGATGCAGGTCAATTTTACGCTGGACAGTGGCGTTTTAATTATGTTAGTTTCTGCCCAACTTAAAATTGGTATTACCAATTGTCAGCGAAGAAAAAGAAGAACAACAAACTATGGCTTATCAAAGGATTCGTCAGCCAAAACTCTCCGATGTAATCGAACAAGAGTTAGAAAGGTTGATTGTGGAAGGAACACTGGCTCCAGGGCAGCAGTTGCCGCCTGAGCGCGAATTGGCGAAACAGTTCGATGTGTCTCGTCCTTCAATCCGAGAAGCGATACAACGTTTAGAAGCAAAACGCTTGCTTACTCGCCGTCAAGGTGGAGGTACGTTTGTTAGCGAAAATATTTGGAAGAGCTTTTCAGATCCTTTGCTTAATTTGTTGTCATCCCATTCTGAAACCCAACTAGACTTGTTGGAATCGCGTCATGCGATGGAAGGGATTTCGGCTTACTTTGCGGCATTGCGTGGCACTGATGAAGACTTTGCTCGTATTCAAGCATGCCAAGAGAAAATTCACGGCGCGCAAGATAAGGGTGATATTGAAGCCGAATCTGCAGCGGTGATGGCTTTCCTTATTGCTTTAACAGAGGCAGCACACAATGTGGTGTTATTGCACATTGTTCGTAGCTTGGCTCCGTTACTTGAACAAAACGTCTTGGAAAATTTAAAGCTGTTGCATCGTCGTAAAGACGTTGTGGATAAAGTGAGTACACATCGAGCTAATATCGTAGATGCGATCGTTTCTGGTCAGCCTGAGAAGGCGCGTGAAATGTCACATTCTCATTTAGCTTACATCGAAGAAACATTGCTGGATTTGACGAAGGAAGAGTCGCGCCGCGAACGTTCCCTGCGTCGAATTCAACAGGGTAAATAGCCGTAATACTTCGGCTTTTTACGTGTTTAGTAGAATCCAACTAACAAAAAGGATAGATCGCCATGTCTGACATGAAGCATGACGTAGACGCACTGGAAACTCAAGATTGGTTAGAAGCTCTTGAGTCTGTAGTACGTGAAGAAGGTGTAGAACGTGCACAGTTCCTACTAGAAACAGTTCTAGAGAAAGCACGTCTAGATGGCGTTGATATGCCAACTGGTATCAACACTAACTACATCAACACGATTCCGGCAGCACAAGAGCCAGCATACCCAGGTGATGTAACTCTTGAACGTCGTATTCGTTCGATTATTCGCTGGAACGCAATCATGATCGTATTGCGTGCTTCTAAGAAAGACCTAGACCTAGGTGGTCACATGGCTTCTTACCAGTCAGCAGCGGCTTTCTACGAAGTTTGTTTCAACCACTTCTTCCGTGCTCCAAACGAGACGGACGGTGGCGATCTAGTTTACTACCAAGGTCACATCTCACCGGGTATCTACTCTCGTGCATTCGTTGAAGGTCGTCTAACTGAAGAACAGCTAGACAACTTCCGTCAAGAAGTGGATGGTAAAGGTATCCCGTCATACCCACACCCTAAACTGATGCCTGAGTTCTGGCAGTTCCCGACAGTATCTATGGGTCTTGGTCCAATTTCTGCGATCTACCAAGCACGTTTCCTTAAGTACCTAGACGGTCGTGGTCTAAAAGACACATCTGCACAGCGTGTATACGCATTCCTAGGTGACGGTGAGATGGATGAGCCGGAATCTCGTGGTTCTCTATCTTTCGCTGCGCGTGAAAAACTGGACAACCTAACATTCCTAATCAACTGTAACCTACAGCGTCTAGACGGCCCTGTAATGGGTAACGGTAGCATCATCCAAGAGCTAGAAGGTCTATTTAAAGGCGCTGGCTGGAACGTTGTTAAGGTTATTTGGGGTAGCAACTGGGATGCTCTACTTGCTAAAGATACAACAGGTAAACTTCTACAACTGATGAACGAAACTGTAGATGGTGACTACCAAACATTTAAATCTAAAGATGGTGCTTACGTACGTGAACACTTCTTTGGTAAGTACCCAGAGACAGCAGCACTAGTTGCAGACATGACTGATGACGAAATCTTCGCACTTAAGCGTGGTGGTCACGAGTCTTCTAAACTGTACGCAGCTTACAAAAACGCAGCAGAAACTAAAGGTCGTCCAACAGTAATCCTAGCTAAGACTGTTAAAGGGTACGGCATGGGTGAAGCGGCTGAAGGTAAGAACATCGCGCACCAAGTTAAGAAAATGGACATGACTCACGTACTACACCTACGTGATCGCCTAGGTCTTCAAGACATCCTAACTGACGAAGCAGTGAATGAGCTTCCATACCTGAAACTTGAAGAAGGTTCGGCGGAATACGAATACCTACATGCTCGTCGTAAAGAACTAAAAGGTTACACGCCACAGCGTCTACCTAAGTTCACTCAAGAATTCAAAACACCTGAGCTAGAAGAGTTCGCTCCGCTACTTGGTGAGCAAAAGCGTGATATCTCTACAACAATGGCTTACGTACGTACGCTAAACATCCTGCTTAAGAACAAGAACATTGGTAAGAACATCGTTCCTATCATCTGTGATGAAGCTCGTACGTTCGGTATGGAAGGTCTGTTCCGTCAGATCGGTATCTACAACCCGCACGGTCAGGAATATACGCCAGAAGATAAAGGCATCGTTTCTTACTACAAAGAAGCAACATCAGGTCAGGTATTACAAGAAGGCATCAACGAACTAGGTTCAATGGCATCTTGGGTTGCCGCTGCAACTTCTTACAGCACCAACGATTTGCCAATGATCCCGTTCTACATCTACTACTCAATGTTTGGTTTCCAACGTGTAGGTGATATGGCGTGGATGGCTGGTGACCAACAAGCTCGTGGTTTCCTACTAGGTGCTACTGCTGGTCGTACAACGCTCAACGGTGAAGGTCTACAGCACGAAGATGGTCACTCGCACATCATGGCGAACACGGTTCCTAACTGTATCTCTTACGACCCAACATTCGCTTACGAAGTTGCAGTAATCATGCAAGACGGTATCCGTCGCATGTACGGTGAGAACCAAGAGAACGTGTTCTACTACCTAACTGTGATGAACGAAAACTACGCAATGCCAGCGATGCCAGAAGGCGCTGAAGAAGGCATCCGTAAGGGTATCTACAAGCTTGAGTCTTACGCAGGTGACAAGTCTAAAGTTCAGTTAATGGGCTCTGGTACTATCATGAACGAAGTACGTAAAGCAGCGACAATCCTAAGCGAAGAGTACGGCATCGCATCTGACGTGTTCTCAGTAACATCGTTCAACGAGTTGACTCGCGACGGTCAAGACGCAGAGCGTTACAACATGCTTCACCCAGAAGCGGAAGCGAAAGTACCTTACATTGCACAAGTAATGGGTACTGAGCCAGCAATCGCAGCGACTGACTACATGAAGAACTACTCTGAGCAAGTTCGTGCGTTCATGCCTTCTGAGTCTTACAAAGTACTTGGTACTGATGGTTACGGCCGTTCTGACAGCCGTGAGAACTTGCGTCGTCACTTCGAAGTTAACGCAGGCTACGTAGTAGTTGCAGCGTTAACTGAACTGGCTAAACGTGGTGATATCGAGAAATCTGTAGTAGTTGAAGCAATTGCTAAATTCGATATTGACACTGAAAAAACAAACCCACAATACGCTTAATATAGCGCTTAACTAGAAGGTAAATAAGCAATGGCAATCGAAATTAATGTACCTGACATCGGTGCGGATGAGGTTGAAGTTACTGAGATTCTTGTAAGCGTTGGCGACAAGGTTGAAGAAGAACAGTCTCTAATCACTGTTGAAGGCGACAAAGCTTCTATGGAAGTTCCTGCGTCTCAAGCTGGTATCGTTAAAGAAATCAAAGTAGCTGAAGGCGATTCAGTTTCTACTGGTTCTCTAATCATGATTTTCGAAGCCGAGGGTGCAGCTGAAGCTGCGCCTGCTCCAGCAGCAGAGGCAGCTCCAGTAGCTGCTCCTGCAGCGGCAGCAGCGGCAGAGCTTAAAGAAGTTCACGTTCCAGATATCGGTGGTGACGAAGTTGAAGTTACTGAAATCATGGTTGCTATCGGTGATTCAGTTGAAGAAGAGCAATCTCTTCTAACTGTTGAAGGCGACAAAGCATCAATGGAAGTTCCTGCACCATTCGCTGGTACAGTTAAAGAAATCAAGATTGCTTCTGGTGACTCAGTTTCTACTGGTTCTCTAGTAATGGTATTTGAAGTAGCTGGCTCTGCACCTGCAGCAGCGCCTGCTCCAGCGGCGGCAGCACCAGTTGCTGCGGCTCCAGCAGCATCAGCTGAAAAAGAAGTAAACGTTCCAGATATCGGCGGTGACGAAGTAGAAGTTACTGAAGTAATGGTAGCGGTTGGCGATACAGTAGAAGAAGAGCAATCTCTAATTACTGTTGAAGGCGACAAAGCTTCAATGGAAGTTCCTGCACCATTCGCTGGTACAGTAAAAGAGATCAAGATTGCAGCTGGCGACAAAGTTTCAACTGGCTCTCTAATCATGACTTTCGTTGTTGAAGGCGCGGCTCCAGCTCCTGTTGCAGCACCTGCACAAGCAGCAGCTCCAGCGGCGGCACCTGCACCTAAAGCTGAAGCTCCATCAGCTCCTGCAGCAACAGACGACTTCCAAGAAAACGGTGAGTACGCACATGCATCTCCAGTTGTACGTCGTCTAGCTCGTGAGTTTGGTGTAAACCTAGCGAAAGTTAAAGGTACTGGTCGTAAGAGCCGTGTACTAAAAGAAGACGTTCAGTCTTACGTTAAAGATGCACTTAAGCGTCTAGAGTCTGGTGCTGCGGCATCTGGCAAAGGCGGTGACGGCTCTGCTCTTGGTCTACTACCATGGCCAAAAGTTGACTTCAGCAAGTTCGGCGAAACTGAAGTTCAGAAACTTTCTAAGATCAAGAAGATCTCTGGTGCAAACCTACACCGTAACTGGGTAATGATCCCTCACGTTACACAATGGGATAACGCAGACATCACTGAGCTAGAAGCATTCCGTAAAGAGCAGAACGCAATCGAAGCGAAGAAAGACACTGGCATGAAGATCACTCCACTTGTGTTCATCATGAAAGCTGTTGCTAAAGCACTAGAAGCGTTCCCAGCGTTTAACTCTTCTCTTTCTGAAGATGGCGAAAGCATCATTCTTAAGAAGTACGTAAACGTAGGTATCGCAGTAGATACTCCAAACGGTCTAGTTGTTCCTGTATTCAAAGACGTGAACAAGAAAGGCATCTACGAGCTATCTGAAGAGCTAATGGCTGTGTCTAAGAAGGCACGTGCTGGTAAGCTAACTGCAGCTGACATGCAAGGCGGTTGTTTCACAATCTCTAGCCTTGGTGGTATCGGTGGTACTGCATTTACGCCAATCGTAAACGCTCCAGAAGTAGGTATCCTAGGTGTATCTAAGTCTGAAATGAAGCCTGTGTGGAACGGTAAAGAGTTCGAACCACGCCTACAACTTCCACTGTCTCTATCATACGACCACCGTGTGATCGACGGTGCTGAAGGTGCACGCTTCATTACTTTCCTAAACAGCGCACTATCTGACATTCGTCGTCTAGTACTGTAATTGAGAAAGTAAATATTAAGGTGGCTTTCGGGTCACCTTAATTCTTTATACAAAGTATTTTTTAGAGAACAGTTCCCGCTTTTCTCATAAAGCGAAAGGGAAGTGTTGTCTAGCTCACAGGCTAACTTAAAGCGACTTTCACACTGTTAACATCTCTGTAAAATGTTGGCTGTTTGAAAGCCCAATAATTTAAGAACATCTACTCAGCCTGTTAGGGATAATGACTACAAGAGGTCACAATGAGCAAAGAAATTAAAGCCCAAGTTGTTGTACTTGGTTCAGGTCCTGCTGGTTACTCAGCTGCATTCCGTTGTGCGGATTTAGGTCTAGAAACAGTACTAGTTGAACGTTACAGCACTCTTGGCGGTGTATGTCTAAACGTTGGTTGTATTCCATCAAAAGCACTTCTTCACGTTTCTAAAGTAATTGAAGAAGCGAAAGCGATGGCAGAGCACGGCGTTGTATTCGGCGAGCCACAAACGGACATCAGCAAGATCCGTATCTGGAAAGAAAAAGTAGTAGACCAACTAACAGGCGGTCTTGGCGGTATGGCTAAGATGCGTAACGTAACGGTTGTTAACGGTTTCGGTAAGTTCACTGGTCCTAACAGCATCCTAGTTGAAGGCGAAGGCGAAGCAACAACAGTTAACTTCGACAACGCAATCATCGCTGCAGGTTCTCGTCCAATTAAACTGCCATTCATCCCACATGAAGACCCACGTATTTGGGATTCTACGGATGCACTTGAGCTGAAAGAAGTTCCTGAAAAACTGCTTATCATGGGCGGTGGTATCATCGGTCTTGAAATGGGTACGGTTTACCACTCTCTAGGTTCTAAAGTAGACGTAGTTGAGATGTTCGACCAAGTTATCCCTGCTGCGGATAAAGACATCGTTAAAGTTTTCACTAAGCGTATCAAGAACAAGTTCAAGCTAATGCTTGAAACTAAAGTTACTGCTGTTGAAGCGAAAGAAGACGGTATCTACGTTTCAATGGAAGGCAAGAAAGCACCAGCTGAAGCTGAGCGTTACGATGCAGTTCTTGTTGCTATCGGTCGTGTTCCAAACGGTGCACTTAT
Organism: Pseudomonadota bacterium; assembly: GCA_036126475.1. Taxonomy (GTDB): domain Bacteria; phylum Pseudomonadota; class Gammaproteobacteria; order Enterobacterales; family Vibrionaceae; genus Vibrio. The sequence continues at coordinate 37,924 of JAYYSE010000126.1, read as the reverse complement.
CGACGCTGAAAAAGCGGGTATCGAAGTTGACGAACGTGGTTTCATCAACGTTGATAAGCAAATGCGTACAAACGTTCCTCACATCCACGCGATCGGTGACGTTGTTGGTCAACCAATGCTTGCTCACAAAGGTGTGCATGAAGGTCACGTAGCGGCGGAAGTTATCTCTGGTAAGAAGCACTACTTCGACCCTAAAGTAATCCCATCAATTGCGTACACTGAGCCAGAAGTTGCTTGGGTAGGTAAGACTGAGAAAGAAGCAAAAGCTGAAGGCATCAACTACGAAGTTGCGACTTTCCCTTGGGCAGCCTCTGGTCGTGCAATCGCTTCTGATTGTGCAGACGGTATGACTAAGATGATCTTCGATAAAGAAACTCATCGCGTAATCGGTGGTGCTGTTGTTGGTACTAACGGTGGTGAACTTCTTGGTGAAATCGGCCTAGCAATCGAAATGGGTTGTGACGCAGAAGATATCGCTCTTACTATCCACGCTCACCCAACTCTACACGAGTCTGTTGGTCTAGCTGCGGAAGTATTCGAAGGTTCAATCACTGATCTTCCAAATAAGAAAGCAGTGAAAAAGAAGAAGTAATTCTCCTTTAGCCACTCGCTAATGTTTTTAAAAGCCGCTGAATTGTCAGCGGCTTTTTTATGCCTGGAGTAAAGCAGTAACGTTTCACTTCGAGATGCGAGTACGCTTCGCTCCGAGATACGAAGAGCGAATATATAAAAATAAAAAGGGTTGACCCACTAGGTCAACCCTTCACAATTTTTCTCGAATCTCGAATCTCGAATCTCGAATCTCGAATCTCGAATCTCGAATCTCGAATCTCGAATCTCGAATCTCGAATCTCGAATCTCGAATCTCGAATCTCGAATCTACTTATAGATACACAACATGTTTAAGTAGCTGTCAGTAAGTTTAGACAGTTCTTCATTGGTATCGACACGTTTCGCTTGGATGAACAGCGAGTAGCAGATGCCGTGGAATAGATTCGCAAGATGCTTAGGATCGTGATCGTCACAAACTTCGCCGCGCTCAATCGCTTTACTAAACATGTTTTGTACCAACATTTGGTTAGTGCGGTTTGTCGTTACGAACAGTGGCCATACTTCATCACGCGTCGATGCGCTCCACTCGAACCATACGTTCAACCAATGGCTGTCTTGAGCGACTAGTGTTACCATTTCAGTCGCAATATTATGTAGGTTTTGTTTTGCGTGAATATCTAGATCGATATTGTCTGAAAGGAAGTTCGAGAATTGACGGACAACATGATTTAGCACTTCATCAACCAAATCTTCACGAGTAGGGAAGTAGTTAAATACAGTTGCTACAGATACCTGAGCGATATCCGCAATGTCAGCGTGACCACCACGGCCAATGCCGCGACGAGAGAATACTTCAAGCGCGATTTCCATCAGCTGAAGTTTTCTTTTTAAAGGTGAAAGCCTAGTTCTAGGTCTCTTAGATATTGAGTCCATTTTATTTTCCTTGCCAACGATTTTTTATTATTAATGATTTTATTATTATTTAATCCAAGATGAGTGTAATGGTGCATATGCGAATGGTCAATCCTTTGAGCTTATTTAATAGACAGTTACATCAAACTTGATCCATAAAGCGTGATCCACATTGATGTGAAAGAAGGCGACTATCAGACAAGGCACAAGTACACATTTCGTTGATAATCTGACAGTAAATTCGAACCATAAGGTGGTGTGGGTATTTGAGCAGTGCTAGACTTACGCACAATATTGAGCGGCGCTAATGGCAAAACTGTCTACACTTGTCGCAATCACCAAACAGAATGAGAGCAGTATGAAGCATACAGTTGAAGTCATGATCCCTGAGCAGGAAGTTCAGGATCGAGTGAACGAACTAGGCAAACAGATCACGGAACACTACAAAGGCAGTGAAGATCTAGTTTTAGTTGGCTTATTACGTGGATCGTTTGTCTTTATGGCGGATCTTGCTCGTGCTATCGATTTAACTCACCAAGTTGATTTCATGACGGCGTCTAGCTACGGCAACAGCATGGAAAGCTCGCGTGATGTTCGTATCTTGAAAGACCTAGATGACGATATCCAAGGTAAAGACGTTCTGCTTGTAGAAGATATTATCGATACTGGTAACACACTGACTAAGGTAAAAGAGATCTTGAGTCTACGTGGTCCTAAATCTATCGAGATCTGTACACTACTAGATAAGCCTTCACGTCGTGAAGTTGAAGTTGATACGAAGTGGATTGGTTTCGAAATCCCAGACGAGTTCGTTGTTGGTGTTGGTATCGACTACGCTCAAAAATACCGTCACCTGCCATACATTGGTAAAGTGGTACCGCAAGTGTAATCACTACACTTGCTGACACAAGACATTAAAAAGCCCGCTTGATGCGGGCTTTTTGTATTTGATAGAGATAATTAGCCTTGTTGACTAAGAAGAGGCGTCGTTAAGATTTTATTTAATGCCTCAATGTGGCTCCTCTCTAATGTGTCGATACTTGAGCAACGTACGCCAAGGTCTTGTAACTTGCCATCACCAATACCATATACCACACCGTGTATCTCGACATCTTGGCCGCGTTCCCATGCACTTTGCATAATGGTTGAGTTACCTAGGTTGTAAACCTGCTCTGCGACGTTAATCTCACAAAGCTTATCACCCCACTGCTCGCGTGGAAGTGCTTCGATTTCTTTGCGGTATTTTAGGTAGTTATCACGAATATGAAGTAGCCAGTTGTTGATAAGGCCTAGTTTCGGGTTATCAATTGCCGCATTAACACCGCCACAACCGTAGTGACCACAAACAATAATGTGTTTCACTTTAAGTACATCCACTGCGTACTGAACGACAGATAGGCAGTTTAGGTCGGTATGAACCACTTGGTTGGCCACGTTTCGGTGAACAAACAGTTCTCCAGAATATAAGCCAGTCAGGCGCTCGGCTGGAACTCGGCTATCTGAACAGCCTATCCATAGAAAACCTGGGCTTTGACCCTCTTCAAGCGTTGTAAAATACTCAGGTCTTTCAGAACGAATTTCTTCAGACCATTTGGAATTGTTCTCAAAAAGCTGTTTTATTTCTGGCATCTTGCTTCTTACATCCCTCAATTAAGATGCTTCACTATACACAATGTTACAAATTCAATCTCGTAAAAACTGCGTCAAAATGTACTCATCTGACGTGTTCTAGTACGTAAAATCATAAACTTAGCCCGCTATCAATATTCCGGTTATAAGACATGAATAATGTGATTGAATTAACACTTTCTGAACACTTGATACATTTGTTAAAGTGATGAGGTTTGTCATTTCATCATCAGGAAGGTGTGTTTTGTTTGGAAGTCGTTTTACGGATATCAATCTCAAAGGGGATATGTTTGGCGGTGTGACTACAGCCATCATCTCGTTACCTTTAGCATTGGCATTTGGTGTTGCTTCTGGCGCGGGAGCTGAAGCTGGCTTGTGGGGCGCTATCATGGTTGGCCTATTTGCAGCATTGTTTGGTGGTTCGAGTAGCTTAATTTCTGAACCTACCGGTCCAATGACGGTGATCATGACAGCAGTAATGACAAGTATGGTGGCTAAATATCCTGAAACGGGCATGGCCATGACTTTTACTGTCGTAATGATGGCTGGTGCGTTTCAGATATTACTTGGCACGTTGAAGCTAGGAAAATACGTTACTTTGATGCCATATAGCGTGATCTCCGGATTTATGTCGGGTATTGGCGTTATTCTGATCATCTTGCAGCTGTCCCCACTGTTAGGACACGCCGCTCCATCCGGTGGTGTAATGGGCACGCTTTCTGCTTTGCCTGATACGCTAGCAAACTTAAAAGTGAGTGAGCTATTTTTAGGTGCATTGACACTCGGTATTCTGTTTGGCTTCCCGGCTAAGTATCGTAAATATGTACCGGCGCAACTGGTTGCGTTAGTGGCCGTCACCCTGTTGTCCGTTATCTTCTTCGATACCGATTCTATTCGCCGTATTGGTGAAATCCCAGCAGGTCTGCCTTCTCTTGTTGTCCCAACTGTCAGTGCTGAACAATTCACGACTATGGTTATCGATGCCTTGGTGCTTGGTACATTAGGTTGTATTGATACGCTTTTGACCGCTGTTATTGGGGACTCATTGACTCGCAAAGAGCATGACTCTGATAAAGAGCTGCGTGGTCAAGGTATTGCAAATATGCTCTCGGGCTTGTTTGGTGCGTTGCCAGGTGCGGGGGCGACCATGGGGACAGTGACCAATATTCAGGTAGGCGCGCGCTCTCCGCTTTCTGGTGTGATTCGAGCTCTAGTATTAGCGCTTGTAGTATTGGTTGCGGGCGGGTTGACCGAACCTATCCCAATGGCTGTGCTGGCTGGTATTGCTATGTACGTCGGCTTCAACATTCTTGATTGGAGCTTCATCCAGCGTGCACACAAAGTAAGTTATGCTGGTATGGGTGTGATGTACGGTGTAATGCTATTGACAGTGTTCGTTGACCTGATCATCGCGGTTGGACTAGGTGTATTTATCTCTAATATTCTGATCATTGAAAGGTTAAGTCGTGAGCAAGCAAGGCAAGTTAAAGCCATTAGTGACGGAGATGATGAAGACGAGATTCCATTGACTGATAGTGAACGCCAACTGCTTGATAATGCCAATGGCAAAGTGTTGTTTTTCTATCTATCGGGGCCGATGATCTTCAGTGTCTCAAAGGCGATTTCACGTCAGCACTCGAGTATTTCTGATTACGAAGCGATGATTTTAGACTTAACCGATGTACCTATGATTGATGTTACGGTTGGTCTCGCGCTAGAGAATGCGATCAAGGATGCGCTAGACGCACAGTGTGAGGTGTACTTGCTGTGCCCTAACGAGAATACGCGTCAACAGCTGGAGAAGTTCCACGTAATTGATTTAGTACCTGAATCGAATACATATCGCTTCCGTTATGAAGCTCTGACAGCTGCAACTAACTACGTTGAGAGAGACGAGCATCAATTTGAATCGGTTTAATACTCTTATTAACCCTCTGTGACTGAACTATAGATATTAATGTTAGTCATGAGTTTCTAATAACGGGAAGTACCGCTAAGTGAATGTCTTAGCGGTATTTTTTATTTGTGATACTCGAAATAGAGCTTTATGCAGCCTCAGATCTTTTAAGTTTTATAACGAAACCGATAATCGACATTTGTATTCATCGCCATTCAACGATAAGCTTGTTTGAAAAACAGCCGCGTACATTATCTAGTTCAGCTAGTTCATTTCAGGTTTCGTTCTCTTCATCCTGTCCGGCTAACCACACTATTTATAGCAAATGGCAATCATCTCTATGTATGCATTAGAAATTGAGCAATTAAGAAAAACTTATGCGGGTGGCTTCGAGGCACTTAAAGGCATCAGTTTACAGGTAGCAAAAGGTGACTTTTACGCGCTACTTGGGCCAAATGGTGCGGGCAAGTCCACCACCATTGGAGTTATCTCTTCGTTAGTAAACAAAACCTCTGGCAAGGTTAAGGTATTCGGCTACGACATTGATACCGATCTGGAGCAGGCAAAGCAGAACCTGGGTTTAGTTCCTCAAGAGTTTAACTTCAACCCGTTTGAAACGGTTGAGCAGATCGTTTTGCAGCAAGCGGGTTACTACGGTGTGCCTAAAGCCCTGGCAAAAGAGCGAGCGAAAAAATACCTATCTCAACTCGATTTGTGGGAAAAGCGCGGTGAACGTGCGCGTAACTTGTCTGGTGGTATGAAGCGCCGCTTGATGATCGCTCGTGCCTTGATGCACGAGCCCCAGCTGTTAATTCTTGATGAACCTACGGCAGGTGTCGATATTGAACTGCGCCGCTCGATGTGGGAATTCCTCAAAGAGATCAACGAGAAACAGAGGATTACCATTATCTTGACCACGCACTACCTAGAAGAAGCGGAAATGTTGTGTCGCAACATCGGCATCATTAATCGTGGTGAGTTGATCGAAAACACCACCATTAAGGCGCTACTAGGTAAGTTGAGTGCGGAAACCTTTATCCTTGATCTGGAGGAGGGAGCTGCACAACCTAAGTTAGAAGGCGTGAATAACCAAGTCTTGGTTAATGGTTCTTTAGAGATCGAAATTGATAAGAACCTAGGTTTGAACGACATCTTTGCTCAGTTGAGTGAGCAGAATGTCAAAGTCCTCTCAATGCGTAACAAAGCTAACCGTCTAGAAGAACTGTTTGTAAGTATCGTGCGTGAGGGGTGTAAGTAATATGTACAGCCTATATTGGACTGCTTTTCGCAGCTTGCTGACCAAAGAGATCAACCGTTTTACTCGTATTTGGGTGCAAACTCTGGTTCCACCTGCAATTACTATGACGCTTTACTTCATCATCTTCGGTAACCTGATTGGTGCACGAATCGGTGAAATGAACGGTTTTAGTTACATGGAATACATAGTGCCGGGTCTGATCATGATGTCGGTAATCACTAACTCGTACTCGAATGTGGCTTCATCATTCTTTAGCGCTAAATTCCAAAAGAACATTGAAGAACTTTTGGTTGCACCTGTACCGAACTACGTGATTATTGCTGGTTTCGTGATGGGTGGTGTGGTGCGCGGCCTATTGGTCGGTACTATTGTGACTTTTGTTTCTTTGTTCTTCGTGGACCTTCAAGTTGATCACTGGGGCGTGATCATTGCGACCGTTTTCCTTACGTCGGTGGTATTTGCGTTAGGTGGTCTTATCAACGCGGTATTTGCACGTACGTTTGATGATATATCAATTATCCCAACCTTCATTCTGACGCCGCTTACTTATCTTGGTGGTGTGTTCTACTCGATTAGTCTGTTGCCTGAGTTTTGGCAAGGTGTGTCGAAGTTGAACCCTATTGTCTATATGGTGAATGCGTTTAGGTATGGCTTCTTGGGTGTGTCTGACGTGGGTATTGTGACGTCCTTTGGCGTACTCGGTGTATTTATCGTTGTGCTGTATGGCATTGCACATCACCTAGTGACTAAGGGCATTGGCTTACGCAGCTAACTCCGCGCCCCTAAATTGCAGGAAAAGAAAAAGGTCGATATTACATCGACCTTTTTTGTCTCTTTTACTTTTGCTTTGCGTTAGGAGCTTGTTTACGCAAAGAGAAGAACGCGATTACTCAGCTGTTTCTTCTTTCACTTCTTCTTTGGTTTCCGTTACCAAGTCGAGAACTTGGTTATCGATAAGACGTGTCTTACCTAGGAAAGCCGACATAAGAATCACAGCTTGAGTGGATTCTGAAGTTATGGCTTGTAGAGTCTTAGCATCGCAGATGAAGATTTCATCAGGCTGTAGATCTGCTGCACGAAGCTGGTCTGTTGCATCTTCAATCACTGAGGCGTAGTCATCACGTCCACCGCGAATTGCGCTGCTGATCCAACGCATAGTGCGTGCTAGAACAGGTGCACGTTGACGCTCATCAATAGTGAGATTGCTATTGCGAGAGCTCATCGCTAAACCGTCCATTTCACGAACCGTCGCAACGCCTACAATTTCAATGTCTAACGCTAGGTCAGTTGTCATTTGGCGAATTACAGCAAGTTGCTGGAAGTCTTTCTCGCCGAAGCATGCAAAATCAGGCTGAACGATGTTAAACAGCTTAGTGACAATCGTCGCTACGCCACGGAAGTGACCCGGACGAGACGCACCTTCCAACATGTGAGATAACCCTGGAACTTCAACAAACGTCTGTTTGTCTAGGCCATCTGGATACATCACTTCTGGCGTTGGTGTAAATACCAGTTCAACGCCTTCGCCAGTTAATTTACTTAAATCAGCTTCTAACGTGCGAGGGTAGTTGTTCAGGTCATCAGCACGATCAAACTGCATTGGGTTAACAAAGATGCTTACCACGACTATGTCTGCCAGTTCTCGAGCCTTCTTTACCAGAGTAAGGTGGCCTTCATGCAGGTTTCCCATAGTTGGTACAAAAGCAACCGTACGTCCATCACGCTTAAACTGTTTAATCTGCTCACGAAGAGCCGCTATTTCAGCAAAAGTTTGCATACTTACTCCTAAGCGATTGTATGAGCATCATCAGGGAAGCGTGCGCTCTCTACTTCTTCTTTGTATAGAGCTACTGCTTTGCGCATGTCACCTGTTTCTGCTAGGAAGTTCTTAGAGAACTTTGGCATGTAGTTCGCAGAAATACCGAACATGTCATGCATAACCAAGATCTGACCATCGGTAACATTACCTGCACCAATACCAATAACTGGCACGTGACAAGCTTCTGTAATTCGTTTTGCCAATGAAGCCGGTACACATTCAAGTAGAACGATTTGAGCACCTGCGTTTTGTAGCGCTAGTGCGTCAGCAACCATTTTATCAGCTTGATCGTCATCGCGACCTTGAACCTTGTAACCACCAAAGATGTTCACAGATTGTGGTGTTAAGCCTAAGTGTGCACATACTGGTACTGCGCGTTCTGTTAGCATCTTCACAGTATCAACCAACCAGCTTCCGCCTTCGATTTTTACCATGTTCGCGCCAGCACGCATCAAGGTAGCTGCGCTCTCACAAGCTTGCTCTGGAGTTGCGTAGCTCATGAAAGGCATATCAGCCATAAGAAGACAGTTAGGGCTACCAGCACGCACAGAGCGAGTGTGGTAAGCAATATCTTCTACGCTTACTGGTAAAGTGTCGTTATGGCCTTGTAGAACCATACCCAGTGAATCACCGACAAGCAGAACAGGCATCTCTTGGCTTTCGAATAGTTGAGCAAAGCTCGCATCGTAAGCTGTTGACGTCGCGAATTTACGGCCTTCACGTTTACACTTGATCAGGTCGTTAATGGTTACTTTTTTCATTGGTTTTCCTTAATGCGCCTGGCTATTGCTGCCAAACATTGAGCCCGTTTTTATCTACAATTTTCAGTAGTTCTGTCAGCTCAGTCCCATCAGGGAGTTGTAAACTTGGTGCGATTTCAGCAAGCGGGTAGAGTACAAACTCTCGTTCTTTCATTCCATAATGAGGAACGGTTAAGCGCTCTGAATCGATCACCTCATTGCCGTACAATACGATGTCGAGATCCAAGGTTCTTGGTCCCCAGCGTTCGTCTTTACGGACACGCCCTTGCTCTAACTCGATTTTTTGAGTGCAATCAAGCAGTTCAATTGGCGTTAATTCGGTCTTGATAGCGACTACCGCATTGATGTAGTCCGGTTGATTTTGCGGCCCCATTGGAGTGCTACTATATAGCTGAGAGGTCGCAATAAACGTTGATCGCGGTAGGCTTTTTAGCGTGTCGATAGCCAAATTTGCTTGGCTAACTGGGTCGGCAAGGTTGCTGCCGACCGCAATATAAGCAGTTATCATTCGGCTTGCTTACTCTTTTTGTTTCGGTAAGTCTTACGGCGACGATGACCTGACTTTGATGGTGCCGCTACGTCGTTAGCCATTGCTTGACGCATGTTGCGACCGGCTGTCTGATAGCGCTCCCACCATTTTGCTAATTCTTTTGTCTCGCCACCTTCAATCTCGCCACGCATCTCTAAGAAGTCGTAGCCAGCGCGGAACTTGTTGAGCTCCATCAGGCGAACGGCACGCTTACCGTTACGGCGAGGTAGTCGCAGTTGTAGCTGCCAAACTTCGCGAATGGTTGCTGTGTGTCGACGAGGAATAGCAATGGATTTTACTTGCTGATCAAGAATGATGTTACTTGCTTCCATAATAGCGTCGTAGTGCGCCATGCCTTGCTCGGCAACAAGCTTGTCTGCCAGCTTGTTCATTGGGTACCAAAGAATCGCGGCAAACATGAATGCAGGGTTTACTCGTTTACCATCTTCGATACGAAGGTCGGTAGAATCGAGCACCAAATCAAGCATTTGCTCAGTCGGTGAGTCGTAATCTTTAGTGAAGTATTCAGCTACCGCAGGGAACATCTGCTGGAATAGGTTGTATTCACGCATAAGGTGGTAGGTTTCTAAACCGTAGCCTGATTGAAGCAGTTTTAGAGATTCTTCGTAAAGACGTGCTGCTGGGATATCTTTTAGAAGGTGCGCCAGGCCTTCAATTGGATCGGCTGTGTCTTCTTCAATATCGAAATCCAGCTTCGCCGAGAAACGCATTGCACGCAGCATGCGTACAGGGTCTTCACGGTAGCGTGTCTCTGGATCGCCAATTAGACGGATTAGCTTGTCTTCTAAATCTTCTACACCACCTGCGTAATCGTGGATGCTGTAGTCTGCAATGTTGTAGTACATCGCATTGATCGTGAAATCGCGACGCTCTGCATCTTCATCAACACTGCCGTAAACGTTGTCACGTAATAGCATGCCTTCTTTCGATTGTGCAGATACGTTTTTAGATGGCTCTTGATGGTGGCCTCGGAAAGTTGCTACCTCAATGATATCACGACCAAACATGATGTGTGCCAAGCGGAAACGGCGGCCGATTAGGCGGCAGTTTCGGAAAAGGTTCTTGATCTGCTCTGGCGTAGCGTTGGTCGCAATATCGAAATCTTTTGGTTGAGAGCCAAGTAAGATATCACGGACACCACCACCGACTAAAAATGCGTCAAAACCCGCACCATTCAGGCGATATAGTACTTTTAGTGCGTTATCGCTGATCTGCTTACGTGAAATATTGTGCTCTTGGCGAGTATAAATATTCAGTGCTAGTTCGTGGAATCCGCGTTGTTCGCTTGGGGTATTGTCGTTTTTATTCATTAGTTTAGAACAAAGTAGGTATCGCCAACTTTGCTTTTCTCTTAGTCCAAAGTGGTAGTGCAGAGTTTAATTGCGGCTAATAATAGCTTAGCGCGAGCCATTTGAGAACATCGTCTGCTTAACCACAATGGTTGGTTATGGCATTTTTGTGTTGTTTGTACTATTTGCCGTTAGTTTTGAGCTAATTGCAGTGTTGTTTTTGTAAACTATCAGGTAATTGAGCAACGTTCCATTGCTGGCAGCCCCATGCCAAAACCTCATCGATTGACGCTTCACAAACGGCCTTAGGAACCTCAAACCCCAAAAACTGCATGGCATTGAGCAGTGTAGGTTTTGGGTTATCTAGGTCAATAGCGGTAGCGTGGTTCTGCTTTGAAAGTTTATTGCCTGACGCGTCGGTCGCTAACGGCAAGTGCAAGTAGCTCACTGTATTTTGTTTCAGTGTCTTATAAAGACTGATTTGGCGGCCTGTAGGTTCGATGAGATCAGCGCCTCTCACCACTTCAGTTACGCCTTGCTCGATATCATCAAGTACGACGGCCAAGTTATAAGCAAACAAACCATCGCGGCGTTTGATGATGAAATCCTCTTCGGCTAACGCTTTAGGGATTTGAATGGTGCCATAGCGAACATCGTCGAACGACTCGACAGGGAAATCCATATACAAGCGCACGGCTTGCTCGCCCGTATCAATTAACCCTGCCTGTCGACAATGGCCATTATAGAAACCACCCAAGGCTTTTATCTGTTTGCGCGTGCATTGGCAGTAGTAGGCTTGGTTGTCAGCCACCCATTGATCAATTTGCGCTTGATATAGGCCGTGACGTTGGCTCTGATAAACGACTTTGCCATCCCAAAATAGGTGGTAAGCCTCAAGCGTCTTAAGAATCAGGTCTGCAGCGCCAGCCATCTCTCTTGGCGGGTCCAGATCTTCCATACGGACTAACCATTGTCCCTGATGAGATTTTGCTTGTAAGTAGCTGCCAAGAGCGGCAACCAGTGAGCCAAAATGAAGAGGACCTGACGGTGATGGTGCAAAGCGCCCGATATAATTCATATATGAATAACCTAATCCAGAGGATACCGCAGTAGCCGATTCTTAAGACGTTTAATGTGGTTTAATGCATGCAGTGGGTGCTGTTATTGCCTAGCACTCGTTTTTACACTGCTCATTGCTATCTAAGGCATCTCGCTTAGGCAGCAAACAAAAAAGGGAGCTAAAGCTCCCTTTCTTTGCATTCGCAAGAATTAACCTTGCATCTGTTTCTCTTTGATTTCTGCAAGTGTTTTACAGTCAATACAAAGGTCAGCAGTTGGACGGGCTTCAAGGCGACGAATGCCAATCTCGATACCGCAAGAATCACAGAAGCCGAAATCATCTTCTTCGATCTTGTCTAGTGTCTTCTCAATTTTCTTGATTAGACGACGCTCACGGTCACGGTTACGTAGCTCTAGGCTGAATTCTTCTTCTTGAGAAGCACGGTCAACTGGGTCTGGGAAATTCGCTGCTTCGTCCTGCATATGGTGCACAGTACGATCAACTTCTTCCCTGAGCTGGTTGCGCCAAGCTGCTAAAATTTTTGTAAAATGTTCCGTTTGCTCAGGTGACATGTATTCTTCACCTGGCTTTTCTTGGTACGGTTCAACACCTGCGATGGCTAGGATGCCTAGCGCTTTTTTCTTAGATTCTGGCATACAGCATCTCCTATTTACACCTAGTCAACTGCAAAGCAGCTAATTTTAAGGCGGGTATCTATAGCAGAAAGAACGAATGGTGGCAAATACTCTTATTCAAACTTGCAATCCATGTGATTTGTTCAACATCTTTGTTCAGTTATTGATAAATTCAACAGATTGTTTTAGTTGTATTTGAGAACTGCTGAGCTCTGCTTTATAGCAAAGCACTTCAACTCCAGCGTCTTGTGCTTGTGTTAGTAATAACGAATATTTGGCGTCTATATGGTGTGCTGCAGACACTTTTTCAATACCTGAATGTAAAACAGTAAATAAAAGTACGGCTCTATTTCCAGATTCGACCATTTCTGTGAGTTCACGCAGATGTTTTTGGCCTCTGGTTGTCACCGTATCAGGGAAAAAACCTTGCCCTTCAGTTGAGGTCTCTTGTTCATCGAGTAAGGTGACGCTTTTTACTTCGATATAGCAAGGCGGCTTTTCGTTATCTTCAAGCAGAATGTCAATTCGACTATTCTCGCTACCATACTTCACTTCGGTTCGTAACGCGTTATAACCTAAGAGTTCAACTATAGTCTTATTTTCAATTGCTTCCACTGCTAGCTGGTTTGCTCGCGCAGTATTTACACAAATCCGGTGACCTTTGTCCGTTTCTGAGAGCTCCCAGCTGTTTGGGTACTTTCTTTTTGCATTATCGGAGGTTGAATACCACACCGTATTACCCGGAGTCGCGCATCCTGTCATCGCTCCAGTATTGGCACAATGAATAGTACGCTCGCTGCCGTCGGGAAGTTTGATATCAGTGAGGAAACGTTTGTAGCGTTTGATAAGAGTCGCTGACTCTAATGGCGGATTGAACTGCATATTACTTATTTAGACGGGTAGGTTTTTATGTACAATGTTGCCAACATTACACCACAAGGTTCTCCCATTGCCACAACTGCCCATAGAAGCTGTGATGCCAGATCTGCTCGCTGGCGTAGAAACACATACTCAACTTATTCTTAAAGCGGCTCCCGGTGCGGGTAAGTCAACGTTCTTCCCTTTACAGCTGGTGAAGACCAATGCCGTTCAAGGCAAAATCATCATGCTTGAACCTAGGCGATTGGCGGCAAGAAACATCGCGACATATTTAGCTAGCCAGTTAGGTGAGAAGGTCGGGGAGAGCATTGGTTTTAGAGTTCGTGGTGAATCTAAAACCAGCAGTGCAACTCGCTTAGAGATCGTTACCGAAGGGATCATGACCAGAATGATCCAAACCGACCCAGAACTCATTGGGGTCGATATGGTGATCTTCGATGAATTCCATGAGCGCAGTATTCATGCTGATACGGCATTGGCGTTTAGCTTGGAGATCCAAGAAGCGCTACGTGATGATCTGAAAGTGATAGTGATGTCGGCCACCTTAGATCAACAAGCTTTGCAATCCTTGTTGCCAGAGGCTAAGTATGTTGAGTCGCAAGGTCGCACCTTTCCGGTTGAATTCCGTTACCAGCCTTTGGGTACTAATGATTACTTGGCGCCTAAAATGGCTAACGTGATTGGTTCTCTGATGGAGAAGGAGTCGGGGTCACTATTGGCGTTCCTACCTGGAGTATCTGCAATAAAGCAGGTGGAAACTCAATTAGAGAACTTAGCGAGTGACATTGATGTATGCCCTTTGTACGGGCAGCTTCACTTTTCTCAACAACAGAAAGCGATAGCACCATCAGAGAAAGGACGCCGCAAAGTAGTATTGGCCACCAATATCGCGGAAACCTCTTTGACTATCGAAGGTATTCGATTAGTGGTGGATTCAGGGCTTGAAAGAGTCGCTAAGTTTGATTTGAAAACCGGTATCACCAAGCTCGAGCAAGTCAAAATTTCGCAATCTTCTGCTGAGCAGCGTGCGGGGCGTGCTGGGCGAATTGAAGAAGGGCTGTGCGTCCGTTTGTACAGCGAAACGCAGTTAGTGCAGCAACCCGCTGTACCTGAACCTGAAATTCTCCATTCCGACCTCTCCTCGCTGGTGGCAGAGTTGACCCAATGGGGCGCAGTAAATGCGGATGAATTGCAATGGCTCGATGTTCCACCACGAGCCTCTATTGAGCAAGCTAAGCAATTGCTGCATAGTCTTGAGCTATTAGACACTCATGGTCAATTTACTCCGCTAGGTAAGCAAGCGCAGCGATTAGGCCTTGAGCCTCGAATTGCAAGCATGCTGATTAAAGCACAGCAGGGCAGCCAAGCCTTGTTGAATGTTGCTATTGTTGCTGCCGCTTTATTGGAAGAACCTGAGCGCAATGTCTCGGATATTCAGCATTCGCTACATAGGCTAAAACAAAGAAAGCACTCGAAAAATAGCGTTGTGATGCAGCGAGCGAAAAACCTCGCTAGCAAACTGAATCATCACTTAGATTTGTCACAACTTGACGAATCATTGCTACCATTGGTGCTTTGTTTTGCATTCCCAGACCGAATAGCTCAAGCAAGAAGTGCCAACAGTAATGCTTTTCTATTAGCGAACGGCCACGGTGCAGAGGTGCGCGATGACGATCCATTGGCAAACAATGATTACATCGTGGTGATTGATTTGATGCGTAGCTCTGGGCGTGCTAGTCAGATTTTCTTAGCGACGCCTGTTGATATTGCACAGTTAGAAGAAGCATTTTCTAAGCTTTTCATTTGTTCAGGTTATGCTGACTGGGACGAAAAACGAGGCCGTTTAGTCGCAGAGCAAAGAGTTACTTTGGGTAAACTTGTTATCAGCACCAAGGCTTTATCTGAGCCTGATGCGAGTCAGATTAGCCAAGCGCTGTTGAATTATATCGCGCGATGTGGACTGGACCGTTTACATTGGACGCCATCTGCGAAGCAACTTGTTGAACGCGTGCGCTGCGCTCAACTTTGGATGCCGGAGCATGATTGGCCAGTAATGGATGACGCGAGTCTAGTTGAACATCTTGATGTTTGGTTGTTGCCGTATTTGAATGGCGTTAAATCTGCGAAAGGGCTGGCGAACGTTTCGGTTGAGCAGGCATTGTCGGCGTATCTCGGTTGGCCTCTAAATCAAGAGATTGACCAGTGGTTGCCAACACATTATGTGATGCCTACAGGCAGTAAAAAGGCTATCCGATATCAGTATCAATCTGAACCCGTGATCTCGGTTCGAATGCAAGAGGTCTTTGGTGAACAAGACTCACCATTGATAGCCCAAGGGCGTAAAAAGGTTGTGCTTGAGTTACTTTCTCCTGCACAGCGCCCATTACAAATTACTCAGGATTTAGCTGGTTTTTGGGCTGGCGCGTACAAAGAAGTGCAAAAAGAGATGAAAGGCCGTTACCCAAAACATCCTTGGCCCGATGACCCTGCTAACCATGTTGCAACCACTAAAACCAAACGACAGTTGAACCGATGATGACCAAAATGTTAACGCCCAAAAAGGCACCACCTAAAAAAGTGCCAGCAAAGAAGTCACCAGCGACCAAAGCAAAACCTAGAAAGCCGAGAGCGGCCGCTAAGAAAGGAAAATCGAGAGCGAAAAAGGCGGGTAACAGAGGTTGGTTGAAGATCCTATGGGGCATAGCGTGGAAGGCTGGCTTAGCACTGGCTGCGTTACTGTTGTTTGTCGGCATCTACCTAGACTCTGTAGTGAAGCAGCGCTTTGAGGGCCAGTTATTTGATTTACCAACGGTCGTTTATGCGCGTGTGTTGGATTTATCCCCTGGTACTCAGATTAGCCTCATTCAGGTGAAGAATGAACTGGATGTGCTGAATTACCGTAAGGTGAGCTCTCCTCGTCATCCGGGGGAGTATTCCTCTTCATCAACTAAAATTGAGATGATTCGTCGTCCGTTCGAGTTTGTCGATGGGCCGGAAGCCGATCGTCACGTGATGCTGCACTTCAATGGTAATGAGTTAACTCGTATTCAGTCGCTAGAGAAGAAGGGCGACATGGGGTATTTGCGTGTCGAACCTAAGATGTTGGGTATGCTTGAGAAAAGCAACGATGAGCAACGTCTGTTTCTAAAACGTAACCAATTTCCTGAAGTTATGGTTGACGCCTTGTTGGCGACGGAAGATAGAAACTTCTATCAGCACGATGGGGTTTCACCTTTAGCAATTGCTCGTGCGATGATGGTTAACGTCAAGGCTGGGCGTACTGTACAAGGTGGTAGTACACTGACACAGCAGCTCGCGAAAAACCTGTTCCTATCTAGTGAACGTACGCTTTGGCGTCAGATTCGTGAGGCTTATATCGCGCTTATCTTGGATCATCGTTACAGCAAAGACCGTATTTTAGAAGCTTACTTAAACGAGGTATACCTTGGCCAAAATGGCGGTGAAGCGATTCACGGTTTTGGTTTGGCTTCGCGTTTGTACTTCGGCCAACCGATTCAAGAATTGCGTATTGACCAGTTAGCCTTGCTGGTGGGCATGGTGAAAGGGCCATCGTATTACAACCCAGTTCGCTACCCTGAGCGCGCTAAAACTCGACGCGATCTGGTTCTTCGCTTGTTGATGCAACAAGATATTTTGACCCCAAGACAATATGAAGAAGCAGCAAGCCGTGATTTGGACATTCAAGACAATCCACGAATTGCCAGCCGTCAGCCTGCGTATTTCCAACAGGTCAACATCGAGCTGAAAAAGTACGTTGGTGATAGGTTCCAAGCGAAGAAAGGGATACGTGTTTTCACCTCTTTGGACCCGGTTTCACAAGCCAAGCTAGAGAAGTCGATTGCTCGCAAAGTGCCTGAACTATCGAAAACTGCGGGTGCTAAATTAGAGGCTGCAGCGATAGCAGTAGATCGCAACACCGGTGAAATCCGTGCGATGGTCGGTGGTAAGCGTACTGGCTACGACGGCTTTAACCGTGCGTTGAATGCAAGCCGTCCTATCGGTTCTTTGGTGAAACCTGCGGTTTATTTAACCGCACTTGAGCAGCCTGAAAAGTACACCTTGGCAACGACCTTGATGGATACGCCACTTAGCTTAAAAGGCAGCAAGGGCAGTGCATGGAGCCCGAGAAACTTCGACCGTAAGTTCCGCGGCGAAGTGCCTTTATACGTGGCATTGTCTAAGTCCTATAACGTGCCAACGGTTCGTCTAGGGATGCAGTTAGGGATTGATAAGGTCTCCGACACTATAGGTAAACTGGGTGTCGATAAAAACGAGATTCGCCCAGTACCATCGATGTTTTTGGGTGCATTCTCTCTGACACCATTCCAAGTGTCTCAGATGTTCCAGACCATTACCAACTCAGGTCGTATTGCGCCTTTGTCTGCGCTTCGCTCTGTCGTTGATAGTGACGGCGAGGTTTTATACCAATCTATCCCTCGAGTATCGCAGCGCGTTGATCAACAAGCCGCTTGGCTAACCACTTACGCAATGAAGCGTGGTGTATCTGAAGGTACAGGTCGATTCCTACAGAACCAGTTTGCATGGGCAGGGTTAGCCGGTAAAACAGGTACTAGTAATGACAGCCGCGATAGTTGGTTTGTGGGCGTTGACGGACGCGAAGTAACAACCATCTGGCTTGGACGTGATGACAATAAACCGACTAAGCTTACTGGTTCTAGTGGTGCATTACGTGTCTACGCTGATTACTTGAAGCAGAGAACGCCTGAACAGTTACTACTGCCTTGGCCAACCGGAATCGCAACCGCGAGTTTCACTCGTACGTCTGACGGTGCGTTGGAATTTGATTG
The DNA here is from genome assembly GCA_036126475.1 of Pseudomonadota bacterium. Taxonomy (GTDB): domain Bacteria; phylum Pseudomonadota; class Gammaproteobacteria; order Enterobacterales; family Vibrionaceae; genus Vibrio. The sequence continues at coordinate 19,854 of JAYYSE010000126.1, read as the reverse complement.
TGATGGCGCCGTTAAATTGCCGGTTTGGGATGAAAATGGAAACATTAAAAAGGGCTGTGAAAGTCAACCAAAACAGTGGCTAAAGAAGCTTTTTCAATGGTAAAGTCATAACAGAAACAATGACAAGGATAGTTTAAATAATGATATCTCGTTGGTTAGTGAACGGCTTAGGTATGGTCGGTACTGTGATCAGTTTTCAACTGTTCGCAGCGACTGCGGCACAGGTTGATTCATCCGAGCATGTGGAAGTTGAACAAGCTCATAAGAGGCCAACTGTCGCTCTTGTACTCGCAGGTGGCGGCGCAAAAGGTGCCGCTCATATTGGCGTACTTAAAGCGCTCGAAGAGATGCAAATCCCGGTTGATTATATTACCGGTACCAGTATGGGTTCATACGTTGGTGGTCTCTATGCGACAGGGATGAGCGCAGACGAGATTGAAAGCTTTATTTACACAGTTGATTGGAAGCATGGTTACCGTGACCGTGTAAACCGTAGTGAACGTCGTGTGCGAGACAAAGAGTATGAAGATCGTTACCAGCTTAATACCGATCTTGGACTAGGTTGGGAAGAAATTAAAGCTAAAAAAGGCGTGGTGCAAGGCCAGAATATGCTTCGTATTTTGCGCGAAACTACAGGAAACTTATCGCCTCTCGACTCTTTTGACGACCTTGCCATTCCTTTTCGTTCCGTTGCAACTGACATTATTGAACTTGAGGAAGTGGTGATTGACCACGGCCACCTTGTCGACGCCATGATGGCGAGCATGTCGGTACCTGGCGCTCTTCCGCCTTATGAAGTTGATGGACGAATGTTAGTCGACGGTGGCGTAACCAACAATATGCCAGTTGATGTTGCAAGAGCGATGGGTGCAGATATCATTATTGCGGTTGATATCAGTACCAACTACAAAGGTAAAGAGGATTTTACGACCTTTTTAGTAGCAGCAGGCCAACTTTCCAATTATCTTGTTCAACGCAGTACCCAGGAGCAAGCTAAAACACTCAAAGACAATGATGTTTTCCTCCAACCTGATGTTGGAGAAATGGAAACTACTGAGTTCGATAAAATGCCTTCAGCTTACGAAGCTGGTTACGAGGCTGCTAAGCAGCACTCTGCTGAACTCTCTTGGTTGTCACTCTCTAATGCTGATTATCAACACTACATCGAAGACAAACAAAAGGCGCGCAGACAGCTGAAGCACGGTGATAAAACCGTGGTTGATAAGGTGGTAATCAACAACAACACCCACTATTCAGATAAGCTGCTTGAGAATCGCTTGAACCTTCATTCAGGCAAGGTTCTCAAAACCAGTGAAATTGAAGCGAAAGTACAAGATCTTTATGCATTGGATCGATTTGAGTTGATCACTTATGAGTTCGATAATGTTGACGGGGAAGAGCAACTTACAGTTGATGTTAATGAAAAATCTTGGGGGCCGAATTACCTCAACTTTCGTTTCTTCCTTGAAGATGACTTTTCAACGGATAGCCAGTATTCACTGGGAGCTTCTGCTAACTTTACTGACCTAAATGCACATGGTGCAGAATTAAGAACTAATTTAGAAATGGGGACTGACAAGCGTATCGAAGTTGAACTGTTCTCCCCATTTTTTTCTAGTCAAAAGCTTTTTACTTCAGCGTCTGTTACCTACAGTAAACAGAATCGACACTTGTCTATAGGGAGTCAAGAGATAGCAGAGCCGACGTTAGATGTAACTGAAAATTACCTTTCTTTGACCTACAGTGAGTATATTAGTGAATTCGCAATAGGTTATCAGCCAACTTTGTGGCAAGAGCTGAGGTTTGGCGTTCGTTATAAAAATGGTCAGGTAAGTATAGCTTCGTTACCTGGATTTGGAGGGGGGGACTATACTCGTCTTGGAGGTTTTGGCAGGTATCGGTTAGATACATTGGATGACTTCAATTTACCAACCGAAGGTCATTTTGTCGATCTCGAGTATTTTGTCTCTCATGATGATTTTGAAAATGATGACAACGGAACTTTTGAACCCGATTTAACTTCTGAAAGCGATACAGTCTATGAGTTCTCTGCGAACTTGATGGCGGCCAAAACCTATGAGAGACATACGTTCGTTGGTAGGGCTGACTATGGCGTTGTGGAGAGTAAGAACTCAATTTTTCCAATTGATCCAAAAGAGCTCGGTGGCTTTTTAAATCTTTCAGGTATACCTCGAAATAGTTTGATTGGTCAAAACCTAGCTTACACCAGTCTTATTTACCGATATAGATGGTTTGACAATGATTTCGGGTTGTTTGAATCCCCTTTTTACGTAGGTGCATCGTTAGAATATGGCGGCGTTTGGTCAAATAATAACTTAACCTTTGATGAAGCACCGGTGTATGCAGCAGGATCTGTCTTCGCGGGTATTGACTCCCCCATAGGGCCAATCATCTTGTCCTATGGACGCACGGAAGATAACTTCGATTCGGTTTACTTAATTGTTGGTACGTCTTACAAATAATCATGCGTAGAGTCGTCATTTTAGTGCGTAAATAGGCAAAAATAGTGGGACTTTCGTCCTAACTTGCTATGTTGGTCAAAATGATAAGATTTTAATTTAACGTTAAATTTGCTATCCTACCGCCCATAGTTTGGCCTCTATGACGCCGCTCATCAATACAAATTGAATGACAAAAATGGCAATGGAGAGCCAAGTTTCCAAGGATGTTCACTTCTTTATTTTACTAACAATTATGAAGGTGAGAAGTGAACCGCAATGAGAGGAAAAAAGTCGTGCTTGAAGCCTACCGTAAACACGTCGAAGAACGTGCTGCCGAAGGAGTTGTTCCAAAACCACTAGATGCTGAGCAGGTAGCTGGCCTAGTCGAACTTCTGAAGAACCCACCTCAAGGTGAAGAAGAGTTTATTCTTGACCTACTAGAAAACCGCATTCCACCAGGCGTAGATGAAGCTGCCTATGTAAAAGCGGGCTTCCTAACGGCTATCACTAAAGGTGAAGTAGCATCTCCACTAGTAAGCAAAGCAAAAGCTGCAGAATTGCTTGGTACTATGCAAGGTGGTTACAACATCGAATCTCTAGTATCTCTACTTGATGATGCTGAGCTTGCTCCAATCGCTGTGAAAGCACTATCTCACACTCTTCTGATGTTTGATGCGTTCTACGATGTAGAAGAGAAAGCAAAAGCTGGTAACGAATCTGCTCAACAAGTCCTTCAATCTTGGGCTGATGCAGAATGGTTCACCGCGAAAGATAAAGTCGCTGAAAAAATCACTGTAAAAGTATTCAAAGTCACTGGTGAAACGAACACCGATGACCTATCTCCAGCACCTGATGCATGGTCACGTCCAGATATTCCAGTACACGCAAAAGCGATGCTGAAGATGGAACGTGATGGCATCAACCCAGATCAACCAGGTACGGTTGGCCCAATCGCTCAAATCGAAGAACTTCAAAAAGACGGTATTCAGCTTGCTTACGTAGGTGATGTTGTTGGTACAGGTTCTTCTCGTAAGTCGGCGACGAACTCAGTACTTTGGTTCATGGGAGAAGATATTCCTTACGTACCAAACAAGCGTACTGGCGGTGTTTGCCTAGGTGGTAAAATTGCTCCAATCTTCTACAACACAATGGAAGACTCTGGCGCACTACCTATCGAACTAGACGTACAAAACATGAACATGGGCGATGTTATTGACATCTTCCCATACGAAGGCGTTGTACGTAAAAACGGTGAAGAGATCTCTAGCTTTGAGCTAAGCAAAGTACTGCTTGATGAAGTTCGTGCTGGTGGTCGTATCCCACTTATCATCGGTCGTGGCCTGACGGGTCGTGCTCGTGCTTCTCTTGGTCTTGAAGAAACAGACCTATTTGCTAAGCCAGTTGATCCAACTGCATCTAATAAAGGCTACACACTAGCTCAGAAGATGGTTGGTAAAGCATGTGGTGTTGAAGGCGTTCGCGCGGGTCAATACTGTGAGCCTAAGATGACGACAGTCGGTTCTCAAGATACTACTGGCCCTATGACGCGTGATGAGCTTAAAGACCTCGCATGTCTTGGCTTCTCTGCTGACCTAGTGATGCAGTCTTTCTGTCACACATCGGCATACCCGAAACCAGTTGACGTTAACACCCACCACACGCTACCTGATTTCATCATGAATCGTGCAGGTGTTTCACTGCGCCCTGGTGATGGGGTTATCCACTCATGGTTAAACCGTATGCTTCTACCTGATACTGTAGGTACAGGTGGTGACTCGCATACTCGTTTCCCCCTAGGTATCTCATTCCCTGCGGGCTCTGGTCTGGTAGCATTTGCGGCAGCAACAGGTGTTATGCCTCTTGATATGCCTGAATCTATCTTGGTTCGCTTTAAAGGTGAAATGCAGCCAGGTATCACGCTACGTGATCTAGTACATGCGATTCCTCTATACGGCATCAAGCAAGGTCTACTAACCGTAGAGAAAGCAGGCAAGATCAACGAATTCTCTGGTCGCGTACTAGAAATCGAAGGTGTTGAACACCTATCTGTTGAGCAAGCGTTTGAGCTTTCTGATGCATCTGCTGAGCGTTCAGCAGCAGGTTGCACCGTTAAATTGTCTCAAGAGTCTATCGAAGAGTACCTGAACTCAAACATCGTTATGCTTAAGTGGATGATCGCTGAAGGCTACGGTGATGTTCGTACTATAGAGCGTCGTATTACGGCAATGGAAGAGTGGTTAGCGAACCCTGAGTTGCTGTCTGCTGATTCAGACGCTGAATACGCTCACGTTATCGAAATCGATCTTGCGGATATCGATCAGCCAATCCTATGTGCACCGAATGATCCAGATGATGCTCGTCTTCTTTCTGACGTTCAAGGCACAGAGATCCAAGAAGTGTTTATCGGTTCTTGTATGACCAACATCGGTCACTTCCGTGCTGCAGGTAAGATGCTTGAAGAGTTCAACGGCTCGCTAAGCACTCGTCTATGGGTGGCTCCGCCAACTAAGATGGATAAAGACCAGCTAACAGAAGAAGGCTACTACGGTATCTTCGGTCGTGCTGGGGTTCGTATCGAAACACCGGGTTGTTCATTATGTATGGGTAACCAAGCGCGTGTTGCAGACAAGTCGACAGTAATGTCTACGTCTACTCGTAACTTCCCGAACCGTTTGGGTACAGGTGCTAACGTTTACCTAGCATCTGCTGAACTTTCTGCAGTTGGTGCGATTCTTGGTCGTATCCCAACGAAAGAAGAGTACCTAGAGTACGCGGATAAAATTAACGCAACTGCTGCTGATACATATCGTTACCTGAACTTCCATAAAATGGGTCAGTACACGGAGAAAGCGGACACGGTTATCTTCCAAGAACCAGCCTAGTTCCTCGTCATATTTGTAGCGGCAGCGTTGTTGACTGCGTACGTTAACCGGATCGCCGGCCGCCCTAATCGCATAGAGCTTCTATGCTCATAGGGATGAACGTACTTGTCGCCTAGCTGCCACTCCAACTATTTAGAGGAACCCAAATGATAGAGCGCCTACTTCGGTAGGCGTTTTTTATGTTTGAATATCGGGTGACGAGCGACTCGACCTATAAAACACTTCGCTATATACTCTCGCCTCATTTTTAACCCTGTCTGCAGTTACTGCGTGGAGCCACTATGGAATTCGAATTTACAAGAAACACTCTAATGGGTGAGTACTACGTGAAATGCAGCATGGGGCACGAGATCGTTGGCCGCTGGTTACAGGAAGAGATCGGTAAAGATAAGCAGAAACTGGATCATGTGATGGCGCTTATCGAGCAATCACGACAGGATCTGAGCAACGAAGTTACGTTACTTGGTAAAGAGATCAGCCTAGCGATCAATGAAGATGAAGTAACGATTCAAGAAAATGTACTCGGTCATGAGCAAGAAATGGAAGAGGGCAGCGAGTTCGACTTCTACAATTGTGAGAGCCAAGCAAGTTGTGGAATTGACGACTTCGAGCTGCTAATCGAGCGTTGGATTGAGTTTCTAGGTTACTAACCGTTGTCATAAAAGAGCTTAGAACTCAGTTGCCCAAAACTGGAGCAATAATAGAGTCACGCATTAAGATAGTGAAAAGGTCGCACCAAATTGGTGCGACCTTTTTTGTTATTAGTATCTTATTATCTTTATTTTATTAAAAATCAACAGTTTAACTTTTTGGCATGCTACTTGGATTGTAATAAGAGAATTAACGGGATGAGTGAAGAATTTAAGGAACGAATATGAAATTAATAAATGCCATTGTTAAGCCATTCAAATTAGATGACGTACGTGAAGCGCTATCTGATGTGGGTATTGAAGGTATGACGGTCTCTGAAGTGAAGGGCTTTGGTCGTCAGAAAGGACACACTGAATTATACCGTGGTGCAGAATACCAAGTCGACTTCCTGCCAAAGGTGAAGCTAGAGATTGCTACTCAAGCTGAAAACGTTGACCGAGTTGTTGAAGCGATCAGCCAAGCGGCACACACAGGCAAAATCGGTGACGGTAAGATTTTTGTGTATGACCTAAGCCAAGCCGTGCGAATCCGTACTGGTGAAATGGATGCAGAAGCACTTTAAAGAATTACAAGGACTGGAGACTTTAATATGGAACTTACGACAACAGTAACGGAACTACGTTACGCACTAGACACTTTTTTCTTCCTCATTTCAGGTGCGTTGGTAATGTGGATGGCAGCAGGCTTCGCAATGCTAGAAGCTGGCTTAGTTCGTTCAAAGAACACCACAGAAATTTTAACTAAGAACATCTGCTTGTATGCGATTGCATGTACTGCGTTCTTAGTCGTTGGTTACAACATTATGTATGTCGATAACGGAGAAGGCGGTTGGCTACCATCATTTGGTACTCTGATTGGTACTCAAGGTGAAGGCGCAGACCACTCTTTGGAATCAGACTTCTTTTTCCAGGTAGTATTCGTTGCAACCGCAATGTCTGTGGTATCTGGTGCAGTAGCTGAGCGTATGAAGCTTTGGTCATTCCTAATCTTCTCTGTAGTACTAACAGCATTTATCTACCCAATGGAAGGCTACTGGACTTGGGGCGGTGGTTTCCTATCAGAAGCAGGCTTCAGTGATTTCGCAGGCTCAGGGATCGTACATATGGCGGGTGCAGCAGCAGCGCTAGCAGGTGTTCTACTACTTGGTGCTCGTAGAGGTAAATACGGTAAAAACGGTGAAATCTACCCAATTCCTGGTTCGAACATGCCACTTGCTACACTAGGTACATTCATCCTTTGGTTTGGTTGGTTCGGCTTCAACGGTGGTTCTCAACTGATGGTTTCAGATTTCGAGAACGCAACAGCAGTGGGTCAAATCTTCCTTAATACCAACGCAGCTGCAGCAGCGGGTGCAATCGCAGCACTACTAGTATGTAAGACAACTTGGGGTAAAGCGGACTTAACTATGATTCTTAACGGTGCGTTGGCTGGCCTAGTAGCAATCACTGCAGACCCTCTATCACCATCACCTCTGTTTGCAGTGGCAATTGGTTCAGTATCTGGTGCACTAGTGGTGTTCAGCATCATTGCTCTAGACAAAGCTAAGATTGATGATCCAGTAGGTGCTATTTCAGTACACGGTGTGTGTGGTTTCTTCGGTCTAATGGCTGTGCCACTAAGCAATGCAGACGCGACATTCGGTGCACAATTATTCGGTGCAGCAGTCATCTTTGCTTGGGTATTTGGTGCAAGTCTAGCGGTATGGGCTGTACTTAAAGCGACAATCGGTATTCGTGTAAGTGAAGACGAAGAGTTAGAAGGTATGGACATGCATGACTGTGGTGTAGGTGCTTACCCTGAGTTTGTATCTGTAAAATAACGTCGCTACTGGATTGTTAAGGTGACAAGAAACATACTCAAATAAAACTAAATTAGATCTAAACAAAGAAACCCCACATCCAAATGGTTGTGGGGTTTCTTTGTTTGTACGGATGCGCTGTAAGGGCGTAATGAAGAAGGTATTTGGTATAACAATCTTAAAAATAACGACAATGTTTTCAGAAATAAATTGTTACAAAAGTGAGGGGTTGAAGCGGCCAAGCGGGCTATTTTTTTGTCAGACGTCATTGTAATTGTGTTACTGATGAATATAATAACGCAACTGATATACATTATCATTTCGATATAAAGGATTTCACAATGAAAAAATTGCTAACTCTTTCAGCTCTTGCGTGCAGCACTATCGCACCAGCAGCAATGGCTGCAGAAGAAGTAAACGTATACTCTTACCGCCAACCTTTCCTTGTTGAGCCAATGTTCGAAGAGTTCACAAAAGAGACAGGTATTGAGGTAAATGTTAAGTTTGCTAAGAAAGGTTTAGCAGAGAAACTAGCTCAAGAGGGCGAATATAGCCCTGCAGACGTGGTATTAACTGTTGATATCAGCCGTCTATCTGAGCTAACTGAAAAAGGTTTGGTTCAAGCGGTAAACAGCGACGTTCTAGAAAAGAACATCCCTGCTCAATACCAAGATGCAGACAACGAGTGGTTTGCTCTAACAACTCGTACTCGTAGCGTATACTCTTCACGTGACCGTGTTGGTCGCTTAGGTGAAGACTTCACTTACGCTGATCTAGCGAAGCCTGAATTCAAAGGTAAGATCTGTACTCGTAGTGGTAAGCACCCATACAACGTTTCTCTAGTATCTTCTATGATTGCTCATAAAGGCGAAGCAGAAACTAAAGAGTGGCTAGAAGGCGTTAAAGCAAACCTAGCTCGTAAACCTCAAGGTAACGACCGTGCACAAGTTAAAGCTATCAAAGAAGGTCTATGTGACGTTTCTCTTGGTAACAGCTACTACCTAGGTAAGATGGTTAACGATAAAGAGCAAAAAGCTTGGGCTGACGCTGTTTATATCAACTTCCCTAACCAAGAGACGACTGGTACTCACGTAAACATCTCTGGTATGGCAATGGCTAAGTACTCTCCAAATAAAGAGAACGCAGTTAAGCTAATGGAATTCCTATCTGGTAACACAGCACAAGGTATGTACGCAGAAGTAAACTACGAATACCCAGTTAAAGCTGATGTTAAACCTTCTGAGCTAGTCGCTTCTTGGGGTGAATTCAAAGCAGACACAATTTCTCTAGACGAGATCGCAGATCATCACGAAGCTGCAATCAAGCTTCTAGACGAAGTTAAATTCGACCTATAATTATTAATATAGGTTTCGGCCAATATTAGATTTAACAACCTCAAGTTACCGTTTTTGGTGCTTGGGGTTGTTTCGTTTTTAGTTAAGTCACTTTTTGAAACAAAGCTCTCGTTTGATCTGGAGAGTTATTAGCACAGCTCCTTGAAGTCATGATCGTATATGGGTATAAATAACCCCCACCACTAAAAGGGCATGAGATGTATTTGCAACTGCATTTGTGTTTCATTAAGCCTCGTTGTAATTAGGCGATGAAAGAAAAGAATTATTTATGGAACACCAGTAGTGGATTGATAGCTTTACTACTGGTTTTTCCGATCTTAGCGATATTTACCACCGCTGTAGGTGAGACAAATGAGCTGTTTTCTCATTTGATGTCCACAGTGATGCCGACTTACGCTTATAACACGGTTGTTTTGGTGAGCGGAACCATGTTCCTATCGCTGTTATTTGGTATCCCTTCAGCTTGGATCATGGCGATGTGTCACCTGCCTGGTGAGAAAGTGTTGCAGTGGGCATTAGTTTTGCCACTCGCAATGCCGGCTTATATTGTCGGATATATCTTTACCGATTGGTTTGACTTCGCTGGCCCTGTGCAGATTCTGCTTCGTGACCTAACTGGCTGGGGGCCTGGGGAGTATTGGTTCCCGGATATTAGAACCTTGACCGGCGCAATTATTGTTCTGTCGCTTGTTCTATACCCTTATGTATACCTGTTGTGCCGTGCTGCATTCATGGAACAGAACGTCTCTCTACTTCAATCCGCTCGGTTATTAAAATGCTCACCTTGGGAAAGCTTCCGTCGAATCTCTTTGCCGCTTGTACGCCCATCAATGGCTGTCGGTTTATCTTTAGTTGCTATGGAAACCATCGGTGATTTCGGCACGGTCAGTTACTTTGCTGTGAACACCTTAACGACTGCGGTTTATGATACCTGGTTAGGCTACTCAAGCTTGACCGCGGCAGCGAAAATATCGGCAATCATGTTGGTTATTGTGATTCTGTTGTTAAGCTCGGAGCGATACAGCCGACGCAAACAGAAGCTATTTCAAAATCAATTCAGTAGCAGTGAAGATTTTCGTTATGACCTGTCTGGTTGGAAAAAATGGCTAGCGATGTTTTGGTGTTGGGGGCTAGTCTGCGTCGCATTCTTGTTCCCACTTGGTCAATTAATTATTTATGCTTATAAATATTTCGGCCAAAGCTGGACTCCAGAGTTTAGAGAATACGCCGTTAACAGCTTATATGTTTCTATTGTGGCTGCGCTAATCGGTGTGATTATTGCTCTCATTGTGAACTTTAATCAACGAGTAAGCCCGGGTAAGAGAAGTCAGGCATACATGCGTCTTGCTTCTATGGGTTATGCCGTACCTGGCACCGTGTTGGCGATTGGTGTGATGGTGCCGGTTTTGTTTATGGATCACCTAATCAACGACATCGCGAAAATGATGGAGTGGGGGCGCCCGGGATTAATCTTCTCTGGTTCGATGTTTGCGCTTATTTTCGCGATGGTCGTACGTTTTTCTGCGGTTGCCATCGGCAGTGTGGAGAGCAGCTTAAGCAAAGTGTCACCGTCTTTGGATATGGCTTCAAAGACTATGGGCTGTAATACCAACCAGATGTTACGCCGAGTGCATCTACCCCTGATTAAGCGTGGTGCTTTGATTGCTGGACTATTGGTGTTCATCGAATCAATGAAAGAGTTGAATGCTGCGCTGCTGTTGCGTCCGTTTAACTTTGAAACCCTGGCAACCTATGTTTACAACTATGCCTCAGATGAGCATCTAGAGCTGGCTGCTATGCCTGCTGTGTTACTTGTTCTAGTGGGTTTAATCCCGTTGATCATCGTCAACCGTTCTTTGGAGCAAAAAAACTAATGAGCTGTGCATTATCTATTAAAGATCTGACTTGTCAGTATGAATCTCAAACGGTTCTCGAGTCGCTTTCTTTTGAAGTTGAACATGGCGAGATCGTATGTCTACTTGGCGCTAGTGGCTGTGGTAAAACAACCTTACTAAAAGCGATTGCTGGATTACTTCCGTTGAGTCATGGGGTAATGAATCTTAACTGTCAGACTATTGATGATGGTAAAAATTGGCTACCACCAGAGCAACGTAACATCGGCATGATCTTCCAAGACTATGCGCTGTTTCCGCACCTTACCGTCAATCAGAACGTAGCATTTGGTCTGCGTGATATGTCTGAGCAAGACAAGAAAGCAAAAGTGAAAGAGATGCTAGAGCTGGTTCACCTTGATCAATATGGTGAGCGTTATCCTCACCAGTTGTCTGGTGGACAGCAGCAACGTGTCGCTATTGCTCGCTCTTTGGCTTACAAGCCTGATCTATTGTTACTTGATGAACCGTTCTCGAACATTGATACCCAAGTTCGTCACGAGTTGATTTCTCAGATCCGCAAGATCTTTAAGAAGCAGGGGGTAACCGCTATTTTTGTTACTCACAGTCGTGAAGAAGCGTTTGCCTTCGCGGATAAAATGGCCGTAATGAACCATGGTGTGATTGAACAGTATGGTTCAGCATCTGAGCTGTACTTCCACCCATCAAGCAAGTTTGTGGCTGATTTCTTGGGCGGTGGTAGTTACTTAAATGCTCAGCGTATTTCAGACAGTGAATTCGAAACTAGCTTGGGCTTAGTGGAAGCAAAAGCGCAAACGGAAATTGATGTTGGCTCTGAGTGTGCACTATTACTACGACCTCAACACATTGTCGCGAGCCACGATACAGAGAGTAACTTGTCGGTATTGGAGCAGCAATTTATGGGCGACCATTGTCGTTATGTGATTGAAGCTAATGGTCAAAAGCTACTGGCGACCTCGTCGGAAGCACTAGCAGTTGGCATGCCAGTCACCGTGAAGGTAGACACTAAAGGTGTGTTGGCATTTTAATTTAGTTAGCTGCTGAGCTAGCAACTCGGCACAAAAAAGCCCAGCGCTTTCACCAAAGTACTGGGCAAGAGTTCTTCACCTATAGGCTTTAACAATGCAGTGGTTTATTGAGTCCCATATAAAACTGCTGCACTCTATAAGCCTATAGAGAGAGGAAGTTTCTCACTTTTTGAAGAACACGTTCTGCTGTCTCTTTATCTTTCATTTCAGCGAAGATTCGAAGTAAAGGCTCTGTTCCAGAGAAACGAGCAATAACCCAGCCGTCATTCTTAAAGTACACCTTAGCACCATCTTCATAGCTGACTTTTTCAATCTCATACTCAAACTCAGGCAGCTGCTTCTCTACGTAGATCTTGGTGTAGAGCGCTTCTTTTTCTGAAGGTTTGAACTTGCAATCGCTTTCCGCGGTGTAGGCATAGCCATACTTCGAGTAGATTTCATCAAGCAATTCAGACAATTTCTTACCTGTTACACTGATCATCTCAACCAGTAGACTAGATGCGAAGACTCCATCTTTACCTTTGATGTGGCCACGAATGGTTAAACCACCGGAACTTTCACCACCAATCAGAGAGTCGTCGGCTTCCATTTGCGAGCTGATATGCTTAAAGCCTACTGGAACCTCAAAGCTTTTTTCACCATGATCGGCCGCCACTTTATCGAGTAGGTGAGTGGTTGCGATATTACGAACGACCGATCCTTTCCAGCCCTTGTATTCCAACAAGTAGTAGTAAAGCAACAGTAGTACTTCGTTAGGGTGAATGAAGCTACCTTTCTCATCGATAATACCTAAGCGGTCAGCATCGCCATCGGTACCAATACCGATGTCATACCCTTCAGCTGCAACCAGGTGCTTCAAGCGATAGAGCGTAGCTGCGCTTGGTGATGGCATTAATCCACCAAAATCTGGGTTTTTACCATCGTTGATCACGTCTACATCGCAACGGCCATTGATAAGAACCGTTTGTAGGGCGTTTTTCGCTACACCAAACATAGGGTCAATCAGTACGCGCAGGTTTGCTTTCTTGATTGACTCGATATCGATGAAGTTAATGATCGAATCAACAAAGTCGTTCATTGGGTTGATGATTTCGATCTCTTTGTCGTTCAACGCTTGTTCGAAGTCGACACGGATAACGTCTTCGTTGGTTAGAGTTGCGATTTGCTGTTCGATCTTCTCTGTGATGATCTCATCAGCATCACGACCACCTTCAATAAACACCTTGATGCCGTTGTAATCCGCTGGGTTGTGAGAAGCGGTAATACATGCCGAGTAGGTGCAGCCCATCTCTTTTGCTTGGAACATTACGATAGGGGTTGGAACAAACTTATCGATGAAACTGACTTTGATGTTGTTAGCGGCTAATACTTCAGCAAACCAACATGCAGCTTTATCAGAAAGGAAGCGACGGTCATAACCGATCACAAATCCGTTTTTAGCAGCATCTTCATTGTTGATGATGTTTGCCAGTGCTTGTGCCACAAGGCGAACGTTCTCTCTGGTGAACTCTTCACCAATGAAAGCTCGCCAGCCACCTGTACCAAATTTAATCATTAGAAAATCCTTTTAGTCTCTTTGCCTCAAACCCAATAGGCTTGAGGCAAGATTGGTTGGTGAAGTAGTGTGACTAGCCTAGAACAACGACAACATCGTTCACGCTGCCTTCAGCTTGAACTGGGATTGCGCCTTCTACTGACTCACCGTTGATAGTGATAGAGGCAACCCCTTTGCTTACTGCATTCGGGTTCTGTACCGTGATGTTGTATGTCGCACCACGCCATTGGCGAGTAACCTCAAACTCTGGCCAATCTGTTGGAATACAGGGATCTACGGTTAAGCCTTCAAAGCCTGTCCGAACACCAAGAATGAAGTTGGTTACCGCAAAGTAAGCCCAACCAGATGTACCGGTTAACCATGGGTGGTTTGCACGGCCGTGGTCTTGGTGGTCTTTACCCATGATGAATTGCACGTACGAGTACGGTTCTGCGTAACGTGTTTCAATCATGTCGTTTTGGTTGTATGGGTTAAGTGCATCGTAGAATTTCATCGCACGGTCACCACGACCAAGTTTCGCTTCTGCTACCCAAGCCCATGGGTTCGGGTGAGAGAAGATGGCGCCATTCTCTTTTACGCCTTGGTAAACGCGAGTGACGAAGCCGATGTCATCGTTTGGTGTCGCGAATGATGGAGAGTTGAGGTGCAGGCCGTATTCAGAGAATAGGTTCTCATCGACTGCATCCATCGCTTTCTCACCACGCTCTTGAGAAACCGCACCAGACAGAACGGCTAGTGTGTTGGATTCTAGGTGTACACGACCTTCTGCTTGTTGAGCTGTGCCGATCTTGTCGCCATTTTTGGTTAGACCACGAATGTACCAACCGCCTTCTTCATCCCAAAGGTGTGTTTCACAGGCTTCACGTACGTTCGCGGCCATTTCAGTATATTTCGCAATGTCAGCATCATTATTGCGGAACTTAGCAAGATCTAAGAATTCTTGCAGGGCCCAGAAGTGAAGGAATGAAACCATTGAAGACTCACCACCACCTAGGTTCAAACAGTCATTCCAGTCAGCACGTAGCCCTTTACAGATACCTGTTTGACCAACGTATTCTGCAGAGAAGTTCAGTGCTGCTTTCATATGTTCGTAGACTGTCGCTTCACCGCCGTCTGCGTAAGGAATCACTTCATCAAAGAAGTCATGTTCACCGGTTTCCATCACGTATTTGATGATGGTCGGAACGATCCATAGATGATCATCAGAACAAGTATCTTCAATGCCGTGGATCTTGTCGTCGTCTGATGGAGTCGGAACTACCGTTGGTGATTTTGAAGGCTTAACATCCGCTTTCTCTGGATCGAACCAGTCTGGATCGAATAGGTGTAGACCGAAGCCCGCTTTAACTTGGCCGCGTAGTAGGTCGACGATACGTTTACGAGTCATCGCTGGGTTAGCGTGAGGTACTGAGATAGCGTCCTGAGCTGTATCACGGTAGCCAAGACCTGTGCGGCCTCCCACTTCAATGAACGATGCAAAGCGCGACCACACCACACAGGTTTCTGCTTGGTATAGTGTCCAGGTGTTGATCATGGTGTCTAAGCCTTCGTTTGGAGACTTAACTTGGAACTTGTTACAACGCTCGTACCAGTGATCTTTGATACCTTGGAACGCAGCATCTACGTTTGCAGTGTCTTGGTATTTCTCACGTAGGTGTTCACCGTTACCTTTGCCGATTCCTAGTAGGTAAGCAAAACGAACTTCTTCACCCGGTTGGATGGTGAATTGCTTATGCAGAGAGCCACAGTGGTTGTAACAGGTTTGAGCGCTGTTCGAACATTTACCGTTTTCAACCGCAATTGGGTTTGCTTCATCGCGGTACATGCCAAGGAAGTTGTCACGCTGGCCGTCGTAGCTATCTGGTGAGAAGGTGGATGCTAGGTAATAGAAGCCTTCAAAGTCGTTAGTGTTGTAGTAAAGATCGTATTCCAACATACCTTCTTGGTAAGACGTGCCAGCAGAGTACAGAGACATCTGGTGGTTTTGGTTGTCTGATTGAATATGGCTGAACGAGAACTCTACAAATGAGAATGTGCTGATAGTACGTGGCTTATCAGTGTTGTTCTTTAGTACAACATCCCAAACTTCTGCATCTTCGCCCTTAGGTACGAATAGCGTTTTGGTTGCGGTAATACCGCTGTATTCACATTTGAACTTTGAATATGACAAGCCGTGACGAACTTCGTAGTTTGCTTCATCAAGGCTCTTTGCCACTGGCTGCCAAGAGATAGACCAGTAATCACCAGTTTCATCATCACGCAGGTAAACATAGTGTCCTGGGCGGTCAAAGGTGCCGTTCGGACGGAATTTAGTCACACGGTTGTATTCCGGAGAATTGTAGAACGAGTAACCGCCCGCATTGTGCGAAATTACAGTACAAAACCTTTCAGTACCTAGGTAGTTAGTCCAAGGTGCTGGTACATCAGGGCGAGTGATGACGTATTCGCGATTGTCGTTATCGAAATAGCCGTATTTCATTGTCATTTCCTTTTTAACAAACTGCATCTATGCAGCTAATTTTAAATAGTGATGCTGAGTTTTATTAGACTGAGCACCTTAATTTGATTCAGCTATCACTCGGTATAAGCATGCTGTGGTCTTGTTTTATTCAGCTTTCCAAGGGTTGCGGTAATCAACATTGAGTCTTTCGAGTAGCGAAAAATGACCCTTTAGGCGAGACAGGTAATCTAGCCAGTTTCGGTTGTTTTTATGTGTCCAACATCCTTCAGCTAAAGCGCTAATTCTTGGGAATACCATGTAATCCATACGCTTTTGGTTGGTGACGTTCTCACACCATAGAGCACATTGAATTCCGCGGACCCGCTTACGAATTGGGTCGGTGTCGGATATTTCAGCAAGTGCTTCGTAGGTATAAGCTTGTTCTAATGGGGTAACGGCAGCCCAATCTACGCCCAGCTCTTCCGGTGCATAATCTTGGGTCATGTCGAGATAAGTAAATTGTGCGGGTTGCAGTACCACATCAAAGCCTTGGCGAGCACAGTTCACAGCGGCTTCTTCGCTCAGCCACGAGTAGATGATGGTCTCTTTGCTCACCTTGTCGCCGTGTTGTGCCTCTTCCCAGCCCACCATGCGTTTGCCTAGCTGCTTAAGTTTGTTCTCGGCATAGCGGAACAGGTGGCCTTGTAGATCTTTGCTGTCTTGGTATTGATGTTCGTTCATCAGTGCTTGAGCTGCAGGGCTGTTGGCCCACACACCCGGTGGCACTTCGTCTGCGCCCATGTGAATTAATTCACTCGGGAAGAGTTCTGCGACTTCTTCAATGACGATATCTAAGAATTGATAAGTACCCGATAAGCCTGGGTTTAGTACATTGTCGTTGTAGTGTTGAATGCTCTTATATTGAGTGGTGTCCGCTTTCTCAATTAACATATCAGGCAGTGATTTGATCGCGGCGCGGCAGTGTCCCGGAATATCGATCTCAGGGATCACCGTGATGCTGCGCTGCTCTGCGTATTCAATAACTTCGAGAATCTGCTGTTGCGTGTAGAAGCCGCCATAATTCTCTGCAATGTGGGTATATTGCGGTTCTAATATATGGTCAGGACCACGCCAAGCCCCAATTTCTGTTAGCTGAGGTAGTTGCTTAATCTCGATTCTCCAACCTTCATCATCGGTTAGGTGCCAATGAAAAACGTTGAATTTGTAGTGAGCCAGCTGGTTGATTAAACGCTTCACTTGCTCCACTGAGTGGAAGTGACGTGCACAATCCAACATCATGCCGCGATATTTGAAACGAGGTTGATCGGCGATTTTGCAACATTGTACAGAGAAGTGTTCAGCATCTTGTTGTTGAACCAATTGGATTAAGCTAGCGACGGCATGCGTGAAGCCTGATTGACTGCCTGATTCTACGATTACTTGCTGGACTGTGATCTTTAGCTTGTACTCGGCTTCATCTAAAGTCGGGTTGCTGTGAAATACAATGTCTCCGCTAGCTTCTGGTGATAGTTCTGTTGAAACCGCGAGCTCAAACGTAGTCAGTAATTCTTGTTGTAGCCAAGCACTGGCTTTCTCGGCCAAGTGAGACTGAACTTCAACTTTGCACGCATTGTTCAGTGCGAAGCTGCTTTGCTTCAGTTCGAATTGATTCGGTTGGGGGATCAGTGCTACCGCTGCAGCATCGACTTCTGGGATTTGGCTGCGCTCACGATATGGTGAAGCTAGTACTATTGGTGATATTGCTACTGGCAGTACCGAGGTTTCGTCTTGGTTATGCGTTTGGATAAAGGCGTCATTGAGACCATCAGAGTAGAAACGGAATGGGGCACTTTGAATACTGAATTCTAGATAGTAATGGTTGTTCGCCTTTAACACGTTGGCACTTGGTTGGTAAGAACAAAAGCTTCCTACCTGAGTTAATTCGCCTTGCGACAGACTCTCTGGAAGGATGAATCGGTCAAATGCAAAGTGGAGTGACCAATCTGTAACGTCAAGATCGCTTAAGTTATGTACCGTAAGGCTAAATCGGCAGTTATTTTTTTGTTCAGAAAGAACAGCTAAGTCGATGCGATAATTCATATAACTTTCCTGCTAAGCCTGTTGATACAAGTTGTGTTGTGGTTTTCCGGCAAACATCAATGCGCCTTCGATAGCGTCAAATTGAGGTTCAACGATCCATTTTTGTACCTGTGGTGATAGCCAGTTGAGAATGCGCTCTGCGATACTTCCCATTAGACACACCTTGTCTGCACCTTTGCGATGCAGTGCTAGTACAAACATTTCAATATCAGCGGCGGTTTGCTTGAGCATCTCAATCGCGAGCTCATCGCCTTCGTTAGCCAGTTGAAAAATCACTGGCGAGAATTGACCATAGTCTTTTGGAATAGCGCTTTTTGACCATTCGACGATGGCATCAACATCATTACCAAAGTGGTTCATTACGTGTTGCGTCAGTGGTGTCTTGTTGCGAATGCCATCTTCTGCAAGCAGGACTTGTTGAATCAAACGAAGCCCCATCACGGCGCCACCACCTTGGTCGGAAATTGGAAACTCACGACCACCAACGACATGTTGTTCACCATCTTGTAGGTAGATGCCGCATGAGCCTGTTCCACCTATCATGATGGCGCCGTTTTGGCCGTTGTGGGCACCAACACAAGCACCATAAGCGTCAGTGTTGAGCGTCATGCTAGCGAAAGGGTGCGGTTGTGCCATGAAGTCAAACCATGCTGACTTTTGTTCAGCACCTGCCAGCGCTAGGCCAATATGCATATTTGAAAAATGAATTGAATCGAGTTGCCCTTGCTGTGCCGCTTGAGTAATGGCATCGACAATTGAGCTCATTGCAACATCAACACCCAAAAGGATGTTAGCGCTGCCGCTTGTCGCTTCACCAATGAGTGTGCCTTGCTCATCGCGAATACGAGCACGACAAGAGGTGCCACCACCATCAATACCCACGTAATAAAACGTCATGGTTATTGCTCCTTACGTTGTGCTAGGTAGTTGAATTGCGCAGCGGTTGCTAATAGGAACCATGCACCGTGAGGGAGCCATTGTTCGCCCCAGCGCCAGTTTTGAAGCATGTCATCCTTTTGTGCTGGTGGATTGAATGCAATGTCTTGATCATCTTCAAAGCCAGCGGTAATGCCGTTACAGATACCGCCTTTGGCATTGAAAAAACCAAGCTGAGGTAAGTATTTAGGGTTGTTATGACCGTGACCATCAAGCATGCACATGTGGTAAGGGTTGAGGCCCAAGATCCAGTCGAGGCTGTTCTGTGAAAGCTGGATCAAACGTTCTTGCAAGCCACGGTCTTTAATGTGTGGCTGAACGAGGTAAGCCATGGTCGCTATAGAACCAAGGCGAGCGTTTTCGCCTTGCCACCAGTAGCCAGTTTCGTTCTTCTGAGCGATGAAGAACGCATCGCGCTTTTCACCATCAACATTTTTAACGTACTGTCTTGGGTAGCCAAATGGGTTGGTGACTTTAGCGGTGATATCGATTTCAAACTGACACGCCTGCTCAACAACCGCACGAGCTTGTTCTTTCAGCTCTGCGTCAGTTTCATTATTGATGTATTCGCATAGGGCTATCACTGGCAAACCAGCTTCAGCAGCGTGGAAATATGGACGAGAACCATCAGTATTGGCTGACCAGAAGTGCTCAAATGAATCATCAGATTGCTGGCGAGCGCTTAATCTCGTAGCCCAAGTTCTAGCTTCTGAAAGGTACTGTTCGTCTTGTGTTACTCGGTAAAGTTCATTGGCTGCGAGTAGGGCGCAATA
>JAYYSE010000125.1:0-87344 GCA_036126475.1 Pseudomonadota bacterium | reverse complement strand
TCATATCGCCTCTTTCTACAGCTGCGACGACCTGTAATTTAAAGCCTAGTGTGTAATCACGCTGAGTGCGCTTAACGTAGGTATTATTTGAAGTAGTCATAATTCGTCCTCAATGTGTAAACACATTTCAGGACGAGACAGTTAAAACGAAAAAAGCTCAATCTTTCGATTGAGCTTTTTTCTAGAATTTGGCTCCCCCTGCGGGACTAGAACGCGGGCGGCCAGCTCTGAGACATTGGTTTGGTACAAACCAGTCGCTTTAAAACGTAAAAAGCCGCATCAAGTGATGCGGCTTCTTGAAATTTGGCTCCCCCTGCGGGACTCGAACCTGCGACATACGGATTAACAGTCCGCCGTTCTACCAACTGAACTAAGGGGGAATTGCTTGTTAGCGACGCAAATTCTAATAAGAGTCCTATTTTCTGTCAATAAAAAATAGTAGAAAAAAAATTAGATAAATAACTTTACTTTCTTAAATGTCTTATTGGGTTTGGCTTTGCTTTAGTTATCCACCAAAATTGTGGATAAGTATGTGTGTGAAACTTTAACAACAATAGCTGGGATAAATCTGAAAATGTAAAAATCGATCTAACTTGATGTATTTAAAGGGCTGCTCGCAATTTATTTCGATTGTATAACTTTTATTGATTACAAAGGCAACAGAAAAACAAGCGGTATTTCTAGATTTTTTGGGGAAAAGTAGTGGATTAAAATTCGAGTAATTTAGTTGAGGAAACTTTGTAGGGACACGGATAATACCAAGTTCCAAAATTAAAAGCTATAACTGGTCTCTAATCTCAAGATGCATTTCTACAGATAATAGTTGCATCGACACTCCTCCTAGAGTGACAATAACCTGATTAAAAAAACAGTATGGAAATGGCGACCTATGAGTAAACTTTTTGATTTGGTATCGGACTACAGTCCGTCCGGTGACCAGCCGACTGCGATTACCCAATTACTAAATGGATTGGATTCTGGTCTTGCACATCAAACTCTATTAGGGGTCACGGGGTCGGGTAAAACCTTTACGCTTGCTAACGTCATTTCTCAATCTCAACGACCAGCAATCCTATTAGCGCCGAATAAGACGTTGGCTGCTCAACTATATGGTGAGATGAAGTCTTTCTTCCCAAATAACGCCGTCGAGTATTTCGTTTCTTACTATGACTACTACCAACCAGAAGCCTATGTTCCAACCACGGATACATTTATTGAGAAAGATGCGTCTGTAAACGCTCATATTGAACAAATGAGGCTCTCGGCGACTAAGGCCCTATTAGAAAGAAAGGACGCCATTATCGTTGCGTCTGTGTCCGCTATCTATGGTTTGGGTGATCCTAAATCGTATTTGAAAATGATGCTTCATTTGAGCCGCGGAGAGATCATGGATCAGCGCGATATCTTGCGTCGTTTGGCAGAACTTCAATATTCCAGAAACGACGTTGCTTTTGAGCGTGGTCAGTTCCGTGTTCGTGGTGAAGTGATTGATATCTTTCCGGCTGAATCCGACCAAGACGCAGTACGAATCGAGATGTTTGATGATGAAGTCGACTGTATCAGTATCTTCGACCCGCTAACTGGCGCAATTAAACAAAGAGATTTGCCACGCTTTACGGTTTATCCAAAGACTCACTATGTGACACCGAGGGAAAAAATCCTTGAAGCGATCGAGAACATCAAAGATGAACTGCGAGATCGTGCCCAATACCTTAAGGACAATAACAAACTTCTCGAAGAGCAGCGCATCTCACAAAGAACTCAATTTGACATCGAGATGATGACAGAACTTGGCTTCTGCTCGGGCATTGAAAACTACTCACGTTACTTGAGTGGTCGTGCTGAAGGTGAAGCGCCTCCAACATTATTCGACTATTTGCCTGATGATGGTCTATTAATCATTGATGAGTCACACGTTACTGTGCCGCAAATCGGTGCGATGTACAAAGGTGACCGCTCTCGTAAGGAGACTTTGGTTGAATTTGGCTTCCGTCTACCGTCTGCGTTAGACAACCGACCAATGAAGTTCGATGAGTTTGAATCGATTGCTCCACAAACGATTTTCGTCTCAGCAACACCTGGAAACTACGAGCTTGAAAAATCTGATGGTGACGTCGCTGATCAGGTTGTCCGTCCAACGGGCCTGTTAGACCCGATTATTGAAGTAAGGCCAGTGGCGACTCAGGTGGATGATTTATTGTCTGAAATCAGAATACGTTCAGAAAAAGATGAGCGTGTATTGGTGACGACGCTAACTAAGAGAATGGCAGAAGATCTAACTGAATATCTAACAGAACATGGTGTGAAAGTGCGGTACTTACACTCAGACATCGATACTGTTGAGCGTGTAGAGATTATTCGAGACCTCCGTTTGGGCAAGTTTGATGTGCTAGTGGGTATTAACTTACTTCGTGAGGGCTTGGATATGCCTGAGGTATCGCTGGTGGCGATTTTGGATGCTGACAAAGAAGGTTTCTTGCGTTCTGAACGCTCTCTGATCCAAACGATCGGTCGTGCAGCCCGTAACCTTGAAGGTAAGGCGATCTTATACGGTGATTCAATTACTAAATCGATGAAAAAGGCGATTGACGAAACAGAGCGACGTCGAGAGAAGCAGCAGGCTTATAACGAAGAGCAAGGCATTACGCCACAAGCTCTGAAGCGCAACATTAAAGATATCATGGAGCTGGGTGATATCACTAAATCGAAGCAACAGCGCCAATCTAAACAGGTGCCACTGGCTAAGGTGGCAGAGCCTTCACAGAGCTATGCTGTGCTGACGCCACAACAACTCGATAAAGAGATCAGTAAGCTGGAAGCGGCGATGTACCAACATGCTCAAAACTTGGAGTTTGAGTTAGCGGCGCAGAAACGTGATGAAATTGAGCAGCTGAGGAAGCAGTTCATTACCAATAGCTAAATGTCGTCTATATTGGTCAAACCTGCCTTTTGATTGTGCTCAAGACAAAAAAATAGCCAGTAGGAATTGTTCTACTGGCATAAGTTTGTGAACACTAAGTCCACTAACAACGTCAGTTGGCTAGGTGACCCGAAGGTCATCCAAATGACTGCATCCTTCATGCCATATAGATAAGATATTGATTGTTTGAAGTCGGTACAGAAATACAACACATATATTGTGGCCAATTTGCATAATGCAAAGCGGAATGCGACTATAATAAGAAATGCAAATTATAAATGGCTGGGATATGCAATCAAAAACGCTAGATAACAAATCAAAGTATTTGTTGATGGTAGAGGATACCGCCTCGGTAGCAGCTTTGTACCGCTCGTATCTTACACCGCTCGAAATTGATATCAACATTGTAGGCACTGGCCGCGATGCAATTGAGAGTTTGAATCATCGAATCCCTGACCTGATTTTATTGGATCTACGTCTACCTGATATGACGGGGATGGACGTGCTATTTGCGGTTAAACAAAAGTACCCAGAGGTGCCTGTTATCTTCATGACAGCTCACGGTTCGATTGATACCGCAGTTGAAGCGATGCGTCATGGTTCTCAAGACTTCCTTATCAAACCGTGTGAAGCCGACCGTCTACGTATTACGGTCAACAACGCAATACGCAAAGCGACAAAATTAAAGAATAGTTCGGAACATCCTGGAAACCAAAACTATCAAGGTTTCATCGGCAGTAGCCAAACTATGCAGCAGGTTTACCGAACGATTGATTCTGCCGCATCAAGTAAAGCGAGTATTTTTATTACTGGTGAAAGTGGTACCGGTAAAGAGGTGTGTGCAGAAGCTATTCACGCTGCGAGTAAGCGTGGTGATAAGCCGTTTATTGCAATTAACTGTGCTGCGATTCCCAAGGACTTGATTGAAAGTGAACTGTTTGGTCACGTGAAAGGAGCATTTACAGGGGCGGCAACAGATCGTCAAGGCGCTGCTGAACTGGCTGATGGTGGTACCTTGTTCCTTGATGAGCTCTGTGAAATGGATCTTGAGCTGCAAACCAAGCTTTTACGCTTTATCCAGACAGGTACCTTCCAAAAAGTGGGTTCGTCGAAGATGAAGAGCGTGGATGTTCGCTTTGTTTGTGCGACCAACCGTGACCCATGGAAAGAAGTACAAGAAGGGCGCTTTAGAGAAGATTTATACTATCGTTTATATGTAATTCCTCTGCACTTGCCGCCATTGCGTGAGCGTGGTGAAGATGTTATCGAGATTGCATACTCACTGCTAGGTCACATGTCAGTGGAAGAGGGCAAAGCGTTTGTACGTTTTGCTCAGGAAGTCTTGGATCGTTTTAATCAATATGAGTGGCCGGGTAACGTTCGTCAGCTGCAAAACGTATTACGAAATGTCGTGGTATTGAACAACGGTAAAGAGATAACGCTTAATATGCTGCCACCACCGTTGAATCAACCGATTGAAAATAGCCTACGCCTGAAAGAGAAGCAGAGTGAAGACATTACGGTGAAAGATATTTTCCCACTGTGGATCACTGAAAAAACAGCTATTGAGCAAGCGATTAAAGCGTGTGACGGTAATATTCCGCGAGCGGCTGGTTTCTTGGATGTGAGTCCGTCGACTATCTACCGTAAGTTGCAAGCGTGGAACGCAAAACAGTAATCACCAAACGATAAGACATAACAATGACCAAAGTATTGAATCAGCAAAAAGTTGATGAGCTTGCCGGTGAAATAGGGCAAGAGAATGTTCCGGTGTTACTGGAGATCTTTTTAGGTGAGTTGAAAGGCTATTATGAGCATCTAGAGGTCAATAAGGAGTCAGATACTTCAAAGTATTTAGCGGATATCAGCCATGCCCTAAAGAGCAGTGCTGCGAGCTTTGGTGCTGACTCTCTGTGTAGCTTCGCTATTGGTTTAGATAGCAAAGTAAAACAGTCACTTCCAATTACCGATGGTGATTTTGAAGATATGCAGTCACTGCTGCTTTCAACATACACTGAGTACCAGCAATTGATGACGGATCTCTAACGCAGATAACGATCACAAAAACTAAAAAAGGAGCATCGTGCTCCTTTTTTTGTTTGTCGTTTGAGCTGAGCTTATGTTTTAAGCAAGTTGAGCTTCGATCGCTTGTTGTAACTTCACGCGATCATGACGCCAATCTCGATTCGCAGACGCAAGATCGGTGGTGACACAGTTCCATTGTCCTTCAAGCTCAGGGTGAGGCTCATTCCCAAGAACAATGTTTATCTTGCGGGCTTTGCAGGCACGTTCACACCACTCAAGTTGCTCTTCAAGTGTCATTTTACCCGCTGGGCCGTGTTCTGGTGATAAGTTTTCGACGAAGATTAGCTTAGCATGGGTATTTTCGGAAATCGCTTTCCCAATCTCTGGCAGCAGAAGTGGTGGCATCACACTGGTCAAAAAGCTGCCCGGCCCAAGCACGATGCAGTCGGCTTGTTCTACAGCAGCCACCGCTTCTTTTGTAGCAGGTACTTCTGGCGACAGATCCATCATACGTAATTTCTCAGTCATGTCATCGACATTAGTTTCGCCGGTTACCCAGTGCCCATCCATTGACAACGCGGTAAGGTCTGACGGGTGCTCAGTCATTGGGACGATATTGACATCGACCTTCAACATGTTGCGAATTAGGTTGATCGCTTCTAACGGACGTACGGAAAGATTGTCTAGCGCTGTTAGCATTAGGTTACCTAAGTTATGGCCATCGAGTTCGCCTTGTCCACGAAAACGATATTCAAACATCATAGAGCTGATAGAGGGTTCTGTGATCAACTGATTGATACAGTTTCGTGTATCACCCCATGCAATGCCGCCTTGGCAATCTCGAATGCGTCCGGTGGAACCACCGTTATCTGTTGTAGCAACAATGCCGGTTGCGTTACTACCAAAATCTTTTAATGCCGCCAGTATACGACCTAAGCCATGGCCACCACCGATTGCGACCACTTTCTTTGAAGTGTAAATGTTCATTTTTAATTCTTGTTAGAGGATTACCAACTACAATTTAGGTTAAATGCTTCTCGCCAGATACCCAACAACAGTTATTTTGCGTGTTTGACACGTTTTTTTTGCCGATGTGACTCGTTTTTTGTCATCAGAGCTAGATTCACGTACAAATATTAAGTATTTTATTACCTAGCTACTGCGCGTTCGAATATAGCGTGCAGTTGCCATAACTCCGAGCTCTCACATGCTAAGTCGCACAGTGGTATTTGCTGTACCGATACGCATTAAGAGCCAGTGGCATGTTGTCACAAGGGCTTAATTGGAAATGATTATGCCTCCCGTGTTTGGAAAGGTGTTCCGTGGCGCAACAATTCGAAGATAGATTCCATCGCAAGTTTTATTACTTGCGCTTGTCGGTTACAGACGTCTGTAACTTTAAATGTACTTACTGCTTGCCGGATGGTTATAAACCGTCAGGGCAAAAAAACTCGTCTTTTTTAAGTGTTCCCGAGATCAAACGTGTCGTTAAAGCATTTGCAGATTGTGGCACCTCAAAGATCCGCATTACAGGCGGAGAGCCAAGCCTGCGTAAAGACTTCCCCGAAATTATTCAAACCGTTGCTAACACTCCCGGTATCAAAAAAGTTGCTACGACAACTAACGGCTACCGCATGGAGAAACAAGTAGGGCAGTGGCGTGATGCTGGTTTAACTCACATTAACGTAAGCGTAGATAGCTTAGAGCCACGCATGTTCCATCAGATCACGGGTGAGAATAAGTTTATTGAGGTAATGCGAGGCATTGATAAAGCGTTTGAGGTTGGCTTTGAACAAGTCAAAGTAAACGTAGTATTGATGAAAGACCTCAATAGCCAAGAGTTACCTGCCTTCCTTAATTGGATCAAAGACAAACCAATTCAACTGCGTTTTATTGAGCTGATGAAAACTGGCGAGATGGACGAGTTGTTTGACAAGCACCATGTTTCAGGTGTTGCGATTCGTAACCAGCTTATTGCTAATGGTTGGTTACTGAAAGTAAGAGCCGTTAATGATGGCCCGGCGCAAGTGTTTGTTCACCCAGATTATAAGGGTGAAATTGGTTTGATCATGCCTTACGAGAAAGACTTTTGTGAGAGTTGTAACCGACTGCGCGTTTCTGCGACTGGTAAGCTGCACCTATGTCTGTTTGGCGATCACGGTGTTGAACTGAGAGATTTGATTCAAGAAGATCAACAAGAGCAAGAGCTCATCGATCGAATACAGGCTCAGCTAAAAACCAAGTCCGTTAGCCACTTCTTACATGATGGCAACAGCGGTATGACTCCAAACTTGGCGTCAATCGGCGGTTAACCGCACACACTCAAACGTATTTTATCGCTCAGCTTGTTTAAGCTGAGCGAATCAGTCTAGGGCGTGTTGCTCTTTCGAGCTGATTTTTGCAGCGAGTTGCTGGGTATTTATGCAAGGCAGAGGCTTTGATGTGTAGCTAGCCTACATGAGAAGTGGATAACGTAGTAGAAATGACCAGCAAACGCTGCCCGAAGGGGTTGGCTAAAAGCGTTTTACTCTTTGTTGAGGGAGATTTGCTTAGAATGACTAGGCTACTTCCCCCTCGCCGCGATTAAAACGCTTTTATCTCGAACAAAATTTAATCACGAAAGGCCAACACGCCCTCATAATTGAAAAATTTATATAGGTGAACAAATGGGTCACGCAGAAAGCAAATTTCAAGCAGCAAACATTGCAGTACTAACGGTTTCAGATACACGTACAGAAGAAAACGATACGTCAGGTGGTTATTTAGCTGAGAACGCCAAAGAAGCCGGCCACAACGTGGTTGATAAGCAAATCGTTATCGATGACATGTACAAGATCCGCGCGATCGTATCTAAGTGGATCGCTGATGAAAGCGTACAAGCGATCATGATTACTGGCGGTACTGGTTTCACCTCTCGTGACAGCACACCAGAAGCGCTTAAGCCACTATTCGACAAAGAAGTAGAAGGTTTTGGTGAGCTATTCCGTCAAGTGTCTTACGAAGAGATCGGCACCTCAACAATTCAATCTCGCGCAATTGCGGGCTTTGCGAACCACACGGTTATCTTTGCAATGCCGGGCTCTACAGGCGCTTGTCGCACGGGTTGGACTAAGATCATCAAGCAACAGATGGATGCTAGCCACCGCCCTTGTAACTTCATGCCACACCTTTCTGTATAAGGCGGGTTTAGCATGAGCCAATTTACACACATTAACGCGTCTGGCGAAGCCAATATGGTCGATGTATCGGCTAAGGCTGAAACGGTACGTGAAGCAAGAGCTGAAGCATTTGTTCAAATGTCGGCAGAAACGTTGCAACTGATTGTCTCTGGTAGCCACGACAAGGGCGATGTTTTCGCTACGGCTCGTATTGCGGGTATTCAAGCGGCTAAGAAGACGTGGGATCTAATTCCACTTTGTCACCCTCTACTATTAACGAAAGTAGAAGTGCAGCTTGAAGCTATCGAGTCTGAAAACAAGGTTCGTATCGAATCTGTTTGTAAGCTTGCCGGTAAGACGGGCGTAGAAATGGAAGCGTTAACGGCTGCTTCAGTTGCTGCGCTGACCATTTACGATATGTGTAAAGCTGTTCAGAAAGACATTGTTATCGAGAATGTACGCCTGTTAGAGAAGACAGGTGGTAAATCAGGTCACTTTAAGGTGGAATCATGATTACAGTACTTTTCTTTGCGCAAACTCGTGAACTTGTTGGCGTGGACAGCGTAGAAGTGGATGCACATTTTAAGACGATTGAAGCGATTCGTAGCCACCTTGTGGCACAAGAAGGTAAATGGGATA
The DNA here is from genome assembly GCA_036126475.1 of Pseudomonadota bacterium. Taxonomy (GTDB): domain Bacteria; phylum Pseudomonadota; class Gammaproteobacteria; order Enterobacterales; family Vibrionaceae; genus Vibrio. The sequence continues at coordinate 78,602 of JAYYSE010000125.1, read as the reverse complement.
TCGCATTGGAAGAGGGCAAGCTTCTGGCTGCTCTTAACCAATCAATCGTACCTCTGACGGCTGAAGTGCAAGACGGTGACGAAGTGGCATTCTTCCCACCGGTAACCGGAGGCTAGTCATGGATTCAAGAGTAGTAGTGACTTCTGAGGATTTCTCTGTTGCCGGTGAGTACGCGTTTCTCTCTGAAGGAACCTCTGCAGGTGCTGTAGTAACTTTTGTTGGCAAAGTTCGCGACATGAACCTTGGCGACAATGTGATTGGTTTGTCTTTGGAGCACTATCCAGGTATGACAGAAAAATCGCTGAGCGAGATCTGTGACCAAGCTGAAGCGCGTTGGCCTATCCAGAAGATGCGAGTTATCCATCGTGTCGGTGACCTAGATATTGGTGATCAGATTGTTTACGTTGGCGTCTCAAGTGCACACCGTGGTGCAGCATTTGAAGCGTGCGAGTTTGTGATGGATTTCTTAAAAACGAAAGCACCGTTTTGGAAAAAGGAACGCACGACCGAAACGACGCGTTGGGTTGATTCTCGTGATTCAGACACGAAAGCGGCGGAGCGCTGGGAGAAGTAATTTCTCCTAAAGTGATGTTGCTTCAACATTTACTCATTTGTTTATGAGACAGTCAAACGCCGACCATTTAGGTCGGCTTTTTTGTACCCGTTAGAAATTGATTTATGAACAAGCAATGTTTTAATAAATTGTTTATCACTGCTGTTGTATATAAATTCAACTCTCAGTTTTGTCTGGATTAGTGCATTGAATTTACCATTTTGGTGCAGCGCATTATGCTGTTTTGTATAAAGTGATAAGCATCACAAATAGTGTAGTCTGTTTAGGTGATATGTGATGTGCAATTAGATTTCATGTGGCATTAATGTTAATTTGCGCTCAGTGTTCTAGCATAAGATGCTAAAAAAAGTATCAATACAGATACATCAACACTAAAGGCTGTTTTTTAATTAATCCCTCTATTTAAGTCACCACTGATTTGGGATTTGTTAGATTTTTACACTGATACCTTAAGTATTTTGGAGAATTATCCGATTTTTTGCGACTTGTTTGTGGCAAATTACTTCAATGGTTGATAGTGTGTGCCTCAATCTTTGCAAGGTTTTAGGTTTTTATGCTTGATTTTTGAGCTAAATAAATCTAAATCACTGCCGTTCAGTGAACCAAGCAAAGAAGTCATGGATGCAATACATAAAACTTGGAGTTTATTAAATGTACAAGAATAAAATCACTCAGGCCCTTCTTCTAGGTGCTGGTTTGGCAGTGGCTGCCTCTTCTACTCTTTCTATCGCTGCTGAAGTACCAGCAGGCACAGAACTGGCAAAAGTTCAGGAACTTGTTCGCGGTAACGGTACTGAAGTTGCAACTATCGACCCACACAAATCTCAAGGTGTACCAGAATCTCACGTAATTCGTGATCTTCTAGAAGGTCTAGTGAACCAAGACGGCGACGGCAATACTATCCCTGGTGTTGCGGAAAGCTGGGAAACGACAGACAACAAAACATTCACTTTCCACCTACGCAAAGACGCAAAATGGTCTAACGGCGATCCTGTAACAGCTCAAGACTTTGTATACAGCTGGCAACGTGCAGTAGATCCTGCAACGGCTTCTCCATACGCTTGGTACATGGAATACACCAAGATGGCGAATGCGAAGGACATCGTAGCGGGTAAGAAAGATAAGAGTGAACTAGGCGTTAAAGCAGCGGATGCAAACACTCTAGTTGTTGAACTAGAAACTGCAATACCTTACTTTGTGATGATGACTGGGCATACAACAATGAAGCCAGTACATCAGGCAACTGTCGAAAAATACGGTGATCAGTGGACTAAACCAGAGCACTTTGTTGGGAACGGTGCATTTGTTGTTAACAACTGGGTTGTGAACGAGCGTTTAGAGCTTAAGCGTAATGAGCAATACTGGGATAACGCTGATACAGTTCTTAATAAAGTAACGTTCCTGCCTATTGAAAACGCAGTTGCGGAAATGAACCGTTTCCTATCTGGCGAGATCGATTTCACTTCCACTTTGCCGACAGAGCACTTCAAGCGTTTGAAGAAAGAACACCCTGAGTCAGTCTCTGTTGAAGGCAGCCTGTGTAGCTATTACTACTCTTTCAACACGAAGAAGAAACCATTTGATGATGTACGTGTTCGTAAAGCGATTTCATACGCTATCGACCGTAATATCGTAACAGATGCTATCCTAGCGCAAGGGCAAAAGCCTGCTTACTTTCTAACTCCGGAAATTACAGCCCACTTCGACCCAGAACTGCCTCAATATGGTTCAATGTCTCAGAAAGAGCGTAACGCAGAAGCAGCCCGCCTTCTGGAAGAAGCTGGTTACGGTAAAGACAATCCACTTAAGTTCACTCTGCTTTACAATACGAACGAAAACCACAAGAAGATTGCGGTAGCACTTGGTTCCATGTGGAAGAAGACTCTCGGCCTAGAGGTTACTCTAGAAAACCAAGAGTGGAAAACTTACTTATCTACGAAAGATCAGGGTGACTTCGAAGTATCACGCGCTGGTTGGTGTGGTGACTACAACGAAGCGTCTTCATTCTTGACGCTAATGGTGAGCAAAAACACGACTGGTGGTCAGCATTGGGGTAACAAAGATTACGATGCGCTAATCGACCAAGCACTTAACTCAACTTCAGAAGAAGAGCGTACGGCACTTTATCTAGAAGCTGAGAAGTTAATGGCCAATGATATGCCTATCGCACCTATCTACCAATACGTTCGTTCTCGTCTGTTAAACCCGCACGTTGGTGGTTTCCCATCAGCTAACGCGGAAGAGAAGATCTACTCAAAAGATCTCTACATCAAAGCTCAATAATTCTGAGCAAATAGAACTATAAAACTGGGCTCTGCATGCTAGAAATTGCATGCAGCGCCTCTCTTCAATCTGAAATTAAATTGATTGAAGATTTCTTTAATTTTAATGTCACAGACTGAAAGAGTGAGTTTATGCTTAAATTCATCGCAAAAAGGATATTTGAAGCGATTCCAACCATGTTGGTATTGATCACCGTATCTTTCTTTCTAATGCGCTTTGCGCCAGGTAACCCTTTTTCAACTGAGAAGCCGTTACCGCCTGAAGTTATGGCTAACATCGAAGCTAAGTACGGTTTAGATAAGCCTGTTTTCGAACAATACACCACTTACCTGTTCAATGTAGTTCAAGGCGACTTTGGTCCATCCTTCAAGTACTTAGATTACTCGGTAAATGAATTAATCTCTGTTGCGCTACCTGTTTCGGCTAAAGTTGGCTTTGTTGCGTTTATCTTCACCGTTATTTTGGGGGTGACTGTCGGAACTATTGCTGCGTTGAAGCACAATACTTGGGTCGACTACACCATTATGTCGACGGCGATGCTTGGGGTTGTAATGCCATCGTTCGTATTGGCACCCGCACTGATTTACCTATTCTCGCTGCACTGGGATATTTTCCCTGCTGGTGGCTGGCAAGGCGGTACATTCATGTATATCGTGTTGCCTGTTATCGCGATGTCTCTTTTATACGTAGCAACTTTCGCCCGTATTACTCGTGGTAGCATGATCGAAACTCTAAACAGTAACTTTATTCGAACTGCTCGTGCAAAAGGTCTAAGCTATCGCTACATCGTTGTTAAGCATGCTCTTAAACCAGCACTTCTACCTGTTGTTTCATATATGGGACCTGCATTCGTAGGTATCATCACAGGCTCAGTTGTTGTTGAAACCATCTTCGGCCTACCAGGTATCGGTAAGTTGTTTGTTAACGCTGCGTTTAACCGTGACTACTCGCTAGTAATGGGTGTAACCATCTTGATTGGTTTCCTATTCATCTTGTTCAACGCAATTGTTGATATTTTGCTAGCGCTGATTGACCCGAAAATTCGCTACTAACAGGGACTGGTTATGTTGAAGAAAAAAGAAAATTTAGAAGCGATCGAAAAGTTCTCTGAGAGTTTAGAGATCGAAGGTCGTAGTTTATGGCAGGATGCTCGTATTCGTTTCATGCGAAACAAAGCCGCGATGGTCAGCCTGTTTATCCTAACGTTAATGGTACTGGCAGTTATCTTCCTACCGATGCTAGCTCAGTACACGTTCGATGATACCGACTGGTATGCAATGCACGTAGGTCCTAATGCTGATCACTGGTTTGGTACCGATAGCTTAGGTCGGGATTTGTATGTACGTACTCTAATTGGTGGCCGTATCTCATTGATGGTTGGTGTGATGGGGGCCTTCGTAGCAGTATTGATTGGTACGCTTTACGGTGCAGCTTCAGGCTTCATCGGTGGCCGTACTGACCGAGTGATGATGCGTATCCTAGAAATCTTGTACGCAGTACCTTTCATGTTCCTAGTAATCGTTCTCGTGACATTCTTTGGTCGTAACATCATTCTAATCTTCGTTGCGATTGGTGCGATTGCTTGGCTAGATATGGCGCGTATTGTACGTGGCCAAACGTTGAGTTTACGTAGTAAAGAGTTTATTGAAGCTGCACACGTATGTGGTGTAAGCAAATGGAAGATCATTACACGTCACATCGTTCCAAACGTTCTAGGTATCGTAGCGGTTTACTCTACGCTGCTTATTCCGAGCATGATCCTTACTGAATCATTCTTATCTTTCCTTGGTCTTGGTGTTCAAGAGCCTATGACAAGCTGGGGCGCACTGCTTCAAGAAGGTTCGCAAACAATGGAAGTTGCAATTTGGCAACTGGCATTCCCTGCGGCATTCATGGTAGTCACGCTGTTCTGCTTTAACTACGTAGGCGATGGTCTGCGCGACGCGCTTGATCCAAAAGACAGATAAAAATTAATAGCAAATAAAACTACAAAAGCTGTAAAAGATTAAGGAAGCAATGATGAGCTTATTAGATGTCAAAGACCTGCGCGTCGAATTTACCACGCAAGATGGTATCGTAACCGCAGTAAACGACTTGAACTTCTCACTTAACCAAGGCGAAACGCTGGGTATTGTTGGTGAGTCAGGTTCAGGCAAATCACAGACTGTATTCTCTATCATGGGGTTGCTGGCGAAAAACGGCATCATCTCTGGTAGTGCAAAATTCGAAGGTAAAGAGATTCTTAACCTTCCAGAAAAAGAACTGAATAAAGTTCGCGCCGAGCAGATCGCGATGATCTTCCAAGATCCGATGACCTCACTGAACCCTTACATGAAAGTAAGTGATCAGCTGATGGAAGTACTTATGCTGCACAAAGGCATGGGTAAAGCGGAAGCATTCGAAGAATCAGTTCGCATGCTTGAGGCGGTTAAGATCCCTGAAGCACGTAAGCGTATTACCATGTACCCACATGAATTCTCTGGCGGTATGCGTCAGCGTGTGATGATTGCAATGGCGCTATTGTGCCGTCCAAAGCTGCTTATTGCAGATGAACCAACTACCGCGCTGGATGTAACAATCCAAGCACAAATCATGGAACTGCTGAACGAACTGAAAGATGAGTTCAATACGGCAATCATCATGATTACCCACGATTTGGGTGTTGTTGCTGGTTCTTGTGACAAAGTACTTGTTATGTACGCAGGTCGTACAATGGAGTACGGTACGGTTGATGAAATCTTCTACAACCCAAGTCACCCATATGCGGAAGGTCTACTGAAAGCGATCCCTCGTTTGGATACAGAGGGTGAGATTCTACCGACTATTCCAGGTAACCCACCAAACTTACTTCGCCTGCCAACAGGCTGTCCTTACCAAGACCGTTGTCACCGTGTAATCGACCGTTGTAAGCAAGAAGCACCGATTCTGACTCCATTTGGTCAAGGCGACCGTCAGCGTGCTTGTTTTTCTGATTGGGAGGCTTGGACAAAATGAGCGTAGTAGATAAGCAGTTATTATTAGATATTAAAGACCTGAAAGTTCACTTTAGCATTGCGGCTAAATCAGCGTGGCCTTGGGCAAAACCTTCAAACCTAAAAGCCGTTGATGGCGTTGATATCCACCTTTACGAAGGTGAAACGCTGGGTGTAGTAGGCGAGTCTGGTTGTGGTAAATCGACGTTTGCTCGTGCAATTATTGGTTTGGTTGAAGCAACCGACGGTGAAGTAATGTGGTTGGGTCAAGACCTAACTAAGATGCAAGAAGTACAACGCCGTGAAACTCGTAAAGAGATTCAGATGATCTTCCAAGACCCACTAGCATCGCTTAACCCGCGTATGTCTGTCGGTGACATCATTGCTGAGCCGCTAGAAACGTTCTACCCAGAACTTTCTAAGCAGGAAGTGAAGGACCGCGTTAAAGAGATGATGGCGAAGGTAGGCCTACTGCCAAACGTAATCAACCGTTACCCTCACGAGTTCTCTGGTGGTCAGTGTCAGCGTATTGGTATCGCACGAGCACTTATCTTGAAACCTAAGATGATCATTTGTGACGAACCTGTTTCGGCACTTGATGTATCTATCCAAGCTCAAGTTGTTAACCTACTGAAAGAGTTGCAAAAAGAGCTAGGTCTTTCGTTGGTATTCATCGCGCACGACTTGTCAGTTGTGAAGCACATTTCTGATCGTGTATTGGTAATGTATTTGGGTAATGCGGTTGAGCTTGGTGAATCAGATGCACTGTTCTCTGATCCTAAACACCCGTACACCAAGGCGTTGATGTCTGCGGTTCCAATTCCGGATCCTCGCTTAGAGCGTAGTAAAACAATCCAGATGCTGGAGGGTGACCTACCATCGCCAATCAATCCACCATCAGGTTGTGTTTTCCGTACTCGTTGCCCACAAGCGACAGAAGCGTGTGCGCAAACCAAGCCTACAATTCAAGGCGATGACGTTCACGCAGTATCTTGCTTGCACGTACAAGTCTAGAGCCGATTTAAAACGGTTCAGCCTGTGACAGGCTTAGGCGCGACTAGTGTTTAGAGTCGCGCTTTTTTTGTACTGCAGGCCTAGTTCCTCTATTTTGCTCAACAGCTTCATCAAATAATTCGAACAACTAAGCCAACTTCTTCTAGTTTTGAAAAAGTTGGCTTTTTTTATACTAGAGAAAAGTTAGTATCACAGAGGTTTGGATATGGGCAAATTAGTTGAAGGTGTTTGGCACGATGTATGGTACGACACCAAAGAGAATGGTGGTAAGTTTATTCGAGAGGATGCCGGTTTCCGCCATTGGGTTGAGAATAAAGCAGGCGCGCAGTTTGAAGCGGAAAGTGGTCGTTATCATCTTTATGTATCGTTAGCTTGCCCTTGGGCACACCGCACACTTATCTTCAGAGAACTTAAAGACCTAACTGATCACATTGATGTAACTGTTGTTTGCCCGGATATGATGAGTGAAGGTTGGCAAATGGGCTTACCTGAGCCGTTGTTTGGTCATACTCGCATGCACCAAATCTACACCCAAGCCAAACCGGACTATTCAGGTCGAGTCACGGTGCCAGTATTGTGGGATAAGAAAACCAACACCATAGTCAGTAACGAATCTTCTGAAATTATTCGCATGTTTAACTCAGAGTTTAATCATATTACAGGCAATACTGAGGATTATTACCCGTGGGAACTGACGAGCAAAATTGATCAGTGGAACGACTATATCTACCCAAATATCAACAATGGCGTTTATCGTACTGGCTTTGCAACCACACAAGAAGCTTATGAAGAGGCGTATGATGCGCTTTTCAAGGCACTGGACAAAGTAGATGCACATCTTAGCAAGAGCCGTTATTTAGCGGGAGAGCAGATTACTGAAGCTGATTGGCGGTTGTTCACGACCTTAGTTCGATTCGATGCAGTGTATGTGGGTCACTTCAAGTGTGACAAGCAACGAATTGCAGATTACAAACATATCCAAGGTTATTTAAAAGAGCTCTATCAAATCGATGGCATTAAAGAGACGACGGACTTCTACCACATTAAGCGCCATTATTATTACAGCCACACTGGTATCAACCCGACTCAAGTAGTGCCCAAAGGGCCTGATTTGGATTTAGATTCACCTCACGGACGTGGTTAGAATCATTAGTTAATTCGCTTTTCTCAGGCGTAAAAAAACCCTAGATAAACATCTAGGGTTTTTGCTTTCTGAAAAAGAAAATTAGTTAACTACTTTTTCTTCAGCTTGTGCAGCTTGGTCTGATTGGATAGCCGTTTGAGCGACTGTGTACACGATATCGTCTACTAGAGCGCCACGAGACAAGTCATTTACTGGCTTGCGCATACCTTGAAGCATTGGACCGATTGATACTAGATCTGCTGAACGTTGTACCGCTTTGTAAGTCGTGTTACCAGTGTTTAGGTCTGGGAATACGAATACAGTCGCTTTACCAGCTACTGGAGAGTTTGGTGCTTTAGAAGCAGCAACGTTTTCCATGATAGCAGCATCGTACTGAAGAGGACCGTCGATCACTAGATCAGGACGCTTCTCTTGAGCAATCTTAGTTGCTTCACGTACTTTATCTACGTCTGCACCCTTACCAGATTCACCAGTAGAGTAAGAGATCATAGCAACGCGTGGGTCGATACCGAATGCCGCAGCAGAATCTGCAGATTGGATAGCGATTTCAGCAAGCTGTTCCGCTGTTGGATCTGGGTTGATCGCACAGTCACCGTAAACCAGAACTTGGTCAGGCAGTAGCATGAAGAATACAGAAGATACGATAGACGCATCTGGTGCAGTCTTGATGATTTGGAACGGAGGAACGATAGTGTTTGCTGTGGTGTGAACCGCACCAGAAACTAGACCGTCTACTTCGTCGTTCTCAAGCATCATTGTGCCTAGGAATACTGAATCTTGTAGCTTCTCACGAGCAACAACTTCAGTCATGCCTTTCGCGCCACGTAGTTCAACTAGACGAGCCACGTAGTTTTCACGAACTTCATCAGAGTTGATGATCGTTACGCCAGCACCTAGCTCAACGCCTTGTTGTGCAGCAACGCGACGGATTTCGTCAGGGTTACCTAGAAGCACACATTCAGCGATGCCGCGCTCAGCACAGATAGCCGCAGCTTTAACTGTACGTGGCTCATCACCTTCAGGAAGAACGATACGCTTGCCAGCTTTACGAGCGAACTCAGTTAGTTGGTAACGGAATGCTGGTGGGCTTAGACGACGAGACTTCTCAGTACCTTCCGTCATTGACTCAATCCAGTTGCCATCGATGTGACCCGCAACGTGTTCGTTGATGAACTCGATACGCTCTTTATCGTCTGCTGGTACTTCTAGGCTGAAGCTCTGTAGGTTCAGAGATGTCTGCCAAGTGTTACCTTGTGCTTTAAAGATTGGAAGACCAGTCTCCAGAGCAGGCTTGATTAGGTCTTGGATTTCCGCAGGGATATCGTAACCACCAGTTAGAAGAACAGCACCAATCTCAACGCCGTTCATTGCTGCAAGTGCTGCTGCAACGATAACGTCAGGACGGTCAGCCGAAGTCACAAGTAGTGAACCTGGCTTGAAGTGTTCAATCATGTGCGGTAGAGAACGTGCACAGAAAGTGATGCTCTTAACACGACGAGTATTCAGTTCACCTTCGTTGATGATCTCAGCGTTTAGGTGAGAAGCCATGTCTGCAGCACGAGTAGCGATTAGCTCGATGCTCCAAGGCACACAACCAAGAACACGGATTGGAGAAGTGTTGAAGATCTCCATTACTTTTAGTTCGCTTTGCTGAGCGCTGTCTGCATCGTCAAAGATTTCAGATAGGTCAGGGCGAGTACGGCCCGCTTCATCTACTGGTGCGTTAAGCTTGTTGATGATAACGCCAGAGATGTTTTTGTTCTTAGTGCCACCGAAGTTAGAACATGCTACTTCGATACGCTCTTTAAGTTGAGTTGGATTGTCAGTACCCGGAGTTGCAACAAGTACAATCTCTGCACCTAGTGTTGCAGCAATTTCTGCGTTCACTTGGTTAGCGAATGGGTGCTTACGAGTTGGTACTAGACCTTCGATAAGTGTTACGTCAGCATCTTTGTTGATCTGGTTGTAACGCTCAACAACAGTTTCTAGTAGCTCGTCCATGTTGTCGTTACCGATAAGGCTTTCAGCAACAGACATCGCTAGAGGTTGACCGATCTTAACATCGCTGTTTGTACCAACGATAGTTGAAGTTAGATCAGGTTGATCACCACCAGAACGTGGTTGAGAGATTGGTTTGTAGAAAGAAACCTTAACGCCCTTGCGCTCCATTGCGCGAAGAACACCCATGCTTGCGCTAGTTAGACCAACACCAGCACTAGTAGGGATAAGCATAATAGTACGAGACATTCGTATGAGTACCTTTAGCTATTGGATTAAAAAAGCTCAACTTCATATTCCTATTTAAGGGTAGGAATAGGAATAGAAGCTGAGCCCCATTTTCATCAAAAGACCGCCGGCTCGTTAAAGCCAGCGGTACAAATTTTGATTAAAGACCTGCTAGCTTCGCAGTGTCTTCAGCAATGACTAGCTCTTCGTTAGTAGAGATAACCATTGCAGGGATACGGCTGTTAGCTGTAGTGATAGTACCTTCGCCGCCGAAACGAGCTTTAAGGTTAGCTTCACCGTCAACTTCGATGCCGAAGATGCCTAGGCGGTTTAGAACCATTTCACGGATTGGGCCAGAGTTTTCGCCGATGCCGCCAGTGAAAGTGATTGCGTCTAGACGACCTTCAAGAGTTGCAGTGTAACCAGCAACGTACTTAGCTAGACGGTGACAGAATACGTCCATTGCACGAGTTGCTTCTTCTTTCTCACCATAGTTGTCTTCAACGAAACGACAGTCAGAAGTCACTTCAGTTAGACCAGCAAGACCAGACTCTTTAGTTAGCATGTTGTTGATTTCTTCAACAGAGTAACCAAGTGCGTCATGTAGGTGGAAGATGATTGCAGGGTCTAGGTCACCACAACGAGTACCCATTACAAGACCTTCAAGAGGAGTAAGACCCATAGAAGTGTCTACAGATTTACCGTTCTTGATCGCACATACAGAAGCGCCGTTACCTAGGTGACAGTTGATGATGTTAACTTCTTCAACTGGCTTGTTTAATAGGCCTGCAACTTCACGAGTGATGAATAGGTGAGAAGTACCGTGCATGCCGTAACGACGGATGCCGTGCTCTTTGTACAGGTTGTATGGTAGAGCGTATAGGTAAGACTCAGAAGGCATTGTTTGGTGGAACGCAGTGTCAAATACAGCAACGTTTTTAAGGCCTGGGAAGTTCTGTTGAGCAGCTTCGATACCGATTAGGTGAGCTGGGTTGTGAAGAGGTGCGAAAGTCGCAGCGTCTTGAATACCCTTAAGAACGTCATCTGTGATTAGTGCAGATTGAGTGAACTGCTCGCCGCCGTGTACGATACGGTGACCGATAGCGCCAAGGTTAGCTTTAAGCTCAGGCTTAGAAGCAAGAATAGTTTCTACCATGAAAGATAGTGCTTCTACGTGAGCTGCGCCCGCGCCTAGTTGTGCTTCGTGCTTGCCGTCAAGTTTCCACTTCATACGAGCTTCTGGAAGACCTAGACACTCAGCAAGACCAGTTAAGTGCTCTGCACCTGTTTCTGCATCAACAACAGCGAATTTAAGAGAAGAACTACCACAGTTTAAAACTAAAACTAGCTTAGACATTAATGACTACCTGTTAATTTTTCTGATCGAAATCAGTTAAGGATGAAAATTAATCTCAAGAATAGACGAAGCTCGGTGGCTTGCGTACTAACCTTGGTCAAAAAAACGTTAATTTCCGTATTAAAGTGAAAGCGCACTTTTTAAGCAAAAGCGGCTTGTGCATTCCTTGCAGAAGTCTTCTCAAAGTTGCTTAAATTGTAAATAAGGGCAACAATGAGATTGAGGTCTGCAAATAATAGCGATATTGTGCAAATATAACAAAAAAATTTGAAAGAATATTATTTTTCGTCAAATTTTTGTGTTTTTAGTTGATGATTTCAACTTTTTTTTAATGGGGGGCTCATATGAGCAATAGAGTTGGTTTAGCTGGCAGTTTAAAAGATGGCCAAAAATACATGGATCTCTGGCCTGTTCGAAAAGAGTTAAACGCTATTTTCCCAGAGCAACGCATCATTAAAGCGACGCGCTTTGGTGTTAAGGTGATGCCTGCGATCGCTGCTATCAGTGTTCTTACGCAAATGGTTTTTAATAATTACCAAGCAATACCACAAGCTGTGGTTATGGCTTTGTTCGCTATTAGCTTGCCACTTCAAGGCATGTGGTGGTTAGGTAACCGCTCAAACACGCTACTTCCGCCAGCTTTGGTGTCTTGGTATCGTGAGCTGCACGAAAAGATCACCGAAACAGGTTTTGCATTAGAACCAATAAAGCCGCGTCCTCGTTATAAAGAACTCGCTATTATACTTAATCGCGCTTTCCGCCAGCTAGACAAGTCGGCAATGGAGCGTTGGTTCTAAAAAAACACCTCACATCTCCCTATAGGCCTGAGAGTAACGATATTCCACATACTCGGTTGCTCTCAGCTCTAATTCTTGTATATCCTACTCATCCCGTTTCTTATCTAATCCCAGAGCAAACCTAGCCACGTTGTTCAGTCGAAATGCTTTAATAGACAGTTCGAGAGGGGAGATCTATGCAGGCTGATTGTACAGCTCTTGGTAGCGCTTGATCTGCTCGACGATAGGCGCAGCTTTTTTGTAGGTTCTGATTTCTCGGAACAGTTCTTCCGCTTCTGGGTACTCTTTGCGTAGATACACAAACCACTGTTTTACACGGTTTGGATAGTACAAACCTTTATCGCCCTCAATTTCGAACTCTGAATAGCGTAATAGCAGAGCAATAACCTCTATCCATGGCATTGGCTGGTGGTTGTGCTTAACCACGTTACCAAGGTTTGGAACGTTGAAAGCACCACGGCACACCATGAGCGAGTCGACCCCCGTCGTTTTAATGCAATCTTGCCCGTCTTGATAATTCCATATTTCGCCATTCGCGATCAAAGGTAGCGATGTCTTCTGGCGGATCTGATTAATGTAATCCCACTTAATTTCGCTTGCCTTGTAGCCACCGGTTTTGGTTCTTGCATGGACAGTTAGTTCGTCCGCTTTGGCTTGTTCAATCGCATCAACAATTTCAAAGCACTCATCTGGGTGTTCCCAACCTAAACGAATCTTAGCTGAAACTGGAATGTGCTCAGGAACGGCTTCTCGGGTCGCTTTAACAACTTGGTAGATAAGCTCGGGCTCTTTCAGTAAAGATGCGCCACCATTACTCTTATTTACCGCTTTTGCTGGGCAACCGAAGTTTAGATCGATACCTTTGGCACCAAGGTTCGCCGCTTGAATTGCATTTTCTGCCATCCATTTCGGGTGTTGACCAAGTAACTGCACATGGACAGGAACGCCCGCCATGGTCTGAGAGCCTTGATGAAGCTCAGGACATAAACGATGGAATACATGCGGTGGTAGAAGTTGATCAGTAACACGCACGAATTCGGTTACGCAGAGATCGTAATCATTGAGCTCTGTTAGAATTTCACGCATTAGGTGGTCTAGAACGCCCTCCATAGGGCCAAGTATTACTCGCATGCTGATCTACCGAAACATCTCTGTCCTAAAAATAAAGAGGCGTGATTGTACGGCTTGCCTACATGATTGTCACTATGAGTGTGGCTTGGCGTAGATCGAGACAGGCTCTATGGGTCAAAGGCGACATATCGCACGTGATGGCGTTATAATAGTGAAAATACCCCAATACCCAGAGCTTTCATGACATATCAATTATTAAGCCTACCAGAATCAATTACAGACATTACCCCGCAGTTTCTTGAAGGGGCAATTCTTGCTTCTAACCTAGCCACTAAGCCGTTAGAGCCTCAAGCGTGGCTTGCGATCATTGCTCCAGAAGCCGGTGAAGCGCTTGTGGCAATCGTGACAGAACAGATCAATCGCCAACACAATCTTATTCAACGTAGTGAATACTTACTGATAGATGTATTTTCTGAAGGTGACTTTACCGAGCAGTTCGCTGATTTCGCAGAAGGCTTCATGATGGTGTGGCCAACCGTTGAAGAACAATGGCAAACCGTGAGTGTCGCTGATGGCACACTGCGCATGCTACAAGCTTTGCTCACGACATTGATGCTTGCTATTGATGAAGAGCAGACTCAGCAACAAATGGTTGCGGCTGGACTAGAGAACCCGCCGAAACTTGCTGATCTTGTTGGTCAAGTTGACTTAATGATTTCTGAGGTTGCATTGGCCGCTGATGAAGCCATGCTGGGTAATAAGTCTCAGAGCGTGAATCCGTTTAAAGATATCGGTCGCAACGATGCTTGTCCGTGTGAAAGCGGTAAAAAGTTCAAGCAATGCTGTGGTAAGAACAGTTAAACGTTTTCTGCGCTCTAAAGCGTAAGAAAGATCTGATAACAAAAAGTCGACCCGAAGGTCGACTTTTTAGTTTTTGTAAAGCGTGAGTGACTAGTTGTTTTTGGATTTAACGAATTGAGAAATTACCACGAAACCGACCGCTACTAAGTTGCCCGCAAAGATAATGACAAGCCATTGAGGCATAGAAAGCGAAAAGAACTGCCATACTACCTTACTACAGTCGCCATAGGCTTCAAATACCCACGGGGCCCATTGGTTTAGAGGTGCCCAACTAGGGAAGGTTACGAATAAGTCACAGGTCGCAAATGGAGACGGGTTGAACTGGTAATCAACGTGCTCTAAAGCCAGCGTTAAACCTTTGTATGCACCACATCCCCAGCCAGCAAGGCCAAGCCAGCGCGATACAGGGTTGTTAGGGGCAATGACACCTATGATTGCTGCGACGCCAATAGCAAGCATTGCCACACGCTCATAAATACACATGACACAAGGGCCAAGCATCATGACATGCTGGAAGAAAAGGGCGCATGCCTCAAAAAATACAACAAAAGCCAGCAGTAAAAGCCAAGATAAACGTCCCTTAGAGAAGTCTTTGAGCATTACAAAAAAGTTCACGAATTAAATCCCGTCTAAAAAATAAAAAAGCCCTGAATACTCAGAGCTTTTTATCTTGGATAAGTTTCCTAATCAACTAATATTTTTGATTAGTGAGTTACACATTTTGTGCTTTGCGACACAGTGTGTAGCTTAGTGACCACCAGATATCACTGGAGCAATCGCTTCACCTGTACGCTGACTGATCCAACCTGCGTCATAGAACCATGCTGTCATCGGTTCAACAAAGTAAACGATGCCTGCAAGGCCAACTAGTGCTAGCACGATAGTGTATGGCAGCGCCATGATTACCATACGACCGTAAGACAGTCGAATTAACGGAGCAAGTGCTGACGTCAATAGGAATAGGAATGCAGCTTGGCCGTTTGGTGTTGCCACTGAAGGTAGGTTAGTACCTGTGTTGATAGCAACAGCAAGTAGGTCGAACTGGTCACGATTAATAATGCCTTCAACCAATGCAGTTTTCACCTCGTTGATGTAAACCGTACCTACAAACACGTTATCTGAAACCATCGATAGAATACCGTTGGCTACATAGAATAGGGCAAGTTGTACGCCTTTATCTTCAACGTGAAGTACCGCATCGATTACTGGCTTAAATAGTGCTTGGTCGATGATTACTGCAACGACAGCGAAGAAAACAGCAAGAAGCGCGGTAAATGGTAGCGCTTCTTCAAATGCTTTACCCATAGAGTGTTCTTCGATTACACCAGTAAACGCAGTCGCTAAAATGATAACTGATAGACCAATCAAACCAACTTCAGCAACGTGAAGTGCCAAGCCAAAAATTAGCCATACTGCGATAGCACTTTGAACCCAAAGTTTTGCTACGTCTTGTTTCGTACGGCTCGCTTTTTGTGTGTTGTCGAACTCGACAAGGATCTGACGAACGTTGTTTGGCAGTTTTGCGCCGTAACCAAATACTTTGAATTTCTCTACGAGAGCACAGGTTATAATGCCGAAGAAGAAAACAGGCAGCGTTACAGGAAGCATACGAATAATGAACTCACCAAATTCCCAGCCTGCTTGTTTAGCGATAACTAAGTTCTGTGGTTCACCAACCATAGTCATTACACCACCTAGCGCGGTACCTACACCAGCATGCATCAGTAGTGAACGTAAGAAAGCACGGTAGTCTTCTAAGTCTTCACGAGTTAGTTCAGAGATTTCTTCATCGTGAGTGTGGTCGTGTGCAGAGTTAGAGCCTTTGCCTGATGCTACTTTGTGGTAAATCGAATAGAAACCCACTGCCACGCTGATCACAACCGCGATTACAGTCAGTGCATCTAGGAAAGCCGATAGGAATGCTGCTGCCACACAGAAAGCAACAGAAAGCATGATTTTAGAACGAATGCCGAGCAGTATCTTCGTGAAAATGAACAGGAGAAGTTCTTTCATGAAGTAAATGCCAGCAACCATGAATACTAATAAGAGTAATACTGGAAGGTTTGCTTGGAGCTCATGATAAACCATTTCAGGTTTGGTCATGCCGATTGCAACGGCTTGAATTGCCAGTAAACCACCCGGTTGAAGAGGGTAGCATTTGAGAGCCATAGCTAAGGTGAAAATAAACTCAACCACTAATAGCCAACCCGCTACAAATGGGTCAACCAGGAAGAAAACAAACGGGTTGATGATTAAAAAGGAAATGATGGCAAGTTTATACCAATCAGGAGCTTTACCAAGGAAATTCTTGATAAAAGCGTTTCCGAGAGACATCGGCATGTTAATACTCTTTTATGTTGATTATGAATAGACAAGCAATACAACATTTTGAGAATCGAGCTACAGAAAGTGTTAAAATCTATAACTAACAGTGACTTAGAAAAACTACATTCCATGTAACGTTCTGTGGTCTTGCCAAGTCACTCCCTTAGAGACTCAAGCACTGCTTATTTTGAGCGCAACTTTACTCTTAGATAACATTTAGTCAACAGGAAAAGCCCTGTAGTACCTAAAATACGTCTTTTTTGTGTGAGAAACGCGATCAAAGTAGCGGAAGCATACCACTTAAAATGTGATAAAAACCGACTAGAATCAATATTTCAGCGAAATGATTGAAATTTACAGAATAAAGACGGTTTATAGATGATTGTTACAACTTAATGTTGTAATTTGACGGCTTCGAAAATATGACTAATGTCATTGATTTTAATGTGAATTTTTTGTGTTAAAACTTTGTTTAAATAGTGATTTATAGAGACTTGCTTGGCAAATCTTAGGTGAAAACATGAGGTGAACTTTAGAGTTTTAACTCTATTAGTGTTTTGGGAGAGTAAAATTTTTGAGGGTGTTTCCGCTCGCCTTTACTAGTGGTATGATGAGTGAATTAGAAGAAAATAATTTAATTGGATTGAAGTGTAGATGGTCATTAAGGCGAAGAGCCCGGCAGGATTTGCAGAGAAGTATATTATAGAAAGTATTTGGAATGGCCGTTTCCCTCCAGGTTCTATCTTGCCAGCAGAGCGTGAGCTTTCTGAGCTAATTGGCGTAACACGTACTACGCTTCGTGAAGTACTACAGCGTCTTGCTCGTGATGGATGGTTAACTATCCAGCACGGTAAACCAACCAAAGTTAACCAGTTTATGGAAACTTCCGGTCTTCATATTCTTGATACGTTAATGACGTTGGACGTGGATAATGCAAGCAAAATGGTAGAAGACCTTCTAGCTGCTCGTACTAACATAAGCCCTATTTTTATGCGCTATGCATTTAAAGCAAATAAAGAAGCTTCAGAGCGTACAATCAGTAACGTGATTGAATCGTGTGAAGCGCTACTTGCGGCACCTACATGGGATGATTTCCTAGAATCGTCTCCGTATGCAGACAAGATCAAGCAAGCCGTTAAAGAAGAGACAGAGAAAGACGAAGCAAAACGTCAGACGATCTTAATTGCTAAGACGTTTAACTTTTACGACTACATGCTGTTCCAACGTTTAGCGTTCCATTCAGGCAACCAAATTTACGGTCTGATCTTTAATGGCGTACGTAAGCTTTACGATCGTATTGGTAGCTACTACTTCTCAAATCCAGAAGCGCGTCGCCTAGCGATGGAGTTCTATAAAGAATTGTTTGTTATCTGTGAGGGTGGTCAACGTGAAAACTTGCCTTTGGTTATTCGTAATTACGGTCTCGCAAGTGCACAGATCTGGAACGAAATGAAAACGACGTTACCAACGAACTTTACGGAAGATGACAGCTAATCTTTTGGGTTAATTTAGTCAGTCTCTAAAGTAAGAACAAAAAAAGCGGCGAGATAATTCAATTATCTCGCCGCTTTTTATTTATCAAGAGTCAGGTTAATTTGCTAGTAGCTTGCTGTTTAACCTACGAACTCTTCTGAGTCTGGGCGGTTAGTAAACTGAACACCATTTAGGAAATCACAAAGCAATTGGTCTTCACACACTTTGTAGTTTTTGTTTTCAGGTTTGCGGAAGTAGGCACCAATTTCGTATTTGCTTAGGCTGATACCCACCACTTCTAATACATCGAGCACATCTTCTGCTTTCATGTTCAATGCAATACGTAGCTTCATGAAAATCATGTTGTTGGTAAGTGTAATTTCAGGCTTTGGCTGAGCCCCTTCTTTTTTTCCGCGCTTAAGGTTGATGAGACCATTTAGGAATACCGCTAACTCTTTGTCTTTCATTTTAGAGCATGACTTATCGTTATCCGCTTTTAGCCAGTTAATCATTTGGTCGTGGGTAACCGTCACATCCGCTTGCTCAATAGCTTTGATGATTTGTGCGTTCTTTAGATTTAATGCGTGTTGAATACGACGCAAGATTTCGTTGTTAGTCACAGAGTTGTCCTAAAAAGGTATAGAGAATAAAGTGGCTTCAAACGGCACATTGCTGTCGTTAACCTTGTAATACTTTACTTAGCATAGTTGACGGCGACTCTAACAGAGAACGCCGGTTTTCGGTAGATATAAAAAATCCCCGATGTTTATTAACTCTTTCCAGTTAAGTGACATCAGGGATTTGGCAGTGAATGCTTTATCTGACAGAGGTCAGAATTACATTACACGCATACCAGGTTGAGCACCTTCGTGTGGCTCAAGAATCCATAGGTCGCTGCCGCCAGGACCCGCTGCTAGGATCATGCCTTCAGACATACCAAACTTCATCTTACGAGGTTTTAGGTTTGCAACCATAACCGTTAGCTTGCCTTCTAGCTCTTCAGGTTTGTATGCTGATTTGATGCCAGAGAATACTTGGCGAGTCTCACCACCGATGTCCAGTTGGAACTTCAGTAGCTTGTTCGCTTTTGGCACTTCTTCACAAGAGATGATACGAGCAATACGCATATCAACGGCTGCGAACGCGTCAAACTCAATCTCTTCTGCGATTGGTTCTTTATCTAGCTCAGTTTGGTTTGCTTTTTCTTTCTCAGCTTCCGCTTTCTCTTTAGCTGCCATTTCTGCTGCTGCATCTTCTTTAGAAGATTCAATCATCGCTTCCACTTTCTTAGGATCAATACGGCTAAATAGCGCTTTGAACTTAGTGATCTCGTGATCAGTTAGTGGGGTAGCAACGCCTTCCCACGTTAGCTCTTCGTTCAGGAAAGCTTCCGTACGAGCTGCAAGCTCTGGCATTACTGGTTTCAGGTAAGCCATTAGTACGCGAAATAGGTTGATACCTACGGAAGAAACTTCTTGAAGCTCTTTCTCTTTACCTTCTTCTTTTGCAAGAACCCAAGGTGCTTTTTCATCGATGTACTGGTTCGCTTTATCTGCTAATGCAGTGATCTCACGGATAGCACGGCTGAATTCACGAGTTTCGTATAGCTCACCGATACGCTCAGCAGCTGCAACGAATTCGTTGTATAGTTCTGGTTCCGCAAATTCAGCAGATAGCTTGCCTTCGAAGCGCTTAGTGATGAAACCTGCGTTACGAGAAGCTAGGTTTACAATCTTGTTTACTACGTCAGCGTTTACACGTTGAGTGAAGTCTTCAAGGTTAAGGTCAAGGTCGTCGATACGGCTGTTTAGTTTCGCAGCGTAGTAGTAACGTAGACACTCAGGGTCTAGGTGGTCTAGGTACGTGCTTGCCTTGATGAATGTGCCTTTAGACTTCGACATCTTAGCGCCGTTTACTGTTACGTAGCCGTGTACGAATACGTTGTTTGGTTTACGGAAGCCAGAACCTTCTAGCATTGCAGGCCAGAATAGGCTGTGGAAGTAAACGATGTCTTTACCGATGAAGTGGTAAAGCTCAGCAGTGCTGTCTTTCTTCCAGTATTCGTTAAAGTCTAGATCGTCGCGCTTGTCACATAGGTTTTTGAATGAGCCCATGTAGCCGATTGGTGCATCTAGCCATACATAGAAGAACTTGTCTTTTTCGCCTGGGATCTCGAAGCCGAAGTATGGTGCATCACGAGAGATGTCCCACTGCTGTAGACCAGACTCAAACCACTCTTGCATTTTGTTTGCTGTTTCAGCTTGCAGTGAGCCAGAACGTGTCCACTCTTTTAGCATGCTTTCGAACTGAGGCAGGTCGAAGAAGAAGTGCTCAGAGTCTTTCATTACTGGAGTTGCGCCAGAAACTGCTGACTTAGGTTCGATTAGCTCAGTTGGGCTGTATGTTTCACCACAGTTATCACAGTTATCACCGTACTGGTCTTCTGACTTACACTTAGGGCAAGTACCTTTTACGAAACGGTCCGGTAGGAACATCTCTTTCTCAGGGTCGAAAAGCTGAGAAATAGTGCGGCTAGAAATGAAGCCGTTCTTTTTAAGTTCTAGGTAGATGTGAGAAGCCAGTTCACGGTTCTCTTCGCTGTGCGTGCTGTGGTAGTTATCAAAGCTGATATCAAAGCCAGCGAAGTCTTTTTGGTGCTCTTCACTAACAGCAGCGATCATCTCTTCTGGCGTGATACCCATCTGTTGAGCTTTAAGCATAATTGGCGTGCCGTGAGCATCGTCAGCACAGATGAAGTTTACAGTGTTGCCACGCAGACGCTGGTATCGAACCCAGATATCAGCTTGGATATGCTCAAGCATATGGCCAAGGTGAATAGAGCCGTTAGCGTACGGAAGCGCACAAGTTACCAAAAGTTGTCTTGGATCAGTTGCCATACTTAATAATTCGCTTTTTTGATAGGTATAAATTTGATTGGTAATACTACTTTATAACGTGTGATACGCCAAGGTATCAGACAAAGGATTCCCCTAGTTTTTTAGGGGTTCAGTCTTCATCTCGTGGGTGATAGCATAAATAAAAAAAGGAGCCCCAATGCGTAACTTTACTTCGAAGCAAGATTTCTGTTCATGGTTGAATGAGTTTGAGTCACCAATCCTCATCCCAGAGTGGGCGCTACACCAAAATATTGTCTCTGTTGATCCTCGTGGATCGTTTGTTATTACTTTGCCTTTCGCTGCGAATCAGCTTGCTGTTGATCTTGAAAATTGGATTAATGTTCAGATTGAACAAAAGCTTGTGAATGCTTTTCAATTTGAAGTGAAGGTCAAGCCGTCGGCACTTGAAACGACGGTCTCAACGCCACTCAAAGGCGTGAAGAATATTATTGCCGTCACTTCTGCCAAGGGCGGGGTGGGTAAATCAACGACTTCAGTTAACCTTGCGTTGGCTTTATCTAAATCTAGTTCAAAAGTCGGTTTGTTGGATGCGGACATCTACGGCCCATCGGTTCCTATGATGCTAGGGCAGTTAGATGCGAAGCCAGAAGTGCAAAACAATAAGTGGATGATGCCAATCGAAGCACACGGTATTTTCACTCATTCAATTGGCTACCTCGTATCGAAAGATGACGCTGCTATTTGGCGTGGTCCAATGGCGGCAAAAGCACTCGGTCAACTTGTGAATGAAACGGTATGGCCAGAGCTGGATTACCTTGTGATCGATATGCCACCGGGCACGGGTGATATCCAGTTAACTCTATCTCAACAAATTCCAGTAACCGGTGCGGTTGTTGTGACTACTCCTCAAGATCTAGCATTAGCAGACGCACGTAAAGGAGTCGCGATGTTCGATAAAGTGAGTGTGCCTGTAGCAGGCTTAGTTGAAAACATGAGCTACCATATATGTAGTCACTGTGGTGAGAAAGAACATATCTTTGGCGCTGGTGGTGCAGAGGCTATGTCTGAAGAGTTCTACCTAGATATCTTAGCGCAAATCCCACTGCATATTGATGTTCGCGAAGACATCGATGCGGGCTGCCCAACGGTAGCGCGTCGCCCGGACAGCGAGCACACACACCATTACCTAGAGCTGGCTGAAAATGTCGCGGCGAAAATGTTTTGGATGGGTAAAGCGCGGCCAGAAACGATCAACATTTCTATGGTCGAATAGTTAGGTTTGTTCTCACACTGTATAAATAATGATGGATTAGATAAATAGTTGTTGGTTTTCGGCGAGCCGATCATTCAGTCACTGCAAACAGTTATAGTTAAGCTTTTTAAAAGCAAACGATTATTTTAAGTAAATGTATTGAGATCATCAATTTGACTGCAATTTGCTAAAATGGCGACTAGAATCTCAGTGCTTTAGCCCCTATAATCAGGCGGTTTATCTATTCCCATCACCAAACCATATCGGGTGCAAAATAATGTCTGATAATAATCAATGTGTCATCGTAGGTATCGCTGGCGCTTCAGCTTCAGGAAAAAGTCTGATTGCTAGTACGATTTATAATGAGCTGCGCGAAAAAGTAGGCGACCATCAAATTGGTGTTATCACGGAAGATTGCTATTACAGTGACCAAAGCCACTTGAGTATGGAAGAGCGTGTTAAAACTAACTACGATCACCCAAATGCACTGGACCATGATCTGTTATGTGAGCACTTACAGCAGCTGATGAGCGGTAACGCTGTAGAAGTACCTGAGTACAGCTACACTGAACATACACGTACTTCTGAAACGACGACACTTACTCCTAAGAAAGTGATCATTTTAGAAGGCATTCTGCTATTAACAGACCCACGTCTTCGTAACCTAATGCACGCAAGTGTGTTCATGGATACACCTCTAGACATCTGTCTACTACGCCGTGTTAAACGCGACGTTGAAGAGCGTGGTCGTACAATGGATACAGTATTAAAGCAATACCAAGAAACAGTACGTCCAATGTTCATGCAGTTTATCGAGCCTTCAAAACAACATGCAGACATCATCGTTCCTCGTGGTGGTAAAAACCGTATCGCGATTGATGTACTGAAAGCGCACATTGCGAAGTTGTTGAAGTCTTAATCGAATAAAAGTTTTGCCTAAGTGACTCACTTAGCTTTATTTTTTACCGAATCAGTGGCACTTTTATAGTGCCACTTTCTTTTGGAATCTAAGCAAGGAATATGCGGATGAAGAAACTACTCATTTTCATAGCTGTGCCAGTGTTTATTGTTGTTGCGGCAATTTTGGCACTAGTACTGTTAGTGAATCCCAATCAATTTAAGCCACTAATTGTTGAACAAGCCCAGAAGCACACCGGCCTTGAGCTAGTTATCGAGGGTGATATCAGCTGGCAATTCTTCCCATCTATTGGCTTCGAGCTTGGCCAAACTGAATTACGCAACCCAGAAGGGTTCACCCAACCGAATCTGTTTAAGGTTGATACCGTTGGCGTTGATGTTTCGGTTACTCCGCTATTTAGTAATCAACTAGAGATCGGTAACATCACTCTAGATGGCGCAGAGTTCTACTTAGAAACGCTTAAAGATGGCCGTAAAAATATTGATGCGCTGACGCAAGCATCTGCATCCGATGCATCGGCGCCAGCTGCTGATGCAACGTCTGAGCCAGCGCAATCGCCACAAGAGCAAAGTGCAGCAGAGGCATCAGGCTGGACAATAAACCTAGCGGGCGTGACGATTTCAAATGCATTATTTGAAATGGACGATAAGCAAGCCGGTTCTTTCACTAAGCTGTACGATGTGTCTTTGAATCTATCTGAGTTCGCAGTGGACACATGGACTACAGCAACTTTCGCTGCGTCTGGGGAGAACAACCAACAAAAATTCTCAGCTAACGGTAGCGCAGAGTTCAAACTGGCTGAAGGCTTTGCAAGCTATGCACTACGTAACATCGACCTAAACGCTAAGTTTAATGACCCAGCGACGTCAATTGAATCGGCAAAGATTGGTTTAGATACGTTTGAGTTCGATAAGGTTAACCAACTGACTTACGCTGTGGTTGGTAAAGCTGCAGGTCTAGATTTAGACCTGAAAGGTGGCAGTGAGCTGACGGTTGATAAAGCCATTTCAAAAGTGACACTGAACAAGTTAACGTCAGATTCTACGTTCAAGGGTGACACGCTTCCTCAGTCACCAATGAAAGTTGACATGTTGTCTGATCTTAGCTTTGATCTAACGAAGAGTCATTTGAGCTTTGTGTTAGAGAAGCTACAAGTTAACTCTATTGCATTAGACGGTAAAGCCAACGTTACTCTGTCAGACATACCAAAGGTTCGTTTCTCGCTACATAGCCCGAACATTGATTTAGACGAGTTCTTAGGTTTAGGTAATTCAACAGAAACCACGAGCATGGCGCCTTCTGATACTGCTAGTGTCTCAACGTCGAAGTCAGGTAACTCAGTGCCAGCAAAAGAAGTTGAACCTGACCTATCTGCTCTTAAAACGCTCGATGTGAAAGGTGATATCACTATCGATAAGTTCAAAGCAAACAATGCAAAAATGCAGAATGTTAAAACGGCATTCTCTGTTAACCGCGGTGTTGCTGAATTAACTTCATTCACGTCAAACCTTTACCAAGGTTCTATCTCTGCGACAGCGAAATTAGACGCTCGTAAAACACCGGCGACTTACACTGCTAAGAAGAGAATTAAAGGTGTGGAAGTTCAGCCATTATTGGTTGATGTTGCTGGTAACGATATGCTTGAAGGTACAGGTAATATCGATGTGAATGTGAAAGGTAAGAGCCTTACACCAACAGGAATCAAAAAGAACTTAGTTGGTACTATCGTGATTAACTTTGAAGATGGTGCGGTTAACGGTATCAACGTTGCACAACTGATTCGTGAGAATTACGCGAAGATCAAAGGCGAAAAAGTTGAAAGTACAAATGAAGCTAAAAAGACTGACTTTAGTGCGATGAAAGCGACGCTTAAGGTTGATAGAGGTTGGGTTTCAACGAATGATTTGTCGGCACAATCACCACTACTGCGCGTTACAGGCCAAGGTAAAGCGAATTTCATTAATGAAACGGTAGACTTCTTAGTAAGAACATCGATTGTTGGCACATTAGAAGGTCAGGGCGGTAAGGGGATTGATGATCTGAAAGATGTCACGATTCCAATTAAGGTGACTGGCCAATGGGCTGACCCGAAATTCGCTCTCGTTTTTGATGATTTGTTAAAGCAAAAAGCACAGAAAGAGATCGACCGTGGTGTTAACAAGCTAACGGATAAGATTAAAGATGAGAAGACCAAAGAAGCCGTAGATGGTTTATTGAAAGGTTTCTTTAATTAACGATTACTCGCTATATAAAAAATAAAGCGCCATTCCTATTCTAGGAATGGCGCTTTTTATTTTGGCACCGATAATACTCAAGAGAGATTCCCTACGACACTCATCCCTCCTCTAGGGAATGACAGCTTAGTGGGCGTCATCTTCGAGAGGGAGGGACGAGTTGGGGATCTCGGGTTGAAGGTGATTACCAGTCAACGCCTTGTAGTGCTTTAACACCAGATTCGAAAGCGTGCTTCACATTACGTACCTCTGATACGGTGTCTGCCATTTCAGTCAGTGTGCGGTGCGCCCCACGGCCTGTAATGATCACTGATTGCATCTTCGGACGGTTGTTAAGCGCATCAACGACTTCATCTAGCTCAATGTAGCCGTAGCTCACCATGTAAGTCAGCTCATCAAACAAAATCACATCAATCGACTCGTCAGCCAGCATGCGTTTACATTCTTTCCATACGCGTTGTGCTGCTTCAATATCTTGCGCTTTATTTTGTGTTTCCCACGTAAAACCAGTACCCATTACTTGGAACTCGACATCTAGTTTTTGCAGGACATTTTTCTCACCGTTATCCCAAGTGCCTTTAACAAACTGAGCAACTGCACATTTCTTACCGTGGCCTACTGCGCGAGTTATGGTGCCAAACCCAGAGGTCGATTTGCCTTTGCCATTACCAGTGATGACCAGTAACAGGCCTTTTACTTCTTGTGCTGCAGCGACACGAGCATCGACTTGTTCTTTTACTTTCTGCTGTCTTACTTTATGACGTTGTTCTTTGTTGTCTTCAGTCGACATAACAAATCCTTTTAAGTTGTGATTGCGCCTATCATAGCCTAACTTAACGATAGCAAAAACCATCGGAAGAACAGGTGATTACGGATGAAAAAGATACTCGTGGTTTGCATGGGCAATATTTGTCGCTCGCCAACAGGTGAAGCGGTATTACGAAAGAAGGCACAGCAGCTCAATATTGATGTTCTAGTCGACTCAGCGGGGACGATAGGCTTCCATCAAGGTAATCCGCCAGACTCGCGCTCTAAAGTGGCAGGAGAGAAGCGAGGCTATAGCTTTAAAGGCATTACTTCAAGAAAAGTCGTCGCAAATGATTTCGAAGAGTTTGACTTAATACTCGCAGCAGATAGAGCTAATTTGACTGACTTAATGAGCCAATGCCCAGCACACTTGCAGTACAAACTGGCGTTGTTTTTAAGTTTCGGTGACTCACAGTATCAAGAGGTGCCTGATCCGTATTATGGAGAGGGTGATGGGTTCGAACTGGTTTTGGACTTAATCGAAGAATCTAGCGAAGCGATATTAAGCTCGATTTGATCTCGAGAATATAAGAGTTGTAGAACGCTTGAACGCGAAGTATAAAAAAGGCCGACATTGAATGTCGGCCTTTCTATATCTAGCGTACAGTGATGTTTAAGATTATTTAGACATTACTTTGTAGATTGGATCTTCTGCTACGTTTGCTTCTACTAAGCTACCTGCTTTGTGCAGCATAGCAACACAGTCTTGGCTTAGATGACGCAGGTGCAACGTTTTTCCTTGTGCAGCGTAACGCTCAGCAATAGTATCAATTGCTTCAATAGCAGAGTGATCAGTTACGCGAGAGTTCGCGAAATCAACGATAACATCTTGTGGATCTTCATGAGCGTCAAACAACTCAAGGAAGTTTGCTGTTGAACCGAAGAAGATTGGACCGTTTACTTTGTACTCTTTTGAACCAGCTTCGTTGATGCAAGTATCAGCGTAGATGTGCTTAGCATGTTGCCATGCAAACATCAGTGCAGATGCAATTACACCTATAAATACCGCTACTGCTAGGTCAGTCATTACTGTTACAACCGTAACAAGAACGATAACGAAAAAGTCTTGCTTAGGTACACGGCGTGCAAGCTTGAAGGTTGCCCATTCGAATGTACCAATTACAACCATAAACATGACACCAACTAGCGCCGCTAGCGGGATCATTTCGATAAGTGCTGAACCGAATAGGATGAACATTAGCAATGCAACAGCAGCAACGATGCCCGATAGACGACCACGACCACCAGAGTTTACGTTGATCATTGACTGACCAATCATCGCACAACCACCCATCGCACCAAATACTGAACACGTTACGTTAGCCATACCTTGACCAACACATTCACGGTTAGATTGACCACGAGTATTTGTCATCTCGTCTAGTACTGTGAGCGTCAGTAGTGATTCGATTAGACCAATCGCTGCAAGGATCACTGCGTAAGGCAGAATGATGTATAGCGTTTCTAGGTTAAACGGTACTGCTGGAATAGAGAAAGTCGGTAGAGAACCCGCTAGCGTTGCCGCTTCGTCACCAGACATAGTGCGTAGGAAATCAACAACAGTGCGAGTTTCAAGATCAAGACCTACAACCAATGCCGTCACAGTTACGATAGCAACCAGTGAAGATGGTACTGCTGTCGTCAGTTTTGGTAGGAAGTAAATGATAGCCATAGTGAGTGCCACTAGGCCTAACATTAGAGTCATTTGATCGCTTGGTAGCCAAGTTAATGCACCTGTTAGGTCTGGTGCTTTGAATTGACCAAGTTGAGCTAGGAAAATAACGATAGCCAAGCCGTTCACGAAACCAATCATTACTGGGTGTGGAACGATACGAATAAATTTACCTAGCTTGAGGACACCCGCTGCAATTTGCAGAAGGCCAGCTAGCATAATTGCCGCGAATAGGTATTGAACACCATGAGTTGCAACTAGGCTTACCATTACAACAGCCATCGCGCCGGTCGCACCAGAAATCATGCCTGGGCGGCCACCGAAGATTGAAGTGATAAGACCTACGATGAATGCTGCGTAGAGACCAACCATTGGGTCAACGCCAGCAACAAAGGCGAATGCTACAGCTTCAGGTACCAGAGCAAGTGCTACGGTAAGGCCTGACAGTACGTCATTCTTTACAGAGTGCTTAGAAAATTGTGGGAATTCGAACATGTGTGCTCAGCTATGCTTAAAATGGATTTACCGACACGAGTGTATTG
Source organism: Pseudomonadota bacterium (assembly GCA_036126475.1). Classification (GTDB taxonomy): domain Bacteria; phylum Pseudomonadota; class Gammaproteobacteria; order Enterobacterales; family Vibrionaceae; genus Vibrio. The sequence continues at coordinate 50,221 of JAYYSE010000125.1, read as the reverse complement.
CGTAGCTAAACAGTGATGAAAAAGAGCGGCAATAGCTAAGTGTCGAAAAGATAAGTGCGCGAATGCTACCCAAAATTGTGACTAAGTTCAAGGTAGAACCTAATTTTGAGTAATATATCTATTAATTTTTATTCGATTAGTAGATAAGAAAAAGGCTGCTTAAATAAGCAGCCTTTGATTCGATTTTCTAATGATTACTCAGTAGTAAACACTAGTAGTTTGGCTTAGTCATGCCTGCGCCAGCTTTGTTTGACGCTACCTGACTACCTGCACCTTTTGGTACAAAACGTTCAGTGCGGAACGGTGCTGCAACCACTTCAATCTCTTTGAGCTCTTGAGGGCCTGGAGCTTTAGTCATTGGTGAGCCCGCTTGCTTCTTCGCAACCGTTGCTTTTGGCGTCTCTGCTTTTACAACAGGCGCTTCTTCAGCTTTCGGTGCTTCAGCGAATTTTGCTGGTTCAACGACAGCCGTTTCAGCTTCAACGGCTGGTGTTTTAGCAACGGCTTCCTCAGTTCTCACCGTCTCAACTGGTGCTTCAACTACTAGAGTTCCAACGATAGGTGCCTCAACTTTCGCTTCGACAACCACTGGAACTTCTTCAACAACAGGAACTTCAGTTACTTTAGCTTCAGCAACTGCTGCTTGAGTTTCAGCTGTCTCTTCACGGCGGATAATCACTTTACCCATAGCCAGTTCAGGACATGCAAAACCGCCAGCCATTACAACGCTGCTTTGTGGTACTGTCTCTTGAGCGACATTTTGCTCTTGAGTATTAACCACTGTTTGCGTTTTAACTGCTACTTCAGCCACTTCAGGTTTTGCCTGTTTGTGGTGAGGCTTCGGAATGAAGCGAGGCATCACTTTACCCATAGCCATCTCTGGGGAAGCTACACCACCTTTACGTAGGCGGAATGGGTTAGGGCGACGGTCACGACCGCGACGACGACGTTGACCACTTGCACGTATGTGACGTGGAGAACGACGGTTACGACGTTGTTTCGGTTCTTCCTGTTCAGATTTCTCGCCATTTGCTTGAGCTGCTTCAGCTTGCTCTGCAACTTTTTGCTCTTGCGCTACTGATTTGTTTTTCGCTGCTGCTTGCTCTTTAGAAACAGATGGTGCTTTTTGTTCCTTAACTGAGCTTTCAGTCGCTTCTGCGTGAGCTTGCTGGTCTTTAACACGAACTTGCTTGTTCATCTTACGACGTTGACGACGCTCTTTAATCTTAGCTGCTTTCGCTTCAGGCTTAGCCTTTGGCGCATCTGACTTACCAGCTTGTGCGTCTGCCGCTAGCTGTAGGCCTTCTTCTGCTAATTTAGATGGTGCTTGCTCTTCGCGTTGCTTCTGCTCATCACGCTGCTTGTTGCGGCGATCTTGCTTAGGCTTGCGAGGTTGACGATTTTGCTGTGGAGCTGCATCTTTCTGCTCTTCAGACTTCTCATCACGTGCAGGCTTGCGACGGCGTTTGTTGTCACGGTTATCGTTACGGTTGTCACCACGCTCACCACGTTGGTTACGGCGGCGGTTATCGTTGCGGTCACGGCGTTGACGATTGCCATTGCGGTTGTTCTTAGGCTTCTCTTCAGTTTGTTTCTCTTCTTGCTTCTCTTCTTGAGTTGAAGAGCCAAATAGGAAACTACCGATAGCCTTAAAGAAGCGACCAATTAGGCCAGACTCTTGTGCTACTGGTTCAGCTTTCTTCTCTTGTGCTGCTTTTGGTGCTGGCGCTGGAGTTGGAGCTGATTGAGCTGGAGCAGCGAAGCCTTTAAGAGCTGGCTCTTCGATCTTCTTAGGACGAATTGCTTGTTCTGCAGGCTCTTTGCTTTCTGCTTCTTTTAGAGCATCTAGCTTCTTAGGTAGTAGGTAAGAAAGTAGATCGAACTCTTCGCCTTCACGAACACGGATAACCTCAAAGTGCGGTGTTTCCATGTCAGAGTTAGGAACAACAGTGATCTTAACTTCTTGGTTCTTCTCGATGTGGTTTACTGAGCGACGTTTTTCGTTCAGAAGGTAAGACGCGATAGGAACAGGCACAACAGCAAGTACTTGCGCAGTGTTGTCTTTCAGAGCTTCTTCTTCAATCAAACGTAGAACAGACAGTGCTAGAGATTCGTTATCGCGAACAACACCAGTACCTGTACAACGAGGACAAATGTGGTGGCTTGCTTCTGCTAGTGATGGGCTCAAACGTTGACGAGACATCTCTAGAAGACCAAAGCGAGAAATACGGCCAATTTGTACACGAGCACGGTCTAGACGAACGGCATCTCGTAGGCGGCTTTCAACTTCGCGTTGGTGGCGAACCGGGGTCATATCGATAAAGTCGATAACAACAAGACCACCTAGGTCACGCAGACGTAATTGACGTGCAATTTCATCGGCTGCTTCTAGGTTAGTGTTCAGTGCTGTCTCTTCGATATCGCCGCCCTTTGTTGCACGAGCTGAGTTGATATCGATAGAAGTTAGCGCTTCTGTTGGATCGATTACGATAGAACCACCAGATGGAAGACGAACTTCACGTTGGAAAGCCGATTCGATCTGGCTTTCAATTTGGTAGTGACTGAATAGTGGTACTTCACCATCGTACTTCTTAACGCGATTCATGAAATCTGGGCGTATTAGTTGAATGTGCGCTTGAGCACGTTCAAAAATAGTATTGCTGTCGATTAGAATCTCGCCAATGTCACGACGTAGGTAGTCACGAATTGCGCGAACAATAACGTTACTTTCTTGGTGAATTAGGAAAGGAGCTGCATTTGAATCAGAAGCTTGCTTGATAGCGCCCCAGTGATTCAATAGAACGTTTAGGTCCCACTCTAGCTCTTCTGCGCTTTTGCCTACGCCCGCTGTACGAACGATTAAGCCCATACCTTGAGGAAGCTCAAGAGTGCTCAATGCTGCTTTCAGTTGGGTGCGCTCATCACCTTCGATACGACGAGAAATCCCGCCGGCACGAGGGTTGTTTGGCATAAGAACTAAGTAACTACCTGCCAAAGAGATGAAAGTTGTCAGTGCAGCACCTTTGCTACCACGTTCTTCTTTCTCTACTTGTACGATTACTTCTTGGCCTTCTTTTAGCACTTCTTTAATGCTAGGACGGCCTTGGTATGTATAACCTTCAGGGAAGTATTCGCGGGCAATTTCTTTAAGAGGGAGGAAACCGTGACGTTCTGCGCCGTAATCAACGAATGCCGCTTCTAGGCTTGGTTCAATACGGGTAATACGTCCTTTGTAGATATTCGCTTTCTTTGACTCGTGACCTGGACTTTCGATATCTAGATCGAATAATCGCTGGCCGTCAACCAAAGCGACACGCAACTCTTCTTTTTGAGTTGCGTTAATTAACATTCTTTTCATTTAGAAATACTCGTTGTCTTTTCTTATTTTCATCATTGTTCTTATCGCTTTATTTCGTTTCTCATGGTGCCAGATCCCATGGCTTTATCGGTGCAGCCTCCCGGCTGGAGAGGGATGCTCTGGGGCACGTCAGTCATCATAGGGAGTTAGCCTATGATCCGCGATGTGGCGGTGAATACTCAACATGAGCGTACGTGAGTAGAGCGATAAGGGGACTCAGTTAACTGTGTCTTACGCCAATTGCTGCACTGTCTAATCTGAGTTATCTACTCATTTACTTGCTTATGAACGATTGCCTGTTTAAATTTTAGTCAAACCGTTGATAGCAGCTGTGAACTATAGCAGTGGTCGGTAAACACAGCAATCTGCTTTGTCGGAATGCTGTAAAAAAAACAGTTTTTGTTTGTGTTTTGATAGCTCTAACTCACTGTCTATAAATAATTTATCAATTGATATTTTAATTTGCAGCAATCTTGGTGCTTTTTTGTTCGAAGAATCAAAGAAATATAGAACTTCAGCGACCATTTGGTGGTAGATGATCAAGAATTAAGAGTAAATTAGTTCAGAATAGACCTAAGAAAACCTCAATTATCAAAAGTGACAGTGATACAATAGCGCAATGAGCGAAATTAGAACCCAAGTCCAATTTGTCGATATTGACGAAGATATGGCTGGTCAGCGTATTGATAACTTCTTACGCAACCAATTAAAAAACATCCCGAAAAGCATGATTTACCGAATCGTGCGTAAAGGCGAAGTCCGCGTAAACAAAAAACGCATCAAGGCTGAGTACAAACTAAAAGCTGGTGATTTAGTTCGTATCCCGCCAGTTACCATTGAAGAGAAAGTTGAAGAGAGCGTGCCAAGCACGAAACTCAACAAGGTTTCAGAATTGGAACAGTGCATCATTTATGAAGATGATCACATGCTGATTCTAAACAAACCATCAGGCACTGCCGTTCATGGTGGTAGTGGACTTAAGTTTGGCGCAATTGAAGCATTGCGTGCACTTCGTCCTGAAGCTCGCTTTCTTGAGTTAGTGCACCGTATCGATAGAGATACGTCTGGCATCTTGCTTGTTGCTAAGAAGCGTTCGGCGCTAAGACACCTTCAAGCACAGTTCCGTGAAAAAACGGTTCAAAAATACTACTTCGCTTTAGTGATGGGCGAGTGGAAGAACAGTTGTAAGGTGGTGAATGCGCCTCTGCTGAAAAATGAAGTAAACAGCATCGTTCGTGTTAACTCTAATGGTAAAGCCTCTGAAACTCGGTTTAAGGTTTTAGAGAAGTTCAAAGATGCGACACTGATTCAAGCAAGTCCTATTACTGGCCGTACGCACCAAATCCGTGTACACACTCAATACACTGGCCACCCAATTGCATGGGATGACCGCTATGGTGATCGTCGTTTTGACGCTTACACTGGAAAGGTCGGTTTGGACCGTTTGTTCCTGCATGCAGCAAACATCAAGTTCACGCACCCAGGTAGTGAAGAGAAGATGGATATTTCAGCTCCGATGGAAGCGAGACTAGAAAAAGCGATCGCTGGATTACGTAAGCTTTGAGAAGATACAAAATACGAAGGGGAGCACTCTTTTTGGATTTAGTATCAGTTATCTGAAAATGAGAAAGGTTGACGAATTTCGTCAACCTTTTCTGTTTGTGCTTGTTGTAGGAGATCCCCAACTCGCTCGTCCCTCACTCTTGGGATGACGATACTTTTTGCTATTCGAGTAAAATAGTACCTTGTATTTACGTGTTACCTCGGTCGAAAAACTTTTGGTTTACTGTCTTCCGCAGTGTTCATGAGACAACTTCATTATTCCCTAGACTGACGAAGGAAGGAGTAGGGAATCTCTGTAAGAGTGATAAGCGCGAGTTAAAGCACATTCACTCCTTGCGCATCCAACATATCGACTAGGTCGATGAGCGGTAGACCAATAAGCGTGTTCGGATCTTTCCCTTCCATTTGTTTGAATAAAGCGATACCTAGTCCTTCACACTTGAAGCTGCCTGCACACCAATACGGTTCTTCTTTTTCAACGTAAGAGATGATTTTTTGCTCGGTTAAATCACGGAAGTGAACAATAAAAGTGTCGAGACGCGTGTCAGCTTGTTGCGTTTCGCTATTCCATACAGTGATGCCTGTATAGAAGGTGATGCTTTTGCCACTTTGACGAGACAACTGCTTAATCGCTTTTTCACGAGTGTGAGGCTTACCTATGATCTCGCCGTCAATCACGCAGACTTGATCCGAGCCAATCACCAAACTTGGCTGTTCAACAACGCAAGACTTAGCTTTGGTTTCAGCAAGGCGCATGACCAACTCTTGTGGAGTCTCCCCTGAAATCGGTGTTTCGTCACAGTCAGGCTTGGCTGTAATGAAGCTAATTTGAAGTTTTTTGAGGATCTCTTGCCTAAATGGTGAGGTAGAGGCTAAAACTAGTTGGTAATTTTTCATTTTAATTTACAATTCATAGAAGCATTTACAGTAGGATATAGGAAGTTATCCCGCTATTCATAATGCTCTGTATGGGAAAGGTAAAAAAGTGTACTTTTTTTGCCATTTCCTTTGACTAAACTCGATTTGGAAGATAAGATTCGCGCCCTATGCAAAAGGTAAAAATACCGCGTACAGTTGATCCGGCAAGAACGGCTCAGAAACGACTAGATTTAGATGGCATCATCCAAACCAGTCTTTTTAAGCGTTTAGCTGACGCAACTGAAGGCGTAAAACGTGACGCGCAAGTCTCATTGTCATTTGGGCTTGATGAACAACGATTAGTCGTTATCTCTGGTAAAGCTAACGTCGAAGTCGATTTAGAGTGTCAGCGTTGTAATGAGGTTTTCGCACATGAGTGCGATGTCCAATTCACTTATACTCCTTACTATAATGAGAAAAGTGAAGAGGAAGCACCGGAAGAGTACGATTTGGTAGATCTGAACGAGTACGGTGAGTTAGACCTAATTCAACTAGTTGAAGACGAGTTCATCCTTGGATTGCCACAAATAGCAATGCACGATAATGCGAAATGTAGCGTTAACTCAAATAACTTGGTGTTTGGTGAACTTCCTGAAGAAATTGAGGAAGAGAAGAAGCCGAATCCATTTGATGTTTTAAAAAGCTTGAAGAAGTAACTGCTTCTTTAAGAATTTACATAGGAGTAGGGTCAATGGCCGTACAAAAGAGCAAGAAATCACGTTCAATGCGTGGCATGCGTCGTTCACACGATGCGCTAACTACAGCTGCACTTTCTGTAGACGCAACTTCAGGTGAAACTCACCTACGTCACAACGTGACTGCGGAAGGTTTCTACCGCGGCAAAAAGGTTATCAACAAGTAAGGTTGACCTTTGCAAAATCTAACCGTTGCGCTTGATGCAATGGGCGGGGACTTCGGTCCTCGTGTAACAGTGCCTGCCGCCGTGCAGGCACTGTCGTATTTCCCAGAGCTAAAAGTCATTCTCATAGGTGATCGAAAAGCGATCACATCTCAATTATCTTCATTAGGTCGAGTGCCTGACTCTCGTCTGAGTATTCAGCATTGCGTTCGAGTTATTTCCAATTCTGAAAAACCTTCACTAGCCCTGCGTAATAGTCAGGGTAGCTCCATGCGTGCCGCTATTGATTTGGTCGCCAACTCTCAAGCTGATGCTTGTGTGAGTGGTGGTAACACCGGCGCATTGATGGCTCTGTCCCGTTTTCGACTTAAGCTCCTCCCTGGCATTGATAGGCCCGCATTGGTTTCAGCTTTGCCTACCGCTTCAGGGAATCGTACATGGATGCTTGATTTAGGGGCAAATGTGTCTAGTGATGCAGATTCGCTTTTCCAATTTGCTGTGATGGGCAGTGCATTAGCGGAACAACATTTAGGTCGCGCTCCACGTGTCGCTATTTTAAATATCGGTGCCGAAGAAATTAAAGGTAATGACCTTGTAAAACGATGCGCTGAAATGTTGTCGAATACTCAGTCTGTGAACTTCATAGGCTATATTGAAGGTAACCAACTCCTTCAAGATGCTGCTGATGTCGTCGTATGTGATGGTTTTGTGGGCAATATCTGCTTAAAAACGTGCGAAGGTACGGCTCAGCTCTTTATTGATAAGCTAAAAACGCGCATGATGGCTTCAAATATAAAGGGTTGGATAGCCAGAATGTTGTTTTCTGAGCTATTTACTGAATTAAAAACCTTGAACCCCGACCAGTATAACGGCGCAAGTTTGTTAGGATTGCGCGGTATTGTCATTAAAAGTCATGGAAGTGCTGATGTATCTGCAGTTGTCAACGCGATTGGCGAGGCAGTACACGAGGTCAAACGACAAGTCCCCAGCCGCATTAGCGATCGTTTGGAAGCGGTTTTACTCGAGAGGCATTATTAGTCTTCATGTATAGCAAAATTTTAGGTACTGGCAGCTACTTGCCATCTCAGGTGCGTACTAACGCAGACTTAGAGAAAATGGTAGAGACTAGCGACGAGTGGATCGTTGCTAGAACAGGTATTAAAGAGCGTCGTATTTCAGCGGAAAACGAAACCGTTGCAGATATGGCGTTTTACGCTGCTGAAAATGCCATTGACATGGCGGGTATCGACAAAGAAGAGATTGATTTAATCATCGTTGCGACCACCAGTAGTAGCCACACATTCCCGTCTTCGGCGTGTCAGGTACAAGGTAAGCTTGGTATCAAAGGCTGCCCTGCGTTTGATTTGGCTGCAGCGTGTTCTGGTTTTGTCTATGCTTTGTCTGTTGCAGATCAGCACATCAAATCAGGCATGTGTAAGAACGTTTTGGTGATTGGTGCCGATGCACTGTCAAAAACCTGTGATCCGACTGACCGCTCTACGATCATCCTATTTGGTGATGCAGCAGGCGCGGTGGTTTTAGGCGCAAGCGAAGAGCCAGGTATTTTGTCGACTCACATTTACTCTGACGGTAAATACGGTGAGCTTCTAAGCCTTGAAGTACCAGAGCGTGGCGGTGACGTTGACAAATGGCTGCACATGGCAGGCAACGAAGTATTCAAAGTGGCGGTAACTCAGCTATCTAAGCTAGTTAAAGACACATTAGCTGCAAATAACATGGATAAGTCTGAGCTTGACTGGTTAGTCCCACACCAAGCTAACTACCGTATTATTTCGGCAACGGCGAAAAAACTGACAATGTCACTTGATCAAGTGGTGATCACCCTTGATAAACACGGCAACACGTCAGCGGCTACCGTACCAACAGCATTAGATGAGGCTGTTCGTGACGGACGAATTAAACGCGGTCAAACACTTCTATTGGAAGCATTTGGCGGCGGCTTCACTTGGGGTTCTGCGTTAGTTAAATTCTAACCCTAAGCGAAAACCTACAAACAAGGCACATAACTTATGTGCCTTATTCAATTTTTTGCTTTGCTTAAAGGAAAATTACAATGAGCAAGTTTGCTATCGTATTCCCAGGCCAAGGCTCTCAAGCTATCGGTATGCTTGCAGACCTAGGCGAACAGTATGATGTTGTTAAACAAACATTTGCTGAAGCTTCAGAAGCACTTGGTTACGATCTATGGGCATTAGTTCAAGATGGCCCAGTAGAAAATTTAAATGAAACTTTCCGCACTCAACCGGCTCTATTAACAGCGTCTGTTGCAATTTGGCGTGTATGGCAAGAGCTTGGCCTAGAGCAACCTGTAAACTTAGCGGGTCACAGCTTAGGTGAATACTCTGCACTAGTATGTGCTGGCGTTATCGACTTTAAAGAAGCGATCAAGCTAGTTGAACTACGTGGTCAACTAATGCAAGAAGCAGTTCCTGCAGGCGTTGGTGCTATGTACGCAATCATCGGTCTAGATGATGAAGCGATTGCTAAAGCGTGTGAAGAAGCTTCACAAGACGAAGTTGTTTCTCCTGTGAACTTTAACTCTCCTGGTCAAGTTGTTATCGCGGGTAATAAAGCGGCAGTAGAGCGCGCTGGTACACTATGCAAAGAAGCGGGCGCTAAGCGTGCACTTCCTCTACCAGTATCTGTACCGTCTCACTGTGCACTAATGAAACCTGCAGCAGACAAGCTAGCGGTGGCTCTAGAAGCTCTAGAGTTCAACACGCCAGCGCTACCTGTTATCAATAACGTTGATGTTGTTGCTGAAACAGACCCAGCAAAAATTAAAGATGCACTTGTTCGTCAACTTTACAGCCCAGTACGTTGGACTGAGTGTGTACAAGCGATGAACGAGCAAGGCGTTGAGAAGCTACTTGAATTAGGTCCTGGTAAAGTTCTTACTGGCCTAACAAAACGAATCGTAAAAACTATGACAGCTTCTGCAGTTAACGACACTGCATCACTAGAAGCTGCTAAGTAATAACCACTTAATAGAGAAGTTATGATGAATTTAGAAGGCAAAGTTGCACTAGTTACAGGCGCAAGCCGTGGTATCGGTCGTGCAATCGCTGAACTTTTAGTTGAGCGTGGTGCTAAAGTTATCGGTACGGCTACATCTGAAGGCGGCGCTGCTGCAATCAGTGAGTACCTTGGCGAGAACGGTAAAGGTCTTGCTCTGAACGTAACTGATGTTGACTCAATTGCTGCAACACTGAAAACCATCAACGATGAGTTCGGTGCGATTGATATTCTAGTCAACAACGCAGGTATCACTCGTGACAACCTACTAATGCGTATGAAAGACGACGAATGGAATGACATCATCGACACTAACCTAACACCTATCTTCCGCATGTCTAAAGCTGTATTACGTGGCATGATGAAGAAGCGTGAAGGCCGTATCGTAAACGTTGGCTCTGTAGTGGGTACCATGGGTAACGCTGGTCAAGCAAACTACGCAGCGGCGAAAGCTGGCGTGATTGGCTTTACTAAATCAATGGCTCGTGAAGTTGCGTCTCGCGGCGTTACAGTAAACACTGTTGCTCCTGGTTTCATCGAAACTGACATGACTAAAGCGCTAAATGATGACCAACGTGCAGCAACTTTGGCGAATGTACCAGCAGGTCGACTAGGTGACCCTCGCGAAATCGCTGAAGCTGTGGTATTTTTGGCGTCGCCTGCGGCAGCTTATATCACAGGTGAAACACTTCACGTCAATGGCGGTATGTACATGGTTTAAATTATGTGCAACATTTGTGCATGATTTAAGTCAAGATCATACGTAATTTCGGTTAAAATCGTGAAAATTGTGGTTTGACCAGAAAAGTTGACCTTGCAACTTTCAATAGATTGAATAAACTACGGAAAACATCGCATAAAGCGAACTCTGTAAAGGAAAAGAAAAAATGAGCAACCTCGAAGAACGCGTAAAGAAAATCATTGTTGAACAGCTAGGTGTAGACGAAGCTGAAGTTAAAAACGAAGCTTCTTTCGTTGATGACCTTGGTGCAGATTCTCTAGACACAGTTGAGCTAGTAATGGCTCTAGAAGAAGAATTCGACACTGAAATCCCAGATGAAGAAGCTGAGAAAATTACTACTGTTCAAGCAGCTATCGATTACGTAACTAGCGCTCAGTAATAATCTCTCCCAGGCGGTCACCTCGACCGCCTGTGTTTTATCTAACTCATCTATCCTCATCTTAAATCATCTCAATCTCCGGAGTGTAAAATCGTGTCCAAGCGTCGTGTAGTTGTCACTGGCATGGGTATGTTGTCACCGGTAGGCAACACTGTAGAATCTTCTTGGAAAGCCCTGCTAGCTGGTCAAAGTGGTATCGTTAATATCGAGCATTTTGATGCAACCAATTTCTCAACTCGTTTTGCAGGTCTAGTTAAAGACTTTAACTGCGAAGAGTACATGTCTAAAAAAGATGCTCGTAAAATGGATCTATTCATCCAATACGGCGTCGCAGCAGGTGTTCAGGCACTTGATGATTCTGGTCTAACTGTTACTGATGAGAACGCACCACGTATTGGTGTGGCTATCGGTTCAGGCATTGGTGGTCTTGGTTTGATCGAAGCTGGTCATCAAGCGCTTACTGAAAAAGGCCCTCGTAAAATTAGCCCATTCTTTGTTCCGTCAACGATTGTGAACATGATTGCTGGTCACATGTCTATCATGCGTGGTCTACGCGGTCCTAACATCGCTATTTCTACTGCATGTACAACTGGCCTACATAACATTGGTCACGCGGCACGTATGATTGCATACGGCGATGCTGACGCAATGCTAGCGGGTGGTGCTGAAAAAGCATCTACACCACTAGGTATGGGGGGGTTTGGTGCAGCCAAAGCACTATCTACTCGCAACGACGAGCCTCAAAAAGCTTCTCGTCCATGGGACAAAGGCCGTGACGGTTTCGTTCTTGGTGACGGTGCAGGCATGATGGTTCTTGAAGAGTACGAACATGCGAAAGCTCGTGGCGCTAAGATTTACTGTGAGCTAGTTGGCTTCGGTATGTCGGGTGACGCTTTCCACATGACATCTCCAAGTGAAGATGGCTCTGGTGGCGCTCTAGCAATGGAAGCGGCGATGCGTGATGCTGGCATTACTGGTGAACAAATCGGTTATGTTAATGCACACGGTACATCGACTCCTGCTGGCGACGTAGCAGAAGTTAAGGGTATCAAACGTGCACTTGGCGAAGCTGGCAGCAAGCAAGTATTGGTTTCTTCTACGAAATCAATGACAGGTCACCTTCTAGGTGCTGCAGGTTCTGCTGAAGCTATCATCACGGCTATGTCTCTGGTTGACCAAATTGTTCCACCAACAATCAACCTAGATGATCCTGAAGAAGGCTTAGACATTGATCTAGTACCTCACACCGCACGTAACGTTAGCAACATGGAATATGCTGCATGTAACTCTTTCGGTTTCGGTGGTACAAACGGCTGTTTGATCTTCAAAAAGATTTAATCATCTTATAAATACCTAAACGTCGTAGATAGTCATAATTAGACTTGTTTTTAAACGGCTTGATGCTTAGCATTGAGCCGTTTCTTTTTATGGGGAAAATCATGTTTTGGGTTGACGGAGAAAGCCAGCAAACTATCGACATCTTGGATCGCTCGTTTCAATATGGAGACGGCTGTTTTACGACTATGCTTGTCTCAAATGGTGAGATTGAGCATTTTCACGACCATCAGCATCGTGTCGATGAATGTCTAAAAGCGTTACGTATTTCTGCATTAGATTGGAATGTGGTTAACGCGTGGTTAACTAGTACAATTCAACACATCCAAAACTGCCACCACGAAAGTGCAAACAAGTCTAATAGCAGCAAAGCCGGAGTAAAGCTGCATGTTAGCCGTGGTGCTGGTGGGAGAGGCTACAGTACCAAGAACATTGCTAAGCCAACCATTACTATTAGTACGTTTGATTACCCAAGCCACTATGCAGAATGGCAAGACAACGGAGTTGAGCTCGGAGTTTGTCGCCAAGTACTAGGTTTGAGTCCATTACTTGCTGGTCACAAACATAACAATCGCCTAGAACAAATATTGATGAAGGATGAAATGGATCAGGCTGGTGAAGTTGACGGTTTGGTTCTTGATATCTCAGGCAATGTGATTGAAACCACCATGGCCAATCTATTTTGGCGTCAAGGTGAGGTCATTTATACTCCGCAGCTTACCCAAAGTGGTGTTGCAGGTGTTATGCGTAAGCAAGTGTTAACGACGCTGAATCAAACTGAACTTTCCGTTACTATTGCTGACTACTGCTTACCTCAAGTCATGCAAGCTGACGAGGTTTTCATTACCAACTCCATTTTGGGGGTTGCTCCTGTTACCCGTATTAGTGAAACTCAATTTAACATTGGAACCGTTACTCGTAGCCTTCAAGGACAACTAAACTCGTGATCAAAAAGTTATTTATTTTTATTATCTTGTGCCTAATCGCAGCGGGCGCTGCTGGGTTCTACGTTTACAACCAAGCGCAAGATAACCTCAAACAAGTTATTCAATCAGAAAAGCCGCAGGTGGTTACCATCGCCTCTGGTAGCAGTTTTAATCGTGTACTTGCGCAGCTGATTAATGAAGGCCTATTTGATGCATCTCCTTATGAGAAACTAATCCGCAAGCTACATCCAGAGCTTGTTGATGTTAAAGCGGGTACATTCCTGCTAGAGCCGGGTTTAACGCTTGAGCAAGCGCTACAAGTGCTTGTAGAGGGTAAAGAGCATCAGTTTACTATCACCTTTGTTGAAGGCAGTCGTTTTGACGAGTGGCTTGTTCAGTTAAAGAACAATGAGTTTATTCAACAAACGCTTGATGGTATGTCTGAAAAAGAGATCGCTGAAAAGCTGGGTATTGAAAATGAGAAGCTAGAAGGTCTGTTCTTAGCGGAGACCTACCACTACACCTACGGCACTACAGATTTAGATTTGCTAAAGCGAGCACATCGCGATCTCATGAATGTTGTGAACGATGAGTGGGAAAAGAGAGCGGACAAGCTGCCTCTTAAGTCTCCTTATGAAGCGCTGATTCTGGCATCCATTATTGAGAAAGAGACTGCTGTTGCTTCAGAGCGTGAACGTGTGTCGTCTGTGTTCGTTAACCGTTTGAACAAGCGTATGCGTCTACAAACGGATCCAACAGTAATTTACGGAATGGGCGATAGCTACGATGGCAATATCCGTAAGAAAGATCTAAGAACCCCAACGCCATACAACACATACACTATGGGTGGTCTGCCGCCAACGCCGATTGCTATGGCGGGTCGAGCGTCAATTAATGCGGCCCTGAATCCAGAAAAAAGTAACTACCTCTATTTTGTCGCGAGTGGCACAGGTGGGCACGTATTTTCAAAGAGTTTGGCTGAGCACAACCGTGCAGTACGAGCTTACTTAAAACAATTAAGAAAAAACAAATAAAAGAACGAATTATGAATCAGTCGAAATTTATTGTGGTTGAAGGCCTTGAAGGTGCGGGTAAAAGCACAGCTATCAATGCCATCGTTGAGACATTGAAAGCATCTGGTGTTGAAGAGCTCGTAAACACTCGTGAACCAGGCGGCACCGTGCTGGCAGAAAAGATGCGTTCACTGGTCAAAGAAGAGCACGAAGGTGAAAAGCTTCAAGACATGACTGAGTTACTGCTGATGTACGCTGCACGTGTTCAATTAGTCGAAAACGTGATTAAGCCGGCTTTAGATAGCGGTAAGTGGGTATTAGGTGATCGCCATGATATGTCTTCTCAAGCGTATCAAGGTGGTGGTCGTCAGATCGTGCGCGCAACAATGGAGTCATTGAAGGCAACCACGCTAGGGGATTTTAAGCCTGATCTAACTTTATACTTGGACTTAGATCCTAGAGTAGGGCTTGAACGCGCACGTGGCCGTGGTGAGCTAGATAGAATTGAAAAGATGGATATCTCTTTCTTCGATCGCACGCGCGAACGTTACCTTGAGATAGCTGCACAAGATGACTCGGTTATTGTGATCAATGCAGAGCAAGAAATAGAACAAGTCGCCGCGGATATTAAGCAAGCGCTTAGTTCGTGGTTAGACCAACAGTAGGTAGTCATGGCGGAAGTGTATTCTTGGCTCACGCCAGTTTGGAGTGAGTGGAAAAAAAGTCTCGATGCTGAGCGTTTTCCGAATTCTGTGATTGTTAATGCGCCGGAAGGGTTGGGCATTGATGCTCTCATTAGCCAACTTACTGATGTATTAATGTGCACGAACTATGAAAGTGAGGCGTGTGGGTTTTGCCATAGCTGTGAATTGATGAAATCGGGTAGCCATCCGGATTTTCATGTCATTTCACCAGAGAAAAAAGGCAAATCGATCACGGTTGACCAAGTACGTGCAAGCAATCGCTGGGCTCAAGAATCATCTCAGTTGGGTGGTTTACGTGTTATCTTACTTGAACCTGCTGAGGCGATGAATGAGTCGGCTTCCAATGCTTTGCTGAAAACTCTCGAAGAGCCATCAAGCCAGTGTATTTTCATTCTGTCGACTCGTAACAGCAATCGCCTAATGCCAACCATCATAAGTCGTTGTCAGCAATTCAATGTGGTTAGCCCACAATTGGAAGCTGGCTCAGTATGGCTTGATGGGGAAGTAGGTAAGGCTGTGCCACCGTATATTTTGGCACTTAACGATAATGCGCCGTTGAAAGCGAAAGCGATGTTTGAAGAAGGCGGTGTAGAGGCTTGCGAGAAAGTATTCGATGGTTTCGTTAACATCGTTAAAGGCACTCAGCCTGACATGCTTAAGTTCTCGACTGAGCTTGCTAAAGATCCTTTGATAAAGTTTGATTGGTTGTGGCACTTACTTTCAGATGTACAGAAGTTGCATTTCGGTTTGGCAAATAATGCTATAACCCCAAGTGCTAACGCGCTGTGTGAGGTAATGTCTTACCAAAGCGCCTATACTGCAGCACATAAATTATTGATACTGATTGAGCAGTTGAAGCAAAACCCTGGGCTCAATACGGAGCTACTCATAATGAATTGGCTGATAGCCACTTGCGAGGATACATGTTCGTAGATTCCCACTGTCATTTAGACAAGCTAGATTACCAAGATTTACACACCAGTGTAGAAGATGTCGTTAACAAAGCGAAAGCAGCGAATGTTGACCAACTACTATCTGTGGGTGTGACACTAGATTCGTTTGAAAACATGCTCGAAATGATAGCGCCGTTTGATAACGTTAACGCGTCTTGTGGCGTTCATCCTCTTGATGTTGAGAGTGATTTCAGCCTTGAAATAATGCGTGAATACGCGAGCAACCCTAAAGTGGTTGCGATAGGTGAAACTGGCTTAGATTACCACTATCAACCTGAAACTGCGGAATTGCAGCAACTGCGATTCAAACAGCATGTTGAGCTAGCGGTAGAATTGAACAAGCCTTTGATCATTCATACCCGTAATGCTCGTGAAGATACACTTGCGATTCTTCGTGACGGTGGCGCTGCGAAGTGCGGTGGTGTTATCCACTGTTTTACTGAAGATCAGGCGTTTGCTGAAGCGGCTATGAAATTAGGTTTCTATATTTCAATTTCAGGCATTGTGACCTTTAAGCAAGCAACAGAACTTAAAGAGGTTGTTAAAAACCTACCGTTAGATAGGCTACTAATTGAAACGGACTCCCCATACTTGGCGCCAATCCCATACCGTGGGAAGCAGAATCAGCCTGCATATGTAGTCGAGGTGGCAGCCTATATTGCGCAGTTGAAGGGGGTTTCGATGAAAGAGGTTGCTGAACAAACGACCAAAAATTACCAGAAACTTTTTTTGCGATAAAAAATGAGCTAAGCAAATAAAAGGGAGCGAAAGCTCCCTTTTTGTGTTTTTGATCACCCAAAACACGTTTTTTTTTAATGTTTACGAATTATGTTGAACTTGGGAGCGCTAATTATAATATTTGTAATTTTGTTACTAAAAATAACATTCACCATTATTTTATTTACCCAGTAAAATAATGGTGGTCATAAAAATATCGATAAATATCAGTACATTAAATTATTGCAAAGCATTGCATTTCTAAATTTGACATGTGATCCAAGACGTGTTTTGAAACTAAATTTCGTAAGTCACTAGAAAGTTTGTTACCCATCAATATATATTTAGCGGCAGAAAATATAATGCAATACATGGTTACATTTTCACAGGGTGCTAACACTGAGGCTACGGGGGGGGGCCGTTAGAACCCATATAATTATTTTATCTTTATCAGGAGCATAAACATGTTTAAGAACCTTTTTGCTAGCCTGCAAAAAGTTGGTAAGTCTCTGATGCTTCCAGTATCAGTTTTACCAGTTGCGGGTATTTTGCTAGGTGTCGGTGCAGCAGATCTTTCTTTCATTCCAGAAATTGTTTCAAACCTAATGGAACAAGCTGGTGGTTCAGTATTTGGTCAAATGGCACTACTGTTCGCAGTAGGTGTTGCACTTGGCTTTACTAACAACGATGGTGTTGCTGGTCTAGCAGCAATCGTTGGTTACGGCATCATGACTGCTACACTAGGAGTAATGGCTGGTGTAATGGGCGTTGATAAAATCGATACTGGTGTACTAGGTGGTATCCTAGTCGGTGGTGTTGCTGCTTGGGCATTCAACCGTTTCTTCCGTATTCAACTTCCTGAGTACCTTGGTTTCTTCGCTGGTAAGCGTGCTGTGCCAATCATCACAGGTTTCTCTGCGATCGGCCTAGCACTCCTACTATCTGTAGTATGGCCACCAGTTGGCGGCGCTATCTCTGCGTTCTCTGATTGGGCTGCTCAACAAAACCCACAAGTTGCGTTTGGTATCTACGGTATCGTTGAGCGTTCTCTAATTCCATTTGGTCTTCACCACGTATGGAATGTACCATTCTTCTTCGAAGCTGGTACTTGTGTAAACGCTGTTGGCGAAACTCAAAACGGCGTTCTTACTTGTTACCTAGTTGCTGATGACGCATCTCGTGCTGCGGGCAATGGTTTCGGTCAGCTAGCTGGTGGTTATATGTTCAAGATGTTCGGTCTACCTGCTGCTGCAATCGCAATTGCACATTCAGCTAAGCCTGAAAATCGCGCAAAAGTAATGGGTATCATGGCTTCTGCTGCGTTAACTTCATTCCTAACGGGTATCACTGAACCAATCGAATTCTCATTCCTATTCGTTGCTCCAGTACTGTACGCAATCCACGCTCTACTAGCGGGTTCTGCTTACGTTCTTGCTAACACTCTAGGTTTTGTACACGGTACATCTTTCTCACACGGTCTAATCGACTTCCTAGTTCTATCTGGTCACGCGTCTAAGATGGGCTTAATGGTTGTTTGTGGTATTGCTTACGCTGCAATTTACTACATTGTATTTCGTACTGTGATTAAAGCCCTAGACCTTAAAACTCCTGGCCGTGAAGACGAGTCAGAAGACGAAGCCGCTGCGACTGGTTCTGAACTTGCTGGTGATCTAGTTGCTGCATTCGGTGGTAAAGCTAACATCACTGGTCTTGACGCTTGTATTACTCGTCTACGTGTTGCAGTTGCTGATACTGCGGTTGTTGATCAAGACAAACTGAAGAAACTAGGTGCTGCAGGTGTTGTAGTAGTAGCGGGTGGCGTACAGGCTATCTTCGGTACTAAATCTGACAACCTGAAAACAGACATGGATGAGTGGATCCGTAACAACGGCTAATTCACTGATTCAATTAATTGAAAGGAGGCCTAAATGCCTCCTTTTTTGTTTTCTACTGTTTCATCTGGCTTATTCTTTTATCTCTCAGGTATTTGTCATTTATTTGAAACTGTTCACCTATGCTTATGATCTTTGGTGGTCTGCTATCTTTAACTTTATGATGACAAATGGTGTTGGTTTTTAATTAACCTACCGCTTTCTGAAACAGTTTGAGAATACTATGAAAAATCGTTACTTGATTGGCCTTATGTGCGGCAGCCTCACCTCGTTTGCTCATGCTTCTGAAGCTCCTGCGTTAGAAGTTGGTTTAGCCGTTGACCAAGATCTGAGTGCCGTTGTTGAGTTTGACCAGAAATACCGTGTCAGTGTTGGCAATGACGGTGCTGCATTTGATTATATTTGGAAGCGTGGTCAGTTTGAGACAGAAGCGCCATTGAGCTGGTATGTTGGTGCGGGTGCATGGGCAGAGTGGAATGACGACTTTGGTCTGCGTTTACCGTTAGGTGTCAAAGTGAACTTCTATGAAGGTTGGAATGCGTACGCACAACTTCACCCAGAACTCGACATGTACAAAGGCGTTGAACTACAACTAGGTGGTGCTCTGGGTGTTACCTACAAGTTCTAAGGTTGAACTTCAAACGAGCTACAGAAAAAAGCCAGCCATCGCTGGCTTTTTCATTTTTTGAATTTATTACTATCTAGAAAGTAAAACTTAACCCGACATTAGTTTGGAATTGATTCATCCAGTCGGTATCAAAACGAATAATGCAGTCTTGCCCATTGCTTGGGATGTTACATACAGCAGTTGTGTCGTTATCAACTACCATTCCTAACCAACGAACTTGGGTATTAAGCGCTAAGCGATCGCTCAATTTATATTCTAAGCCGCCAAAGATTGATGTAGAGAAGCCGTATTTATCTTTCGCCCAATCTACATCGACATAAGATGCGCCAAGGCCTAAGCCTAGGTATCCAGACAATACCGAGGAAGCCGGGTAGTAAATGCTACTTTGAAAGTGCAGATATTGGATCGAGGAGCTCAGGTTTAGCGTTTCTAATTCAGAGCTTTGGTTTGAGTAAAAGAAACCAACACGCCCTTTCTCAAGTGTTGTCTCAATCGCAAAAGTGTAGTTTTCAGATCCTTTCATATCATAGGTTTTGCCATCTTGATCTTCGACACTACCACCACCGGTATAGCCAACCATCGGAGTAATAATTATCTCAGGTGAGGCATAAACACTCGAAGCCGAGAGAAGCGCAACCAACATCGTCATATTTACTTTGTTATTCATGAGTATATCCTTATCATACACCCACTAATTGTGATGGTTACATCAATATCGAGCGACTAATTTCGACGATTCTTGAAGATACTTCACACACCTGATAGTACTTAAATAGAGACTCGACAAATTAATAATAAGCCAGAGGTGTCTATGGAACATAATCTGAAAAATGCCCTACAAATTACAGCGTTTGTTTACTTCATCATTCTTTCATTTGGCTTTATTGCTATTGGCAGTTAGTACCATTTATTACGAGGCTGAGTTTTTATACTCAGGGAATAATGAATAGTGGGATTGTAACCAATATTGATACAGCAATAGAATTAGATTATTACGCTAAGTTTATTGCTGGTAAAACAGCACTGGTCGCTCAAGGTGGCGGGCAGAGAAGTATTTTTACCTCAGGCGTTCTTGACGCTTTTCTCCTTTCTAATTTTGACCCTTTCGATGAATTCTTTGGTACATCGGCAGGTGCGCTTAACTTATGTGCCTATTTGTGCCGTGATAAAGGCTTAGGGCGTTCTTTTGTCCTTGACCTGACCACGTCTCCAGAGTTCTTTAATCTGTTCTCTTACATACGACATAGGAAGAATTTAGGGCTTGAGTGGGCCTTAGAGCAAATCATGGCTGACCCTTATAAGATCGATCTTGATTTAGGGCGGCAAACCTTGGGTGAACGCCACTTCTACGCGGCGGTAACGGATTCTAAAGATTTACGAGATCACTACTTTCCTCTGTTGGGAGACGATTGGTACAAGGTGATGATTGCGACTTGTGCGATCCCTCGATTGTACAATGATGAGATCTTGATTGGTGATAACGCTTATGTGGATGGCGGTGTGTCTGCCTCTATTCCCGTTCAAGAAGCGTGGCGTAGGCAAGCTCGTTCTATTGTTGTAATTCGTACCGAACCAGTAACGGTTGAAGAGGGGAGACCGCCAGTTCAAGCGCCGCAGCAGCAACAGAAAACCCAAGCACCGAAACCGGTAACTGCCGAGGAACTGGAGTGGTTCCGAGAGTCGTTCGATAGTGTTCAAGGCCATTGGCAACAAAAAGTGGAGCAATGGAAAATGGACTGGACTTCTTTCTTCCAGCAGCAGATCCTACGCTCTAAAGAACAGAAGCGTGACCGTGGGCATTTAGATTTGCTAAATGGTGGTCGATGGTTGTTTGGCGCTGATGATATTTACCGTTTAAGCCATTTAATTGGTGATAAGTTTGATTCTGGGTTGGCCGACATGTTGATGGTGCACTACCAAACCTACTCGTTGACTCAAGACTTTTTGAATTCTCCTCCGGATGATGCCTTTGTGGTGCAGATCGCGCCAAGTAAACCGTTAAAATCTAGCTCTTTAATGAGTGACAAAGAAGATTTGCTCCATGATTACGAATTGGGTTTAGAGGCCGGCTATCGATTCGTTGAAACTTATACCACAACAGAAAACGCTCGCAGTTCCCACATGCCGCAACTGACAAGTATTGTTATTGATAAATAATGCGGCTGCAAAGCTATAGTTAGCCTTGTGAGATAACATCATTGAAATGAAAAAAGGGTTATTGAACTTAGTTCGATAACCCTTTTACTTTTATCTCATCTTATCGTCGTTTATTGGCTTTATCTGCTTTTAGCTAGGTGACAGGTAGGATTCTCATACAGTTGGTTGAACCAGCCACGTCCATGATATCGCCTTGAGTAATGATTACGAGATCACCAAACTTGAGGTGTCCTTTCTCTTTAAGGCAATCAAGTGTTGATCGCGCAATGTCAAAGCTGTCTTTGGCTTCTGTCTCAAAATAGATAGGGGTTACGCCACGATACAAGGTACAACGGTTTAGTGTTCCTTCGTTACGAGACAGGGCGAAGATAGGCATATCAGCACTTAAACGAGACATCATCAAAGCAGTGCGCCCAGACTCAGTCAGCGTGACTACGCCTTTAATACCTTCCATGTGGTTAGCAGAGTAGATGGTTGCCATTGATACTGTTTCTTCCGCTGTCACGAAAGTGCGGTCAATTCGGTAGTTGGACTGATTGACGTTCGCCATTTTTTCAGCACCAACACACACTTCAGCCATCGATTTTACTGTCTCTACTGGGTATTGTCCGGCAGCGGTTTCACCAGACAACATTACTGCATCAGTGCCATCAAGTACTGCGTTGGCAACATCCATTACTTCAGCACGGGTAGGCATTGGAGCGGAGATCATTGACTCCATCATCTGAGTTGCAGTGATGATAGTGCGATTAAGGGCTCTAGCGCGGCGTATAAGCTGTTTTTGTACACCGACCAACTCAGGGTCACCAATTTCTACTCCGAGGTCACCACGAGCCACCATGACAACATCTGAAGCCATTATGATGTCATCCATGTTCTCAACGGTCGATACCGTCTCTGCTCGCTCTACTTTGGCTACTAGGTGAGCTTCTAAGCCTGCTTCGCGCGCAAGTTGGCGAGCGTAGTGAATGTCTTCGCCGTTACGAGGGAAAGAGACAGCGAGGTAATCGACTTGGATTTGGGCGGCGGTGACGATGTCTCGTTTGTCTTTGTCGGTCAGCGCTTCTGCAGAGAGCCCACCGCCTTTTTTGTTGATGCCTTTGTTGTTGGATAGCGGGCCACCAATGATGACTTCGGTATGAACACGACAACCTTCGACCTTGGTGACTTTAAGTTGCACACGACCATCATCAATTAACAGGATGTCACCGGCTGATACATCGTTCGGTAGTTCTTTATAGTCGAGGCCAACGGCTTGTTGGTTGCCTTCGCCTAAACCGAAGCTGCTGTCGAGGGTGAATTCATCGCCAACAGCAAGTTGAATTTTGTCATCTTTGAATGTCGACACACGAATCTTGGGACCTTGAAGGTCGCCGAGAATAGCGATTTGTGTCCCCAGTTTTTTTGCGATTGCTCTGACTTTTTCTGCACGTTGTATATGGTCGTCGCTGCTGCCGTGGGAGAAGTTCATACGAACAATATTGGCACCGGCTTTGATGATCTCTTCAAGCACGTTACCTTTATCGGTAGAGGGGCCTAGCGTTGTGACGATTTTCGTTTTTCTTAATTCAGCTGTCATGAATGCTCCTAGAGTGATGTCAGTAATCTTTTTAAAAGACTGAATTAAGTATATGCATTAATTGATAATTTATTGGGAGCTAGGAGGATATTTATTGATATCCCTTTAATTATTGAATTCAGGGCTCAAACGCAATGTTTTTTTATGAAAATTAAGTCTCAATTCATCGATGTGGGTGTTAACTTTTCTTAAACTATTTGACTAGATACACAAAGATTCATGTATATACGTGATACTGGTCACGGCGATATACCAAGTGACTTCACAATTACTTCGCAAAGTAAAAAAATTATCCCGTTGATGATTTCTGGAGCGTAAAATGTACATGGCTCAACCGGGCCATATTGATCATATCAAACAGGTCAATGCTGGTCGTGTATATAAACTAATTGACCTTAAAGGTCCTATTTCTCGTATCGATTTGTCCAAACAAAGTGAGTTGGCTCCGGCGAGTATTACCAAAATTACCCGTGAACTCATGGAAGCTCACCTTATCCACGAAACGACGGTTCAAGAAGCCACAACTCGTGGACGTCCTGCTGTGGGCTTGCAAACTAATAACGAAGGTTGGCAGTTCTTGTCGATGCGTCTTGGACGTGGGTATCTTACTATCGCACTTCATGAATTGGGTGGCGATGTTCTTATCGATACTAAGATCGACATTCACGAACGTGACCAAGATGATGTGCTTGCGCGTCTTCTTCACGAAATTGACGAATTCTTCCAAACTTATGCTGAGCAGCTCGACAGGGTAACCAGTATTGCGATCACGCTCCCTGGCCTTGTGAATTCAGAGCAGGGTATTGTGTTGCAAATGCCGCATTACAATGTCGAAAACTTGGCTTTGGGCCCTGAGATTTATAAAGAGACGGGCTTGCCGGTTTTTATTGCCAATGATACTCGCGCATGGGCACTGGCGGAGAAGCTGTTTGGCAACTCTCAAGACAATGATAACTCTGTCTTAATCTCCATTCACCACGGCTTAGGTGCCGGGATTATTCTTGATGGCCGCGTTTTGCAAGGCCGTCACGGCAATATCGGTGAATTGGGTCATATCCAGATCGATAAGGAAGGCAAGATGTGTCATTGTGGTAACCGAGGTTGCTTAGAGACGGTCGCGAGTTCACAGGCGATTCGTGAGCAAGTGAAAGAGCGTTTAGCCAATGGTGAGGCATCGACGCTGACTGCTTTTGAAGATGTTACGATCGAGCAAATCTGTGCTGCTGCGGCTGATGGTGATCCACTGGCGGTAGAAGTGATTGAGCAGTTAGGCCGTTACCTAGGTTCAGCGATTGCCATTGTGATTAACTTGTTCAACCCAGAAAAAATCTTAGTCGGTGGTGTCATTAACCAAGCTAAGAGCGTTCTGTATCCTGCGATTCAGAAGTGTATTGAAGAGCAGAGCTTGTCAGTTTACCACCAAGATTTAGAGCTGGTGGAATCTCGATTCTACAAACAAGCAACGATGCCTGGTGCTGCGCTTATCAAGCAAGCACTTTACGACGGTCAGTTGTTAATGAAAGTTATTGAAGGCTAACTTTTTTCTCTTCTTTTGGCCTTCCTCCGAATCTTTCCATGTTCTTAAGCTTTGTATAACAGCATTTGTTGTACTTAGTTTAAGTATTCTGTGCATTAGCGCTTTGCTTTAACCTATTGAAGTAGGCTATTGTAGCCACAGTTATTATTTTTCACTAAGGTGTTGTATGTCTGGCGTTTTAAATTCGGTTGATCAGAGAACGAAACTGGTTGGTGAAAACCGTCTGGAGCTCTTATTATTCAGCTTAAATAGTCGTCAATTATTTGCAATTAACGTATTTAAAGTTAAAGAAGTACTAAAAGTGCCAGTGCTTACTCGTTTACCTGGGTCTCATCATCACATTACGGGTGTAGCTTCTTTGCGAGGCGAATCTGTGCCTGTAATTGATCTGCGCAGCGCCATTGGCTTTCCGCCATCGCGTGCTGAGTCGCAAGAGAGTAACTTGATCATTACGGAGTACAACCGAACTGTACAAGGCTTCTTGGTTGGGCAGGTTCGCAATATCGTCAATACAATGTGGACAGAGATTCAGCCGCCACCAAAGACAACGGGTCGCGGCAATTACTTAACCGCTATCACGCACATTCAAGAAGAAGATCAGCACAAGATCGTTGAGATCATAGACGTTGAAAAGGTGTTGGCTGAGATCATCGATTACGATGTATCGATCTCTGAAGGTGTCTTAGATGAGCAGTTAGCTCAAGAGATGATAGGACGTAATGTGCTGATCGTTGATGACTCTTCTACCGCGCGTAATCAAATTAAAGGCACCTTGTCGCAATTGGGTTTGAACATTATCGAATGTTGTGACGGCTTAGAAGCCCTGAATTTACTTAAGGGCTGGTGTGATGAGGGCAAAGACATCAATCAAGAAATACTGTTGATGATCACTGATGCTGAAATGCCTGAGATGGATGGCTACAAACTGACTCATGAAGTGCGCTCTGACCTGAGAATGCATGACCTATTTATTACGCTAAATACTTCATTAAGCGGAAGTTTTAATGAGGCGATGGTGGAAAAAGTAGGGTGTAACCGCTTCATTTCTAAATTCCAACCAGACTTGTTGGTTGAGGTAACTCAAGAGCGTATGCGTCAGATTTTGTAAATCATACCGTCATTCGTTTTGAGTAACCTGATAGGGAACGTTTGCTATTATTGGCGCAGTGTATTAATCGTCACGAAATATGCATTTCGACTAACGTAACTTTTCAAGCACAATCTAAGGTCGTTCCTCTTAATGATATGGTTAACGTCTAAAGTTGTTATGACTTTAAGCTTATTACTATATAGGGAATTTAAGAGAAGACTTACGGAAGCTGACGTTGAGGTATAACTCAACAATTTGAAATAAAGGGAGGCAGATGCTTCCCTTTTTCGTTTTTTACTAAGCGATATAAAACAGCGGACTGAGTTATTAATGAAAGTCTCGCGACTTGTTCTTTAAGCCAACGTTTTCATCGGTAATGTCGATAAGCTTCCCAGCAATCACATGTACCATTTCATCTTCTTTTCTAGGATGCCTTGCACCTTTAACGCCTTAGCTGTGAGGTACGCTTGCTGTTGAGCGCGTGCTGTGGTTTCACATACCATCACGTAAATATTGCCTGTATTATCTTCCAGTGTGACAAAGGTGACGCCAGCTGCGGTTCCGGGTGATTGCTTGCCAATTACAAGACCAACGACGGTGACCATGGACTTGTGTCGTTGTTGTTTTAAGTCTTCATATGAGTGATTCGACCTAATCGGTTGGCCTACTTCCAGTAACGTGATGGGGGGCTTATTCAAGGAGATCCCAACACTGGTGAAATCCTTAAGTAAATCCTGCATCTCGCTGGGTTGTTGCAATCCTTGTTCGTCATTACCCTTTCCAAAGCTATCATCGATGAACCTAAAAAAGCCGCTATTGAAGCGACTTTTTACGATTGGTTATAATATCAACTACTTAGGTTGAGCGTCGATACATTGGCCATTAATGTCTGTCACACTTGGGTTCATTAAGTGTAGGTACAGTGGGATGATGTCTAGTGGTGTTTTCAGCTTGTTGGCATCCTCACCAGGGTACGCTTTTGCACGCATGCGTGTTTGAGTGCCGCCCGGGTTGATCGCATTAACACGGATGTCGGTGCCTTCAAGCTCATCCGCTAGGATTTGCATCATACCTTCGGTAGCAAACTTAGAGATCGCGTAAGTGCCCCAGAATGCACGGCCAGAGTGGCCAACGGTAGAAGAGGTAAATACGATACGACCTGCTTCCGCTTTCTTAAGAGCAGGCAGAAGTGCTTGAGTCATCAAGAATTCAGACTTCACATTGATCTGCATAACATCATCAAAAGTCTCTTCATCAATCTGCTCAAACGGGCTCAGAGTACCGAGAACGCCAGCATTATGTAGTAAACCATCTAAACGACCGAACTGTGACTCAATGGTTTCAGCCATATCAATGTAGTTCTGCTTTGTCGCGCCTTTTAGATCTAATGGGATGATCGCAGGCTGTGGGTAACCAGCACTTTCGATTTCATCGTAAATAAATTCAAGGTTTTTAACATTGCGGCCTAGCAGAATAACTGTCGCGCCATGTTGAGCGAAGCTTAGTGCTGCTTGGCGTCCAATACCGGCACCAGCACCAGTAACCAAAATTACTTTATCTTTGAGGGCATCTGTAGAGATTGGGTAATCCACTGTGCTTCTCCTTCTTTCTTTTGTTATGTTCGCCATTCCATTGATGTTTAATCACACAGATAACCGCCGGAATGATGAGAAATTCTTGGTAATCGTGACAAGATGGTTACAATACACTAATTCATACATTAGGGGATATGACATTGGAATTTTTGTTGGACTACGGCTTGTTTTTAGCCAAGATTGCGACCGTTGTAATCGCCATCATCGCAATTTTAGTTATTGCTAAATCTGTGGGTGGAAAATCAAGCGCGATTAAAGGTGAGCTGGAAATCACGAACCTATCTGAACACCATAAACAGACAATCGAACAATTAGAGCACCATCTACACGATGATGCTTTCATCAAAGCCCGTGATAAAGCAGAAAAGAAAGCGGAAAAAGAGAAAGTAAAATCACGCGGTAAAGAAGTGAAAAAAGCAGCGAAAGAGGGCGAGCTTGATAGCAAGCGTGAACCACATCTATTCGTTCTTGATTTTAACGGCAGCATTGATGCGAAAGAAGTGGCTTCATTACGTGAAGAGGTAACGGCGGTTCTGGCTGTTGCTCGTGAAGGCGATGAAGTATTACTTAAGCTTGAATCTGGTGGTGGCATGGTTCACGGCTACGGTTTGGCGTCTTCTCAACTTGATCGTATCAAAGCAGCAGGCCTACCTCTTACTATCTCGGTAGACAAAGTGGCAGCAAGCGGCGGTTACATGATGGCATGTATTGCAGACAAAATTGTGTCAGCGCCTTTCGCTATCGTTGGTTCTATTGGGGTGATCGCTCAACTGCCAAACTTTAACAAATTGCTTAAGAAGCACGATATCGAGTTCGAACAGCTAACAGCAGGTGAGTACAAGCGCACACTGACTATGTTTGGTGAGAACAGCGATAAAGCACGTGAGAAGTTTAAAGAAGAGCTAGAAGAGACACATGGTCTATTCAAAGACTTCATTCACGACCATCGCCCAGCACTTGATCTTGATAAAGTGGCGACGGGTGAACACTGGTTTGGTACGCAAGCTCATGAACTTGGGCTGGTGGATGAGATTCGCACTTCTGATGACCTGGTTGTTGAAGCATGCAAAGACAAGACAGTGTTAGCGATTCACTATGTACAGAAGAAAAAGCTATCGGACAAGCTAGCAGGCGTGGCAGGTAAATCCGCAGACAGCGTGCTGATGAAGCTGATTGAACGCGGTCAAAAGCCGATTGTTTAATAGTGTTCGTTTAAGACGTTAGAGCTCAAGAGGCAAGAGCTAAAAGAAGCTTAAAAGGAAAGCGCATAAGACGACGACTTATGCGCTTTTTTGTTGCTCCACTTCCGAGCGGGTGACCACTATGTTGTAGGGGGAGCGGAGTCTTATACTCATCACCGATTAACAGCGATGGGTATTAGATTTTTGCTCCGTAATCATTGCGTTTCGGGCAAGTAGTCAGAATTTCTCGATGACCTGTGTCTTTGACCTCTTCTAAAATCACATCAAAGCCCCATAAGCGATATAAGTGCTTCATCACTTCGTCGTAGCCTTTATCAAGAGGGATGCGGTCATGAGGGATATATTGGAGTGTCATTGAACGATCGCCGCGTACATCTACATTGAACACCTGAATGTTGGGTTCAAGGTTGCTGAGATTGTATTGCGCGGCGAGCTTTTCACGGATCAGGCGGTAGCCCGGGTCATCATGAATTGCGCTCACTTCAATGGTGTTTTTTCGATCGTCATCGAGCACGGCAAACAACTTAAAGTCTCGAATGATTTTTGGAGAAAGATACTGGCTGATAAAGCTTTCATCTTTGAAGTTGTGCATCGCAAAGTGGACCGCTTCTAGCCAATCTGACCCAGCCAATTCAGGGAACCACTCTCTGTCTTCATCGGTCGGCTCTTCACAGATACGACGGATGTCTCTAAACATCGCAAAGCCAAGCGCGTATGGGTTTATGCCACTGAAATAAGGGCTGTTGTAGGCGGGTTGTGCGACCACGCTAGTGTGGCTGTGTAGGAATTCTAAGATGAACTTATCACTCACCAAGCCTTCATCGTAGAGATGGTTAAGAATGGTGTAGTGCCAGAAGGTTGCCCAGCCCTCATTCATTACCTGAGTCTGTTTCTGAGGGTAGAAGTACTGGCTGACTTTACGAACAATACGTACACATTCACGCTGCCATGGTTCCAGTAGAGGCGCATTCTTCTCTATAAAGTAAAGAATGTTCTCTTGTGGCTCGCTTGGGAAACGTACTTTTTGCTCTTCCTCTTTATCGCGGTTTTGTGGCACAGTGCGCCACAGTTCGTTAACTTGAGATTGCAGGTAAGCCTCACGTTCTTCTTGGCGAGCGGTTTCCTCCGCGATGGAGATCTTCTCTGGGCGCTTATATCTGTCAACGCCGTAATTCATTAGCGCATGGCAAGAATCGAGCAGTTGTTCGACTTCTGAAACGCCGTATTTCTCCTCACAATCATTGATGTACTTCTTAGCAAACAACAAGTAGTCGATGATTGAACTTGCATCTGTCCACGTTTGGAATAGGTAATTCCCTTTAAAGAAAGAGTTATGGCCGTAACAGGCGTGCGCTATTACTAGCGCTTGCATCGTCACGGTATTCTCTTCCATTAGGTAGGCGATACAAGGGGCCGAGTTGATTACGATTTCATACGCTAGCCCCATTTGACCATGCTTGTAGTTTTGTTCTGTTTGAATGAACTTCTTACCAAATGACCAGTGGTTGTAATTAATAGGCATACCGATACTCGAGTACGCATCCATCATCTGTTCAGAAGTGATCACTTCTATTTGGTTAGGGTAAGTGTCTAGTCGGTAATGCTGCGCCACACGCTTAATTTCCACGTGGTATCGCTCTAAGAGGTTGAACGTCCAATCTGGACCATCAGGCAGCATCTTGTCGTTGTTTTTTTGTGCAGCTTTGTCTTTCTCTGCAACGTTTGATTTCGCTGTCATGGCAAGCCCCCTTACGCTGTCTCTTTCTGGAACAGTTCTCTAAACACAGGGAAGATATCATCCACTGTTTTGATGTTTTTCATGGCGAAGTTGTCGAAGCTCGCTTCTAACTTGTCATACTCATGCCAGAGCGTTTGGTGTGAGCGACGCGTGATTTCGATGTACGAGTAGTATTGGCAAGTTGGCAGAAGCGTGTTGACCAGTAACTCTTTACAGCGTGGTGAGTCATCTGCCCAGTTATCACCATCAGAAGCTTGCGCTGCATAGATGTTCCACTCATTAGCCGGGTAACGGTCAGCAACAATTTCTTTCATCAGCTTCAAGGCGCTCGATACAATGGTGCCACCGGTCTCTTGCGAGTAGAAAAACTCATGCTCGTCGACTTCTTTGGCTTGAGTATGGTGACGAATAAACACCACATCGACATTTTCGTAGGTGCGATTAAGGAATAGATACAGCAGTACATAGAAACGTTTTGCGATGTCTTTAGTGGCTTGATCCATTGAGCCAGATACATCCATCAAGCAGAACATCACTGCTTGGCTAGATGGAATAGGGCGCTTCTCGTAGTTTTTGTAACGTAAATCGAAGGTATCGATGAACGGCACGCTATCGATCTTTTTACGTAGCTCGGCAATTTCTTCCTTGATTCGAGCTTCTTCAAACGGTTGAGCAGGCTCGGTCATTTGAACTTGAGCGAGTTGGTCCATTAGCGTTTTCAAATCGCGTTTTCGGCCTGCTGTCATTGCGGTTCGACGAGCAAGTGACTGTTGCAGTGAACGAACAATCGCGATGTTGGATGGAATACCTGCGCTTTGGTAACCAGAGCGGTGGGTTTTCCATTCAGTGATCTTGTTGACCTGATTTTTTTCTAGATTAGGTAGAGCGAGATCTTCAAAAAGAATATCAAGGTATTCGTCTTTTGATATTTGGAAAGTAAACTCATCTTGACCTTCGCCATCGGGGCTTGCATCCCCTTGGCCTGAGCCACCACCTTGACCGCCACCTTTCGGACGCTCGATTTTGTCGCCAGTGATAAATTGATCATTACCAGGATGCACGCGCTCTCTCACGCCACCTTGGCCTTGGTGAAAGCTTGGTTCTTTTATGTCTTTGTGAGG
Source organism: Pseudomonadota bacterium (assembly GCA_036126475.1). Classification (GTDB taxonomy): domain Bacteria; phylum Pseudomonadota; class Gammaproteobacteria; order Enterobacterales; family Vibrionaceae; genus Vibrio. The sequence goes on along the minus strand of JAYYSE010000125.1, from coordinate 19,179 downwards.
AATAGTGACGTCCTCACCAGTTTCAGTGTTGGTGATTGAGCGTCGGTTGACTGCATCGGCCACAGATTCTTTGATTTGCTCTTTATGGCGTCGTAAGAAGCGCTGTCTGTTTACAGCACTCTTATTCTTGCCATTGAGCCTCCGATCGATAAATTGTGCCATAAGAACTCCCTCTCAGCTGATGTCACGATCCTACTTTTGCACGGGTATAAGAGTTATTGTTTGGTATGAGCTGCCCATTTGAGCAGCTCTATACCGTTTAGTTATGAGGATTTACGAACTCTTAGATACCACTCAGATAGCAGGCGCACTTGTTTCTCGGTGTAGCCTTTTTCCATCATACGAGCAACGAAGTCGTCGTGCTTTTTCTGATCATCTGTTGAGGTCTTAGCGTTGAACGAGATAACAGGAAGTAGCTCTTCTGTGTTGGAGAACATTTTCTTCTCAATCACAGTGCGCAATTTCTCGTAGCTGGTCCAAACTGGGTTTTGACCGTTATTGTTTGCCTTAGCACGAAGCACAAAGTTCACAATCTCATTTCGGAAGTCTTTAGGGTTACTGATACCGGCTGTTTTTTCAATTTTCTCTAGCTCGCCATTTAGAGAAGCACGGTCAAATAGCTGGCCTGTTTCTGGATCGCGGTACTCTTGGTCTTGAATCCAGAAGTCTGCGTAGGTTACATAACGGTCGAAGATATTCTGACCATACTCAGAGTAAGACTCCAGGTATGCGGTTTGAATTTCTTTGCCGATAAACTCTACGTAGCGTGGCACTAGATATCCTTTCAAGAACTCAAGGTACTTTTCGGCATTTTCTTGAGGGAATTGTTCACGTTCAATTTGTTGTTCAATGACGTAGAACAGGTGAACTGGGTTTGCGGCCACTTCGGCTTGGTCGAAGTTGAACACGCGAGATAAGATCTTAAAGGCGAAACGAGTCGATAGACCAGACATACCTTCATCTACACCTGCGTAGTCGCGGTACTCTTGATAACTCTTCGCTTTTGGATCGGTGTCTTTAAGGGTTTCACCATCGTAAACGCGCATTTTCGAGAACAGAGACGAGTTCTCAGGCTCTTTCAGTCTCGATAGGATACTGAATTGGGATAGCAGATCGAGTGTGCTTGGTGAACATGGTGCGTTCGACAGTTCACTGTGCTCAAGCAGTTTTTTGTAGATCTTAACTTCTTCAGAAACGCGCAGACAGTAAGGTACTTTTACAATGTAAACACGGTCTAGGAAGGCTTCATTGTTCTTATTGTTGCGGAATGTCTGCCACTCGGATTCGTTTGAGTGAGCTAGAATCATGCCGTCGAATGGCAGCGCAGAAAGCCCTTCAGTACCGTTGAAGTTACCTTCTTGAGTTGCTGTTAGTAGAGGGTGAAGTACCTTAATCGGTGCTTTGAACATCTCTACGAATTCCATCAGGCCTTGGTTAGCTTTACATAACGCACCAGAGTAGCTGTAGGCATCTGGGTCATCTTGAGAGAAGTGCTCTAGTTTACGGATATCTACTTTACCAACTAGAGAAGAGATATCTTGGTTGTTTTCATCACCAGGCTCTGTCTTTGCGATCGCAACTTGGTCGAGGATAGAAGGGCGTAGCTTGATGACTTTGAATTTAGAAATGTCGCCGCCGAAATCATGCAGGCGTTTTGCAGCCCATGGAGACATAATCGAACGAAGATAGCGTTTTTCGATGCCATACTCGTTTTTCAATAAGTCACCATCTTCATTGACGTCAAATAGACAGAATGGATGGTCATTTACTGGGCTTCGTTCACCGTCAGCAGAAAGTACGTAAATAGGTAGCTTTTGCATCAGAGCTTTTAGTTTTTCAGCAAGCGATGATTTACCGCCGCCCACAGGACCCAGTAAGTAGAGGATCTGTTTGCGTTCTTCTAGGCCTTGCGCAGCATGTTTTAGGTAAGAAACAATCTGTTCAATCGCATCTTCCATACCGTAAAAATCTTCGAATTCACGGTAACGAGATATAACTCGGTTTGAGAAAATACGACTTAGTTGAGGGTCTTGCGCGGTGTCAATAACCTCAGGTTCGCCAATAGCCAGAAGTAAGCGCTCCGCGGCGTTGGCGTAAGCTCTTTTGTCGTCTTTACACAGCGCCAAGAACTCTTGTAGTGTCAGCTCTTCTTCCTTGGCTGCTTCATAACGTGATTGATAGTGGTCAAATATACTCATAGTCACATTCCCCTTGTTAACCAGTCAAAACTGACGAGCGATTGAAAAATAGGCTCTCCCTACATTTTAAGGTTAGACCCGCTTCCACAATTTTGCTTAACAATTATGTGTTTATTTACAATTTTTCACGAAAAAAATTTTGAGATAGCAATGAATAACTGGAGATAAATCGGATTGAAGTTTCTTGTATTAGAGGTTTGCTAGTCATTTTTGGTGATTTGGGTGGAAATTAGATTCTTGTGGTGAATTATTGCTCATTAAACCGATTGTTCATTGTTATTATTTTTGTTAATAGCGGTGTTGTACAATGTACTATCTTGTTAAACTTGCTCATTATTAGGAAAACATGTGAAAAGTCATTGGCTCAAAGTCATCGCTATCGTTACTACAACATTGGGGACGACAGCTGCCCATGCGCAAATATCACAGTGGTCCTTAGGGGTTGCAGCCTCTTACTCTCCTGCTGTCTATAAAGATACGCCGTCAAATCGTGCGGTTATTCCAATGATAGGTTATGAAGGTGAGTACTTTTTTATGCGTGGCTTTAGTGCTGGTTATCGTTTATTACCAGCAGGCTCACCACAAAATGTTGTATTACGAGCTGTTTATGACTCAAGAACCTTGAAGCCCAGTGACTCTAGCAACGTTGATATCCAGAACCTAGATGAGCGCAAAGCTTCAGTACTAGGCGGGATAAGCTATCAGTTGATTACTCTTGTTGGAATGTTTGAAGCGACAGCTGGTTCAGACATTGGCTTTCAACACAATGGGCTTTATGCTGAGGCAGCATGGCGTCTACCTATTCGCCGTAGTGGTTGGGCGATTACGCCTTCAATTGGTTATGCTTATAATGGTGAACGTTTAAATAATCACTTATACGGTGTGAGCTCATCAGAAGCAGCAAGAACGAATTTAAAGGAATTTGATGCTGGTTGGGATGGCCAGTACTTTATTAGTCTGGGTGGTTATCTACATGTAACGCCAAGTATCCGACTTACGGGTGGTGTTCGTTACACTAACCTAGAGGGCGATATCGAGAATAGTCCAATCTTAGAAAGCGGCATTAATATGGCGGCAAACGTTGGTGTTGCTTACGTTTTCTAGTTAAAAAGAAGAAAACATAAAAGGGTTACTCCTGATGAGTTGCCCTTATATTTATGTGAGATACAGCGCGGTTAAGGTTAATATACCAAAAATTGTAATTACGATAACTTGTTCAACGACTGTAAAACTTTTTACTTAATACCTTAGAAAGTGAATCCAGCTTGTAGTCCAAGAGTCCCCTCATTGATTAGGTTTAGGCCACCTGAGTTGTAGTCGTAGAAATCGAAACCAACACGAGCCATAAACTTCGAGTGACCGAACATTGGCTGTATAGATTTAAACTCAGCACCGATGCCGTAAGTCGCCCCCCATTCGCTATTTGAGTACTTGCTATTAACTGAACCATCTTTATCGGTTCTCGTTGATTTAGAATTGAAGTTAGAGTACGCAAGACCAACCTTACCGTAGATAGCAAAAGACTCATCGAAGCTATATTTATATACTGGGGCTAAAGACATTTTGAAGTGTTTGGAATTGTCTTTGTACTTAGTTAGGTCACCGTGTATATCCTGCGTAACCATTTTACTGTCGGAATCTATGTAATTCATTGTTGATTCAAGATGAAAATTGGTATCAAGAATCTGTGAACCAGCAGTGAATTGTAGACCTCCGTCATCTTTGTTAATGCCAACGCCCCCAAGTACGTACATGTCGTTAGCTGCGAAAGATGAAGCCGATAGAATAGCTAGTGATACAAGGATGAGTTTTCTCATTTTTATCGCTCTGGTTAATAATTTCTGTGAGCATTCTAGCGACTTCTTTAGAATAAAATACAATGTTCAAAATAAGTGTGGTGATTTTTAATTTGTATTAAAAGTCCCGATATAGAATTAATAAAGATGAATGACCTTATTGCTTACAAGTCATTGGCTTATACTCATTATTTAATGGGCGATATCAGAGAAATTAATGGGAAACGGCTCGATGTTTAATATCTTATCTGTATGTTTCATTACCATTTTCTGTGGGTAAAGTTCACTTCATATCCACGTTGCTAAATAGTTCCTGTTTTCTCTCTTTATATTCAGGCAGTAAAAAAGGGTTACTCGTGATGAGCAACCCTTTCCTGAAACTTTTTAAGCCAAGCTGAGGCTTTTCTTTATTAATTAAGCACTAAAGATTTGAGATAGCTCTGTCGCACATAGGTGGTACTGACGAGGGCAGTTGCGCCATGTTGTTAGCATGCGACGGTATTTGTCTAGCATTGGCATTTGACTATTGAAGTGGTGATCCGCTTTATCGAATTGAGGGTAAAGGCCTTCAGAGTCAACAAGGAAACGTACGTAGTGTACGATTTGTGCTTCAGATGCAATGTCGAAACCTAAGAACTGTAGGCGACGCTGATCAACCTCTTTATGCTCATCTTCTTCAAGCATTTTGTTCGACTCTTGCATTGCATGGTACATCTCCATGATGTCGATAATTTCGCGACATTCTACTTCAGTCAAACAACCAAACTCTTTGTTAAGCTCATGCATTTGGAGTTCGTAACCGCGCTCTACAATCGTTTGTAGACGTTGGTATTTAGCAGAGTTCTCAGGCTCCATTTGAGACATTAGGTAGTATTGATTTGATAGAATTAGACGCTGAGCATTGGTCATTTCCATGGGAGAAGCCTCACTAAAAAACTAAATGTTGTATTCTTTTGTTGAAGTAAGAGTAACAGCATTCCTACGAGTGGAAACATGATCTCAACACGGATTTAATATGATTTTTTGAATTGATAAACAAAAGCTGTGAAGAAAAGTGAAAGGAATGTCTAGCCTACAAAAGAAAACGCCCCAATCGAAATTGAGGCGTTTGAAACACATTTGAGTACTGTTGGAATTAGTACTTTACATTAGAATGATACTGGCTCAGAACCGCAACAATTTCATCTATTGTCTCTTTACTTGGCGGGTTTACGCCTTCAAGAGGGTAGTCTAAACCAAGTGCTTCCCATTTATGCGCACCCAGTTTGTGATAAGGAAGCAGCTCTACTTTTTCGATGTTATCCATGTCTTTAATGAACTCACCAAGTAGGTGTGCATCTTTTGGTGTGTCTGTGTATCCAGGGACAATCACGTAACGGATCCAAGTCGTTTTACCAATCTTATGGAGGTAACGGGCAAAATCGAGTGTACGTTTGTTAGATACACCAATGAAATCATGGTGAATTTCATCACGCATGTGTTTCAGATCGAGCATCACAAGATCAGCGGCGTCTAATACTTCATCAACCACTTTTGTGTGCTTACGAATATAGCCATTGGTATCGAGGCAAGTATGGATACCTTCAGCTTTAGCAGCTAGAAAGAAGTCACGGACAAACTCAGGCTGTAGCATTGCTTCACCACCAGAGCAGGTGATGCCACCGCCAGAAGCTTTCATGAAGTGACGGTAAGATTTCGCCTCGTTGATGATTTCTTCTACAGTGACTTCTTTGCCATCATGAAGGTCCCATGTATCGCGGTTGTGGCAGTACATACAACGCATTAAGCAGCCTTGAAGAAATACAATAAAGCGGATACCAGGACCATCGACAGTACCACAAGATTCGTATGAGTGAATGCGACCAGTTGTAGACATGAGCTATTCTCGTAGAGGAATTTATGCCCTTTATTTTATTACAAAAACGGTACATAAAATAGGGTCAAATCCTCACGGGACCTTTAAAAACAAAGGCAATCACTACTGAAGATGATTGCCTTTACCAAACTTGAAAAGTAAATGTGAAAGCTTGAATGATTCGCTAGAAGAACGCGAACATCGTAATGCCACCGGTGGTGTAGATAGACTCTTTCGCTTCTTTGTAATTTGGCGTTTTTGCGGTTAGCGCGAAGGAGGCACCAACGTATTGATTGTACCAAGCCACACCCATTACAGCTGTCGCTTGAACGTTCTCTAGAGTCACATCGTAGATAGCTAGACTTTCATTATTTTTATTTGCGTATTCATCAACACCATAGCGATCCCCTTCAATGGTTAAGTCATTGAAACGGTAGCGACCTTCGAGGCCTGCATAAGTAAACCAACCGCTGTTCGATGCGCCGATCATACCTGGTCTAAATGGATTTTCGCTCGTGATATTAGCCGCACCAAAGTTACCACCTAGGTCTGTACCCCAACGGAACATAAAGCCTGTTGAAATATCACTTCTAAAGTTACCCACGTTAATTTCTGAAACGTTAGAAATCTCGAAATCAGTATTCGCCAACGCTTGATTACGCATGAGATTGAAGTGGCTTAGGTAACCAACGCTGCCTGCCCACTCATCATCAACTTGGTATTCCCAACCCAGAGGCTCATCTGATTTAGTGATTGAGTGAACCAGTTTTTGAGCATCTTCAGAAAGCGCTCGTTCACCGGTGGTACCAAAAGTGATGTTAAAACGCTGAGCTTGTTGTGGGTTCAAACTGATGTAGTTGAATTCTGAATGCAAGTAACCTGCGTATGGGCGGTCATTCGCTGATGGCGTTTCTACTTCGATATCAGAAGGGGTGTACATTTTGTGGCCAAGGGTGATTTCCCATTTATCTAAAGAGCTTGCGCCCCAGTAAGAAAGACTTAAGGGTTTTACCCAATCGTATGGCGTAATGCTTGATGATGTGTAACCCAGAAACAGTCCGTTGGTATAGTCTTGGTCAACGCCAAAAACGCCATCATTGTCTAGTGCGAAAGTGACCGTAGAGCGTTCAGACGCCAAAGATGAAAAAGAGAGAAGAATCAGGGGTAAACAACGAAGGTATTTCATGGAGCAGTTACTCTTAAATTATGAACCGCGATAGTACCGTAGTTTGTACGGATTTGTGGAAAAAAGTGAACGGAAAAGGCCTTTTTGGTTCAATCGAACATTTGGGGAGAATGTTGGAGATACTGGAATTAGCATCAGATATAAAAAAGCCCCGCACATTAGCGAGGCTAATTGTTATTTACTGTGTATCGTGCATGAACTTATAGAGATTCAGTAAATGTACGTGCGATTACGTCAGCTTGTTGCTCTGCAGTGAGAGAGTTAAAGCGAACAGCGTAACCAGATACACGGATTGTTAGCTGAGGATATTTCTCAGGGTGCTTAACTGCGTCTTCTAGAGTGTCGCGGTTAAGAACGTTCACGTTAAGGTGTTGACCACCTTCAATGCCAGCTTCGTGGTGGAAGTAACCATCCATTAGGCCTGCAAGGTTCGCTTTCTGACCTTCAGCATCTTTACCAAGAGCGTTAGGTACGATAGAAAACGTGTACGAAATACCATCTTGTGCATCAGCAAACGGTAGTTTACCTACAGACGTTAGTGACGCTACAGCACCTTTCTCATCACGACCGTGCATTGGGTTAGCACCAGGAGCGAAAGGAGCACCAGCACGACGACCGTCTGGGGTGTTACCTGTTTTCTTACCGTATACAACGTTAGATGTAATAGTAAGAACTGACTGTGTAGGGATAGAGTTACGGTAAGTCTTAAGCTTACGGATCTTGTTCATGAACGTAGAAACTAGTTCACAAGCGATATCATCTACACGAGCGTCGTTGTTACCGTATTTAGGGTAATCGCCTTCGATTTCGAAATCGATTGCAATGCCGTCTTCGTCACGTATTGGCTTAACTTTAGCAAACTTTATTGCAGACAGAGAGTCAGCCGCAACAGATAGGCCAGCGATACCACAAGCCATAGTACGACGAACGTCACGGTCGTGAAGAGCCATTAGAGACGCTTCGTAGCTGTACTTGTCGTGCATGTAGTGGATGCTGTTTAGTGCAGTCACGTATTGCTTAGCTAGCCAGTCCATGAATGTGTCTAGGCGACCCATTACGTCATCGTAGTTAAGAACTTCGTCAGTGATCTTGTCAGAAACAGGACCTACTTGAAGTTTAAGCTTCTCATCTACACCGCCGTTGATTGCGTAAAGCATTGTTTTCGCAAGGTTAGCACGAGCACCGAAGAACTGCATTTGCTTACCAACGATCATTGGAGATACACAACAAGCGATAGCGTAATCATCAGACTCTAGGTCAGGGCGCATTAGGTCATCATTTTCGTACTGGATAGAAGAAGTATCGATAGATACCTTCGCACAGAAACGCTTGAAGCCGTCAGGTAGTTGCTCTGACCAAAGAACAGTGATGTTTGGCTCTGGAGAAGGCCCCATTGTGTATAGAGAGTTTAGGAAACGGAAATTAGTACGTGTAACTAGTGTACGACCGTCAATACCCATACCACCCATAGACTCAGTAGCCCAGATTGGGTCACCAGAGAATAGCTCATCGTACTCAGGAGTACGTAGGAAACGAACCATACGTAGCTTCATTACGAAGTGATCGATCATCTCTTGAGCTTCAATTTCAGTGATCTTGCCTGCAGCGATATCACGCTCGATGAAGATGTCTAGGAAAGTCGAAGTACGACCTAGAGACATTGCAGCACCGTTTTGAGACTTAACAGCCGCTAGGTAACCGAAGTAAGTCCACTGGATAGCTTCTTGAGCAGTTTGAGCTGGCTTAGAGATATCGAAGCCGTATTTAGCAGCCATCTCTTTGATTTGACCTAGAGCGCGGTGTTGCTCAGAGATCTCTTCACGAAGTTGCATTGTTTCTGCTAGGTTTTCGCCGCTTTCGAATTGCTCTTGAAGAGAAGCAAATTGAGCTTGCTTGTCTCTCATTAGGAAGTCGATACCGTATAGAGCTACACGACGGTAGTCACCGATGATACGACCACGGCCGTAAGCATCTGGAAGACCAGTTAGAACACCAGACTTACGACATTTTAGGATGTCAGGTGTGTAGATATCGAAAACACCCGCGTTGTGTGTTTTACGGTATTCAGAGTAGATTTTAGAAACAGCTGGATCCAGAGTTTCACCGTATGCTTTACAAGAACCCTCAACCATACGAATACCACCGTTAGGGATGATCGCACGCTTAAGGGGTTTCTCTGTTTGAAGACCAACGATAGTTTCTAGATCTTTTTCGATGTAACCCGCATCATGAGAAGTGATGGTAGAGATAACAGAAGTATCGAAATCTACAGGTGCTTTAGTTGCGTTTTCCTGTTTGATACCTTCCATTACCGAAGCCCAAAGCTTGTTAGTAGCCTCAGTACCTTCAGAAACTAGGAAAGACTCGTCGCCTTCATACGGCGCGTAGTTCTTTTGAATGAAATCACGAACGTTTACTTCGCTTTGCCACTCACCTGCAGCAAAATCTTCCCAAGCTTTAGCAAATTGCTCTGCCATGACATACCTACCTTTTTAGTAGAAAAAACACGTACATTAACACTGTTGAGCCAGCGCCCCTCGTAAGGGTAGTACACTCTTATTAATAACAATATATATAAGCATATGTGCTTCATATAGTTATATATATTGTCACTACTTTTTATATGTTGTCTTTACTCTATGTAATCAAGACTACGCTAAAAAATTTCTGCAAACCTTAAACTAAATCAATAAATGCTGAAAAAAGTAAAAAAAATTTGAGTGGCAGGGGTTGCCACCCAAACTTTTTTTTAATCTGGTTACTTCTTTTGTGTAGTAAAGGAGATTATAGCCAAGCTTTTAGACCATATTGGTTTTCTAGCATACCAACTGCAAGCATTGCCACTAGACAGATAACCAAAACACTAACTGGGATAACAATCTTGTCTACAAATGATAGACGCTTAGCACGCTCCTTATCACCAATTAGGCCGTTGTTATCTAGAAGCATAGTCAGTGCCCATGCTAGTACAGGATTAACGACCGCTGAGCCGAAGATACAGATACCAGCTGCTTGAGAATCTTTTGAATCTTTAACCATCTGCATACCCGCTTCAAGCAGAGGTAGAGATACACCTACAAGTAGAGCAACACGCATCACTGGTGGCCATACTGCTACGTCCATTGGGAAGCCAAGAATCGCAATAATAATACATAGAGAGCCAAGCAAGATTGCGCCGCCAGGGATTGGACGTTTCGCGATAGCCGCTGGGATCATGTAAGTACCCCAAGATGAAGTGATGTTACCACCACCAACAGCTGTACCTACCATTTGACGAACTGAACACATAGTCATTGTGTCATCAACATCCATCAGAACTTTTTCAGACTTTTTAGGGTAGTTCAGTTCTTGGAAGATACGATGACCTAGGAAGTCTGGTGACCACATTGCTACCGCTAGGATTGCAAATGGTAGAGAAGCGATAAAATGCTCAACGTTTGGTAAACCAAGCATCCAACCTTCTTCAGTCGAACCCCACCAGTAGATTGGGTTTAGGTTTGGAATACCTGTTTCAGTTACGAATTTGATATCGAAACCAGCACCAAGTACTAAAGCAATAGCTAGACCAGAGAAAGCACAAACAGGGATTGCTAACCAACGCTTGTTCACTTTAGCAAGGAATGCGTAAAGGCCGATGGTAACGGCAAGAACAATCAAACCAATGTAACCCATGCTACCAGCGGCAACAGTGTCAGACTGAAGATCAACTGCCCAAGCTTGAATTGAGTTGATTTGGCTCATTGTACCGGTTAGACCCAAGAAGATGAGCAAGCCACCCGCAGTACCTTCAGAAGTCAGGTTGACGAGCTTAGACCCACCTTTAAGGAAGCTTAGGATAAGACCGAAGACACCGATAAGGATTGCCAATGCAAGAGGGTGAGCACCAGCGAGAGCGATGGTACCGATAAGAGGAATCATTGGGCCGTGGTTACCGGCGAGGTTTGCTTTAGGGTTGAAGAAACCAGAAGCAAGAATACAAAATAGCAGTGCAGGGATAAGCATTTCTACACGAGCAACTTCGATAGCAAACTCTTTACCAAGGTTTACGTGATCCCAAGCTTGAGTTAGACCTTCGGCCCAAGACATCATTACTGCAGAGTACATCGCGATGATACCAATGGTACCAGCCAGTGCAGGAATAAGGTCTTCGAGTTCAAAGCGGAAATCACGGCCTGGAAGGTTTAGGCCAAAGCGACGAGGCTTCATGATTTGAAGTTCGTGATCTAGATAATTTGAGCGGTTCTCAAATTCAGAAGCAGGACGGTGTAGCTCTTTATAGCTTTTCTCATCTACTTCAGAGTTCGAATTATTGACAACGTCTGACATAGATTCCTCATATTTTTATGTTAGTAATTCAAAATTGAATTCTGTAATTTCGCGTAATTGTGTTATTTCTTAGTTGTAACTCATTAACATTTATTACACGGTGTTGATGTGATTTATGCAGCTAAGATAATAGAGATGTATGGCATTTTTGATGCCTTATTGTGTGTTGAGGAGTCTAACAAGCTTACCCTTTAGGGTGATTGATCTTGATCACTTTATGAGTATATATGAAATAAAGCTACAGAATGCAGCGTTCCATTAACGTAATCTTGATGAATTGTGTAATTTATTTTCACAAATTGAAGTTTCCTTCCTTTTATAAAGCATAGCTATTGGCGGAGTACCTGACTGGTTATTATTGAGTTATTTCATTTTTACTTACTTCAACCATACCTAGGTCAACCGTTTACAATACGGGAGCGTTAAAATAATTGTGGCTCATAGAGTGTGTCGCTTACTGAATCCGCATTTATGGTTTCGCTTTCAACGACACTTCTTTGTTCACCAAACTTGTTTTTCTTGTGAGACATTGGGTTACGAGAATCTCATTTTGGTTAACTTTATTTAAACAATGTAAGCGTCGGATTTATAGCTTGTTGATAGAATATATTCATAAAATTGAGCTGAAAGCGCTGCCTTTTACATAGTTAGTCAGGATTAAGTTCTATTTATTCTCAATTGTTAGGTTAATAATTTGTTGCATGTTAATCCGTGTGGTGCTAATTTGTATCGCATGAAAAGGTCGGAGTACCTTGCATTTTCACAAATTTGGGAGAGAAAGCGCATGAAAGATGTACCGGCGCTGGACATAAAGGATCTACACAAAACGTTTGGTCAAAATGAAGTTTTAAAGGGAATTTCACTTTCTGCGCATAAAGGCGATGTGGTATCGATTATCGGATCTTCAGGTTCGGGTAAAAGTACTTTCCTTAGATGTATCAACCTTCTAGAGACACCTACAGCAGGCGAGATTTGGGTTAATGGTGAATTAATTCAGATGAAAAATAACCGCCAAGGTGTATCTGTCCCTGCTAATGAAAAACAAGTTCAACGAATCCGTTCTCGTTTGGCGATGGTTTTTCAGGGATTCAACCTTTGGTCTCATCTGACCGTTCTCGAAAATGTTATTGAAGCACCTGTCCATGTATTGGGTGTACCTAAAGCACAAGCTATTGAAAATGCAGAGCTACTACTTAAGAAAGTAGGCCTGTATGAGCGTAAAGATTACTATCCGGGTCACTTATCTGGTGGACAACAACAACGTGCTGCGATTGCAAGAGCGTTAGCGGTTGATCCTGAAGTAATGCTGTTTGATGAACCAACATCTGCACTTGACCCTGAATTAGTTGGGGAAGTGCTTGGCGTAATGCGTGATCTAGCAGAAGAAGGAAGAACCATGCTTGTGGTAACACATGAAATGGCTTTTGCTCGTGACGTATCAAACCATGTGATGTTCTTACATCAAGGCTTAGTGGAAGAACAGGGCGATCCAGCTAAACTGTTTACGAACCCAGAGTCTGAGCGATTACAACAATTTATCTCCTCGATCTATTAATTGGTCTTGGCAGGTGAAAGGCGAAATAGAACAGAATTGAAACATTACTGCTAAGGTGAATGGCAGTAATGTAAACAATGAAACACAACAACACAGTTCAATACGCAAAACAATATTAAAACTAGCAAAACATAAAAACCTAAATCACAGGAGTAGGGATATGAAAAAGTGGTTATTAGTCGCGGCACTTGCTGCAACAGCGGCAACAGGTGTAGCTCAAGCGAAAGAATGGAAAACAGTACGCTTTGGTATTGAAGGTGCTTACCCTCCATTTAGCTGGACAGAAGCAGATGGTTCACTAAAAGGCTTCGACGTGGACATGGCTAACGCGCTTTGTACTGAAATGCAGGTGCAATGTAAGATCGTTGCACAAGACTGGGATGGTATCATTCCTTCCCTACTTGCTCGTAAATATGATGCGATCATCGCGGCAATGTCTATCACTGAAGAGCGTAAGAAGAAAATCGACTTCACTGGTAAATATGCACTTATTCCAAACAAGTTCATCGCTAAGAAAGGTGCAGGCCTTAACTTCGATGATCTAAGCGGTCAAAAAATTGCCGTTCAACGTGCAACAACTCACGATAAATACCTAACAGACAACTACGGTGACACGGTTGAAATCGTTCGTTACGGTTCTTTCGACGAAGCTTACCTTGATCTAGCAAACGGCCGAGTTGTCGCTGTACTAGGTGATGCTTCTGCTCTAGAAGAAGGTGTACTGAACAAAGCGGGCGGTGAAGCGTACGAGTTTGTTGGTCCATCACTAACAGATCCTAAGTGGTTCGGTGAAGGTTTTGGTATTGCTTTACGTAAGCAAGATAAAGACCTAACCAAGAAGCTAGATGCGGCAATCCTTTCTCTACGTGAAAAAGGCATCTACCAAGATATCGCGGCTAAATACTTCAACTACGACGTATACGGTCAGTAATTCCTAGCGTCAATGCTTAAGGGAGAGGCAATCCTCTCCCTGTCTTACCAACTTTTTCGCAGTTCTGTTGGAATTCATTATGTTTGATTTACAAGGATATGAAGTATCGATCCTGAAAGGGGCGTTGCTTACAATCGAAGTTGCTTTGCTGTCGCTCATTTTAGCTATGGTGCTCGGTATGTTAGGAGCCTTGGCAAAGCTTGCGCCATATCGCTGGGCTCGTGCTATTGCAACTCTATACACAACCGTCATTCGAGGCATTCCCGATCTCGTGTTGATGATGCTGATTTTCTTTGGTGGACAGATTCTTTTAAACAACAGTTTGTATTCCATCAATGAGTGGCTCAATGAGTGGTTCACGTCCAGTGATCCTAACCATGAGTGGACCTCTTACTTACCAGATTATATTGATGTCAGCCCCTTTGTTGCTGGTGTCTTAACCATAGGCTTCATCTTTGGCGCCTACATGGCAGAAACGTTCCGTGGTGCGATCATGGCTGTCGACAGCGGTGAAATGGAAGCAGCAAAGGCTTATGGTATGAGCCCTGTGTTAGCTTTTCGTCGTATTCTGCTACCACAAATGATTCGTCACGCTTTACCTGGTTTTGGTAACAACTGGTTAGTTTTACTTAAAACCACGGCTTTGGTTTCCATTATTGGCCTAGAAGATATGGTACGTGTTAGCGCACTAGCTGCCGGTTCAACTAAGATGCCATTTACCTTCTACATGGCAGTGGCACTTATCTTCTTGTTCTTTACTAGTGTATCGACTGGTTTACTTAAACTTGTTGAACGCAAATTCAGCATCCACGCGAGGTAGTTATGGACTTTTCATTAATAATTGAAAGCCTACCGATTTACCTTGGTGGTCTATGGACAACGGCTTGGATGGTTTGCGTCGCTTTAATTATTGGCTTGTTTGTTGCCATACCATTAGCTATCGCTCGCAACAGCCACAATATGTTGATTAACGCACCTGCGTGGTCGTTTTTCTATTTCTTCCGTGGCACACCTTTACTGGTACAGCTTTACTTGATTTATTACGGCATGGAGCAGTTCTTCCCAGTGAAAGACACCTTGTGGGAAAACGCTTGGTTCTGTGCGTTGGTGGCATTCATCCTGAATACTTCTGCTTACACGGCTGAGATTATCCGTGGTGCAATCAACGGCTTACCTAAAGGTGAGGTGGAAGCGGCAAAAGCATATGGCATGAGTACACCGAAGACTTACCGTCGTATCATTCTACCGAGTGCTTTACGTCGTGCACTGCCAGCTTACAGTAACGAAGTTATCTTCATGCTTCACGGCTCTGCGGTAGCAGGTATCGTAACCATCATGGATTTAACAGGCGCAGCGCGTTTGGTTAACTCACGCTACTATGCTCCATTTGAGTCGTTCTTAACAGCTGGTCTATTCTACATGGCGCTAACGTTTATTATCATTGCGATCTTCAAATACGCAGAGAAACGTTTCCTTGCCTACCTAAGACCACTTAGTTAATAGCATTCTGTATATTTAACAAAACGGCGCTTATTGAAGCGCCGTTTTTATTATAAGAGGTCGTTTAACTGGTTACTTAAACGTTGACCAAATCGGTGCGTGATCGGAGGGTTTTTCGATACCACGGAGTTCGTAATCGATGCCTGCTTCAGTACACTTATCAGCAAGTTTTTGAGTTGCTAGTACCACGTCAATACGGAGGCCGCGGTTGTCTTCAAAACCTTTTGAACGGTAATCAAACCACGAGAATTGATCATTAACTTCAGGGTGCAGTAGACGGAAACTATCCACAAAACCCCAATCCATCAATGTTTTTAGCCATTCACGCTCTTCTGGTTGGAACGAACACTTACCTGTTTTCAACCAACGTTTAGCGTTTGGTTCACCGATACCGATATCTGCGTCGATAGGGCTAATATTGATGTCGCCCATCACGATGATTTGCTCATCTTTATTGTGACTGTCGTTCAGGTAGGTCATCAAGTCTTTGTAGAATTCACGCTTGTATGGGTATTTGGTTTCATGTTTGATGTTATCCCCTTGAGGGAAGTAGCCATTGAGTACAGTAACCTTTTCGCCATTTTCATCTTCAAACGTCGCCATGATCATACGTTTTTGATGGTCTTCATTGTCTGTTGGGAAACCCTTCTGCACAGAGATAGGCTCTTGCTTACACAGCATCGCGACACCATAATGTGCTTTTTGGCCATGGAAGTAGACCTTGTAGCCCATTGCTTCAACATCAGCAATTGGGAAGGCCTCGTCGTGTACTTTGATCTCTTGTAAACCAATCACATCAGGTTGGTGTTTGTCGATAACCGCTTGCAGTTGGTGAAGGCGCGCTCTTAGGCCATTGATGTTGAAGCTAATTACTTTCATTGATTTTTATACCTCTTGCAAACCCTTATGATTACTTATTTATCAAGGGTTTGTTGATTTAGTGAATGTCATGGTTAACCGTATTTAACCATGCTTAATAAATTCCATCGCCATTTCATCGCCACTTTTTGAGGGTGCTATAGGCTGTATTGAGTGACGGGGATAAAGGTGATTGCGTCACTTAAATGGTTCGGGGAAAAGTGAGCATAAATCATGGTTTGCTCAATTTTTTGATGCCCCAGAATATTTTGCAAAACTAAAATATTACCACCATTCATCATAAAATGGCTGGCAAAAGTATGGCGCAAAGCATGAGTTGCTTGACCCTTTGGTAAGTCGGGTAGGGCTTTTGTTAGCCACTTATGCGCGACACCATAACCGCAGCTAAAAAGCTTATCATTTATTGGCTTGTGAGGCTCTTTGTAAAGCTTGTTTGATATTGGAACGGTTCGGGTTCTTTGACCTTTAGTATGAGTGAAAGTCAGCTTGTGCTTAAGCAATTGGCTGCCTCTCATTTCGACTACCTCATTGATACGTGCCCCAGTCGCTAAACAGGTTTTGAAAATGGTAGTGAGCTCTTCACTGACTTTGCTTTCTTTAATAACTTCAAACAAGTGCATGATTTGCTCTTCACTTAAAAAGTAACTTCAGATTCTGCTCTTTTGATGGGCTCTACACCATCAACAGGCTTAGGTAACTTCCATTCCTTGAACTTGATTAACTTGTTGAATATAGACTTTAACCAGGCAATATCACCATTGTTTGAGCTGATGGAAAGCTGCTTTTACGGCCTTGGGGGTTGCACTCGCAAAGCCAAGGTTTCTTGCTGCCGCCTTTTAGGTTTCTGATAGACATAAAAAGTCCGAAAAAACTGGTTATAAACACAGTTCAATTCGGGTGGTTTTTATAGGTAATGTTTTAAATACTTATATGCAAACAATGCTAATTGAAGGGCTCTCGTGAATTTTACACGACAGCTGCTTTGCGGGGGCCATGCTGAACAGTTCTTGCACGCTGGTAAACTAAGTGTGATCACACTTAGTATGATCGTTCTCTAGCAAGTTTTTGGATGAACACACGTCAGAGTATGGTTTTTAACGTGGGTAATTTAGATTAGAAAAAGTGCCTTGAACGCTTGTATGTTTGGCACTATTTTAATTCATCTAAAGCCTCATAACATTCAGCGCTAACTTTTAAGTAAGTACCTTCATCTAAAGCTATCGTATGAAATTCTGAGTCACCGTCATCATTGACTAAGTTTACTTCAAGCCATATTTTCCCATACTCATCGATATACCAAACTCGCCATAATAAATTCGATTGAACAAGAATTTCATAAATCTTATAAGTTCGATATAAATCTGAATTGGTATCCCTCGACGCTTCTATCAAATCGTCTGGAATTTCAACCACATGAACCAAGTAATCAATTTCAATCATCAAAGCTCCAAATTTATTTGCTACGAAAACATAACGCTTGCTATACGCTTTTGCGCCGTCACTTGTGATTCTACAATGCAGCCTTTTCAATGAAATCTCAACCAATACTCAATAGCTTATTTTTAGCTATTGAGTATGAGTTGATTCTCGCGCTAAGAAGGAATGGGTGCTTTTGAGCTAGAAAATGATCGCACTAGCAAAGAGTTTGCTTTAGGTGCGTACTGAGTGAAATATGTCTGACAGACAACGTTAGGATCACAAATTACACTAAATTTAATTAGATACGTTTCGCTTTGTGCTTCCACTTGCATTTATGTGTACAGTGAATAGAATGCTACGGACCATAACATATGGTTAAATAATGTTACTTCAAGAGGATCTCTAATGAAAAAAGCAGTAGTACTCGTAACTTTGGCACTTGCGTCAATTTGATCTTTTGCTAACTCAAGCGAACTAGCTGAGGGCTGGTATCTTGGTGGTGGTGTGGGTAGCACAGGCTTTGACATTGACGGTTATGAAACCAACGTTAAACCTGACGGTACTGCACTGAAGATGTACGGTGGCTACCAGTTCAACCGAATCGTGAGTGCAGAGATGGCTTATAACTATTACGGCGATCTGAACTATAAGCAAGGAGGTCAAACCGCGGCCTCACCTACCAGTATTTCTCTATCTGCTAACCTAGGTTATACCTTCGACAGCGGATGGCGCCCGTTTGCGATTATTGGTTTGTCATCAGTTGATCTAGATACAAAACAATCAGCAGGCTTTGACAGTGATACGGGAACGGGTGTCCATGCTGGCCTGGGTGTTGAATATTCGCCTAAGTCTATAGATGGTTTAACTTTGCGCCTCGCGTACGAAGCAGATACGTTTGAGGTAGAAACAACGGGTTACTACACCCAAGACTATACCGTTGATGCCGTCTACTTTGGTGCTAGCTATAAATTCTAATGAAAATTTTAGGGCGTAAAAAGGCAACCTATTGGTTACTGCCGAACGTTTCAAGTATTTGAGCAAGCCTCAAAAGATTTCATAATCGGCCTAAGCATCGTTGAGGCCGATTTTTATATCTGCGTGTTTCAACTCCCAAGACCATCATACCTTTCAGGGCACCCCAAATGGCTACTTATACTTGGGTGCTCGGCACCAGTGAAATCGGACATCAGACTAAAGGCAAATGCTTTTAGTCGATAAAAAACGTTGTTCATTATCACTATTATGAAAAGAGTATGACTTTGCCACCAAAAATAAATCTCAGACCGCCTCAAAGGCTCTAAGCGAGTTCATTTGAGCAAAGAACTGTACTCTAATACCCATTTTTCATTCTTTATGAGTTTGGTGTGTCGGATTATTTATGTACGGTCAAGATTCACCCAGTAGATGGCTTAGGCGTTTGGGCGAAAGCAATAATGGGGTAAAGACGTGTTTGCGGAGATCGGCGTCAGCACGTCTTTGGACAAAAGTTGTTTTCGAAAAGTATTATAATAGCAATTCTTGAATCATTTAAGGT
>JAYYSE010000124.1:0-22223 GCA_036126475.1 Pseudomonadota bacterium | reverse complement strand
GTTGTTGTCGCCAGTGGCAAGCTTGAGAGCCAACTGAACTTGTTGCAGCTTGCTTTGCAGTCGCAAGATTTGACCAGCATTTGGGCTTTTCTCTTTGGCGTATTTTAAAGCCGCATGCTTACGTTCCGCCGCGCCAGCCCTACGATCCGCTTCTGATAACAGATACTTTAGCTGCGCAACACTCTTGCCCTTCTTAAAAGCAGGATCAAGCAGCTCAACGCACTCATCAAACGATGGATTAATAACGTATGGGTCTACTTTGTGTGCCTGTTGGCGCATCCACTCTAGTGCGAGTTTTTCATCTGACATAATCACATCTTTTCCAAAGAAATAGCCCTATATGGTATCGCTCAATAGCGAATAGCTGCAATAGCAAATTAACTGATCTCAAGCCTTTAAATACACAGCTAAAGAAAGTATTGGTGCCACGCATAAAGAAGCACCCTCTCTTCAAATATTGGCGTTAGAAACTCAATATGGGCTAATCACCCCGTTAAAAATCGCCAAACCAAACGCAACAAAATGAAATTAAAAACATTAAAATCAATACTTTATTGATATTAATCCGTGTAATTCACCCGTAAAATTACACGACTTCTTTGCACTCTTTCATAGTTTTGTACATTACTCATTCTAGACAATAAAACTGGCCTACTTTGTTTACATGCATGGGTGGACATATAAATCAGAACAATGAAAAGAGAGGTAGATTCCTGCGCGGGATACTTAAAATTCGAGATGAACAAAATTAAGTACAAGATGGTCATGGAAGTAAAATCAGAACTGGAAAGCTTTTATCCGTTAGCCTTCCCTTCCGTAATTATCTTTGGCGGAGAGCAGAAGTACATGAAATCGATGAAGGCTGCGGTCAATGTTTCTTTATACGAGCACAACGTTTTGGCCGAAACCATAGAGATGCCGCAAGCCTTATTAGAGTTCAGCGGCCCTTTCTATTGCGATGCCTTAGATGATATTCAAAATGCAGCACTGTAAATCGGCTTTAATACACAACAGGTGTGTCTAACAAAACAACAAAGGAGTAGTACTTTCTTGGTGCTACTCCACAACTCAACGCCTTCCAATCAGTTCCAGTAACCCCAAAAGACTCACCTATCATGCAGACGTAATGGTAGATCACAAAACGGATAATTTTCCTGATCGATAAAAAGTCCATATTCGTACATATAGGCTCATAAAAACACAGGTTCATTAAATCAAGCAGGAAGAGAAAGGTATGAAGGACATCACCCTGTCAAAGAACGATCTTCAAGCCATGGAGCAGCGAGAGCGCACTCGTCTAGTCAACTCATTGTCAGGATTCAAAAGTGCGAATTTGATTGGTAGCTGTGACAGTCAAGGGGCAGCAAACTTGGCCGTGATAAGCTCGGTGGTACATTTAGGCTCTCACCCTCCACTATTTGGTTTTATTGTCCGCCCATGTAAAAGACGCCGCCACACCTTGGACAACATTCTCCAGACCAAGCACTTCACCATCAACAGTATTGGCGCTGACTTTTTCAAGAAAGCTCACCAAACCTCTGCGCGATATCCTAAAGAAGTATCTGAGTTCGAGTCGGTCGGCCTGACACCTTATTATGACGATGACATCTCAGCGCCGTTTGTATTAGAAAGCGCTTTGAAAATTGGGTTGGAATTGAAAGAGCATATTCAAATAGAAAGCAATCACACCCAAATGTTGATTGGCGAAGTCGTCACGCTTCACGCCCCAAAAAATGCCTTTATGCCCGATGGATATTTGGATTTGGAGGCTTTAGACACAGTCACCATATCAGGGCTAGACAGCTATCACGTCACCCAAAGACTACAACGACTAAGTTACGCCAAACCCGACGAACCTTTATTTCCGCTGACCCGTGAAGGCGATCCCACCTCATGGTAGGTCCTTCAACCTAACCCAAAGTCATTTTATTCAGAAATTGACTACGAAAAGTGGTAACTTCCTCGGCTTAGGTTTGTAAGGCACTGAGCCGTACCTGATAGTATTTACGTTATACACTCATTTCTAAGGACTCCTTTGAAGTTAACCCACTTTAAGTACAAAACCCGTAAAGGCCCTGACTACCGACACGGCGATCAGGTGTCTTTCATGGATATTAAACAGACCTTCGGTATGGGAAGCATTCGTGTGGGCGCTTGGGTAACCAAAGAAGAGAAGGACTTAGCTGCGAACTTGATATTCGATTCATTAGCAGATCTGGCTTATATTTTAGCTCTGCCACCAGAAACGATAGGCCTTCGTGGCACACTTGGGTTAGCATTTGGCAGTGGTGGCAGAAAAGGCGTACAAGCGCATTACGCGCCCAACCAACGTGAATTAGCACTCGCGAAAAACGCAGGTGCAGGTGCGCTGGCTCACGAGTTTTGGCATGCATTTGACCACTACATCGCTGAAAAGGCATTTGAGATTGGCGATACCTCAGGGCCTCGTAAACACATCTTGTTTGCCAGCGATTGCTGGCTACACGATAGAAAGGTGCGACCTCACCCATTAAACGAGAGTCTGATGTCGCTGTTCGATGCCACGCTACTCAGTGAAAATCACTTGGATAAACACGATTACGTTGCCCGAAGTGTCATAGCCGACAAAGCGACGTCTGCCCGTTACTTCTCATTACCAACAGAGATGATGGCTCGCGCTTTTGAGTCTGCCATTGAATCTTGCTCAGATATCGAAAACTCGTACCTAGTCGATGGCACAACAAAGCCTGATATGTTTCCTCTCTATCCAGACCTCACGCACAGAAAAGACATTTACGACGCGATACAAGGCTACTTTACACCGCTAGGCCGCTCTTTGAGCAAGTAGCTCTTTAAGTAAGTAACGTTTTGGACAGCTAGATCAATAGATGATCCAAGGCTCAAAACTGTTTATAGTCGATACACTTCAACATATATGATTCAGAGGCTGAAATGATCCATTGGCCATCTTTAGTAAAACTCGACGGCGATGATGAACTGATTTACGTCGCATCCGAGAGTGACTTTCAAGCAGAATGCTCAGACATGATCTTGTGCGAAGATGATTGCCTCATTGATTCTGAAGGTAACAGCTATTCACTTAAATCCAACTCAAATAAACTATCTCTCACCAAACGACCCGAGCAATATTCGATTGAAAGCGTGACCAAACTGATTCGCAATCATGAGTTCCAGAAAGCCGAAGTGTGCCTAATGAAAATTCACTTCCCAACTATTGAAGAAGCGATTGAGTCGCTCGCTTTTGAAGCCCATTAATATCGACTCAGAAAGTCAGTGCTTCAATTATCCCAAAACAAAAACAGCGCCAATTCAGGCGCTGTTTTTCGTTGTCGTCTTGGCTATTTCAACAAGAGCTAATTACACTAAGCGATAAAAATCTGTGCTAGTGCGTAGCCTAAACAACATGCACCTACGACACCGATTAAACCCACCGACATGAATGAGTGGTTGAAGTACCACTTACCAATCTTAGTTGTGCCAGAGACATCGAAGTTCACCGTTGCGATATCTGATGGGTAGTTCGGGATGAAGAAGTAGCCGTAAACCGCTGGCATCAAGCCGATAAGCAGCGCTGGGTCTAACCCTAGACCAAGACCAACAGGCAACATCATACGTGCCGTTGCGGCTTGTGAGTTCACCACAACCGATACGATGAATAGTGCTAGTGCGAACGTCCAAGGGTAGTTAGTGACCATTTCAACGATGCCAGATTTGAACTGAGGCATTGCGTATTGGAAGTATGTATCTGACATCCAAGCGATACCGAAGATAGCAATCGCCGCCACCATACCCGATTTAAATACCACACCATTTGGCACGTCACGTGGGTCAGTTTTGGTTGCCAGTAAAATGATACCGCCGAAGCAGAGCATCATCATTTGGATGATGACCGACATCTTGATTGGCTTGTCGCCGTCTACAATGGTTCTGATCTCAGGCACCATCGCCACAATGACGATCACGACAATAGAAAGTAGGAAAATTAATACTGCGTTACGAGCCGAAGTAGGTAGCACCTCATCTAAAGATGTTGCTGTGGTGCTCTCAATGCGCTTTTTCCACTCAGGATCTTTTAAACGCTCTTGGTACTCAGGATCGTCATTCAGTTCTTTACCGCGCTTTAGGCTGTACAGAGAAAGTAGAAAAGTACCGAATAGTGTTGCAGGCACCGTCACCAATAGAATCGAAAGCAGAGTGATAGAATGTTGAATATCCGATAGCTGCGCTAAGTAATAAACGACGGCTGCCGAGATTGGCGATGCTGTGATCGCTAGTTGAGATGCAACAGAAGCTGCTGCCATCGGGCGCTCAGGACGAATCCCGTTCTTCAATGCCACATCACCAATGATAGGCATGATTGAGTAAACCGCGTGGCCAGTGCCCAATAGGAACGTCATCGAATAAGTAACAAATGGGGCTATCATGGTGACGCGCTTCGGGTTCTTTCTTAGCACCCTTTCCGCGACTTGTAACATGTACTTCAGGCCACCAGCCGCTTCGAGGATCGACGCACAAGTCACGACCGCGAGAATAATCAGCATTACAGTGACCGGTGGCGATGTTGGAGGCATCTTGAAGATAAAGACCTCAATCACCAAACCAATGCCCGAAACAACCCCTAAACCAATACCGCCATAACGAGAACCGATATAGAGGACAATAAGCAAAAATAGAAACTCAAAATACAACATAAGCAACCCTGCTAAAAATGTGGACTAGGGTTATTTTGTCTTTATGTTCAATGCGTTACTTATTGGTAGATCACACAATCATTGAGCGTTTTAATGGATTGTTTTTTATAAGATTATGGTCACGATAACAGGCCAATAAGTATCAAGAATGTAATTTTTCGTTCGAGCACAGCCGCTCGATTGTTATGCATTCTGATGTTCATTGTTTCTGTTAGAACATCGAAATCTATAAAATTAACCTATAAGATCTTTTGGCTATTAAGACAACAAGATGCATATCACCTTCATCGCGTAAATACCAAATGCTGAGTACTGTTTGCAGTAAACCTTCTCGTTTTTTCACAAAGCTTTGACTCGCCTATACCTAGTGGCTATGTCAAAATACTCGCCCTCACGACCACAACACATAAAGAACCACGGATATGAAATTCCAAGCAGCTATTTTTGATATGGATGGCCTACTCCTTGATACTGAACGCCTGTGTATGCAGATTTTTGAAGAAGCATGTCACGCACAAGGTGTCCCTTTTTTAAAGGACGTTTACTTAGGCATCATCGGCTGTAACGCAAAAACTATCGAACAGATCTTTAGAAATGGTTATGGCGAAGATCTTGATTATCCGGCTCTAAATAATGAATGGCGTACTCGCTATAGCGCGATTGTTAAGAACCAAGCGATTCCGGTCAAAGATGGCGTGATTGAGCTGCTTGAATGGCTAAAGTCGAACGACATTCCAATCGCAGTCGCGACCTCCACGCAGCTTGATATTGCGAAGAAAAAGCTGGAACTTGCTGGCTTAGATTCTTATTTCACCTCATTAAGCACAGGCTGCGAAGTCACTAATGGTAAGCCTCACCCAGAGATCTACTTATTGGCAGCCGAACGCCTAGGTGTTGCGCCTGAAACTTGCTTGGCGTTTGAAGATTCAAACAACGGTATTCGTGCATCAATGGCTGCCAACATGATCAGCTTCCAAATCCCTGATTTAGTCGAACCATGTGATGAAGTAAAAGCGCTTGGGCATACCATCAGCTCGTCTCTGCATGATGTATTAGCACAGCTTCAACAAGCTGTAGCTTAAGCTCTCACTGCCGTTGATAATGCTTTTATCAACGTAGACAAGCCTCTCTATCAAGCCGACTCACAGAGTCGGTTTTTTTGTTGCTATTCCTTTTATAAAAGATAAAAACTCGCGCTTGAAACTGTTACAGTCGATTTGAAGTAAATGTTAGGTATTAAGCAACATGAGTAACGGAGACAGAGACGCGTGAAGGAAAAGTTTGAAGAGCAACTGCTTGATTTTGCACAGCAAGAAATGACACAAGATGCAGCGCACGACATCAGCCACATTAAACGTGTCGTTAAAACTGCAAAGGCATTGTGTGCTCAAGAACAAGCTAAGCTTGAAGTCGTATTACCTGCGGCTTATCTTCATGATTGCTTTACCTTTCCTAAGAACCATCCAGACAAAGCCCAAAGCTCGAAAATGGCAGCAGACAAGGCGATCGCTTTCCTTAAGTCTATCGACTACCCCGCATCCTATATTGATGAGATCCATCATGCCATTGTCACGCACAGCTATAGCGCCAACATCACACCGGAAACCATAGAAGCGCAAATCGTCCAAGATGCCGATCGCCTTGATTCTCTCGGTGCAATTGGTATTGCTCGCTGCCTGTACGTAGGTCAAAGCTTTAACGCTGAGCTTTACAACCATGAAGACCCATTCGCGAATCAACGTGACTTAGATGACAAGCATTACAGCGTCGATCACTTCTACGTGAAGTTGTTTAAGCTCGCAGAGACCATGAATACCGAATCCGCCAAGTTAGAGGCCAACAAACGCACTGACTACATGCGCCGCTTCCTTAAACAGTTGGGCACAGAAGTTTAGTGGCTTAGAAAAAGAGACTCATGACAAGGAGAGAATAACATGGAAATAAACCGCTTTAAGGCATCCGACGCCGACGAGATCGTCACTTGGTTCACATCGCTCGAAGACTACGTGCTTTGGGGAGGGCGAACCTTTGGTTGGCCATTAGAAGCCGAATCGATTATCAAACGCTCTCAAGAGCCTCAGGTTGAGCTATATACCTTCTCTACGTCCAATGCCCTCCCTGAACTGAGTTCGAACGACAATCACACTGAACTGATCGGGTTTATGGAGTTTCAACGTATGTCAGACAATGAACTTCGCTTCTGCCGAGTCGCCATTCATCCAAATCAGCGTGGTAAAGGGTTTGGACAGTCCATGATAGAAAGTGCATTGAAAGCCGCAAAGCAAACCCCTGATATCACCACCATTAGCTTAACGGTCTTTCAGCAGAATATTGGAGCAAAACGTTGCTACGACAAAGCAGGCTTTCAAGTGGTCGACAAAGAACCCAAGTTCAAAGAGTTCAATGGCAACACCTGGCCTCTGTATCAAATGGAATTAAAGCTCAGCTAGCGTGTTTTACTCGGCTCGTCCATTTTCATTAACACAATGATTTTAATTGCCAGATTCGACCCCATATCTTAGAACATCGCATTAATTTGGAACCTTCAATGACCCAAGAAAAATTCGACACCATTTATCAACGTGCAGCCCATCGTAAAGGTGGAGCAGCCGAACTAGAAAAGATTGTTCGAACACCTCTATCACCAGCCCAACTATCACAAATCACCGACGACCGCTGGTTAGCAGCTTTTACTGAAAAGGTGTTCCAGTGCGGTATTTCTTGGAATGTGGTGAGAAAGAAATGGCCGCAATTTGAAGAAGTATTCTTTGGATTCGACATCGAAAAAATGCTAATGCTGCCAAATGAAATGTGGGAGCAGAAAGCGCAAGACCCGCGTATTATTCGTCACCTCACCAAAGTCATGACGATCCCTGCTAATGCCATGATGATCCGCAATGCCAAGCGTGAAGCGGACTCTTTCTCTCAAATGGTTGCCGACTGGCCTTCAGAACGAATTACAGAATTGTGGGACTACCTGAAAAAACATGGCAAGCGATTGGGCGGAAATACAGGCGCCTACACCTTACGTCAAATGGGTAAAGACACCTTCATTCTGTCTTCTGACGTTGAAGCGCACCTGCGAAGTACGGATGTGATCGACAGCGGACGTAACACCAAGCGAGCCCAAGTTGCGGCAAGTAAAGCTTTCAACGAGTGGCAGCAGCAATCAGGTCGTAGCCTGAGCGAAATCAGCCAGATCGTTGCTTACAGCTGTGGTGATAACCGCATTTAACAATCGTGAGAGTGCCTTAAAACGGAATATTTGGCACAGTTCCCTGAAAACTAAATGTTATAAGTCATTAACAAATAAGCGTACCTCGCACTTTCATCCGGTGGCATTGTATAGATAAATGTATACAATATAGATTAATACTCATGAATTATTCTCGACCAACTCGACTCGACTAAACAAGGGCCCTTATCTCTATGACAGCACTCAAAAACTCTGTCTCCAAAGGTGTAAAAACAAAAGTAACAGGCCAGACTCAAGACGATGTTGTTTACTGCCATATCTTCGACGCAATATTAGAACAAAGGCTGCCGCCAGCCACAAAATTAAGCGAAGAAGCACTAGCAGAAATCTTCGGAGTTAGCCGCACAATCATCCGCCGCGCCTTGCTGCGTCTCTCTTTAGAGCAAGTTGTGGTGATCCGTCCAAACCGAGGTGCCATGATTGCTGCACCAACAGTAGATGAAGCCAAGCAAATCTTTAAAGCGCGCGAAGTCATGGAGCTTGCTATCATAGAGCTTGCCGTTAAACACGCGACTAAAGCTCAGATCGATGAGTGCAGAAAGCTGGTCGCAAAAGAGAACTGCGCCTTTGAACAAGGCGATTATGGTTCCGGATTGCGACTGTCCGGTGAATTCCATATCAAACTTGCTCAAATGGCAGAAAACGCACCACTGCTCGCTTTCCAACGCAGCTTAGTCTCACAAACGTCCCTGTTGATCGCTCAATACGAAACCGGTAACCATTCAAACTGCTCTCAAGACGAGCACGAACAGTTACTTGAAGCTATTGAGTCCGGCGATGAAGAACAGGCGGTTGACTTAATGAAAGAACACCTAAACCACATCCGATCTAAGCTCAACCTAGACAGCAGCACCGCATCAAGCGACTTGCACGTTGTGTTCTCTGATTTACTTAAGAACAAATCATAACGAGCTAACTATTCCGATCCAGCTCTAACAACTTTCTGTTAACAACTTTTTGTTAACAAGACGGGAGAGAAGTAAGCCTCTGTGTTTACCTCTCTTTTTTGTGCCCTCTACAAAATGCTAAACACAAAGATCGGTTCATTTTCCGCTCTAAATACCACCCAATCAGACCTAAATGACGAATTTGCTCTCGTTTACATAACCCCACAAGCACCAAAAATCTTGCCTTTATTTTGTATACATAGCCAACAACTCAATCACAGCATAAAACTAAACATCTCTAGCAAAAAACCATATAAAACATAGTTCTAAAAATAAAAACCGATTGTATACAATTACACCAAGCACCTCATTGTTGCATTTTTGTAAATAAATAGTTGACCACAAGGTCAGGATGGATAATTATTGACCTAGAAGTCAAAAAAAATACACATGGAACAATGTCGATTTACAAGGAGGTCTCTTGATTACTTTTTTGCTTAATCAGGAAATAAGACGTGAAGACAATCTGTCGCCGAATATGACAGTGCTCAATTACCTTCGTACCAAGATAAATAAAACAGGTACCAAAGAGGGTTGTGGGTCAGGTGACTGTGGCGCATGTACCGTCGTTCTCGGTGAAGTAGTTGATGGACAACTGCAATACCGTTCGGTGAACTCTTGCCTTACATTTGTGTCAGCGTTACACGGTAAGCAGCTGATCACAGTAGAAGATCTGCAAAACCGAGATAAGTCATTACACCCGGTACAGAAAGCGGTCGTCGATTTTCACGGCTCCCAATGTGGTTACTGCACACCGGGCTTCATCATGTCTATGTTTGCACTTGGTAAAAATAAGCCCGATGCGAGTAAAGAAGACGTCATGGAATCATTGGCAGGTAACCTATGTCGTTGTACTGGCTACCGCCCTATTGTTGATGCTGCAATGTCGCTTTCAACAGACCAACCTTTGATTGATCAATTTGCTGAACTCGAGCGCAAAACCATCGAGAAGCTAGAAAGTATTCAAGACACCGAAGCCAACTTACGCCTTGGCCATCTCACTGCTTTTTCCCCGAGAAGTACCGATGAGTTGGCCAAGCTTTTCCAAGCTCACCCGAACGCTAAGCTGGTTGCTGGCGGTACGGATTTAGCACTGGAAGTAACGCAATTCCATCGCGAAATTGAAACACTGATCAGCGTAAACCTTGTTGAAGACATGAAGGTATGTGAAGAGACAGACACCGATTTAATCATTGGTGCCAACCTTCCAATCAGTGACTCTTACTCACTACTGAAAAAACACTACCCTGATTTTGGTGAACTGTTACACCGCTTTGCTTCGCTGCAAGTACGTAACCAAGGCACCATCGGCGGCAATGTTGCCAATGCTTCGCCTATCGGTGATACGCCTCCCCTGCTGATTGCACTTAACGCGAAAATCAAACTGCGCTGTGGTGATGAGTCACGCATCATGCCGATCGAAGATTACTTCATCAGCTACAAGGTGACAGCTCAAAAAGAGAGTGAATTCATTGAGCAAATCATCATCCCTAAACCAGCCAATGACAGTTTTCGAGCTTACAAGCTATCTAAACGTTTAGACGATGACATCTCTGCTGTATGTGGTGCGTTTGATATTCAAGTCGAAGAAGGCAAGGTAACACACGCTCGTATCGCCTTTGGTGGTATGGCTGCAACGCCTAAGCGCGCAACCCGTTGTGAAAATACGTTATTAGGCAAACCATGGACAGACGCTAATATTAAGTTAGCGATGCAAGAACTGTACAACGACTTTGAGCCGCTATCTGATTTCCGTGCAAGCCAAGAATACCGTTCATTGTCGGCGGCTAACATGCTGCGTCGCTACTTCATTGAACAACAGAACAAAAACAACCAAATCGAAACAAGGGTAACGTCTTATGTCTAAATCAAATTCCTCTGTTCACAAGAGCAATGCGATGACCCACGAAGAGATGGTTGCCATTGCAAAACAAGATCTAAAAACTGGCGTGGGTAAAAGCGTTAAACATGACAGTTCTGCCAAACAAGTAACGGGCGAAGCGGTATACATTGATGACCGCCTAGAGTTCCCAAACCAACTGCACGTGTACGCACTCCTGAGCACTCAAGCACACGCGAAGATCACTAAGATCGACGTATCACCGTGTTACGAATTTGAAGGTGTGGCCATTGCTATCCAAGCCAAAGACGTACCGGGTGAGCTGGATATCGGTGCAATCCTACCGGGTGATCCACTACTTGCTGACGGCAAAGTAGAATATTACGGCCAACCCGTGATTGCGGTAGCAGCAAACGATCTAGAAACGGCACGTAAAGCCGCACATGCAGCCATTATTGAATACGAAGAGCTACCTGCCATCCTTGATGTTAAAGAGGCGCTAGCAAAAGAGCACTTCGTGACAGAGAGCCACACTCAACAGCGTGGTGACTCAAAAGCAGCATTGGCAAAAGCGAAACACGTGATCTCTGGTGACCTAGAGATCGGTGGCCAAGAGCACTTCTACTTAGAAACTCAAATCAGTAGTGTAATGCCAACCGAAGATGGCGGCATGATCGTCTACACCTCAACTCAAAACCCGACCGAAGTTCAAAAGCTGGTTGCGGAAGTGATTGGCGTACCGATGCACAAAGTCGTGATTGATATGCGTCGTATGGGTGGTGGTTTCGGTGGTAAAGAGACTCAAGCAGCCTCTCCTGCGTGTATGGCAGCGGTGATTGCCCACCTGACAGGCCGACCGACCAAAATGCGCCTGCTACGTAACGAAGACATGCAACAAACCGGTAAACGACACCCATTTTACAACCAATACACCGTCGGTTTTGATGACAATGGTGTGATTCAAGGTGCAGACATTACCGTTGCAGGTAACTGTGGTTACTCGCCAGACTTATCAAGCTCTATCGTCGACCGTGCAATGTTCCACTCAGACAACGCTTACTACCTAGGTGATGCAACTGTCGTTGGTCATCGATGCAAAACCAACACAGCATCGAATACTGCGTATCGTGGCTTTGGTGGTCCACAAGGCATGATGACTATCGAACACATCATGGATGAGATTGCGCGTTACCTGAAAAAAGATCCTTTGGAAGTACGCAAGGCGAACTACTACGGCGAAGAAGGCCGTAACGTAACCCATTACTACCAAACCGTTGAAGACAACTTTTTACCTGAGATAACCGAACAACTTGAACGCAGCAGTGACTATCACGCACGTCGTAAAGAAATTGCTGAATTCAACAAGCAGAGCCCTATCTTGAAGAAAGGTCTTGCTATCACACCAGTGAAATTCGGCATCTCGTTTACTGCGACTTTCTTGAACCAAGCAGGTGCGCTTATCCATATCTACACCGATGGCAGTATTCATTTGAATCACGGTGGTACGGAAATGGGGCAAGGCTTGAACATCAAAGTGGCACAAATCGTTGCACAGGAGTTTCAAGTCGATGTCGAACGTATACAGATCACCGCTACAAACACAGACAAAGTTCCGAACACATCACCAACCGCAGCCTCATCGGGCGCCGACCTCAACGGTAAGGCCGCGCAAAACGCAGCAATAACCATTAAGCAGCGCCTGATCGATTTCGCCTCTGCACACTTCAAAGTGTCTCCAGAAGAGGTAGTGTTCAAGAACGGCATGGTGCAGATCCGCGATGGGATCATGACTTTTAACTCATTTGTTGAACTGGCTTGGTTTAACCAAATCTCGCTATCGAGCACTGGTTTCTACCGCACTCCGAAGATCTATTACGATCACGAGAAGGCGCGCGGTCGTCCATTCTACTACTACGCCTACGGTGCTTCTTGTTCAGAGGTCATCATCGATACTCTCACTGGGGAGAACAAGATTCTGCGTGTTGATATTCTGCATGACGTGGGCGCTTCACTGAACCCTGCGATTGACATCGGCCAAGTTGAAGGCGGCTTTGTGCAAGGTGTAGGCTGGTTGACGACAGAGGAGCTGGTATGGAACCAACAAGGTCGCTTAATGACCAATGGCCCTGCAAGCTACAAAATCCCTGCGATTGCTGATATGCCAATTGATTTCAGAACGCACCTTTTGGAAAACCGCAGCAACCCAGAAGACACAGTATTCAACTCAAAAGCCGTGGGTGAGCCACCTTTCATGTTGGGGATGTCGGTATGGAGTGCATTGAAAGATGCGATTAGCTACGTAGCCGTTGATGGTGCAATTCCGAAGCTCAACACACCAGCAACGCCAGAGCGTATTTTGATGGCGATTCAGGAAGTCTCTGAAACAGCCCCGACCTCGGTCGATGCTCAATCAGAAACGGCTTAGAACTGATAGATATGGCTTAGGGCGTAATAAACAGCTTAGGAAGCATCGAAGGGATTTAGGAGGACATATGTTTAAGGATAATTGGATTCACGAACTGGCAAAACTGGAAGAGAACTACGAACCATGTGTCATGGTGACAGTGCTTGAAGACAGAGGCTCAGTGCCACGTGATGCGGGTACCAAGATGCTTGTCACTCGTGACCGAATCATCGCTACGATTGGTGGTGGTCACCTTGAACATGTGGCCACTAAAATGGCGCGTGAGATGCTGATAGCCAGTGAAAAATCGCTCAAAGTGGAACGCTTTAACCTAGGAGCTCGTTTGGGACAATGTTGTGGCGGAATGGCAACATTAAGCTTTGAACCGATTGGCACTCAACAGAACCACCTCGTGCTATTTGGCGCTGGTCATGTTGCCAAGGCGCTACTGCACATTGTCGCGACTCTACCCTTCCGTGTGACCTGGATTGATGAGCGTGAAGAAGTGTTCCCTGACACGCTTCCTCACGGTGTCAAAAAGCGAGTCACAGACGATCCGGTTGGCGAAGTGAAACACATGCCACCGAACAGCTACTACCTAGTAATGACCCACAACCACCAGCTTGATTTCGATTTAACGAAAGCCATTATCGACCGTGAAGACAGCCGTTACTTCGGCATGATCGGCTCGCTGACCAAGCGTAAGAAGTTCGACTTCCGCTTAGCGCAACGTGGTTACAGCCAAGCGCAAATTGAAACTATGATTTGCCCGATTGGAATTAGCGCCGTGAATGGCAAACATCCCGCTGAAATCGCGGTATCGGTTGCGGGTGAACTCATCGCACACTATCAAGGTCAAGCGCTTGAACAAAAGCGCCCAACCAAACAATATCAAAATCAAAATCAGGATTTGACCGCTCAACACAGTCAACCAAGCGATGTAGGCGAACCTCCTTTGGAAGAGAAGATCGCCTAATACAAGTCGCAAAGCTTCGGTAGCCATAACGTTACTGAAGTCATTAAAAGGAAGTAAGCATGACAACGCAACGCAAAGCTTATCGCGCCAGTATTTTACACAGCGTAGCCAACCCAAAAGACGTCGGTATCGATGAGTCTTACGACTATTTTGAAGACGGTGTTTTAGTGGTTGAGAATGGCCACATCGTCGACTTAGGCCATGCCGATGACGTATTGGCACGTCAGCCTAAAACACTCGAAGTAAAAGAATACAAAGACAAACTGATCACCTCTGGTTTTATTGATACGCACATCCACTACCCTCAAACAGGGATGATCGCGTCTTACGGTGAGCAGCTACTTGATTGGTTAGAGAACTACACCTTCCCAGAAGAAAAACGTTTCAAAAACCCAGTCTACGCGCACAAAGTGGCGAAGCTATTTCTAGACGAACTGGCGAGCAACGGCACCACGACAGCACTCGTGTTCGGCACCGTGCACAAAGAGTCGGTTAACGTTTTCTTTGAAGAAGCAGAGAAACGTAACCTACGTATGATCGCAGGTAAGGTTTTAATGGATCGCAACGCACCAGACTACCTCACCGATACCCCAGAATCAGGCTATGAAGATTCAAAAGAACTCATCGAGAAATGGCATAACCGTGGCCGCTTGTTGTATGCAGTGACACCGCGCTTTGCGCCAACCAGTACCCCGGAGCAACTGGCAACTGTAGGGAGATTGTTAGAAGAGTATCCAGATGTGTACATGCACACTCACCTTTCTGAAAACAAGAAAGAAATCGACTGGGTTCTAGAATTGTTCCCAGAACGCGACAGCTATTTAGATGTGTATGACCACTATGGCTTGCTGCATAAGCGTTCAGTATTTGCACATGGTATTCACCTATCAGACTGCGAATGCAAACGCCTAGCGGATACCGATTCTGCAATCGCCTTCTGCCCTACTTCCAACCTGTTTTTGGGCTCTGGCTTATTCAAGCTACCAAAAATGGAAGAGCACGGTATTCGTGTTGGAATGGGAACAGACGTTGGCGCCGGTACCAGCTTCTCGATTCTGCAAACCATGAGCGAAGCGTACAAAATCATGCAGCTTCAACAAGAGAAACTTCACCCTGCTAAATCGCTGTTTTTGGCAACTTTAGGTGGCGCACGTTCTCTGCATTTAGAAGATAAAATCGGTAACTTAGAAGTAGGCAAAGAAGCCGACTTCGTGGTACTGGATCTGCACGCGACACAACTGATGCGCTTTAGAATGGAACAAGCGACCAAGCTTGAAGAAAAACTATTTGTACTGATGAGCTTAGGTGACGACAGAACCGTCAGCGAGACTTACATCTACGGCGAGAAAGCCTACGACGTCAATTTCAAAGATTACAAAAAGCTTGTGAGTTAGCGAATAACTCACTGTTGTTAGGTAACCTTTATTGCTAAAGAACCCGTACAGATTCGCCTAGCCTTAAAAGACCAGTTGCTAATGCCACTGGTCTTTTTTGTGCTTAATTCAAAGAAATACAAATTACTACTCATGGTGTGCTCAACACCCATGACGCAGCCAAGTTATGTTGGTACGTTAGACGGTAGTAGACCAAATATTGTCCGCTTAAAATAACACACGCTTAGAAAGGAATTCTATGTTCGAACAGGTCGTTAGCATTTTATTTCCCGTTTTTGCACTCGCCAGTGCTGGCTTTGCAGTTGGTCGTTCGCTTAAGCCCGATTTCAAGCCAATCAATCGCATCAACATGGATGTTTGTATCCCTGCTTTGGTATTTGCATCGCTGACCACCATGCCACTCGACACCGAACAACTGCCGCTAATTTCTGCCTCTTTGGTTGCGGTGTTAGTGCCCGCACTGCTGATGATTCCGATCTGTAAGATCTTTAAGCTCAACTTCAAAGCTTGGGCTCCGCCACACATGTTTCGCAATAGCGGCAACCTTGCGATTCCGCTATTCACGTATACCTTTGGCGAAAGTGCATTAGCCCCAGCGGTACTGCTATTTGTGATGTCGGCGTGTGTTCATATCAGTGTAGGCTCGGCGTTCTTGAGCGAAGGTAACCCTATCAAGCAGATCTTCAAGATGCCGATATTCTTGGCTGCTTTATTAGCAATGACACTGAATTTGTCCGGCATTGCAGTGTGGAATCCAATCTACGAAGCTACATCGCTGCTTGGGCAAGCAGCTGTTCCTATCATGCTATTGTCATTAGGCTCACAAATGGTCAACTTGAGGCTGAGTGGTCTGAAAGTCGGCTTATTATGTACCGCGCAATCTCTGTTCACTGGAGCGATCGCTTTTACGTTCATCTACTTCTTCATTCCTCTGCCCACTCTACACTTGCAGATGATGGTGCTGTTCACCATGCTACCACCTGCTGTGATGAATTACCTGTTTGCAGAAAGGTTCAACGTAGAGCCACCTAAGGTCGCCTCTATGGTGTTGTTCGGCAACTTCTTAAGTGTGGTAACGCTGCCGATATTACTGTCTTTTGCCCTATCAATGTCCTAAAAGTTACTGCGAGCCCGCTGTACGACAGGTACACAAGATAAAAACATAAAGTTCCCACCCTAAGAATGAATATCATTGTTGATTTTTACGTTAATGTTTAATAAACGCACAAAATAGAAACTCAATATACAATAAGTTTGCTATCATTCTTTCCCTTCCCCCTTCCTGAACAAAAACACAAAAATGAACAACAAAATATTTTATTTATTTTGACTTTGTTCTCCTCGAACTTCATCTTCCTCAAGTTACCTAGTTAATAAAATACCATCCGATTTTCGCCCCGTTGGCATTACCTTTTATAAGTCATATGAAAATTAAAAATTTAATACCTCTATTGCTATGTACCTTCTCTCACCAAGCATTGTCTGCTGCAAATTTCACTACCGATTTTGTTGAGCTTGGGATTCAAACAAAGCCAAATGGTATTAGTTTGGAAGGGGGACGAGACATCAATCACAGCCTTGCGCTTCTGGGTGGGGTAAGCTCAAATGCCGATCTCGATGAAGACAACTATGACGTCTATATTGGACCTCAAGTTTACGGGCCTATCAACCAAGCCATTGATCTCAATACTCAACTATTGCTTCACTACAACAAAGGATCTTACGCTCCGGGGAAAAGCAAAACCTTTATTGAATTCAACGCAGGGCTTCGTGCCTGGATTACGCAACGAGTAGAGGCAAATGTCATGGTGGGGGCAAATGGAGAGC
The DNA here is from genome assembly GCA_036126475.1 of Pseudomonadota bacterium. GTDB lineage: Bacteria > Pseudomonadota > Gammaproteobacteria > Enterobacterales > Vibrionaceae > Vibrio. Next base: position 4,888 of record JAYYSE010000124.1, on the reverse strand, counting down.
ATTCGATCTTTACGTTTGGCGCGAGATTCCATGCAACGGATAAAGCCGCGTTCTCGATATCTTCTAAGAATAACGGGATTTATGGGCCTCAACTACAACTTGGTGTGAGATATAATTTTAACTAAGTGGCTGTAAGTCAAGGCTCTTAAAAGCAAAACAGCCATCTGGTGACATATCTCGTAATCAACCTATTTATCACAGCAAAACCCCAACACACATCCTATATTTAGCAGTGGATTAACTTCAATAAGTTCAGTTCTACGTTAATTATAAGGATATAAAAAATGTAGAAGACTTTGCTTGCCTCTTCACTCGCATTGGTCGCGTCGTTTGCCTATGCCGAACAAGAGGCTCAACTACCACAGACGTTATTTCAATAATGTCGATGTCTTCAACGGCACTAAAAACAAGTTGTACGAAGACCACTTTGTATTAGTCGAAGGCGATACCGATGTCACCATGGGGTACGATATTAATGCTTCGTTGGTAGTGAGTTACCACTAACTCAAACGGTGTAAACCACAAAGTACTAATGCTAGCTTTGGTTTCACCGACAACTCATAAACTATAACAAAAAGAGCCTCATCGAGGCTCTTTTTAACATCCAATCAATCACAAACTAGCTTGACGGTTCGAAAACCAACGTATTGTCATGCCCGATAATCGTCAGCTGTTCACCTACATCGTCGTAAGCCACAGTAACGCTCTCTGCGAACGTATCAAAAATCAGATTCTCTTGAATCGCTCGAGTTCCACTACAGCCCATTCTCGTGCTGGCAATTGGGGTGAATGCCAAATAGCCCTGCTCAAATGTCGTCACTTGGGTGACAAAATGGTTACACCCCGTACGACCATAAATGTTATCTCGTGCTATTTGTATTGATGCTTGGTGTGTCGCCTGCTCACCATTAACACGAAGAAGATTCCAAGGCCCCATAACAGCCTTGTGCATTGGTGATAAGTCATGAGATGTTTCTATTTCTTGCGCTTGAACGGCTGTTCCTAACACGCCAGAAAATAACAACACACTAAGCGATAAAATTACTTTTTTCATTATTCTTTCCGTTACTTATAATTACCAACGCGTGAATTTAATTGAGACTGCTTCACCCATTACTAGCCCTAACCCACCAGCTTTAAGGTCAAAAATCTCCCCGACTTCTCTGTCCCAAATTTTCACCTCATGGTAAAACAAGCCGCTGAAGTAATGCCCCTTTTCATCGAGTAATTCGATCTGTTTCCCCTTCTCAAGCTTATCGAAGAATCGCTCATCAATATAAGATGAACCAGAGAAAACAGGGATTGTTGTAATACCAGCGAAGCGCATCACTAGCTCACCATAATCACCAACAGCACAGGCAATCACAATACCTGCACCGCCACAGGTCGTGACACGATATTGCCAGCCAGAATCGGTAGTAAAAGCACGCTTGATCGTTCCTCGTCCTAATACACCATCTATTTGAATATGCACTTCTTCCGGCAATGTCGTGCCTTTAATTTCAAACATATGAGGTTGAGAGTTACGGAAATAAGGTATAGACATAGCTTGACTAACGAATCGCTTAGTTGGTGTGATAACTTTGATTCTTAACCTATCACCATCAGTGTAACTAATGAGATTAGACAAGGAACTCGGGTCATCCATATCAAGCTGTTCAATATCAATCCAAGCACCTTTGTTAATTGAATAAAAAGCTTTCATCTCATCGCTGCCGCTTTCTCCAGACATGTCCAAGCTATTCTTGATCAATAGCGTTGAACTTAGTACCGAATTAGAAAACAGCAAGGTTAATATTATAAATGTAAGTTTAATTTTCTCCAGCATATACTGACCTTAATATTTAATAAGTATTTTAGCTGGCAGAATGTTATGTATAAAAAACAAGCAAAACAACACATAATAAAATAATATCTTAGAATCAAGTTGGGGCGCATACTTTTTTATGATTTATAATAATATAACTATCATACTTTAGAACTAGAAATATAACATTTAGCAAGAACAGTAAGAAAAAAATGAACAAAACAGTCTATAAATTAGGTGACGGTAATATTAACCACCAAAAAAATCTAACTGAGTTCTGTACGGTTATTTATCAAATAATAAACTTACTAACACTGAAAAGAAAACGAAAGGCTTCCTCGTCAAAGAAAGCCATACCCACTGAATCTAAACTGTAATTTACCCAAGCTTGTCTAGTTTAAGCTCCGCCGTCACCTTTGTAAGGCGCAGAGCTATTGCAAAGCAAACTAAATAAGGGCTTACATACCAAAAGAGGCTTTCTAGTGGCTGCTTGACCTGGGCCTCTCTGGTCTTAATATATTGGTTTTTCTGTTTTTCATACTGGCTCAGCATCCCACTCACCCAGACTGCATCGCTTTCCACTAACGGTACACTAGGTGCAGGGACCGTAAAATCAGCCGCATTTGGCAACAGGGTGAAATCCACATCTTTAAACGTCATCGCAGTGTTCAAATACCACAAACACGCTTCATGGTGCTGCCCATGATTGTCTAATGATGGTTGCCCATTGCAGACATCACTTCTTAACTTATCCAAAGAAAACTGCTGCACCGACTCCAAAATCGCCACCGCTCTGGTTTGTTCTGTCTCGACCCAATCACCTGCGACTTTGGCACGAATTTCAGACACAGCACCGAGCATTCCAATACCCGCGAGTAGCGGCCACAAATAGTCCATCCGTTTCCATTTTCGTCGGCTCAAATTGAATCCACACCAAATAGGAAGGTGTAAGAGAAGCGTTAGCCCCAGTGATAGCAAAACGAAATTCAAAGAGCTAGAGAGCATCAGTTCGCTATCGAAGAAGTTCTTCATAATGAGTTACTTGCTGTTAAACAAGGAGTGATTTGATACTAAGAGCGATATGAGAAAAGATTGTAAGAGGAAAGTAAAAACAGCACCAAGAGTTAGAGTTGGTGCTGTTTATTTGAACACATTGGGCACTAGCAGCTTACCTGAGGATTCAAGCTTTAGCTTTGGGTTAAACACTTTTCCATCGGGATACAGTCGAGGCTGATACCTCTAGGAGAATGATAAGTGGAAAGTTCATCACCAATAAAGCCACACGAACGATAAAACGCTGCTGCATTCAGAGTCGATTCTAGTTTCATTAGAGGCAAGTTGTGTTGATTCGCTAGCCCCTCTAAGAATTGCAGCATCATTTTAGCTGCACCTTTACCGAAAAAGCCTGGGTCTACGAAAATGGCATCGACCAGGCCCGTTTGAGTGTTGATCTTACCGCTACCAATCACTTGGCCATCAACTTCGGAAACGTAAAAGGTTGCTCCCACGTCAGCAATAAATGTCTCAGACATCTCGCCCTGTGTCCATAATGAAAGCTGTTCTTCCGAGTAATAAGCGGGACACTGATCAAGAATTGCGCGGCTTCGAATATCAAAAATATCCTTAGCATCAGAACGAGCCGCTTTCCTTATGTTAATCATAATCAACCTCCGTAAATTTATAGATAATATTTGCTAGCTGATTCAAAGGCTAGTCAATAGCTAATGCAGGAGAACGTTGCGCTTTAGCTGACATAAAGTAGAAGCCAGCCGCACTAGCAAGCGAAATTAAAACCACACTCAGCCAAGTAAAGGTGTAACCATAATCATCAATAAAATAGCCAATGACAACAAAACTAGGCATAACAAAAAGCATTCTTGATGTAATCAACACTCCTTGAATACGTCCACGATGGCTCGACGGTGAGTTGTTTGCTAGATATACCCCTTCTTTTGTTAAAAGGAGGACCTCGCCTGCCGAAAGAAATAACCAAGCAAAGAAGTGAACAGGAATGGTTGGATACAACATCACCAGCATATAACCAAATGCAAACATCAAACCAGCATAAGCAAGGCTAACCGTCTCAATTTTCGTTGAGGTTAACCTCATTAAAATGGGTGTGATCAGCACGACTAAAACACAAGCGTAAGTCATTAGTTGCCCAAAAATGACAGGGCCTTGCTCGCCGAACACGTGGCTCAAGTACAGTGGGCTAGCCATTGTCATTTGATTCAATGAATACCACAGTAATCCGCATAAAAAAGTGAATACTAAAAGCCTTGGCCTTGATCGTAGAACGGACCAAACAGAGCCTGAGACCGGCTGTTCAAGCTCGCTATCTTTAGCCGATTCTAATCCAGGTTGCACGCTCACAAACACAGCAACAATAACAACACAGCAAAGAGCAGCCAACCCGTTACCAAAGAATATCCACTCGGTATGATTCCAAAACAGATAACCAGCCATGATAGGACCAAGGGCTGAACCAAAGTTGTACGCTAAATAACTGAGCGAAATAACTGCATCACGATTTTTAGGTGTGGAAAGATCAGCAACTAGAGCATTGCTCGCGGGCAGAGCTAAACCACCAAAGAAATAGGCTGACAGCAACAGCGTAGGCACAATGACGGGATCATCAGCGAAAAAACCACAAACAATCAACAATACTGCAGACGTAAACTCACCAAAAACCATGATTCGTTTATGTCCTAATCTATCCGATAGCCTCCCACCTAAAAAGCTCCCGAAGAGGTATCCTCCCGTTCCCGCCACTGCTAAGGTGCCAGCTACCGTTGCGGAGTATCCCAACTTGTCAGTAAAAAGTAAGACAAGAAATGGGAGAATGAAGTTACCCATACCTAAAATCATTCTAGCCAAAGCTAAATAATAAATATTATTTGGTAAGTTCCTGTACATTGCAGTGGCAGAGAATAGCTGATTGATCATAATATCCTTAAAGTAACATTAAATTTTTGGTGGCTGTGTTTCATTCGATGGTGCTGAAATCGAGGTTTCTAGGCACGGCAACACTCACCACCTGAGTGCCTGCAATTAAGTCATGCAAACAGCGTCTGTCTTTAC
>JAYYSE010000123.1:0-3151 GCA_036126475.1 Pseudomonadota bacterium | reverse complement strand
CTTGCGGGTCTGTTCTCTTGGGAAATTGATGCAGATAACGGCGACATCCTAAATGCGATGCACGAGGGTTTAGCAGGTGTCACTACAGAACCTTTGAACAAGAAACCAACCGCATCAGCCGGTGCAGACCAATCTGTTGAAGGCCCTGCTTCTGTTTCTCTGGATGGCAGCTCTTCAAAAGACAGTGATGGCACAATTGCAAGCTATGCTTGGTCTCAAGTGAGCGGTACAGCAGTAACTCTGGCTAACGCGAATGCGGCGATTGCAAGCTTCGATGTTGTTGAAGTCGCTCAGCAAGAAACACTGACCTTCAGCCTAACAGTAACGGACAACGAAGGTGCAACGTCAACGGACACGCTTGTTGTAACGGTAAACCCGAAAGATACAGGTCCAGTTAACACAGCACCAGTTGCAGTGGTTTCGGCTCCGGCTGAAGTCAATGCGGGTGATGTTGTGGTCGTGGATGCATCAGCGTCTAGCGATGCCGATCAATACACACTAACCTTCACATGGCATGTACCTGCTGGTATCGATGCAACAGTACAAGGCGCTTCAGTAAGCTTTGTTGCAGCAGAATACACGCAAGACACTATTCTGAACTTCTCTGTGACCGTGAGTGACGGTACAGATTCATCAGTCGCAGCTGCATCAGTGAAAGTACTTAAGAAAAACACAGACGGTGGTACGTGTACTTACGCTTGGGATTCAAGTGCAGTCTACACTCGCGGCGACCAAGTGACTCAAGCCGGTAAGGTTTGGGAAGCGAAATGGTGGACTAAAGGTGATGACCCAGTTAACTCTGGTGAATGGGGCGTATGGAAAAAAATTGGCCTAGCAAACTGTGCTAACTAAAAATAGGTGTAAGCTAAATACCTACCAAAATCCTAAAAGCAAAGGCCAACCAGAAATATCTGGTTGGCCTTTTTGTTGTTTTATCTAAGCCTACGTATTACCGAATTGATTAACTAAACCTAGCCAATCAAGATATCAAAGCTCTCAAACACTTGCGGGCACTTCATTACTCGACCGTGACCTTGCCCTTGAGTGGCAATCAAGGTAACGCGATCCATTTCATTCGCTGAACGCTGCGACACATCGAACTTAGTAAACTTATCTTGCTCATCATGCACAATGATGGTCTGAGACTGACGAAGCGCAAGCTTGCCATACGGATCAACCGACTGAATTGGGTAATTAAACTGCTCTTCTACTTCCCCAACTACCGCCTCAAACAACTTCATTGAATAACCAGAACGAGCAACGCTGCCAAACAAATTATCCAAGTAATCCAATACAGGTGCGATCAGAAGCAGCGGCTTGTTTTCCAATTTAGCGTGCTTACATTCCAACGCAGAAGCGGTGCCCATGCTATGACCAACCAACCCTGACACTTCACCCACCGAATCTAGAATCGCCTCAAGACCGTTCACAAACGCCGGAATATGACCATGCACGCCATCGCTGCCACCATGTGCCGGGTGATCGTAAGCCAGAGCGGTATAACCTTTAGCGGCGATATGTTCCATCAAAGGAAAGAATTGACTCGCGGTACCTGACCAGCCATGAGTTAATACCCAAACTGGGCCTGTACCCAAAGAGTAAGTTTTTAGCACACCATCACGGCCTTTAATTTCGCTCTTGATCAGCCCTTGTGGATCCGCATTTTTTTGCTCAGTTCGCATTGGCGTAAGCAGCAGTTTACGCGCGGTTTTCTTCGCATGGCTCGGCGCTAAGATGTAGTGCAGATTGGTGGTTGCACCAATCAAGCTACGCTTAAAACTGAATTTATTCGATGTATTAAAATAGATCTTGTCACTCATGACCGTTCCTTATCTCGCCAAATTTACTGGCGTGTCCAGCTCGGTCATAAAAACGAACGACCGTGCTATTTGTTAGTATAAAAAATGGCGCTACCGCTATTTATGCATGTTACCGCCACTTATCTTAAATTTTTTAGGCCTTAGGTAGGCCAAACTCATGGGCTTCACTACTTATATGGCTTACTTGTTAAACCACTTTCCAGCCAGCAATTAAGCGCTCAACACCACTCCAAAAATGGGTATGGCTCGCTTGTTGGCCTCGTAACGAATAGAACAAGTTCGCACTCAAGTAGAGTCCATACAACTCAAAGGTCGCCTGTTTTGGGTCTAGGTCAGCTCTAAACTGTTGACTCTCCACCGCTTTTGCTACTTGAATCGTCAAGTAATCAATCCAAACCGAAATGGTTTTCTGCAGCGCTTGCTGAATCACAGATGTTTCGCTGCCTGCGTCTTTCCATGCATCTATAAACATGCAACTGCCTTGGAATGAGTGGTTCCACCCTAACCAGTTATCGAGTAGCTGTTTTAATTTCGCTTCAATGTCAGCATCACCAAGCTCTCTCGCTGGAATGATGACTCGCTCGGTGAAGATAGCATTGGAATACTCAAGTACAGAGAGCTGCAGGTTCTCTTTAGAGTTGAAGTGTGCAAACAAACCACTCTTAGACATACCACATTGCTTGGCTAGTTCGCCAATGGTCAAACTCTCAAGCCCGTTCTCACTCGCAAGAGCGAATGCATGGCTCAAAATATACTCTTTGGTTATCTTTCCTTTACTCATTATTCACCAAGGATAAATTTGATATATCACTTTTAGCACGTTCGTTCTTTTTGTAAAAGATTTTTATTTAACTATTGGGATTCAATTTCTCTTCTCAAAGAATTGTGGAAAAATGCGACAGTATTCAAAGGATATTGAAGTTGGCTAAATTTAAGGAAAAATAATGGAAACACTTTGGGAACAGTTTGCGTTTTCAGCCTCAGTGACAGGCCCTATCTGTTTAATGCTGTTTCTTGGTGTGGTGCTCAAACGAATAGGGCTTATCAATGACAACTTCATTGATGTCGCTTCTAAGATTGTTTTTCAGATCACCTTACCAGCGATGCTGTTCTTGAGTCTCGTTCAATCCGAACATAACTTCTCTGCCAGCAGCACCTTAGTATTATTTGCTCTCGCTGCTAATTTCGCTTTTTTCCTCATCGCTACCCTCTCAACCAAGCTATTTTTCAGAGATTCAAAGGACCAAGGCGTCATCATTCAAGGTGGATTCCGAGCGAATACGGGTATCATAGGTCTAGCGTACATAGCCAATATCTACGGCAATCAAGGC
>JAYYSE010000122.1:0-19449 GCA_036126475.1 Pseudomonadota bacterium | reverse complement strand
GAAGATCGTGTCGATGACCACATCATCAAGAGCGCAGAGATTTCTAAAGCTCGTCGCGATATCAGCCGTCGTATCCGTGAGCTGACAGAAGAAGACAAGCAAATCCAAGGTAAGAAGTAATCTTACAAAGTTGAATGACTTATTTAGTAACCCACTCTTTGTAGTGGGTTTTTTTGTACCTAAATTCCAGTGTCTATACTTACGTTTACGTATTTAATGATTTAAATATCATTAATAGGCCAACGTAAGAAATGGAGTCACCTTATGTACTCAGCCATTCTGATCACCTTAGCGCTGTCATCAACTCAACCCTATCCACAAGAGTTCGAAAGGCTTTACACCGAGCATACCGAAATCACTTATGACGATCTCGTGGTCGACGTTCATGGCTACAAAGTTCCAACTCGCTCGGCATTTCGAGGCTGGATGCTACTTAATCACGCTGAAGACAAAGTAAGAGATATTGGACAGCAGCTCAAAGATGCTGGCATAACCCAAAGCATGCCCTTGCACCTGGTGCTATTACAAGGAACAGACTGGGCGATGAATAACACCACCTTGTTTACTCTTCCTGATAAGAAGAACGTGCCGAATATGATCAATACACTGAAATATATTCAACAATACATTGAGCCTGAAATCGGTGTGGTGATTCCTGTATCTGGTGAAAGAACTCAACTTTATAACCAACAAGCTGGCGGTGCACTGCGAAGCAAACACTTAGAATTTTGCGCATTGGATTTAGTCCCAGCCAATGACATTACTCGCGAACAACTGCATGTAAAGCTCAAAAAAATTCATGCTGAGTTTGGCCAGAAAAATAACGTTGGCCTGGGTTTGTATTCAGGTGTTCGTTTCCACATCGATACCTGTGGCTTCAGACAATGGTAAAAAAACACTATAAAGTCAAAAAGACTCACTAAACAACCATGTCCTTTTGACACCAAATAACCACGATTCAAACACAAGCAATTGATAAATAAGGAATTATAAATTGGAACACTAATTGCTACTAGTTAAGTATCAAAAGAACTAATAGTAACAAGGAATTCAATATGAAGACGATGACTCAACGCTTTCAAATACTACTTTCTGTATCTAACTTCAGCCTAGCGATTACCACTTTGCTTATGCTACTCAGCATAATTATCGCTTACCCAATGGCGGATCATTTCTCATTACCGGTTCAGATCGTGGCGCACATCAGCACCATCATTGTGGCGGCTTTCGTCAAAATTAGTTATGTCGGGCGCTGCCTTGCTCAATACAATTTAGGAATGGAAGTCCGTTAAAAAGCACTAAACTTTGTTCCAACGATGGAAAAAAGCTCAACAGCCTTGTTGAGCTTTAAGTCAGTTATCAGTTAGGCAATATCAAGGCTGCTAAACAAGTCGTAGAGTTGGTGAGATTTATAAGGCTTGGGTAAATACGCATTCATGCCTGCATCAAAGCAACCTTTGATGTCTTCTTCTAACACACTTGCAGTTAAAGCAATAATTGGCAGTGATGTCGTTTGTTGCTCAATCTCCCACTGTCGGATTGCTCTGGTCGCAGTTATCCCATCCATGACTGGCATCATGCAATCCATCAACACGGCATCAAATTGTGCACCCTGAGTAATAACATCAACCGCCTCTTGTCCATTACTAGCAATTAGATACTCGTAGCCTGCTTGTTCAAGAAAGAAGCTCGCTATCTTCTGATTCATCAAGTTATCTTCGACAATAAAGATACGTCGATTCAGAGGACGCACTTCTTCTTTTTCTGATTTGGCTTCGGGTACTGGCTCTTCATTCGCATCAAGTGACAATAGACTATTCAAGAAACGTCGTCCCAAGAATGGCAGTGTATGAGTTGAATGAACGGACTCTGTAATCAGATTGGTTTTGAATAAGTGGTGCTGACAAACAATCACGCGGTCTAACGGGTACAGTTCTTTCAACGCCGCTAAATCACTCTGCAATGAGTGATGTAAGGTATGGCAATACAGTACAAAGTCGCTCTCTTTGATCTCTTTATCTAGCGACGATATCGCTCCCACCACCTTAGGTTTTATATTGAGGTGCTCACACTCTTTGACTAGTTGATCAAGATAGTAAAAAGAGTTAGAAATGATCGTCGCACGATTTAAATTTTCAAAGCTTTGAACTTGCGTCTCGACTACATCGACATACAGACAAAACGTAAAGGTAGAGCCTTCCCCTTTTACTGAACGGGCAGTGATGTATCCACCCATTAAGTCGACAAGCTGCCTACAGATTGCTAACCCAAGCCCTGTGCCACCAAACTGACGCGTGATACTGCCATCCTCTTGAGTGAAGGGCTCAAAGATGGACCCTAGCTTCTCTGATTCAATACCAATGCCTGTATCCGAAACACTGCACTCGAGTTTGCCTCTCCCCATCGACATTGGCGTATAGGCGATGTCCGTTGTAATGGTGCCGTTGGAGGTGAACTTGATGGCATTCGACAATAAATTCGTCAGCACCTGCCTAACACGATACTCATCGAAGAACAGTTGCGGTGGTGTTTGAGAATCAATGTTTACATCGAGCTCAATGTCTTTACTGATCGCCTTCGATAAAATCACGCTCACTGAGTCATAGACGGCTTCACGTAAGTCAGCATTGTGTGGAGAGAGCATAAGGTTACCCGACTCAATCTTAGACAAGTCGAGAATGTCATTCAGCAGCACCAGTAATGAGTGCGATGACGACTCAATATCTCCAAGCACCTCTTGTTGGTTAGGACTTAGCTTACTCTGCGATAAAATCTCCGCCATACCAATGATCCCATTTAGGGGAGTTCGGATCTCATGAGACATATTGGCGAGGAATGCACTTTTCGCCTTATTAGCCGACACGGCAGCTTCTTTGGCTTCAATAAGCTCTTGATTACGTTGGTAGGTGCATTCCATCACCCTATTTAAAGTTTCAGTAAACTCTGCGAGTTCGTCATTGCCCTCGATTTTTATGGCGTTCGGCTTGCCATCGTTACCAGCGCATTCTGAAACGCCCTTCAAGATCATTGATAGGTTTTTGTTCAAGCGGATTGAGATCATGGCTCCCAACCACAACAACACACCCGAAACAGCAAGGATCAAGAACGAGATCACTAAAGTTTGTCTTTTCTGTAACGCAATGTTGTTTGTTAAATCAAACTGCAATTGCTTGGTGTAAGCACTGATCGCTTGAGAAATAGCTCGCTTTTTGACCTCTAGACTTTTTAAGTGTTCATACACTTCGGGTGATGAAAGTTCTCCTTCGAGGATTCGTGTTGCGAACTTGTCTTGAAACCCATCTTGGGAAACTGTATTAAGAAGTTGCCTAATACTTGGAGAGCTCGTATCTGATTGGAAAAAGGTCTCTAATAACTGCTTCTGTCGATCTAACACACTGATGTAACTCAGTAGATATTGATTTTCTTGCTCAGGCAAACGGTACAAGCTGTAGCTCAACCATGCTTCTCGCTGGCTCCAAAACACATAGTTAGTGAGGTGGACGAATATCGCATCAGCTTGACTAATGTCTTCATCCAATAAAGCCACCCGATATTCGGATAACTGAAGCAACACGCCTTTTAATAATCCGAAAGCCTTCTCTAGTAACGCCTGATTGCCAGAATCTTGCGTCGCATTAGTCAGGCTCATTACTACATTCTTCAATTCGGTTAGTGGAGGCTCAATATTCAGGTTTTCATCAGACTGCTTTAATCGAGCCCCAAACTGAGAAAGCCTATCCAATTCTGATTGTAGGGTTAAAAGCAACTGGCCTTTCTCAGAAGAGTCATTAGACAGAACTAACCATCGATGTGCATTACTTGAAACCGTGTTAAAAGATTGAAGAGCTTCAACCTTAACTCGTGTAGTTTCAAGATTCTTCATCTTCGTATCGTTCTTGATCACTTGGTTGACTGTAAACCCAAACATGGTGATTACAGACACAGTAGTAAGAAGAATTAGACGCCACCTAATTGATATATATGTCATTTTTATAACTACTCCCTTCCCGAAAGTAATTTAACCTAGCCCAAGTAAAGAGTAGGACATTAACAGCGGTTATTGATCAAATTGGATATGAACAAACGATACTCTGAGTCCAGAAAGGCAAGTTATGTACAGTGTACGAAGAAAACGCTGCTATCAGAATAACAAATCAATGAAACGTTTCATTTCCGAGAGAGAGTTATTATCGCTCGCATAACAAGTAAAGAAGTCACGCTGTCAGGTCAGAAAGGCAGCAAGTCAAAGTGTTAGGTACGAACAAATTACTAAATTAAGGTTAAATTTGTGAGATCCAAACGTTTGCGCTCTGCATTTTTTTCACGCAACGATGGCTTATTCGAAGGTCAAACAAAAAAACAGACTGATTGGCTTGTTTATTGTTTACCATTTACGTGTAACTTGGGTTGGTGATCACAGCTTTAATGATCACTATGACTTTCATTACATATCATATTTTGATTTGAGTATTTTTTGGCGGAAATTAAGTGCTACAGATTGTTAAAGTCAATAGCCTTCATCTGAGTGTAAAACTTGATTTATGGCTAATATCACGCCAACTTACAGATAATTTATCTGCATTTATTTTTCCTAGCAGAATAACCAGTCGTACCTTACAATCCTGCCACATAAAAGTTACAAGTTACACACAAGGCATATCAAGCACATTCAAGTGGCATGAAAGACCACCGCTTGATAGCTCAACCCCCTATGCTGATTGGCTTCCCTACAATCGCCATGACTGCAGAACTTAACGTGAAAGGTCCCGAGTAAAGATGAGTCCCGAAAAGCACCTCCTAGACTGGCAAACTAGTCAAACTATTGCTGAATCCATCTCTCCAACTTTAGGTCAGTTATACCGCCAAAAAGGCGTAGAAGTTATCCTCTTCGGTAAGACCTTAGTCAACGCAACAACGATCGACATCATCAAAGCTCACCGCATCGCAAAACGCTACACAGGTTCACCGCTAACTGCAGAACAAACTCAACCAATTATCCAACATCTTCTATCAATGCGCTTGTCACCTTGCCGCGTTGATGTTGGTCGTCTAGCAGCTCAGTACTGGGAAAACCACGAAGATCTCAGCGCGATGGATGATTTCCTTCAAACAGCTCTAATGGGTTCATTAGAAGGCGAAGCGATGACCACACCTCGCGACGTCGTGTTATACGGTTTTGGTCGTATCGGTCGTCTATTAACTCGTATTCTTGTAGAGAAAAGTGGCCCAGGTTACCCACTTCGTTTACGTGCAATTGTAGTTCGTGGTGGTAAAGACGGTGATTTAGAAAAACGTGCAAGCCTACTACGTCGTGACTCAGTTCATGGTCAGTTCAACGGCAGCATCGTTGTAGACCAAGAGCGCAAAGCGATCATCGTTAACGGTAATTTCATCCAAGTTATCTACGCGAATAAACCAGAAGACGTGGATTACACGGCTTACGGCATCGATAATGCTTTAGTTGTTGATAACACAGGTGTGTGGCGTGACGCGGAAGGCCTAAGCCAACACGTAGCGTGTAACGGTGCAAGCAAAGTTCTGCTTACTGCACCTGGCAAAGGTGACATCAAAAACGTTGTGTTCGGTGTAAATGAAGATGTGATTCAACCTGAAGACACCATCATCTCAGCAGCAAGCTGTACAACGAACGCGATTACACCAGTGTTGAAAGCCGTTCACGACAAGTTCGGCGTTCTGTCTGGTCATATCGAAACAGTTCATTCATTCACCAATGACCAAAACCTGATTGATAACTTCCATTCAGGTGACCGTCGTGGCCGTGCTGCTTCATTGAACATGGTACTGACATCGACTGGCGCTGCAAAAGCAGTATCAAAAGCGATGCCAGAAATGGAAGGCAAGCTAACCGGTAACGCGATTCGCGTACCTACGCCAAATGTTTCAATGGCAGTAGCAAACCTAAACCTTGAGAAAGGCACCAACAAAGAAGAGCTGAACACGTACCTACGTGAAATGGCACTATCTTCTGCCCTATCTGCTCAAATCGATTACACAGACTCAACTGAAATCGTTTCTACAGACTTAGTTGGCTCTCGTCACCCTGGCGTTGTTGACGGTGTTGCGACTATCGCACAAGACAACCGCGCTGTTCTATACATTTGGTACGACAACGAGTTTGGCTACAGCTGCCAAGTTATTCACTGTATGGAACAAATGATGGGCGTACGCTACAAAACTTACCCAGCGGTTTAATATCTCTGAGTAAAACAAGCTCCACAACATAATAACTATATCCGCGAAGCCTATTTCAGGCTTCGCAACCCCTTCTGTTTTACTCTCCCGAATAAACAGGAGGGTTGCCACTTAGATCTGATCTCTCTAACCGATCTAAGTGGCCTTTTTATATCAGAAGTTCTGATAAACAATCACTTCTAAAGTTCTACCTCGACATCAGACTGAATCGTCTAGTGAATTAGCAAATGGCATACTCACTTTTGTTTCCGCTTCTTTGCCAAGCGTTGAGACAAATACTTTTACTGCACTGTTCACATTGAATACAGAACATATAGGGGCTCCAGTACTTTTTATTAGCTGTACGTACTTCGCTGACAGTGACATATTCCAAACCCTATTAAGTATTAAGCATGCCAACTTTTCATTCATTGATTTTAGAGATTAACTTTAAACCATATTTTTAGTGCGTCACTAAAACTACATTTACGAGCCAAGGCAAACACACGGTCATAGTGACTCTCGTCAATTATTTTGCGGCGTTCATGTTTCGTTCAGAAAAGGGGCGATAAAGTAACAACATAGAAAAAGAGGAATGAATATGAAAAATATATTAGTTACGATTGTTGCGCTATTTACTGGCTTTTTGGCGCTATTCACCAGCTTGATCCTTGCTATTCCTTTGGCTATCGCAGCATTAATCACAGGAAAGCACATTCAAAATAAAATGAAGAAAAAAGGCTTCGCAGCTTATATGGACACTCACCACTCATCAACATCTGATGCTGGTGTTATTGAAGGCGAATACGAAGACCTTTCAAATAGAAAATAGTCTAAGCTTTTGCTTCAAGACAACAACGATAGAGACTACACCAAGCAATGCACAGAAAGATCCTTCTAACTCTGCTCGCTATTACGACTTTAGGTCTCGTTGGCTGCTCCTACGAGACCATCACTCCCGCTTACGAAGCTTCGCCAAGCCTGCCTGAATATCAACAAGACAGCTTCGATGACTATGTGACCGAAACTCAAGACTGGCTATTAAAAAACCGAGTATTCATCACCGAAGACAAGCAACTAGAGGTTCAACTTAATTCACCCACTGAGTACAAGCCGACCTCACCTAATGGTAAAGCAGTTCTGTTGGTACATGGATTAGGCGACTCGCCGTATTCGTTTAAAGACATTGCAGAACATTTAGCCGACCAAGGTTACTTGGTGAGAACCGTGCTGCTTCCAGGTCACGGCAGCCGTGCAGGTGACTTAATGCAACCGCATCTCGAAGATTGGCAAGGCGTGGTGGCTCATCATACTATGTTACTTGAGCAAGAGTACGATTCAGTATGGCTAGGCGGTTACTCTACCGGTGCAAACCTCGTCACCTCACAAGCGATGAAGGATCCAAAGATCGCAGGATTACTGCTGTTTTCACCTGCATTTCAACCGAATTCATCGGCCGTGCAATACGCGGGGCTAGCGAGCTATTTTGTGACTTGGGCGGACCAAGATCCTGAAGACAACATACTGCGTTAGAACTCGCTGCCAATGAACGGAGCATCGGTATACTACGAGACCTCAGAAATCGTTCGTGACGACTTAAGAGAGAAACAATTCGACAAGCCAGTGTTCATTATGATGAGTGAAGGCGATAGTGTGATTGACACTCATTTCGTTCAGCAGGCGTTTACTGAATCTATGCCAAACCCGAATAACGTTTTGGTGTGGCAAGGAGAAGCCAAGCTCGATGACCCTCGCGCTGTTCAATACAGCATGAAAATCCCAGAGCAACGTATCTCGAACGGTTCTCACATGGGCTTGCTGTTCTCACCAAACAATCCGTATTACGGTATCAATGGTAGTGAAAAAATTTGCTTTAACGGACAAGAAGAGGGCTTTGAGGAGAAGTGTAATGCGAACAGCGAAGTGTGGTATTCAGCATGGGGATACCGTGAAGAAGGTAAAAATCACGCTCGCCTAACGTATAACCCTTACTTTTCCGACTCTATGGCTAAACTAGATTCAGTACTAAACTCGGCAGGTTAGCCAGACAAACTCATAAAAACTAAAAAGCTCACTAGCGATTCGCTGTGAGCTTTTTAGTTTTTATTACGTTTCCGTTGTTTAACGCTATATAGTCCACACTACGCGCACAGCAAGCAAAATCAAAACGATACCTGAAAGTCGATCAATCAACTGCGCTTTTGAACGGATTCGTTCAACAATGAGAGGCCTAGATAGCACCAAGGTGATGAAGGTGTACCATAGGCCATCAACAATCAGCGGAGTCGAGACAATAATCACTTGGTTGGTCAACTCATTGCCAAGCGCGACAAACTGGCTGAACAGAGCGATGAAGAACAGTGCGATCTTAGGGCTCAAGATAGAGATCAAGAAAGCTTCACGAGCAGACTGCATGTAGCTCATCTGTTCACCAGCTTCTAATTTCGAAGCTACCCCACCTTTCGAACGCAGAGCATTGACTCCTAAATACAACAGATAAGCTGCACCCGTCAAACTAATACCTTTAAATAACACTGGAGATTGCTCCAATACCAATGCCAAGCCTACGATGGTTGCAAACGCATAAATACCAATACCCGCAGCGTGTGACCAAGCAGCGATAAGCCCGTTGATACGACCACCAGCTAAGCTGTGTTTAGCAATCATTACTAAACTTGGCCCCGGAGACATTGCTCCCAATAGACAAATAGCCAATAAAGAAAACCAAATTGTTACCGTCATCATTTCATTCCTAGTCAAACCATACGTTCTTGTTGAACGCTCTACCATTGATAGTTAGCATAATTACCACTTAGTATTATTTGAAATCAAAGATAATCATCATGGTTATGATTTTAAGTCATACTGATATTGTAACTCGACTTTTGCATTGCTTGGAATGCCTTTTCTCGAGCCCATTTATGTGCCGAATCGTTGTCGTACTTCGGGTGCCACATTAACCAATAGGTGTGCATTTCAGTTTCGAATGGCAATGGAAAATACTTAGCCTCAAGATGCCTACCTAGGTTATAGGCAATGTGCTCAGGTACGATCATCAAATAATCGTCTTGCATTAACACGTTACTTGCCGATGAAAAGAAAGGAACCTTAAATGCCACTCTGCGTTTCAGCCCTTGCTTTTTCAATGCAATATCGGCGTAGCTGTCTTTGTCCCCTCCTCCAGTCACCTTGATATGAGAATACTGGACAATATCTTCGGAACTTAACACCTCTTTATGAGCCAATGGATGTGATTTGCGCATTAAACACACCGATTTGTCCTCTCCAAGCTTGATACTCGATACATGTTCCGGCTTTTTAGGAAACATGCTGGAAGCCAAGTGAATTCCTGACTCATTGAGTGATTCAAGGTAGTTTGGCTGCCACAAACGGTAGGCCAAATTGATATTCGGCGCGTCTGCTGATACCTCGGCAACAATCACTGGCAAAATATACTGAGCAACATAGTCACTAGAAGACAATACAAACTCTCCCTGCCACTCTTGTGGTTCAAACGGTTTGTCATCTAGTAGGTGGTCAAACTCACCGAGTAGGTCATCGAGTTTCTCTTTAAGCAAAATAGCTCGATTGGTTGGCACCAGCTTATTACCATCACGCACTAACAGAGGGTCACCACATAAATCTCGTAGCTGGCTAAGTTGGCGACTCACCGCTGATTGTGTGATATGCAGGCGTTGCGCGGCTCGGCTCACATGACACTCTTCAAGAAGGACACGCAATGAACGCAGTAAGTTTAAATTAATATTGCCTAGCATGAATGTACCGTCGGATTCAGCGTGTTAAAAAACTCGGTCAACACAGTATGAGTCATTAGATGGCGAAGCTCTGGATAGCTTTGCAGATGATCGCGAACTTGATTTAAACGTTCCATACTCTCAACCTCGACATACAGCATCATATCGGTCTCTCCGCTAATTGAGTGGCACCATTGCACACCGTCAATACCATGAATTTGATTCTTCCCATTTATTGTTCTATTCAACACGCCTAATTTGACACAACTCTTGAACTTATAACAGTCGCTGTTTAGGTCAGCCGACACTTTGACACTTAATCCACGAAATACCGTTAAATGACGGCGGCTTACGACGTTTCGCTAGCTGTATTATTGATGACGACAATATAAGCTTTCATTCACACTCTTTCCATTTCCAGATCAAAATCGTCACAAGCTAGGAGAGCGAATGACCCAGCTAAAACAAGAAATCACGCTAATGTCCGGCATTGGACAACTTTCAACGACCTTGCTTGGTACTGGGCTATTTATGATTCCCGCTATCGCGGCAGGTATTGAAGGTCAATTATCGCTGTTAGCCTAGTTAATCCTGTTTATCGCCATTTGTCCTATTGCTCTCACTTTCGCCGCGCTAGGTAAACGCTACCCGAACGCGGAAGGCACTGCCTATTTTGTTCGCCAAGCGTTTAGTGAAAAGTTGGAAACGAGTGTTGCTTGGTTATTTGTAAGTGTAGTACCCGTGGGTATCCCAGCGGCTATCGCATTGGCTGGTGGCTTTGCCCAACAGTTATTACCAGCTCCGCTCAACACACCACTCGGCGCTCAATTTTTACCGTAGCACTACTGATTGTGGTCAACTTGATGGGCAGTAAGTCTTCAGGCCGCCTGCAAACCGTGATTGCCCTTTCGATCTTTGCCTTAGTCAGCGCTTTCGTTTGGAAAGCAGAGAACACTATAGCCGATACAGCAATACCGAGCCTATCCTCTGACTCTAAGTGGGCTATCGGCGCCGCACTGGCCGTGATGTTTTGGTGCTTTGTCGGGATCGAAGCTTTTGCTCATATGGGGGAAGAGTTCAAGAACCCTCAACGAGATTTCCCTATTGCTATCGTAGTGGGTTGTTTCGTTGCTGGCTTGGTGTATTGGGCTTGTTACGTAGTTATCCTCAAACTAGGCGCGTATGGCTCAGCGGAATTTGATGACGCATTAATCCCATGGGTAACTGAACAACTGTTTGGGAATGGGTTTAAAGCTGTTATCAGTGTGATTGGTTTCTTTGCCTGTTTCGCTAGCCTCAATCTATACGCACAAAGCTTGTCACGAATGATCTAGGCTCAGGCTCGTCATAAAATGGCACAGCTCAATAGCCGCGGAGTGCCGCTCTACCCAACGTTAGTAATCGGCGTTATCGCGCTGATTTCATGTGTGATTGGCGAGCTGTCCAATCTAGATCTTGAGTTCAGCTAAAGCTCGCTAACGGTATTTTTGTTCTAGTTTATCTGCTCGCAATGCTAGCTGCTTGCCAACTTCTGAAAGGTACATCTAGGTACACGGCGATGCTTTCGTTGGTTATCTGTACTGTCGTGTTTATCTGCCTAAGTTGGTCAATGCTGTATGCTGTGACGATTTTTGTGACATTGTCACTCCCTTGGCAAAAGTGGTTCGATAAACCCACCGTCTCTATCGATAAGTTATAAGCACTATCGATCCTTTTATTGATAGAAAAGCCGAGCGATCGCTTTGATCTTCGGCTTTATTTCTGCCAAACGAACATTCCCAAAACCCAATAACGCCCCATTCCAATCACGCTCAACACTCGGAGCCATATTCGTAAAAAGAAAATAGGTGAACAAGGCCCGATGGTGATACCGATGCTCGCTTGGCGAGTCGATGATATGGTCTATGTCCATAGCGTTAAAAACAGTCGCTTACTAAAAGGGCTTAAGAAAGGCGAGCCAACCTGTTTAACATTCACCTTATTCGATGGTTGGGTCTTGGCCCGCTCAGCCTTTCATCATAGCGCCCATTATCGTTCTGCTGTGGTGCTCGGAGCATTTTTAGTCATCGACGACAATCAAGAAAAGGATCGCTTGCTGAATATCTTCATTGAGCAGATAGCCCCGGGGAGAGCCGACGAGGTTAGACTGAGCAATGAAAAAGAGCTCATTGCGACTGAGTTATTGGCGATACCGCTAACCAAAGCATCAGTATAAATTGGTAAGCATGGTGTGAACGACGACAAAGCAGATATGGATACCCCAGTGTGGGCGGGTGTACTGCCTTATCGAACCGTTGTTGCCCCGCAAGAAACTGCACCCGAGCAAGAGGGGCTCATTGAAAAGCCGGATTATCAACAGGCTTATGGTGAACGCTGGTATCAAAATTGACAGACCGAAATGGCCAACGCGTTAAAACTGTTTACAATCTGGCTATCAAAAATTTAACATCAGTAAATAACGTAGCCGAGCGATGCAGACGAATAAGGACTTTCAACAACATCAGGGCTTGCTCAATGGTATTGGGCAAGTTTACTTTACTCCAACAATCATCACGTCTGTTTTATTTCTGATTGCCATCTCAGTCGAATCCCTTTCTGTCTTAGCCCTTACACTATTCGGTGCAGTGAGCAGTTATGTATTTTCTTGCTATACCAGAGAGCCAATCGACAATATCAATAAT
Source organism: Pseudomonadota bacterium (assembly GCA_036126475.1). GTDB lineage: Bacteria > Pseudomonadota > Gammaproteobacteria > Enterobacterales > Vibrionaceae > Vibrio. The sequence goes on along the minus strand of JAYYSE010000122.1, from coordinate 6,821 downwards.
GGAATGTATGCGTTGAATGGTGCTCTCGTCGCCCTGTTTATCGGAAATATATTGGGGATCACACCCGTCTTAGTGATGGTCACCTTCTTAGGTGCATTGTTCACTGTTCCCATCGCAACCGTGGTATTTGGCTTTAAAAAGTACCTAGGCTATACCAGCGCTTTCGTCATAACATCTTGGGTAATTTATGTGGCTCAGTGGAGCTTAGATCTGTCGGTATTTTCTCCTTCTGCCGATGAGCAAGCCCCATACAACAATATAGCGACAAATTTAGAGGCTCACCTACCCCCTTTTATCGTGATCATGCTAAAAGGAGTCAGCCAAGTCAGCTTTATCAACAATTCGTGGACGGGGTTAATTATCTTAGTGGCGATCATGCTTAACAACATCCGACACGCTATTTGGGTAGTGTTGGCAGTAGCAATCAGCACTCTGTTTAGCGAGGTAATTGGCGCAAATGACCAACTGATCACTCAAGGGCTATATGGATACAACACTGTGCTAGCGACACTCGCACTGGTTCTCTATCCAAGAGTTTCGTGGTTTTTAGTGATATTAGGCGGTATGTTGAGTTGCCTCATTACACTCATATTCCACACTTTTAACTTACTGCCACTAACCGCGCCTTTCATTATCAGCACTTGGGCCATGGTGTACTTATCGAGCAAACAACACACCTGATAAAGCTCTATAAACCAGTTCTAAACCTTTCGACATATTGCTTCGGGGTCAAGCCACGGTGCTTTTTAAACATTCGCGTAAAGCTTGCCACGTTGGTATAACCGAGGCGTCTCGCCACCTCTTCAACCGGCAATGAATAACTCAGCAACTCAACGGCAACGTTACTCAATGCGTAACCCATAATGGTGGAAAAGTTAACTCCTAGTTTGTGCAGTCGTCGCTGAAACTGCTGCTCAGACAAACCAAGTAAGCTCGACACCTTATTCAACGTTGGTAAGCCAAAGTGGCGACTATAGTTGATCATTTCATAGGTCACCTTATGTTCATCACCTGCGTCTGGCATGTTGAGATAGTTATCTAAATCATGGAAATTCATCGCTAAACTCATTTTCCCTTCTGACGGCGAGTGATTCATAGATAGCCTAGATTTACTCAGTATCCATACTTCAGTTCTCGGTTGTCCCCACTGAATATTGCAACCAAAGTACTTGTGATAAAGCTCAGTATTTTCTCGATGTCCGGCAATAGAAACGGCAGAAGGCACGAAATCAGGCCCGAGATAACGCCTTAATATCTTCATCATAAAGATCGCAACACGTACGGAATCGTGAACCTTACCAGTCTCAGAATATTCAGGGTTGTCATAACACCACTTAATCAGGTTGCCCACTTGCGCCCCATATAAAAAAGCGCCAGACTGCAAACAATGTAGCCCGATGTTAACGCGTCGAATGGTCGAAGCTAGGTCATGTCCGGAGAAAAACCATTTAGCAAGCGGGCCTAACTTTTCGATATCGACTCTATCAGCAAGCTTTAAGATGATGTCTGGATCATCCGTTTTCTGCTCCAGTAAGCCATACCATTTATCCACTTCATTGACCGGAATTAGGTTCATAGCGTTAGCAAATACCGATTTGGGAATACCTAAAGAATCCATATCTAGCTCACGATTCACCGCTGCGTACTGATATATACCTAAAATTCCTAATGCTCTTAAGAAGTTACAATTATTCATTCGTCGCAAACCCCAGCCGAAACAATTACAGATCACCTCATATAGGTGTCATTATTAAAGTAATTAGTAAATTTTCAACCTATAAATCTGATATCAATCACACTCAGCGCTCAATTTAACCTAGGGTATATCAATGAGTTTAGTAAGTGTCCCATTTGTTGGAACTGGCGCTGACACAGTGCTACATGTTGTTGCAGGTGTTGTACTCGTCGCAACGATTGCCGCTGCATGTTACGGGTTCTGGCGAGTCCATGAACTACCGATCAACAAGGCTCACAGTAAAGAGCATCAACAACTCGGTTTGATCACCGCGCTCACTTGGATTGGCTTTTTATGGCACTGGGTGTGGGTACTCGCCGTCATTTTGGCATTCGTTGATATGGAAAAAGCAATCATCCACCTTAGGGATACATGGAAAGCCCCCGCAGCACCGAAAGAAACCAGTAACGCTGATAACAAAGACGAGGAGAAGCAAGCATGTTAGAAGGCTTAGCTATTTGGGCACTATTCATTTATTTACTGAGGCTGATTGGTATGCCTTGGAATAAAGGAACGAAAGCCTTTGCGTACCTAGGTGGTACTTCTTGGTTACTGTTTGTGTGGGTAGGACTGATTAACTTTACGCCGATGGACCTCTCAGGTGGTTCCGTCGTTCAATCTCCCCATATTCAATTGCGTCCAGATTCAACCAATGTGACGGGAAAAACCACGAAAGTTCATATTCACCCAAACCAAGACGTAGCTGAAGGTCAGTTAATCTATGAGATTGACAATACCAAATATGTGATCGCTCGAGATAAGGCGAAGGTTCAACTTGAGTCAGCAGAAGTCGCGTTAGACACAGCTCGCCAAGAAGTCAGCATTGCAAAAGTCAGCTACCAATCTGCGCTTGAAGACATCAAAGCCTCAATAGCACAGATTGAGTCAGCAAAGACCGACTTAGTTTTACAGTCTAAGACGCTGGATCGTTATCAAAAGCAAAACAGTGTGGTTGAGCACACCATTACAGAGTCTGATATCGACCAACAAACCGCAAAAGTGGACTTAGCGACCCATAATGTGACTACACTTGAGTCTCAGTTGAGTAAGAAAGAGGTGGATGCGGAGAACGCCAAGTTAAACATCCAAAAAGCCGAAACCAATGTAAGTAAGAAGCAAACCGAGGTCGACTCTGCTAAATCCACATTGGCACAGGCACAGTGGGACTTGAATAGCACGAAAGTAACGGCGCCATCAGATGGCTTTGTTACCAACTTTATTCTTCGTGAAGGGCAACGTGTTTCGATGATGCCTCGTATCCAAATGTATACCGAGGAGAAATACGTATTAATGCGAGTAAACCACCAAGCGATTCGCAATATCAAAGTAGGTCTGCCTGCGGAGTTCGCAACAGCGGTATACCCAGGGAAAATCTTCTCTGCGACAGTAGAAGGAATTGTGGAAGCAACGGGGGAGGCACAAGCCAGCTTATTAGGTATCGATGAACAGGTCCGAATAACCACAGGTCGAAACCTTCAGAACAAGCACCACTTCGTTCGTTTAAAGATTGATGAAACAGAAGGTTACGACATCCCTGTCGGCTCAGTAGGGCTTGCTTGGGTTAGTGGTGAGAAGCCAATTAGTTTTATGGCCTTCCTCGATGTTATTCGTGGCATCATCATTAGAATGAAGTCTCAACTGTACTTCTTCTACTCTATCTAACCACCTTAATGGATTAGAAATACCAAGCCCGAGTGATCATTGATTACTCGGGCTTTTCGTTTCTTGAATATAAATCGATAGGTTTAAACTGGAAAGAAGAGCCAACATCTTGAACTCCCCTACTATTTGTCGTCAAATCGCACCCATTCGCAAAATGCAATTGCATTACGCAAACACAAAGTATCAAAACGCAAAAAAAGCGCTTAAATACGCACCAAATTGCTATCAAACAGGCGATAATCAGGTTATTAAAGTTGGCACACTAACTGCAAAGTACCCAATGACCCTTCTTAAGCCGAGGGTCACCTAGCCAACTGACGTTGTTAGTGAACCTATACTTGTTCACAAAATATTTAAGCCAATCGCGGTTATTGCGATTGGCTATTTTTTTGCCTATCGTTTACTAAACTTGCACTCCCTGTATACAGACAACCATTCATACCAATAACACTCAACATTCATACTCAACCTGCATATTGTTAGTCGCAAACACGTTATAGAAAACGTTTCCTATTAATTTCCACAAAAAGCCCATACAAACAACGCCATGTTTTATATATAAATTTTAGCCAAAACTGGTTTTAACGACTGACTATTGACAAATTTAGCATTGACTATGTGATTTATATCACCATAATGCGCACGTTTGCCTGCAATATGGCGACCGTTAATTTTAATTTTGAACATTTGCGGAGGTTAAAAAATGGCTGCTGATAATAACTACAGTCTAGGGCCGGTTCCACCATCGGCTAGGAAAGGAGTTGCTTCACTCACCATGGTAATGCTTGGACTCACTTTCTTCTCTGCAAGTATGTGGACAGGTGGTTCACTCGGGACAGGCCTTTCATTCAACGATTTCTTCCTCGCTGTTCTCATCGGTAACCTAATTCTCGGTATTTACACTTCTTTTCTTGGCTACATCGGCTCATCTACTGGCCTCTCAACTCACCTCCTAGCTCGTTTCTCTTTCGGTACCAAAGGCTCATGGCTTCCTTCAGCCCTACTTGGCGGCACACAAGTCGGTTGGTTTGGCGTAGGTGTAGCTATGTTTGCAATTCCGGTACAAAAAGCGACAGGCATCGATACCAACACACTAATCATTGTATCGGGCTTGTTAATGACGGGTACAGTGTACTTCGGCATCAAGGCGCTAATGGTACTTTCAGCGGTTGCCGTTCCTGCTATCGCGATTCTAGGGGGCTACTCTGTGCTGGCAGCGGTAGACAGCGTAGGTGGTCTAGAACAGCTGCAGCTTATCAAACCAGAAACGCCAATGGACTTCTCTGTTGCGCTAGCTATGGTTGTGGGTTCATTTGTTAGTGCAGGTACATTAACGGCTGACTTCGTGCGCTTTGGTAAAAAACCAGCAAGTGCGGTACTCATTACTATGGTCGCATTTTTCATCGGCAACTCCCTGATGTTCATCTTCGGTGCAGCCGGTGCTGCCGCTACAGGCCAAGCTGATATTTCTGATGTCATGATCGCACAAGGTCTTCTACTTCCGGCGATTATCGTACTAGGTTTAAACATTTGGACGACTAACGAAAACGCGCTTTACGCATCAGGTTTAGGCTTCTCAAACATCACCGGTCGCTCGAGTACTACAATGTCTATCATCAACGGCATTATCGGTACCATTTTCGCGCTTTGGTTATACAACAACTTCGTTGGCTGGCTAACGTTCCTTTCGCTAGCGATTCCACCAATTGGTGGCGTAATCATCGCAGACTTCTTCGCGAACCGTCAGCGTTACAAAGATTTTGCAAATACGGAGTTCCAAACCGTTAACTGGGCTGGCATTATCGCGGTTGCAACAGGCGTAGCAGCAGGTCACTTCCTTCCTGGCGTTGTTCCATTGAACGCAGTATTAGGCGGTGCTATCAGTTACCTAGTGCTAAACCCTCTATTGAATAAAAAAGCTCTGAAATCTCAGGCCGCTTAAGGACAAACTATGACAACCTTATTAATCAAGAACGCAAAACTTCAAGGCCAAGAAGGCTTGAAACAGATTCTGATTGAAAATGGTCAATTTTCTCGCATTCTCGATAATGACGCGCAAATCAACCATCAGGGCGAAACTCTTGATGCACAAGGCGGCATTGCGGTTTCTCCTTTCTGTGAACCGCACATTCACCTAGACACAACTCAAACAGCTGGTGAGCCTAACTGGAATATCTCTGGTACCTTGTTTGAAGGTATTGAGCGTTGGGCTGAGCGCAAAGAACTGCTTTCAATTGAAGATGTTAAGTCACGTGCGAAGCAAACTTTGAAATGGCAAATTGCCAACGGTGTACAACACGTTCGTACTCACGTAGACGTTTCTGATCCAACGTTAGTCGCGCTAAAAGCGATGGTTGAAGTACGTGAAGAGATGAAAGAATGGGTCGACATCCAGATCGTTGCATTCCCTCAAGAAGGCATTCTGTCTTATCCGAACGGCAAAGAACTTCTAGAAGAAGCGGTGAAGATCGGTGCTGATGTTATCGGTGCTATTCCGCACTTTGAATTCACTCGTGAATACGGTGTTGAATCATTACACTATGTATTTGAACTTGCACGTAAGTACGACTGCTTGATCGACGTTCACTGTGATGAAATCGATGACGAGCAATCTCGTTTTGTTGAGACACTTGCAGCCTTAGCTCACAAGTTCGAAATGGGTGAAAAGGTAACCGCAAGCCATACAACAGCGATGGGCTCTTACAATGGTGCTTACGCATCTCGCCTATTCCGCCTGTTGAAAATGTCTGGCATCAACTTCGTTGCAAACCCGTTAGTGAACATTCACTTACAAGGTCGTTTCGATGATTACCCGAAACGTCGCGGCGTAACTCGCGTTAAAGAGATGCTAGCTGCCAACATCAACATTTGTTTTGGCCACGATGATGTCTTTGACCCATGGTACCCACTAGGCACGGCAAATATGCTTCAAGTACTGCATATGGGCCTGCATGTGACTCAAGTGATGGGCTACGACCAAATCAACAACTCGCTTGATTTGATTAGCAAAAACTCTGCTCGTACACTGAACATCCAAGACAACTACGGTATCGAAGAAGGTAAGCCTGGTAGCCTACTGATTCTTCCTGCTGAAAACGGTTTTGATGCAGTACGTCGTCAAGTGCCCGTGCAGTACTCAGTACGTCACGGTAAAGTGATCGCAGAGACACAACCAGCGAAGACCAAAATTAATCTAGATAAAACGGAAGATGTAAGCTTTAAACGCTAATATCGTCTATAATTATGATCGAATAAAAGGAGGCTGAGATGCTTCCTTTTGTTGTGTTGTTTGAAGCGATAAAACTATCACTAATTCAGTGTGTTTTTTGTGGATTCGCACGGTATGACAAAAAAAACACTGATTTCGCAATCAATGTGTGTACATCTCGAAAGACTGTGTTAACATGCACTCGCTCTGTTAGCC
>JAYYSE010000121.1:0-4873 GCA_036126475.1 Pseudomonadota bacterium | reverse complement strand
TGGTCGAAACGGTTTTGGAAAGCACCCAGCTCTGCACGGTGGCTGTCTACGTACTTCAGTGCTGCATCGATTACAGCTACAGACTCTTGTGCGCCGCCAACAGACGTTACGTCGATAGTATCAACGGTTACGTCTTTACCTGCTTGAATGCCTAGTTCACTAGCAAGACCACCAGAGAAAGAAACATCGCCGCTCACTTTGTTGTTACCAGCAAACATTTGTAGCTTACCGTCTTCAGTTACAGACGCTTTCACAGAGTCTTGCTGACCGTTGATGTAAGTCGCTAGCTCTTCGATGTCATCACCCGCTTTTGCGTTGATGTCGATCTCTTGTGCCTGACCAAAATTATCTGTGAACGACAGTTTTAGGTCGTTTGAACCCGCTTGTACGTTCCAGTCTTTGTCTTTAGCGTTCTCAGTTTGGTAGCTCTTACCACCCATCTGAGCGTTATCAGAACGCATATCTTTCAGTTGAAGCATGACCGCTTCACCGTTATCCGCACCGATTTGGAATGATTTAGTACCGTGAGTACCGTTAAGTAGCTTGTTGCCACCAAAAGACGTTGTTTCCGCGATACGGTTTAGCTCGTCGTTCAGTGCTGTTACTTCTTCTTGAATCGCTACACGCTCAGCTTTTGAGTTTGAGCCATTTGAAGATTGTAGAGAAAGATCACGCATACGTTGCAGGATGTTGGTTGTCTCGTTCATTGCACCTTCAGCAGTTTGTGCAATAGAGATACCGTCGTTCGCGTTACGAACAGCAACGTCTAGGCCGCGGCTTTGAACGTTCAAACGGTTAGAGATTTGTAGGCCCGCAGCATCGTCTTTTGCGCTGTTGATTTTAGAGCCAGAAGCTAGACGCTCCATTGATGTTTGTTGTGCGCTGTTTGCGTTGTTTAGGTAACGTTGCGCTGTCATCGCTGAAACGTTGGTATTTACATTCACTGCCATGGTGATTTCTCCAATTGATTTTCCGGTATTGCGGTTTCCGACGTCTCGGAAAACCAAGTAGTTCTCTCAAAGTTACTTTTAATAACGGCGTAACTGACGAAACCTTTAGGAAAAAAACAATAAAATTAAAGAAATAGCGACAAAGAATAGGAAAGCGTGACTGGTAGTAAAATTATCAAAAAAAGATAAGAAAAAAGCTAAAGTTGTCGAGAAGTCAGTCGAGCGATGTTTTGTGTTTTAATTAACCAAAGAAGCCAAATAAACTGAAATGGTGTTATGAGATTTAAAGTAATTGATTAACCTAACAAGGTTAAGGCAAGGTTAGGTGCTTGTTTCGCTTGAGCCAGAATGGTGGTGCTCACTTGCTGCAGAATTTGCTGCTTTAGCATCTGAGTCGTTTCCTTGGCGTAATCGGTATCTTTGATTCGACTGTTTGAGGTCGCCAAGTTTTCATGAACATTTTCAAGGTTGTTAATGGCGTGCTCGAAGCGGTTTTGCATTGCGCCTAATTCAGAGCGATGGCTATCCACGTACTTCATCGCGGTATCTAAAATAGAAACAGCACGCTGCGCCCCCCCCAAATCCGTCACATTGATGTCATTCACCGACTCATAGTAACCCGCTGACATCGACAGTTCACTCGCGAGTGAACCAGAGAAAGAGATAGTGCCAGAGGTATCTTCACCAGACATGTAGATTTGAAGCTGCCCATCATCATTAACCGAAGCTGAGACCAGATCCGTTTGACCATTGATGTAGGTCGCCAACTCTTCAATGTCATCGCCGACTTTCGCATTAATGGTGATCTCTTGAGGCTGGCCAAAACGATCGGTAAACGACATCGTCATATCATTCTGATTTGATTTCACTGCCCACGAGTCATTGGCCATGCCATTAGCGACATAACTAAAACCACCCATGTTGATGTCATAGGTACGCATACTTTTGAGGCCGATTTGTACCGCCTCGCCAGAGCTACCACCAATCTGAAATGACGTACTACCAAAATTACCATTGAGAAGTTTTTTGCCACCAAAAGAAGTAGTCTCTGCAATACGATTCAGCTCATCGTTTAATGCGGTAATCTCTTCTTGAATGGCCGTTCTTTCCGACTGACTGTTCGAACCATTACTCGCTTGCAGTGACAAGTCACGCATACGTTGCATGATATTAGTGGTTTCGTTCATTGCGCCTTCGGCAGTTTGCATAATTGATATACCATCATTCGCATTTCGAACAGCGACATCAATACCACTCATCTGCGCTTCTAAACGGTTGGAGATTTGAAGACCTGCAGCATCGTCTTTGGCGCTATTAATACGACTCCCTGAAGCCAAGCGCTCCAAAGATTGGTTCAGCATGTTGTTGGCATTAGAGAGATTCCTCTGAGCCACCAACGCTGAGACATTAGTATTAACAGTTATCGTCATAGACCTACACGCACAAAAAGATGAATTACACTCACTATTGCTTTTATATCGACCAATTCAGATAAAGCTTTAATAAAAAAGGAGCCCTAAGGCTCCCTTTGTTTATTATTTTGAGACGTCTTACTTAATCGTTAATGCGCTCAACATCACAGTTGAAGGAGCGAAGTAGTAAGCACCTGTCACTGCCTTAGTAAAGCGAAGCAGTTGGTCTGTTTTGCCATCGGTTACGCCGTACATGCTCTCTAACATCGCATCAAAGTTATGACGAACGTTACAGTAAGCAATGAACAATAAACCATGGTCGCCCGTTGCTGTGCCGTAAGGTAGGCTGTGCCGAACGATCTTAAGGCCTCTCCCCTCTTCTTTGATATCTACACGACCAACGTGAGACGCCGCAGGAACATCATCTAGCTCGATTGAGTCAGGCTTAGTACGACCAACCACTTTTTCTTGCGCCGATACGTTCAATCGATTCCAAGCTGGCAGGTTATGAACAAAACGCTGCACCATCACGTAGCTACCACCTGCAAATTCGCCTTCAGGAACAATGGCAACTTCCACGCGTTGTGCATCTTTCGGGTTTTCAGTACCGTCGACGAAATCCGTCATATCACGAGAATCTAGGAAGCGGTAACCGTAAGTTTCATCAACCACTTCAACGTCTGCCGCTACTTCAGATAGCAATTTACGTAAGATGAAGAAATGCAGATCGTGTCGGTTTGAATGGCAATGAATTAACACATCAGCTGGCGTGCTAGGTGCGGTAACATCGCCTTCGCCAAGCGCTGGGAAGTCGATCAGATCAGTAGGAGCTGCTTGCTCGAACTTGTCCCAAAACGCCTTAGAGAACGCAACTGAAGCCGTCAGGCTCGCATCTGGTTGAGTTTGGTTTAGTTCTTCGATTAGCGCTGGAATCTTTTGGATTTCTGCTAATACATTAGCAGTGTTAGCATTCACTTTCAGTTGAACGTAAAGAGCGAAAGGCCCAGCTTCAGGCAAAATAGCACTTTGAACGTTAGGCTGCTCATTTGAGACATTAAGCATAGATTATTCCTTCCAGTTTTAGCTTCTAAGTATAATTGTGAATGGGACAAATGTTTTGATGATAATCAGTCTTCGTGCTCAACCACTTTAAAACAATCCCTTGCTGCATGGCTATTGGTTAGATAAAGCGCTAACCACAGCAGTAACAATAGAGTCAGACCATTTGACCAACGGAACCAGCCGTTATCCAAATAGATTAAATAAATCGTATGGGAGCCCTGCGCTAAAATAGCAGCCATGGTCACCCAACGTCCCCATGACACCACTTTATTGAGGCGTTTTCTCTCTGGAGTTCTTAGTCCGAATAACCACATCAGTAACAAGCTAGGGACACTCAGGGCAATCCCAACATAAAACATGTGATGATCCGGATAGATGATCTCGAGAATATCGGTTCCAGACTCTCTACTTGCACCTGCAACGATGAAAACGACGAGAGCTTTCGCAAGAAATAACCAACCTAACCATAATAAGATTGGCGCCTTTAAGAAGCCGTGCTTGTCGTATTGTTCTATGGAGTACCGCACAAATCTCACTTTCACTTGTTTTCAAACCAACACTTTAACGCAAATCATTCATACTTAGTTAGGTTTACGTTATCTTATTGGTTAATAAGTTTTAATTAACGAGCTCAGTATGAAAAAGAAAACGAGTACCCCATCTGTTGAATCTCAACAAGAGGCACTGAAGATAGCCAAAGCGACTCAAAGACCCGCTCAAACTAAAGAACAAACCAAATTGATTGCTCAGGGTATTGAGAAAGGCATCGCGCTTTATAAAAAACAACAAAAAGAACGTAACCGCCAAGCAGATAAAGCAAAGAAACGCGTACAAAAAGAAAAGCAAACTCAAAAAGCGGCGATAGAGCAAGAGCACAATGCAACAGCTAGTGTTGAAGCGACATCAAATCACTCAAGTAAATTGCCATGGATACTATTAATCGCGAGCTGGGTAGGTTTTGCGATTTATTTGATGCCATAACAGGACTAACGTATGAAAAAGGAATGGATGGCACTAGCAGTGAGTAGCATGCTGTTGGGATGCACCACACCCACTTCAGTACCTCATGATGAAGCCGACAGTGTGAGAATGGATTATCACGGCATCATTAATATCGACCAGTGTGAGTATAAAGGGGAAGTCACCGGAAGCGAAGGCCATTGGTACAGTTACCTATTTTACCCGAATGACACCTTGATTCAGGGGGCGGTGAATGAGCTTAAAACCAACGCGATCCAACTTGGTGCAGATACGGTCATTTTTACACTACCTCAAGATTTTTCAACTTCGGTTACCATGCTTGGTACTGCTTATCTTTGTAAGTAGCTAGTCTCTCTTTTAGCCGCACCCAAAAAGAAAGCCAGCTTTCGCTGGCTTATGCACTAAATCCAAGGCTTGTTGCTATATCGCCTTTTCGTTCGAGAACCCACTGACTGTCAAATGGCCCCC